>NZ_MUNZ01000161.1 GCF_002001205.1 Hydrogenophaga sp. A37
GGCGTACTTTGACGGGTTGGGGTTGCCGAGGCTGTCGTGACCTCAAACTCTCGAACCGCCCGGTGCGGACCCGCATGCCGGGTGGTGTGGCAGGGGTGCCTCCGTTATGGGGGCCCCCTATGCCGATGTGAATGGGTCACAGACAAAAGGGTCTCCGATGGCCAGCATGCGGGGTTGGACCCACATCACATTCAGGAGGAACCCATGTCCACTCAACGCACCCGTGCGCCTGTCGTCTGGCTCGCCGGCCTGGCCTGCACCCTGGGGCTTGGCACCGCGCCCCTGGCGTCAGCGGCCGCCACCCCAGCGGCTGCCCAGCGCCCGCCCAGTAAGGTCAGCTTCATCGATGCACCGTCCTCCGAAAGCCCCGAGGCCCGCAGCAAGCGCTTGAAACGTGAGTGCAAGGGCCGACCCAACGCTGGCGCGTGTCTGGGGCACACGCAATAGACATCGTGGGCCGGGCGGCTGCGATTGCACCAAACCGTGCAAAAAATTCAAAGGCCCTGAACGGTGCCGCCGCTACCATGGCGGCCATGAGTTCCAGCCCCACCGACGCCCCCCGCCAGTTGATCGACCAGGTGCGCGCCGCGACGGCCGCGCGCCAGGCGCTGCGCATCACCGGCGGCGACACCAAGGCCTTTTACGGCGAGTCCGTGACCGGCGAGCCGCTGTCCACGCGCGACTGGGCGGGCATCGTCAGCCACGAACCCAGCGAGCTGGTGGTCACCGTGCGCGCCGGCACACCGCTGGCCGAGTTGGAAGAGGCCTTGGCCGAACAAGGCCAGTGCCTGCCTTTCGAGCCCCCGCGCTTCGGCGCCGCGTCCACCATCGGCGGCGTGGTCGCGGCCGGGTTGGCCGGCCCGGCGCGGGCCACGGCGGGCGGCGTGCGCGACTACGTGCTCGGCCTGCAGTTCATCAACGGACGCGGCGAGTGGCTCACCTTCGGCGGGCAGGTGATGAAAAACGTGGCGGGCTACGACGTGAGCCGCGCCATGGCCGGGTCCATGGGCACGCTCGGTGTCATCACCGACATCAGCCTCAAGGTGCTGCCGGTGGCGCCGGGCGAGGCCACGCTGGTGTTCGCTCTGGGCCAACACGACGCGCTGGAGCAGCTGCACCGTTGGGGCGGCCAGCCGCTGCCGCTGAACGCCTCGTGTTGGGTGAAGGACGACACCGCGCCCGACGCGCCCGAGCTGCTGTTCGTGCGCCTGCGCGGCGCGGTGGCGGCGGTCGAATCGGCCTGCGAACGCCTGGGCCGCGAAGCCGGCGGCACCCTCATCGACAACGCACAGGCCGGGCCCGACTGGGCCGCCTGCCGCGACCAGGCACTGCCGTTTTTCAACGCACCGTCGGCCGACCTCTGCCTGTGGCGTCTCTCGGTGCCCCAGACCGCGCCGGTCATTGCCTTGCCGTGTGCGCAACTGATCGAATGGCAGGGCGCGCAGCGCTGGCTCTGGGCGCCGGCCTCGGCCGCAGATGAGATCCGCAGCGCCACCGCAGCGGTGAACGGCCACGCAACGCTGTTCCGCGCCGGGGCCGACGGCGCCCCTGGCGTTCCGCGCTTTGACCGCCAGACCGCGGTGATCGACACCATCACGCAACGCCTGCGAGGGGAGTTCGACCCGGCAGGCATCTTCAACCCCGGCCGTATGGGCTGATTGCGCTGGTCACTGCGCAGGCAAATGCGTACAATTATTTGTACGTAAAAATCAACCGGAGTCTTCCATGGAAGTCCTGAACTACAGCGAAGCGCGCGCCAACTTCGCGCACATGCTCGACAAGGTCAACGACGACCACGCGCCCATCCTCATCACACGCCAGGGCGGCAAGCCCGCCGTGCTGATTAGCCTCGACGATTTCAACGCCTGGCAAGAAACGGCCTACCTGATGAACTCACCCGCCAATCGCCGCATGTTGCGCGAGGCCATGGACGAGTTGGACGCGGGCGGCGGCACCGAGCAGACCCTGCAAGAGCCCTGAGCCGGCCCATGCAGAAAAGCATCCGCTTCTCGACCGCTGCTTGGGCGCATTACCAATACTGGATGGTGCAAGACAAGGCCACCCTGCGCCGCATCAACGCCCTGATCGCCGATGCCCAGCGTGACCCTTACAACGGCATCGGAAAACCCGAGCCGCTCAAACACGAATTCAGCGGCTGGTGGTCGCGCCGCATCGACCAGGAACACCGCATGGTCTACCGCTTGCGGGAAGAGACGCTGGAGATTGCGGCGTTGCGGTACCACTATGGCGAGTAAAGACTGTCCTCAACATGGCTGAACCGCACACCTACAGCGGCGACGGACAGACCGCAACGATTGCCGACCCGGACAACATCACGCGGGATGAGTGCTTGGCGTTGGCGCGGTGCGGGGCCGAGGCTTGGAATAAATGGAGGGGTGAATTCCCGGCGCGCTGGGTGGGAGGGGAGTTCGGGTACACAAATGTCGCTGACTTTTCAGAACAGGATCTTCGAAACACGCCTGTTGACCTTTCAGGATTTGTTTTCGGAGATGGAGCTACCTTCGAGAAAAGCCTATGGGGAGATGACGCCAGATTCTCTGGCGCACAGTGGGGTAGGGGAGCCAGTTTTTTGGGTGCGAAATGGGGTGATCGAGCTCGTTTTATCGGCGCACAGTGGGACCGCGGTGCAAGCTTTTGCGGTACCCGGTGGGGCCAAAATGCGGATTTCGGGGGGCGGACCTGGGTGGCCTTGCAGCCGGCGTACGGGAATCGATTTGAGAGGCAAAAAACTTGGGCCGAAGCGCGGGGACTGAACCCTGGGGCGTTTGTCGACATCAGCTTTGCGGGTGCGGAATTTGAAGGGTCGGTGAGCTTTCAAAACCGCCAGTTCACTGGTCGCACCGATTTTGGGGTGAACTTGGTAACTGGAGCACCTGTTCGTTTCGGCGGAGCACCGGAGTTTCACGGCTGTACGCTGCACCAGAACATCTCCTTTGACGGCGCGGTTTTTCCTTTACCTAACGGTAGCCTTGATGCTGCGCGCGCCTATCGAACGCTCAAGCTCGCCTTTGCTCAACAGCAGGCGACTCGCGAGGAACAACGCTTTTTTAAGCTTGAGATGGGAGAAGAAGCGAAGGCTGCTGAGAAACATCGCGACCCGCGGCGTTGGCTCTATACCGTCTATCGCGAATTTTCGGAATTTGGGTTTGGGGTTGCCCGACCAATGGCTTTGCTGGTCGCCGCATTGATATTGGCGTTTCTGCTGTACGCATGGCAAGCCGGTCTTGTTCCTTGTGTCCCTTCTGCGCGGAATTGCCGTGCGACCGGCCCACTTATCCAGTTCGCCGCAGCCCATGCGCTCCCTGGGTTTGAAAAGCTCGCGGAACCTGCCAGCAAAGTTTTGTTTGGCGATCAATTGGGCGTCTGGACCGTTCTCACCCTACTGCTTCATAAAGCCGTTTCCATCCTCGCGCTGTTCCTCATCGGCCTCGCCTTGCGCAACCTCTTCAAGATGAAATAACCAGAAACCGAGACATGCAAACCCAGCTCTCCCCCGAATACCAGGCGCGCGCCGATGGCCGTGCGGCCGAAGCCATCCTGCGCAAGTGCGTGCACTGCGGTTTCTGCACCGCCACCTGCCCGACCTACCAGCTGCTGGGCGACGAGCTGGACGGCCCGCGAGGCCGCATCTATCTGATGAAGCAGGTGCTCGAAGGGGCCGAGCCGACGCGCAAGACGCAGCTGCACCTGGACCGCTGCCTCACCTGCCGCAACTGCGAAAGCACCTGCCCCAGCGGCGTGGACTACGGCCACCTGATCGACATCGGCCGCAAGATCGTCGATGAAAAGGTGCCGCGCCCGGCGGGCGAAAAGGCGGTGCGCTGGCTGCTCAAGGAGGGCCTGCCTTCGCCGCTGTTCGGTCCCGCCATGAAGATGGGCCAGCTGGTGCGCGGGCTGCTGCCGGCCTCGTTGAAAAACAAGGTGCCGGCCAAACAGGACGCCGGGCGCTGGCCGACGCAGACGCACGCACGCAAGGTGCTGATGCTCGCGGGCTGCGTGCAGCCGGCGATGATGCCCAACATCAACTCGGCCACCGCGCGCGTGCTCGACGCGGCCGGCATCCAGACCGTGATCGCGCCCCAGGCGGGCTGCTGCGGCGCGGTGAAGTTCCACCTCAACGACCAGGACGGCGGCATGGCGCAGATGCGCGCCAACATCGACGCCTGGTGGCCCTTGCTGGAACAGGGCGTGGAGGCGATCGTGATGAACGCGTCTGGCTGCGGGGTGACCGTGAGGGAGTACGGCCACATCCTGGCCGACGATCCGACCCACGCGCACAAGGCCGCGCGGGTGAGCCTGCTGACCCGCGACCTGAGCGAGCTGCTGCCCGAACTGGTGCCGGTGTTGAAACCCAAACTCACGCAGCAACCCGACGCCAAGAAGGTCATCGGCTTTCACCCGCCCTGCACGCTGCAACATGGGCAACAGCTCAAGGGCGGTGTGGAGCAGCACCTGGCCGCGTTGGGCTTCACGGTGCAGGTGGCGAAGAACGAGGCGCACCTGTGCTGCGGCTCGGCTGGCACCTATTCGGTGCTCAACCCCACGCTGTCGTACCAGCTGCGCGACCGCAAGCTGGGCCACCTGAGCGAGCTGCAGCCCGACGTGATCACCAGCGCCAACATCGGCTGCATCACCCACCTGCAAAGTGGCACGGCCACGCCGGTGCGGCACTGGGTCGAGGTGCTGGACGACGCGCTGGCCTGACACCGGAAGGCATTTGTGCACGGTTCGGCGCCACCGCGGCGCCGGAATATTCACCCCGGTGTCATGCCGATGGGGTGTACAGCCTATAAGCTGGGGGCGCGTTGCCGTTTGCGTCCGGTACAGCGCTTTCTGTTCACGACGCCATCAAAGGATTGATCATGGGATTCTTCAGCAACATTCTGGAAAAACTGGGCATGAAAGACGCGGCCGCAGCGCCCGTCATCATCCCGCCGGCCGCCGCTGCACCGGCGCCCGCTGCAGCACCCGCCCCGGTGGCCGCCGCTCCGGCCGAGCCCGTGGTCAACTCCATCACCATGGTGGACGTGGTCGCCCTGCTGACCGAGAAGGCCGCCAACCACCCGGAAAAGCTCAACTGGAAAACGTCCATCGTCGACCTGCTCAAACTGCTGGGCCTGGACAGCAGCCTGGCCGCGCGCAAGGAACTGGCCAAGGAGCTCTACTGCCCCGACGAGCTGATGGGCGACTCGGCCCAGATGAACATGTGGCTGCACAAGAACGTGCTGGCCCACATCGCGGCCAACGGCGGCAACATCCCGGAAGAGCTGCTCTAAAAGGCTGAGCGTTCCCGGATGATCCCCGCGCTCGCCACCCTGCTCGTGTTCCAGCTGATCGGCGAGGCGCTGGTGCGCGCGCTGGCCGCGCCGGTGCCGGGCCCGGTGGTGGGCATGGCCTTGTTGCTGCTGGCGCTGGTGTTGCGGCCTTCGCTGCTCGGCGCCATCAAGCCCACCGCGCAGACCTTGCTGCAGCACCTCTCGCTGCTCTTCGTGCCTGCGGGTGTGGGCGTGATGCTGCACCTGCAGCGCCTGGGCGACGAGGCGCTGGCCATCGGCGTGGCGCTGGTGCTCAGCACGCTGGTCGGCTTGGCCAGCGCAGCGCTCACCATGGCGTGGCTGATGAAGCGCGTGGCGCCGCCCGCCGCCCCAGACACACCGTGAACGAGGGCCTGCCCCTCGCTGGTGTGGCGGTTGGCCGCCTCGCCGATGTCTGGGTCTACCTCTCCGCGTCGCCCTTGCTTGGCCTCACGGTCACGCTGCTGGTCTACCACGGCGCGTTCGTGACCTACCGACGCAGCGGCTTCCATCCGCTGGCCAATCCGGTGGCCCTGTCGGTGATCGTGCTCGGCGCCTTGCTCTGGGCCACGGGCACGCCCTACGCCACCTATTTCGAGGGTGCGCAGTTCGTGCACTTCCTGCTCGGGCCGGCCACGGTCGCGCTGTCGGTGCCGCTGTTCGAACAGCTCGCGCGCTTGAAGCGGCTCTGGTTTCCCATGGCTGCCGCGCTGGTGGTGGGCACGCTGGCCGCCACCGTCACGGCCATTGGCGTGGGCTGGGCGCTCGGCGCGTCCAAGGCCACCATCGCTTCGCTCGCACCCAAGTCGGTCACGGCGCCCGTGGCCATGGGCATTGCCGAGAAGATCGGCGGCCTGCCCACATTGACGGCCGTGCTCGTGGTGTGCACCGGCATCCTCGGCGCGGCGAGCGCGCGCCACCTGTTTGACGCACTGCGCATCACCGACCCCACCGTGCGCGGTTTCGCGCTCGGCACCGCGGCCCACGGGATCGGCACCGCGCGGGCCTTCCTGGTGAGCGAAGAAATGGGCGCCTTCGCCGGCCTCGCGATGGGGCTCACGGCGCTGTTCAGCGCGGTGGCGTTGCCCGTGGTGGCGGGCTGGTTGCTCAGCTGGATCTGAACCGGCGCAGGAAGGGGTGTGACAGGCTGCTGACACAGCGCTGTCAGCAGGGGGTCCGCAGAATCCGCAGCCTGTTCAATCACCCCCTGGAGAGACACATGGCACACGCCCTGAACTGGTTTGAAATTCCCGTCGCCGACATGGACCGCGCGATGCGCTTTTACGGCGTGCTCACCGGCCGTGGGCTGCGCCGCGAGGCCTTTGGCGGGCCGGGCGAGGAGCTTGGTGTGTTTGAGGTCGAGGGTGAAGACGATGTGAAAGGCGCCCTGCTCAAGAACCCGCGCTTCCAGCCCTCGGCGGACGGCACGCTGGTGCACCTGAACGCCTCGCCTTCGCTCGACGCCTGGCTGGCGCGCGTCCCCGCAGCCGGCGGCAGCGTGGCCCTGCCCAAGGTGACACTGCCCGACGGCATGGGCTGTTTCGCCCACATCATCGACAGCGAAGGCAACCGCGTCGGTCTGCACGCGCTGGCCTGAGATGGCCCACCCCCGCCGCGCTGCGCGCGACCCCGGGGCGGCACTGGCCGTCCGGCAAAGCCGGCCCGGCGGTGCCCTGAGCTGCACCGTCCCCGGCCCCATGAAAACGGATGCCGCTGTGGATAAAAACGGCATGGGTCCTCCTGAGCACGAGCCTCGCCACTGGATCGCGGTCGCCAGCGCCGAGCACGCGCTGCGGGGGCGCGACCACGCCCCCATGGGCTTCATGCAGGTCTGCCACGGCAAGCGCGCGCCGCTCCAGCGCCTGCGCGCTGGCGACGTGGTGGCCTACTACGCACCCGCCCAGACCATGGGCGGCAAAGACCGGCTGCAGAGTTTCGTGAGCATCGGTGCGGTGTTGCCGGGCGAACCCTATGCGGTCGACATGGGCGGAGGTTTCGTGCCGCACCGCCGCGATGTGCGCTACGTGAGCGCGCAGCCCGCTCCCATCGGGCCTTTGCTCGACGAACTCGGCTTCGTCGAAGACCGGCAGCGCTGGGGCCACAAGTTCCGTTTCGGCCTGTTCGAGGTGTCTTCGGACGACATGCGTCGGATCGCTCGGGCCATGCGGGCGGATATGGCGCTGCTGGGTCTGGCAGAGGCCGAGGCCACCGCACAATAAGCG
>NZ_MUNZ01000034.1 GCF_002001205.1 Hydrogenophaga sp. A37
GGAGGGTGTCATGTCGGAGCGAGGGGGGAGATGCGGGTCGAAGAGGGCGCTTTCACGCCCAGGCAGAGGGCCCGGTGTGCGGTTCTGGGATGATACCGGGATGACCCTGAATGAACGCTGGTGCCAACTGGAAACCCTGCTGGGCGAACTCTGGCGCGACACGCTGAATTTCCCCTGGCGCAACACCGCGCTCACGCTGCGCGAACGCTTCCGCGAAGACCAGCTGGGCGTGGCCGCGTCCAGCCTCACCTTCACCACCACGATCTCGCTGGTGCCCCTGTTCACCGTGGCGCTGGCGATCTTCAGCGCCTTCCCCATGTTCGCGCGCCTGCAGACCACGCTGCAGCGCTGGCTGATTGAAAGCCTGGTGCCCGACAACATCGCCAAACAGGTGCTCAGCTACCTCAACCAGTTTGCCGCCAAGGCTGGGCAGATGGGCTGGGCTGGCGCGCTGGTCCTGCTGGTGACGGCGCTGGCGCTGATTCTGACCATTGACCGCAAACTCAACGACATCTGGCGCGTGCGCCAGCCTCGGCCGTTGACGCAGCGCATCCTCGTCTACTGGGCGGTGCTCACGCTCGGTCCGCTGCTGCTGGCCGCCAGCCTGACCGCCACGTCATACGCCGTGTCCGCCTCAAGCGGCATGGTCTCGGGCCGCTCAGGGGTGCTGCGCCTGCTGCTCGACTCGCTGCAGTTCGCATTGATGACCGGCGGCATGGCCGCGCTCTACCGCTTCGTGCCCAACACGCACGTGCGCTGGAGCCACGCCCTGGTGGGCGGCCTGTTCGTGGCCGGTGGCATTGAACTGGCCAAGGGCGTGCTGACCTGGTACCTGACCAAGGTGCCCACCTACTCGGTGGTCTACGGCACCTTCGCCACCGTGCCGATCCTGCTGGTGTGGTTCTACGTGGCCTGGGTGATCGTGCTGCTGGGCGCGGTGGTGGCGGCCTACCTGCCCAGTCTGCTCTCGGGCATTGCGCGGCGCGGCAACCATCCCGGCTGGCGCTTCCAGCTCGCGCTGGAGACGCTGGCGCAACTGAACGCATTGCGCGGGTCTGCGCAGCACGGCATGAGTCTGCAGGCCCTGGCACAGGCGTTGCGGGTAGACCCGCTGCACCTGGAAGAGCCGGTGGCGGCGTTGGTCGCGCTGGACTGGCTGGGGCGGCTCGACGAAGAGAGCGAACGCTACGTCTTGCTGCAGGACCCAGCCAAGCTGCCGCTGTCGCCCTTGGCGCAGCGCCTGCTGCTGCCGGCGTCGGCCAGCACCGAAGCCTTTTGGGACAGCAGCGGCCTGGGTGCGATGACGGTGGGTCAGGCGTTGACGGCGCCAGTGAATCCGGGGCCCCGGCGCGTTCGCTGAAGCAGGGCTGCCACCTTGTTGTGGTCGTTCTCGACTTTGCCCTTTGAGGATGGCGGGTCGGCGGGGCTTTTCTTGTCCGGCCTGTCTGGCGCTGGGCGGTGTGGTTCCTGAGCGCGCGCCCGCTCGTCCGGCGCCGACTCCGCGTCACGGTAGGCCCCGCGTTGATTGAGCTCCCGGTTCACATCGTCGCTGCTGCCCAACGGCGCATGGTCTTTGCCCCGTCCAAAGTCGCCTTGGGGTTGACGCGGCAACGCATACACACCGGGTTTCCGGTACCTGTGGTCTTGAATCATGATGGTTTCCTTTCTGATTTCCCCGGAGGCAATTCGCGTTCCTGCGGTCCGCCATCAGCGGCGTGCGCGCGATGACCTCCGGAACTTGTGGCGCAACCACTGCTGCTCCAGCCACAGCGTGGCGGTGGCCACCGGTCGCTGGAAAAATGGGACATCGATCGCGATGAGCAAGAGACCCAGAGGCAAGAGTTCCAGGCCCAGGATTGGCAGGAACCAGAAAAAGCTGGCCACAACGCACAGCACGCCCAAGGGCAAGCGCACCATCCGGGCGCGTGGGTTGCGCAACCAGCGAATGACGCGGCACAGGCGATCAGGGACCTGCGCCTGAAGAATGTCCAGCGCTTGATCCAGTTTCTGTTGGTCCCGTTCCGTCATGAAATCGCCTTTGCCCGTCCCCATGGGGCCACGCACAGCTGGCGGCAAACGGCGTGCCTGGGGCGGGGTGATGGCGTACCCGCGTGGGCCCCAGAGACTTCAGAGGACAGAAAACGGCGCGCTCAGGAAACCGCGAAAACGCGCCCGCCCGGCACGGGTCGGCGCGTCGCTCAAGCTGAAATCCGGAAAGCGCTGCAGGAAGCGACCGATGGCGATGCGGCCTTCCAGCCGCGCCAGGCTCAGGCCGGCGCACTGGTGAATGCCGAAGCCAAAGGCGAGGTGTTTATTGCCCTCTCGCCGCAGGTTGAGGGTTTCCGGTTGCTCGTACACAGACGGGTCGCGGTTGGCCGCGCCGATGCACAGCGTGACCAGCGCGCCCGCGGGCAGATGCACGCCGCCGACCTGCGTGGCCACCAGCGCGCGGCGGTTGCCGAGCTGGTTGGACGATTCGAATCGCAGGCACTCGTCCACCGCCGGCGACAGCACCTGCTCTTGCGCAGCAGCATCGCCCGCGCAAGCCCGCAGGTCGGCCAGCAACTGCGCGCGCGCTGTCGGGAATTCCTGCATCAGGACCAGGCCGTTGCCGATCAGGTTGGTGGTGGTCTCATGCCCGGCATTGAGCAGGAAGATGCAGTTCTGCAGCAGCTCGACCTCGCTGAGTTGTTCGCCGCCCGCTTCCCCCTGGATCAGGCGCGTGAGCACGTCGCGCTCCGGGTCGCCGGGGGCCCTTCTCCGTTCGGCGACCAGACCGCGCAGGTAGGCCAGCATCTCAGTCACGCTGCGGTTGCCGGCGGCGTGCTGGGCGGGCGTGGGCACGGGTTCGAGCGCACCGAGGATGGCCAGTGACCAGTCCCGCAGCGGGCCGCGGTCGGCGTGTGGCACGCCCAGCAGGTTGCCGATGATCTCCACCGGGATGGCCGAGGCGAAGTCTTCGATCAGGTCACCGCCGCCCTGCGCTTCGATGCGGTCTAGCAGGCTGTCCACCAGCGCGATCAGGCCCGGTTCCATGTCGGCGATGGCGCGGCGCGTGAGCGCGCCCATGATCAACTTGCGCACCCGCGTGTGCAGCGGCGGGTCATTGAACACCAGGCTGGTCGTGTGATGCTCGAACAGCGGGGACGGCGCCGTGTCGCTACCGAAGGGCTCCTGGTTGTACTTCGGCGCGAACTCCACGTGTTTGTCGGAGCTGAAGGTGGCCGCGTCGCGGTACACCGCGATCAGGTCGGCGTGGCGGGTCAGGAAGTACGAGCCATCGGGCATGCGCCGCACCGGCGCTGTCTCGCGCAGCAGGGCGTACACCGGGTAGGGGTTGGCCAGGAAGTCGGCGGGGAGGGCGCGCAGATCGAATGCCGCTGCGATCTCGCGCGCTCGATCCGCGCTCATGGGCGGGGTGATCAACGACGGATTCATCTTGGTCCGGTCATGTGGCGGTGACGCTCGCGGTGGAGGCCGCCGCCGCGGAGCGCATCGCAGCGACGAGGTCTTCAATGGGGCGCTGAGACCGTTCTCCTTGCGGCATCAAGGCACGGATCTCCACGGGAATCTCGGGCGTCAAAGTCCGTACGTGCAGCTCTGCACAACGTGTGGCGCTGGCCGTGAACGAATCGATGATCGCGGGCCCGAAGCCCTGCTCGGCAAAAACCATCGCAATGTGGTGTGTTTGAACCGACATGCCGGCGACAGGAGACAGGCCGAGGCGTGACCATTGGTCGGCCAGCATGGCGCCCAGCGGGTCACGCTCATCGATCCGGATGAAGGGTTCACGCAAGACGTCTTCCATCGCGATGGTGCTTCTGCGGTCAGACCCCCGTTGTTTGACTTTGGAGACGTACACGAGGCGCCCTGTCGCGACATGTTCTTCATTCAGGCTGGCGTGCATGACGTTGCCATAGACGATGCCGATGTCGGCCTCTCGCAGTGCGATGGCCCGTGCAATTTCATTCGAATGCAGCGTTCGGACAGACAGGGCCAGGTCCGGATGGCGTCGCCGAAAGAGCGTCAACGCGTCGGGCAACAAGCGAACGGCGAGCGAGGGAACGATGAGGATGCGCAACTCGGGATTGGACTCACCCGTCTTGAGCGCGGAGGCCAGGCGCCGCACCTCCTCCAACTGGGTCATCAGCCGCTGGACTTCGGGGTACAGCGCTTGTGCCTCACGGGTCGGCACCAGCCGTCGGCGTTGGCGGGTGAACAGCTGATAGCCCAGTTGCAGTTCGGCGTGTTGGATCGTCTGAGTGACCGCGGGCTGGGTCACGTGCAGCAGCCGTGCCGCCGCGCTGACGGTCCCCGTGAGCATCAGGGCATTGAAGGCTTCGATGTGCTTGAGTCGCATGGGGGAGCGGTTGTGTTGGTGGTAACCCTGATATCAGGCCAGCTTATGTGAGGGCATGAAATGCCGATGACCCGAGCCCGGTCGAAAACCTAGCATTCCCTCCATGCCTGTTCATCAACCTTGACTTCTTGGAGAACCCCATGTTGAACCTCTCACGCGCTCCATCCGGTGCCGCCATCGCGCTGATTATGCTGGCCTCAGCTCCTTTTTCAGCCGTGGCGCAACCTGCCACGACGCTCGACAAAGTGAAGGCGAACGGCGCCATCACGGTGGGCTACCGGGAAGCCTCGATCCCCTTTTCCTATCTGGGCGGTGACGGTCAGCCCACGGGTTTTGGGTGGGAAATCTGCGGGAAAGTGGTCGATCAAGTGAAGAAGACGGTCGGGCTGGCCGACGTCAAAGTGCTCAAGCAATCGGTGACCTCCCAAAACCGCATTCCGCTGATCCAGAACGGCACCATCGACATCGAGTGCGGGTCGACCACCAACAACGCCGACCGCAACAAGCAGGTGGACTTTGCCATCAACTACTTCTACACCGGGACCCGCTTCATCGTGAAGGAGGGCTCCAGCGTCAAGTCGGTGGACGACCTCAAGGGCAAGAAAGCCGTTTCCACCACCGGCACGACCAACTACCAGGTTCTGCGCAAGGTAAACGCCGAAAAGAACATCGGCTTTGAGCTGATCGGAGCCAAGGACCATGGCGAGTCACTGCTCCTGGTTCAGCAGGACCGTGTCGACGCATTCGGCATGGACGACATCCTGCTCTACGGCCTGCGTGCCAGCGCTTCCAACCCGGCGGATTTCGCCATTGTGGGAGACCCGATCCAGGTCGAGCCCTACGCCATCATGCTCCGCAAGGACGATCCTGCGTTCAAGAAGCTGGTGGACGACACCCTGGCCGGAATGATCAAGAGCGGCGAGTTTCAGTCGCTTTACAAGAAGTGGTTCCAGTCCCCCATCCCGCCCAAGGGCATCAACCTGAACGCGCCGATGAGTAAGGAGTTGCAAGACAACCTCAAGCTGTTGTCGGACAAGCCAGCGCAATGAGTGGACGATTTTGAGCGCCCCCATGTTCGAACAGACCATGTCCACCGAAGTTTGCCAACCGATCTCGCCCGCACTGCTCGCGGTGGCGCCGGGTTTGATCGGGGTGCTGGGGGGCATGGGGCCCTTGGCGACGGTCGACTTCATGCAAAAGTTGCTGCTCGCCACACCTGCCCACAATGACCAGGAGCACGTGCCTGCCCTGATCAGTTCGATCCCTCAGATACCCGACCGAACGGAGGCGTTCCGCGGTGAAGGCGCGTCTCCGCTGGCGGCCATTGTCGAGTGCGGAATGCGTCTGAAGCTGGCAGGCGTCGGGCTCATCGTCATGCCTTGCAACACGGCACACCTGTGGTTTGACGAGGTTCGCGAGCGTGTGGGTGTTCCGATGCTGCACATCGTTGATGCCGCCATCGGGCAGGCCATGAAGACGGTGGGCACCAGCGCGCGCCTGGGGCTGCTCGCCACCGATGCCACCCTGGCCTCCGGTCTGTACATCAACCGCAAGGCACAGGCGGCGGGCGGCTCGGCCGTGCAATGGCTGCTGCCCACAGCGCAAGAGATGCTCGACCTGGTCATGCCTGGCATTGCCGCCGTCAAGGCCGGTCAACTGGGCGCCGGCCAAGCGCTGTTGCTGAGCGCCGCGAACGCCCTGCATCAGCGTGGAGCCACGGCACTGGTCATGGGGTGCACCGAGATTCCCATCGTTCTCAACGATGGCAATGCGCCCCTGCCCACGGTCGATGCCACCGCCGCGCTGGCGCAAAGAGCGGTGCATTGGTCGCGCCAGAAAACGGCGCAAGAAGCCTGACCGACATCTGTTTCTCAAGACCGAAAGCGGTTCGATCCGCTTTGATCAACATGACACCAACCAACCACCACAACGTGCGCCAACAACCCCCTTCTGTGCGGATCGAGCGTGACCTTCTGGGCGAGCGCGACACGGTTTTCCCCGAGGGGGTGAAGGCGCTGCCGGCATCCCCCCGATGGTCTCTTGGGGATCGTGTCTGTGAGACGACGTCATGAGCATGGAGTGGCACATCTTTTGTCAGGGGCTTTCATCTGGTGGACCTGTCTCCGGATGCCTGGGTTCGGGTCATGACATCAGCTACCTGAGCTGGATGCTGTCGGCCTGGGGCTGGACGCTGAGTGTGGCGCTGCTGGCGTTGGTCGTGGCCCTGGCTGTGGGCTCGGTCATGGGTGTTTTGCGCACCACCCCAAACAAGTTTCTGGTGGCCATCGGCGACGCCTGGACCGAGCTGTTTCGCAACATCCCGCTGCTGGTGCAGATCTTTCTCTGGTACTTCGTCTTGCCTGCGGTCTTTCCCGTGCTCAAGGCCGTGCCCAGCTTCATCCTGGTGGTGTTCGCGCTGGGCTTCTTCACCTCCGCGCGCATTGCCGAGCAGGTGCGCGCCGGCATCCAGAGCCTGCCCAAGGGGCAACGCTACGCCGGTCTGGCCATGGGCCTGACGCTGTCGCAGACCTACCGCTACGTGCTGCTGCCGATGGCGTTTCGCATCGTCATCCCGCCGCTGACCAGCGAGAGCATGAACATCATCAAGAACTCTTCGGTGGCGTTTGCCGTGTCCATCGCCGAACTGACCATGTTCGCCATGCAGGCGCAGGAAGAAACCTCCCGCGGCATCGAGGTCTACCTCGCCGTGACCGGCCTGTATTTCATCTCCGCCTTCGTCATCAACCGCATCGCCCTGTTCATCGAACACAAGGTGCAGGTGCCCGGCATGATCGGAGGGCATTGACATGAACCTCGATTTTTCCTTCCTCGACTGGTCGGTCTTTTCGAGCTTCGTGCTCAAGGGCCTGATCTTTTCGGTGCAGCTCACGCTGGTGGCCATGATCGGTGGCGTCGTGCTGGGCACGGTCCTGGCGCTGATGCGCCTCTCAGGCAAGAAGTGGCTGGTGATGCCGGCCGCGTTCTATGTGAACACCTTGCGCTCCATCCCGCTGGTGATGGTGATCCTGTGGTTCTTCCTGCTCATTCCGCTGATGATCGGCAAGCCCATGGGCGCGG
>NZ_MUNZ01000032.1 GCF_002001205.1 Hydrogenophaga sp. A37
GCTTCATTCTGCAGAACGTGCTGCAGGCGCCGCAGCAGCTCGCGGCCCTGCCCGCCTTCGCGGACGTCGATGAAGACCTGCTCACGCAGGTGACCGACGAGGCCAGCAAGTTTGTCGGCGAGGTGATCGCTCCGCTCAACCGCGAGGGCGACGAAGTGGGTGCGGCGTGGAAGACGGGCGCGGTCACGATGCCACCCGGTTTCCGTGAGGCCTACCAGGCCTTCTGGCAAGCCGGCTGGCCCTCGCTGGCCTGCGCCACCGAAGACGGTGGCCAGGGCCTGCCGGCCGCGCTGGAGGCCATGCTCTACGAAAACCTGAGCGCCGCCAACCACGGCTGGACCATGGCGCCCGGCCTGCTGCACGGCGCCTATGAGTGCATCAAGCACCACGCCTCGGCCGAGTTGAAGGCGCGCTACCTGGAGAAGGTGGCCACCGGCGAATGGCTGGCCACCATGTGCCTGACCGAGCCGCACGCGGGCTCGGACCTGGGCTTGTGCCGCACCAAGGCAGTCCCTCTTACCGACGGGCGTTTCGCGCTGTCAGGCACCAAGATCTTCATCTCCGGTGGCGAACACGACCTGACCGACAACATCGTGCACCTGGTGCTCGCGCGCCTGCCCGACAGCCCGCCCGGGCCCAAGGGCCTGTCCCTGTTCCTCGTGCCGAAGTTTTACGAAGACGGCGCCAGAAGCGCCGTCGTGTGCGAACGCATCGAAGAAAAAATGGGCCTGCACGGCAGCCCCACCTGCGTGATGCGTTTCGACGAAGCGCCGGGCTGGATCGTCGGCGAGCCCGGCAAGGGACTGAACGCGATGTTCGTGATGATGAACGCCGCGCGCCTGCACGTGGGCCTGCAGGGCATCGGCCTGCTCGACGCCGCCTGGCAGAAGGCCGACGCGTACGCCAAAGAACGCCGCCAGATGCGCGCGCCCGGTGGCTCGGCGAAAGCAGGCGAGGCTGATCTTGTTGGTCAGCACCCCGCCATGCGCCGCATCCTCGACGCACAGCGCGCCTGGATCGACGCCGGCCGCGTGGTCGCCTACCGCACCGCGCTCGAACTCGACATCCAGAAGCACCACGCCGACGCCGCCCGCCGCGAGCTCGCCAGCCGCTGGTGCACGCTGGTCACGCCGGTGCTCAAGGCCGCCTGGACCGACCAGGCCTTCCACGGCGCCAGCGCCTGCCTGCAGGTGTTCGGCGGCCACGGCTTCGTGCGCGAATGGGGCATCGAGCAGATCGTGCGCGATTCGCGCGTGGCCATGATCTACGAGGGCACGAACGAGATCCAGGCCATCGACCTGCTGCTGCGCAAGACCCTGCCCGACGGCGGTGCGGCCCTGTTGCGGCTGTTGGCCGACATCGGCGCCGAGCTGGGCGACGATCCGCAGGCCCTGCGCGTGAAGGAGCAGATCAACGGCTTCAGCGACTTCCTGCGCGAGCGCCTGCTGCCGCGCGCCACCGCCCCAGGTGCCCCCGCCGACCTGGCCCATTGGCTGGCCGACGACTTCCTGCGCGCCGTGGCCATGTTGCTCATGGCCTGGGCCTGGGCGCGCATCGGCGCCGCTCCGGGAGCGGACACCGCCCGCTGGCAGACCGCGCAGACCGGCTTCTGGCGCTGGGTCTGGCCGGAGTTCGAGATGCGGCTGGCGATGATGAACAACACGCTGGCAACAGCGTGACCACCCTCAGCGCAGCGAGCGCCGCAACCGTTATCCTCGGCAACCATGTCTGAACCGTCCGTTGCCAACACCCTGCGCCGTCCGCGCTCCCCCCGCAAGACGGCGACAGCCGCTCCAACCACCGCCGACAGCGACACCGGCATCGACACCAGTTACCTCGAATCCCTGCTGGGTTACAACGCCCGGCGCGCGGCACTGGCCGTGATCGGCGTGTTCCTGCAGCGCATGGCCCCCTTCGGCCTGCGCCCGGTGGACTTCTCGGTGCTCACGCTCATCGCGCACAACCCCGGCATCACCTCGCGCCAGGTCTGCGCCGCGCTGGACATCCTGCCGCCCAACCTGGTGGGCATGATCAAGAGCCTGGACAAGCGCGGGCTGATCGAGCGCCGGCCCCACCCCACCGACCGCCGCGCCCAGGGCCTGCACCTCTCGCCCACCGGCAAAAAACTGCAAAAGAGCGCCCAGGCCACCGCCACCCAGCTGGAGATCGATGTGGCGAGCCGCCTCACGGCGAAAGAGCTGGACACCCTCAAGACCTTGCTGAGCCGGGTCTACCGGCCGTAAAGCCCCTTCCCGCCCCGTGGGCGCAATCGGGGTAAGTCCTGATCGTCGGCCTTTGCGCCACATTGCTGCACTGCACGCAGCTAGCAAACTGCTAGCAAGGCCGGATTTCCGTATAGTGGATCTCAGCCACCCCGGCAGAGGGTGGTTGACAGGAGACACACAGCATGGCTTCCAAAGACAACGCCGCGGTGATCCAGCTCTTTGACTTGCTGGAATCGCGCTATGCGATGCGCGTGATCTGGGCCCTGAGCGACGGGCACCCACAAACCTTTCGCCTGCTGCAAGACAGCGTGGGTGGCGTCACACCCAACACCCTCAACACCCGCCTGAAAGAACTGCGCGCCGCCCGGCTGGTGGACCACACGGGTGACGGCTACCGCCTCACCCACCAGGGGGCCGACCTCGCGCGCCGCATGGTGGAAGTGCAGCAATTCGCCGGCAAGTGGGCGCAGCAGCAAGCCCGCGCGGCGGTGGCCAGCGCGGCCTCTGCGCAGCCCGCCGCCGCGCCCTGAGCACCTCTTCAGGCGGCGGTCGAACCCGGCAGCGGCCCGCTGGAACATAGAATCACGCCCCAGGGTGGCCGCAACCGCGTCCACCGCTTCGCCCTAGAGGTCGCGCAGCAGGCTGGCTCCCACGAAGCCGGGTCTTTCTGCTTCCTCCCAGGCGATGTCGACAGCGTTCCCTGTGGAAACTCCCCGGCTTTCACCCTTTGAGCGACCCTCTGAGCGCCAATTTGCTGTCGCCAGCCCTTGAACCCTGCCCGACCGCCCCTACATGTTGCGCACGGCAAGCTTTGCCTTTGATTCCACGACCTTTTACCCGCCATGAGCCAACCACAAACCCCCGCTGACAGCCCAGAGAACCCCACTCCCGAGAGCCCGGAAGAGGCCCTGGCCGCTGCCGCGGTGGCCGAAGCCGACGCGCTGGCCGCCCTGACCAACGAAGTCACCGAACTCAAAACGAAAAACGCCGATCTGGCCGACCAGTTCCTGCGTGCCAAGGCCGAGGCCGAAAACGCCCGCCGCCGCGCCGAAGACGAGATCAGCAAGGCCCGCAAGTTCGCGGTGGAAAGTTTTGCCGAGAGCCTGTTGCCCGTGACCGACAGCCTGGAAGCCGGCCTCGGCATTCAAGAAGCCACGCGCGAACAGCTGCGTGAGGGCTCCGAAGCCACGCTCAAGCAGCTGAAAAGCGCGCTGGAGCGCCACAAGGTGCTCGAAATCGCGCCCGCCGCCGGCACCAAGTTCGACCCGCACCAGCACCAGGCCATCAGCATGGTGCCCGCCGAGCAGGACGCCAACACCGTGGTCGCCGTGCTGCAAAAGGGCTACCTGATCGCCGACCGCGTGCTGCGCCCGGCGCTCGTCACCGTGGCCGCCCCCCGATAAAGGCATTTGTGTGCGCAGGGGCTTGAAAACCACCTGAGTTATCCACACATCTTCCACAAGGGATGCACAAGGCCTCCACACCTCTTTCAACCTCTTTTTATTTGAACCGGAGCAGAGAACATGGGAAAAATCATCGGCATCGACCTGGGCACCACCAACTCGTGTGTGTCCATCATGGAAGGCAACACCACCAAGGTGATCGAGAACTCGGAAGGTGCCCGCACCACGCCGTCGATCGTGGCCTACCAGGAAGACGGTGAGGTGCTGGTCGGCGCGTCCGCCAAGCGCCAGGCCGTGACCAACCCCAAGAACACGCTCTACGCGATCAAGCGCCTGATCGGCCGCAAGTTCACCGAGAAAGAAGTCCAGAAGGACATCAACCTCATGCCCTACGCCATCGTGGCCGCCGACAACGGCGACGCCTGGGTGGAAGTGCGTGGCAAGCAGATCTCGGCCCAGCAGGTCAGTGCCGACATCCTGCGCAAGATGAAGAAGACCGCCGAGGACTACCTGGGCGAAGCCGTGACCGAGGCCGTGATCACGGTGCCGGCCTACTTCAACGACGCCCAGCGCCAAGCCACCAAAGACGCTGGCCGCATCGCCGGCCTCGACGTCAAGCGCATCATCAACGAGCCCACCGCCGCGGCCCTGGCCTTCGGCCTGGACAAGACCGAAAAGGGCGACCGCAAGATCGCGGTCTATGACCTCGGCGGCGGCACGTTCGACGTGTCCATCATCGAGATCGCCGATGTCGATGGCGAAAAACAGTTCGAGGTGCTGTCCACCAACGGCGACACCTTCCTGGGCGGCGAAGACTTCGACCAGCGCATCATCGACTTCATCGTCACCGAGTTCAAGAAAGAACAAGGCGTTGACCTGACCAAAGACGTGCTGGCCCTGCAGCGCCTGAAAGAAGCCGCTGAAAAGGCCAAGATCGAGCTGTCCAGCTCGGCCGCGACCGACCTCAACCTGCCCTACATCACCGCCGACGCATCGGGCCCCAAGCACCTGAACATCAAGCTCACGCGCGCCAAGCTCGAAGCCCTGGTGGAAGAGCTGATCGAACGCACCATCGCCCCTTGCCGCATGGCCATCAAGGACGCCGGCGTGAGCGTCTCCGACATCCACGACGTGATCCTGGTGGGCGGCATGACCCGCATGCCCAAGGTGCAGGACAAGGTGAAAGAGTTCTTCGGCAAAGAGCCGCGCAAGGACGTGAACCCCGACGAAGCCGTGGCCGTGGGCGCCGCCATCCAGGGCCAGGTGCTCTCCGGTGACCGCAAGGACGTGCTGCTGCTCGACGTGACCCCGCTGAGCCTGGGCATCGAAACCATGGGCGGCGTCATGACGAAGATGATCCAGAAGAACACCACGATCCCGACAAAGTTCGCGCAGACCTTCTCGACCGCCGAAGACAACCAGCCGGCCGTGACCATCAAGGTGTTCCAGGGCGAGCGCGAGATCGCCGCCGGCAACAAGGCGCTGGGCGAGTTCAACCTCGAAGGCATCCCCGCTTCGCCGCGCGGCATGCCGCAGATCGAGGTGTCGTTCGACATCGACGCCAACGGCATCCTGCACGTGGGCGCCAAGGACAAGGGCACCGGCAAAGAAAACAAGATCACCATCAAGGCGAACTCCGGCCTCTCCGAAGCCGAGATCCAGCAGATGGTGAAAGACGCCGAGCTCAACGCCGCCGACGACAAGAAGAAGGTCGAACTCGTTCAGGCCCGCAACCAGGCCGAAGCCATGGTGCACAGCGTCAAGAAGTCGCTGGGCGAACACGGCGACAAGCTCGACGCGGGCGAGAAGGAAGCCATTGAAGCCGCGTTGAAAGACGTGGAAGAAGCCGCCAAGGGCGAAGACAAGGCCGACATCGAAGCCAAGACCGAAACGCTCATGACGGCCAGCCAGAAGCTGGGCGAAAAGGTCTACGCCGCGTCGCAGGCCGAGGCCGCTGCGGCCGGTGCCGCTGCCGAAGGCGCCAGCGCCGAGAGCGCCAGCAGCAACGCGAAAGACGATGACATCGTTGACGCCGAGGTGAAAGAAGTCAAGAAAGGCTGATCGCCCGTCGCACGGCTTTCAACCCGCCGCCGCGTCAGGGCAACCTGACGCGGCGTTTGTGTTCCAACAGACCCCCACCAGACCATGGCCAAACGCGATTTTTACGAGATTCTGGGCGTACCGAAGAACGCTTCGGACGAAGAAATCAAGAAGGCGTATCGCAAGCTCGCGATGAAGCACCACCCGGACCGCAACCAGGGTGACACGGCCAAAGCCGCCGAAGAAAAATTCAAGGAAGCCAAAGAGGCCTACGAGATGCTGAGCGACGCGCAGAAGCGCGCCGCCTACGACCAGCACGGCCACGCCGGTGTGGACCCCAACATGCGCGGCGGCCCGGGCGCGGAAGGTTTCGCGGGCTTCGGCGACGCCTTCGGCGACATCTTCGGCGACATCTTTGGCGGCCAGCGCGGCCAGCGCGGCGGCCGACAGGTCTACCGTGGCGCCGACCTGTCGTACGCCATGGAAATCTCGCTGGAAGAAGCGGCCGCTGGCAAGGAAAGCCAGATCCGCATCCCCAGCTGGGACGACTGTGAAACCTGCAAAGGCACGGGCGCCAAACCCGGCACCAGCGTCAAGACCTGCAGCACCTGCCACGGCCAGGGCCAGGTGCAGATGCGCCAGGGTTTCTTCAGCGTTCAACAGACCTGCCCGCACTGCCACGGCAGCGGCAAGATCATTCCCGAACCCTGCGTCACCTGCAACGGCCAGGGCAAGATCAAGAAGCAGAAAACGCTGGAAATCAAGATCCCTTCGGGCATCGACGACGGCCAGCGCATCCGCTCCAGCGGCAACGGCGAACCCGGCCAGAACGGCGGCCCGGCCGGCGACCTCTACATCGAGGTGCGCCTGCGCAAGCACGACATCTTCGAACGCGAGGGCGACGACCTGCACTGCCAGGTGCCGGTGAGCATGACCATTGCCGCCCTCGGCGGTGAGATCGACGTGCCCACCCTGCAAGGCAAGGCCACCATCGACTTGCCAGAAGGCACGCAAAGCGGCAAGACCTTCCGCCTGCGCGGCAAGGGTGTGAAGGGCGTGCGCAGCAGCTACCCCGGCGACCTGTACTGCCACGTGGCGGTCGAGACGCCGGTGAAGCTCACCGAACACCAGCGCAAGCTGCTCAAGGAACTCGACGAGTCGTTCAGGAAGGGCGGCCACAAGCACAGCCCGAACGACAAGGGGTGGTTTGAGAAGGCGAAGAGTTTTTTCAGCTGATTCGCGCGGGGGGTTCAGAAATGAGAAGGGGCGACGGGTGACCGTCGCCCCTTCTCACGACCAGAACCAGTACGACCGCATGGAAGAAAGAAATTCCTGTGACAAGGGGACGCCCGACTCTGAGCCGATCACAGAATCCACGTTGCAACTTGGACACAAGGCAGTCTGATTCTCATCGACCCACTCGGTTATCTCAGACGGCGCAAACGTACTGAGACAGAAGAAGCAGCCGCAGACGGAACTGGCCTCAACCTGTCGTCTATGCAGCGACGAAAATTGATGCGCTGACTTCACATCCATGGCGCACCCCTAGGACAGCAGGAACGTCCGAGCCATCTCCACCGCCTCCCCATCCCCCTTCACCACCTCCGGC
>NZ_MUNZ01000153.1 GCF_002001205.1 Hydrogenophaga sp. A37
GGGAAGACTGGATCAATGTCCTGCCAACAGGTGCCGACGACGCCGGCGTTTAACCCCTATCCCCGATCAGTTCAGGTGGGGGAGTTTGAGGTGGCCATAGACGGGGGAATTTGACTGGCCATCAGGGACTGGTCAAGAACTACGGCGCACCGCGTCGCCCGTTTGTCCGCCTGTATACGCCCGCCGATGTGGTGTTGCTGGCCGAGGTGGACCGCGCTATGGGCACGCTGTCGGGCCCGGCCACGGCTTGCGTGCTGCGCCGCCAACGCGACGTCTTTGGTGATGAGCGATTCTCTCGGCTGGGCTCGATCTCGGTGGGCCATCTCTACAACCTGCGCCACAGCGCGGGCTATCGCAACCAGCGTGTGGTGCTGACCAAGACCCGGCCGAACAAGAACACCCAGATCGGCGTGCGCAAGGCGCCCGCGCCCGAGGGCCGCCCCGGCTTCATCCGCATCGACAGCGTGCATCAGGGCGACCTGGACGGCGTCAAGGGGCTGTACCACATCAACGCGGTGGACTGCGTCACCCAGTGGCAGGTGGTGGCCAGCGTGCAAGCGATCTCCGAGGCACACCTGCTCAGCGTGATCGAGGAAATGCTGGCGCAGTTCCCATTCGAGATTCTGGGGTTCCATGCCGACAATGGCAGCGAGTACGTCAACCACAAGGTGGCACGGCTGCTGGACAAGCTGCGTATCGAGTTCACCCGCAGCCGCCCGAGGCACAGCAATGACAACGGTCTGGCCGAGACCAAGAACGGGGCCGTGGTGCGCAAGGAGTTCGGCTACGAGCACATCCACCGCCGCCACGCCGCTCGCTTCGACACCTACTGCCGCGAGTACCTCAACCCGTTCCTGAACTTCCACCGGCCGTGCCTGTTTGCCACCGAGCTGGCCGACCCCAAGAAGCCCGGGCGCATCAAGCGCGTGTACCGCCCGCGCGATGCGATGACGCCGCTGGACAAGCTGGCCTGCCTGCCTGAAGCACAGAGCTACTTGCGGCCCGGCGTCACGCTGCTGGAACTGCAGCAACTCGCGCAAGCCCCGAGCGATGTGCAGGCCGCCGAGGAGCTCAACGGGGCGCGCCAGGCGCTGTTCAAGCGGGCAGCCACTCGCACCGGCTGACATGAGCAGACCCGCGTGGGCGGGCGGCGCCGTGCACAGGTGGGTGATGCGCTGGCGCGCACCAGCCCACAGCCCTCGTCCACGGTTGATGAACGCCTGAAACCAGGCCCCAATACACTGGTCAGTCTTACAACTGATCGACTCGCTTCGCGTCGTCGATCTCAGAGCACTCCAGGCTCATACCTGGATTGGAAAAGACTCTCCGCCAGCGCTCAAAGCGCATTGCGTTTGCTGCGGGCGAGGTCCACACCCAATTGTTTGAGTTTGCGGTAGAGGTGGGTGCGCTCAAGACCGGTCTTCTCGGCCACACGGGTCATGGAACCGGACTCTTTGGCGAGGTGGTATTCGAAGTAGGCTTTCTCGAACTCGTCGCGTGCCTCACGCAGCGGGCCTTCGAGGTTGAAGGACTGCAGCGACTGCGGGCCGATGTCGAGCACCATGTCGGGCAGCGTGCCGCCGGTCATGGCGGCTTCGACGGTCAGATCGGCTGGGGGGAGCATCGCCGCGCTGCTCTTTTGCAATGTCGGTGGAAGGGGTTTGGCCACCGTTTTGTTCAAGCCCACATCGACCGCTTTGAGCAGCTTCTGCAGCGTGATGGGTTTTTCAAGGAAGGCGGTGGCGCCGATGCGGGTGGCTTCCACCGCGGTATCAATGGTGGCGTGGCCGCTCATCATGATCACCGGCATGGTCAGCAGGCCGGTGCTGGCCCACTCCTTGAGCAAGCTCACACCGTCCGTGTCCGGCATCCAGATATCGAGCAACACAAGGTCAGGCCGGAACTGGGCTCGCAACGCGCGCGCCTGGGCCGCGTTTTCAGCCAGCTCGACCGTGTGACCCTCATCATTGAGGATTTCGGACAGCAGATCGCGTATCCCCAGTTCGTCGTCTACCACCAGAATAGTTGCCATAGCGCGGAATGCTTCTCTTTGTCCATGTTGTCAAATCGCAACTGCGAATGATAGCGACACTTGGGCACCCACGATCTGGTGGTCGATCACACGGTTGCTGATGTCGACGCGACCACCGTGTTCTTCCATCATTTTTTTGACCACAGCAAGCCCGAGCCCGGTGCCTTTGGTCTTGGTGGTGACATAGGGTTCGAAGGCGCGCTTGAGGATGGGCTCGGCAAACCCCGGGCCCTGGTCGATCACCGCCAGACGCACCCACTGACCACCCTCGGTGTAACGGGTGCGCAGCAGCACGAAAGCATCGGGCTGCCCGACCATGGCGTCCTGCGCGTTTTGCACCAGGTTGTGCAGAATCTGGCGCATCTGCTGCGGGTCGGCCATCACCGACGGAATGTGCTCGTCGAGCTCGCAGCGCACCGGCACCACAGCGTGGTCGTAGAGCACCAGGATGTCGCGCACCAGGGCGTTGAGGTCGGTCGCCACCAGTTGGGCAGCGGGCAGGCGCGCGTAATCGCGAAATTCGTTGACCAGCCGCTTCATCGCGTCGACCTGGTCAACGATGGTTCGCACCGACTTGTTGAGGATCGCCTGTTCGGCGGGTTGCACCTTGCCCTCAAGCTTCATGGCCAGGCGCTCGGCCGAGAGTTGAATGGGCGTCAGCGGGTTCTTGATTTCGTGTGCCAGGCGCCGCGCCACCTCGCCCCAGGCCTGCGCGCGCTGAGCCGAAACCATCTCGGACACATCGTCGAACACCAGCAGGCGCTCGTTGTTGGGCAACAGGGCGCCGCGCGCGATCAGCGTGACGCCTTCGTCCAAGGGGGTCTTGCCATGCGGGCCCAGCTCGAAGGACTGTTGCCAATGGCCACCTTCGTGTGGCGTGTCCTCGGACAGGAAACGCTCAAACTGGGCCATCACGTTGGCACCAAAAGCCTCCAGCCCCGGCACCTCGGCCAGCGAATGGCCCATGTGCAAGGCCAGCGGCGTGCGCAGGATGCGGGCCGCGCCGGGGTTGACGCTGAGCAGTTGCCCCTGTTCGTCGAGCACCGCCACGCCAGCGGTGAGGTTGTCCAGGATGGTTTGCAGGTTGCCGCGTGCGGCGTCCACCTGCTGCATGCTGAGCTGCACCGCGTTGCGGGCATCGGCCAGGTCTTGCGTCATGTGGGCGAAGGTGCGTGTGAGGCCAGCCAGCTCGTCGCGTGAGGTCAGCGCGGCTTTGGGCGACAGATTGCCTTGCGCCACTTCGCGCATGCCTTCGGCCAGCACCAGCAGCGGACGCACCATCTGGTTGCCGAGCAGCACAGCCAGCAGCACCGCGCCGAACACCGAGAGGAAGAGCGAGAGCGTGAGCGTGCCGATGTACATGCGGCGCAGGCCCTCGCGGCCCAGCGCACGTTCTTGGTATTCGCGGTTGGCGACCTGCACCGCGAGTGCGTCGGTAACCAGCGCGGCCGGCAGCGGCACGGCGACCTGCAAATAGCGCGACTCGTCTTCCAGACCAAAACCGGGCGCGCGCACCAGCGCCAGCACCTTGATGCGCGCCTGCCCCACCGCCAGCTCGGCTTGCTCGGCGCCGTCGCTGCCCTCTTCCAGCCCCTCGATCTGGGCCACCACCCGGTTGGCGCGCACGCTGCGCAACACGGCGGTGGCGGGGCGGTTGGGCGTGAAGTCGAAGCGCGAGGCACCCGCGGTGGCCAAGGCCTGTCCCGAGCTGCTCCAGAGCACCATGTCGCTGGCGCCGAGCTGCCTGCGCAGGCGCTCCATGGCCAGCAGGGCCGAGCTGGCGGGCTGGCGGGCCAGCTCCTCGGCCGCCATGCGGGTTTTGCCGCTGAGGTCGGCGCTGAGCGTGTCGAGCGTGGTGCGACCCAGGTTGAGGCCGGCGGCCAGCGCCGACTCGACACGCACATCAAACCAGCTCTCGATCGACCTCGCCACAAACTGGTACGACACCGCGTAGATCAGCACCCCCGGCAACACACCGACCAGACCAATGATGGCCGCCAGTTTGAGCAGCAGCTGGCTGCCGAACTTGCCGCGCTTCAACCGCATGAACAAGCGCATGGCGAGCCAGACGATGACCAGAAACAGCAGCACCGCCACCGCCACATTCACGGCCGCCAACCAGGCAAAGTTCTGCTCGTAGAAGGCCCGGTTGCGGGTGGCCAGCGTGAGCAGGAACAGAAGCACCATGCCCAGCCCGGTCATGAACACCAGCGCGGCCACCAGGGCCCAACGCTTGCGGCGGGCCGCTTTGTATTCGAGTCGGGCGTTATCGGTGGTCACTTGGGTGGGCCGGCTGTGCGAGCAGCGGGACACTTCATCTTTATCGGGTTTCTGACGTGGCACCCTCGGGGCGAGCCTCAGCCTCGTTGTTCGCGGGCACGTCCAGGTTGCGCTGGACCTCGATCACCCAATCGGGCTGATTCACCATGCCGATCTGGAACGGTCGCGGCAACAGAGAAAGATCGAGCCGGAAGCGCCACTGTGCCTGGTAACGAACGTCCTCCTCCAGCCGACCGGGCTCGGCAATCTGCCAGCTGACCACGCGGCTGATGCCCGACAGCGCGTCGGCCAGCGAGTCAAAGTTCTGGTGCAGGGCGTATTGCAAGCCCGTGCCGATGGCACCGCCGTCGGTCGACAGGCTCACGCGCCAGCGCCGGGTGAGCGGCTGGTAGGCCAGGCGGAGGGTGCGCGCGGCGGCACTGATGCGCTTGTCGGTCCAATACCAGCGTTCGCGCACCACCTCCGTCTGCCAGGCGAAATAGATGGGAACGCCTTTGAGCAACGCATCTTCCACGGCCGGCGATGGCGCCAGCGCCAGCCGCACCGAGAGTTGGAGGCCGTCGGCACTGCGCTGAAGGCGGCTCTGCAGCACCTCGGGCTCGTGCGCCAGCGCGGGCAAGGCCTGCAGCACCAGCATCCAGGTGCAAACAGCGGCCAGCAGCCAGCGCCACAGCGGCGTCACAGCGGCTGTGGGCTGCGCTCCATCAAGGCTGGGCCTTGTCCAAGCGGGCGTAATAAAAGCCGTCGTATCCACCCGGTTCATTGTCGTTGAACTCCCCTCCGGGGACGGCGGTTCCAGGGTGCAAATGCCCTGGAGAAGGCATCAGAACGGCGTCGGTGTGGCGCTCAAGGAACGCCCGGAGCTGGTCCTGGCCCTCGGCATGGAACACCGAACAGGTGCAATAGACCAGCCGGCCACCCGGTTTGAGCAGTGGCCACAGGGTGTCCAGCAGGCGCCGCTGGATCGCGACCAACTGGTCGACGTCGGTGGCCCGCCGCAACCAGCGCACGTCGGGGTGGCGGCGCACGATGCCGGCGGCGGTGCACGGCGCATCCAGCAGGATGGCGTCAAACGGGCGACCGTCCCACCAGGTGTCGGGCAGGCCCGCATCGGCCGCCTTGACCTCGGCCTGGAGACCCAGGCGACGCAGGTTGTCGTGGATGCGTTCGCAACGCTGGGCGTCCACGTCCAACGCAAGCAGGTCGAGGTCGGCCCGCTCCAGCAGGTGGGCGGTCTTGCCGCCGGGCGCCGCGCAAGCGTCGAGCACCCGGTCGCGCGCGCTCCACTCGCGTCCGTCCAACAGCAAACCGGCGGCGAGTTGGGCCGCTCCGTCCTGCACCGAGCAGTGCCCCTGCGAAAAGCCGGGTAGGCGATCGACCGGCTGCGGCGCGGACATCACCAACCCATCGTCGCCCAGCGCCTGCGTGTCCATGCCTTGATCGCGCAGGGTCTGGGCATAGGCGTCCCGTGTCAGGTGGTGGCGGTTGACACGCAACACCATCGGTCCGGGCCGGTTGCTGGCCTGCAGGATGGTCTGCCACCGGTCCGGGTGATCGCGTTGCAGCCGCTCGATCCACCACCGCGGGTGATTCCAGCGCGCCACAGGATCCTGTGCCACGCTGTCCAGCAGTGAGGCGCGCTCGCGCAAGAACCGGCGCAGGCAGGCATTGATAAAACCCGCCTGCATGCGGGTGTCGCGCGCGAGCTTGGCCGCGTCCACGGTCTGGTTCACCACCGTGTGCGGCTGGTACTGCACCCCTTCTTCGTCGGCAATCAGCACGGCCAGCGCCGCATGCAGCAAGGCCAGCACCGGCGGCGCGGGTGCTCGCTGCGCCAGCCGCTGGCCCACAGCACGCGCCGTGCCCAGGTGGCGCAGCGCCTGGAAGCTCAACGCCTGCACACCGGGCCGCAGCCCGGCGGGCACGCGCGGCAGCACCTCGCTGAGCGAACGCCCCTGCTCGACCGCCAGCACGCAGCCAGCGGTCTCATGCAACAGGGCACCCAGGCTGGGCGCGAGCCGGGGCGAAGCGCCTTGGGAATCGATGGACATCGGTTAAGGAGGGTCTCGAAAAGGGTTCAGCTCAGAGTCCAGCCGGGCGCGGTGATCCCGGGGGGCGGAGGCGGCGTGGTCGAGGCCGTGACAGGATCGGGGGCGTCGTCGCGCTCCAGTGGCAAGGGTCCCATCTGGCGACCGTAGATGCGGCGCACGCGTTGCGCCAGCGACGGGTGGGAATCGAACCAGTGTGCCACCCTTCCGTCTTCGCTCCCCACCAGCAGCATGTGCTGCACCGTGGACCCCATCCGCCGGAACACCACCCCTTCACTCTGCTGACTCATGATCTTGCGCAGGACGCCGCCCAGCCCGTCCCGACTGCGCGTCCACTGCACCGCGCGTGCATCGGCCAAATACTCGCGCTGGCGCGACACCGCCGCTTGCAAGGCATGCCCGGCCACCCAGCCCAGCCAGCCCGCAGCCATGATGGCCACGCCCAGCAACGAAGCGGCCATGCGGCGCTCCCTGACGTCGGGTTCGGCCAGGTGCTGCCCCATGCGAAACAGCATCTCCAGGCCAAACACCATGCCCATCAGGCGCATGTTCAGACGTGTGTCGCCTTCGCGGATGTGGCTGAATTCGTGCGCCACCAGACCCTGCAACTCCTCTCGGTTGAGGTGCTCCAGCGCGCCGGCGGTGACCGCCACCACCGCATCGTCCTCATCCCAGCCGGTGGCAAAGGCGTTGATGCCCTGGTCGCGCGCCAGCACCATGGCCTGGGGTCGCTTCATGCCCGAAGAGATCGCCATCTCATCGACGATATTGGCAAACCGCTGCTCATCAAAATGGCTGCCCGGCTGGGCCAGCCG
>NZ_MUNZ01000031.1 GCF_002001205.1 Hydrogenophaga sp. A37
ACGCTCTTGCTCGCTCAACAACAATTGGACCTTCGGTCTGCCAGTTCTCATCGCGGTATCTCCATTCCCAAGATACCGCATCGGCATGCACGATTAATGCCAGTTATTAACGGGACATAACACTAGCCACAGAGCTGCTGCAGGTGTTCGACCGGTCGCTCCGCGACAAGTTTGGGTGGCCCAAGATGGCCATGCCGAATCTGATGGTTCGGTAGCCGTCTACCCGACGCCGTCTGTCAAAGGGCCGCTGCCAGCCTTGAACAGTCCTCCAACCACCCAACGCTACCCGCGACCCCAGCCCAACCACAGACCATCCAAAACAAAAGCCCTGGAAGCACCGCCTCCAGGGCCTTCGCTCTTCTTCCCCTCCTCCCCCACCGGACATCAGAACGGGTAGTGGCGCGGTGTCGTCTGCATTGTGATCCAGCGCAGTTCGGTGAACTCGGCAATGCCAGCCTTGCCACCGAAGCGGCCGATGCCCGAGCCCTTCACGCCGCCAAACGGCATCTGCGCTTCGTCGTGCACGGTGGGGCCGTTGACGTGGCAGATGCCGCTGTCGATCTTGCGCGCCACATTGAAGGCGCGGGCGATGTCACCGCCAAACACAGCCGCGCTCAGGCCGTACTCGTTGTCGTTGGCGCAGGCAATCGCCTCTTCCACGCCGTTCACACGCACCACACATTTCACCGGGCCGAAGGTTTCTTCGTGGTAAATGCGCATGGCGGGGGTCACGTGGTCGAGCACGGTGGCGGGCATGAGCGTGGTGTCGGCCTTGCCGCCGCACGCCAGCTTGGCGCCTTTGGCCAGTGCGTCGTCGATGAGTTCGTTGCAGTGGTTGACCGTGCCCATGCCGATCACCGAGCCGAGCACAACCGGCTCGGGTTTGCGCGGGTCACCCAGCGGCAGGGCCTTGGCCTTGTCGGCGAATTTCTTCACGAAGGCGTCCGCGATCTTGTTGTCCACGATGATGCGTTCGGTGCTCATGCAGATCTGGCCGCTGTTGGCGAACGCGCCGAAGGCCGCGCCGTTGACGGCATCGTCGAGGTTGGCGTCGTCCAGCACCACCAGCGGCGCCTTGCCGCCGAGCTCGAGCACCACCGGCTTCAGGTACTTCGCGCAGGTCATGGCGATGATCTTGCCGATCTTGGTCGAGCCGGTGAAGTTCACGCGGCGCACGGCCGGGTGGGCCACCATGGCTTCGACCACGGCGCCCGCGTCGGCCGGTGCGTTGGTGATGTAGTTCACCACGCCGGGCGGGAAGCCCGCCTCTTGAAAGGCTTCGACGATCAGCTGGTGGGTGCGCGGGCAGTTCTCGCTGCCCTTGAAGACCACGGTGTTGCCGCACGCCAGTGGCACACAGATGGCGCGCACTCCCAGGATGATGGGTGCGTTCCAGGGCGCGATGCCCAGCACCACGCCGGCCGGCTGGCGCACGCCCATGGCCAGCGAACCCGGCACATCAGACGGAATCACTTCACCCGCCACCTGGGTGGTGAGCGCGGCGGCCTCGCGGATCATGCCGGCGGCCAGGAACACGTTGAAGCCGCCCCACATGCCGGTGGCACCGGTCTCGGCCGACACGGCTTCGATGAACGCTGGCGTCTTGGCTTCCAGTGCGTCTGCCGCTTTCAGCAACAGAGCGCGGCGCAGGCTCGGGCCGGTTTCGCTCCAGGTCTTGAAGGCTTCGGCGGCGGCTTCGACCGCCATCACGGCGTCGGCCGGTGACGCGGCGGGTGCGCGCGTGGCCACACTGCCGTCGAGCGGGTTGCGGCGCTCGAAGGTGGCGCCTTTTTCGGCGGTGACCTTGAGGCCGTTGATGAGCATGGACATGTCGGACATGGGGTTCTCCTTGGGTTCAGACGAAAGCGTTGTCAGGTGGTGGTGGCCACAGCCTTGCGGCGCTGCACGGCATCGGCCGCGCTGGTGGTGCCGGTGGCGGGGTCCTTGTCGGCGCCGAGATACGCCTCGCGGATCACGGTGGAGCGCGCGAGCAGCTTGGCCGGACCGTTGGCCACCAGCGTGCCGCGCTCCATCACATAACCGCGGTCGGCCACGGCCAGCGCCTTCTTCACGTTCTGCTCCACCATGAGCACGGTGGTGCCGGCGTCGGCAATGCGGCGCACGATGGTCAGCAGCTCGTCGACCATCTTGGGCGCCAGGCCCAGCGAAGGTTCGTCGAGCATGAGCAGGCGCGGCGCGCACATCATGGCGCGCGCCACCGCCACCATCTGCTGCTCGCCACCGCTCATGGTGCCGGCCAGTTGCGTGGCGCGCTCCTTGAGTTTGGGGAAGTCCACAAAGGCCTGGGCCAGTCGCTCGGCACGCAAGGCCTTGGGCACCAGCCAGCCGCCGAGTTCGAGGTTTTCGGCCACGGTGAGTTGCGGAAACAGCTGGCGGCCTTCAGGCACCAGGGCCACACCGGCCTGCACGATCTCGTGCGTCTTCTCGGGCATCTCGGTGCCGTCGAGCAGCACCGAGCCGCCGCGCGGGATCAGGCCGTTGAGCGCCTTGAGCAGCGTGGTCTTGCCCGCGCCGTTGGGGCCGAGCACCACGGTGAGACCGGGCTGGATGTCGAGCTTGAGGTCGCGCAGCACCAGGAAGGCACCGTAGCCGGCCGAGAGGCCATTCACCTTCAGGCGTGCGCGCCCGCCACCACCGAGTTCAAAAGGGGTTGGGCGGTACCACATCATGCGGCGGCCTCCTCGACGGCGTTGTAGGTCTCGTTCATCTCGTCGCCCAGGTAGGCCTCGATCACCTCGGCGTTGCGCACCACCTCGGCGGGCGTGCCGTCGGCGATCTTGCGGCCCTGGTGCAGCACGATCACGCGCTCCACATGGCGCAGCAGGGTGGTCACCGCGTGCTCGATCCACACCACGGTGAGGTCGAGCTCGTCGCGCAGGCGGCGGATCAGGCGCGCCATCTCCTCCACCTCGTTTTCGGTCAGGCCGGCGGCCACCTCGTCGAGCAGCAGCATGCGCGGACGCGTGGCCAGCGCCATGCCGATTTCCAGCAGGCGCTGCTGCGAGGGCGTGATGGCCGCGGCCGGCAGATCGGCCTGGGCCCAAAGACCGATCAGGCCCAGGATGCTCTCGGGCGTGCGCAGCACCCAAGGCACGGTCGTCTCTTCGCCCCACCAGATGTATTTGCGCGGCCGACGGCCCGCGAACTTCAGGCCGAAGGCGATGTTGTCGCGCACGAGCATGTCGGCAAACGTGCGCGGGGTCTGGAAGGTGCGCGCCAGGCCGTTGGCGGCAAAGCGGTGCGGGCCTTTGCCGCTCAGTTCGCGCCCCTGCATCAGCAACTTGCCACTGGTGGCCTGGGTGACGCCCGAGATGGCGTTGAAGAAGGTGGTCTTGCCCGCACCGTTGGGGCCGATGATGCCGACGAGTTCGCCCGGCATGAAGCGCGCGCTGACCGCGTCCACCGCGGTGAGGCCGCCGAAACGCACGGTGATGTCGCGGGCGTCGAGCAGGGGCTGGCGATCAGAAGACATCGCGGCGCTCCCTGAGTTGTTTGTCACGTTGCTTGCGACGTTTCGTCTCGCCGCTCAGGTCGTCGCGCGTCTCGGCCCACCAGGCCTTGGCGCCATCGCGCCAGCTGCGGAAGGTCTCGGCGCGCAGCGAGGCCAGGCCACCGGGCAAATACAGCACCGAGAGGATGAGCAGCAGACCCAGCGACATCATGTAGATCTGCGGCACCTGCAGGCGCAGCGTTTCGGCCAGCACGCTGAAGACGATGGCCGCGATGAGCGGGCCCCACAGCGTGGCCGCGCCACCGATGAGCGCAATCAGCACGGTCTGGAAACCGATGAAGGGGTTGAACACGGTGTGCGGGTCGATGTAGGTCCAGCGGACGCTCATGGCCGCGCCCACCGCACCGGCCACGGCAGCGGTGAGCGCGAAGCCCGCCACCTTCACCCAGCGCGTGTTCACACCCAGGGTCTGGGCGCGCTGCTCGTCGGCGCCGATGCCCAGCATGGCCAGGCCGAAGCGCGTGCGCCGGATCGTGATGGACAGCGCCACCGTGATCACCGCGAGCGCGAGCACGGTGAGGTAGATGGTGTCGCGATCGGGCACCACCATGAGCACGCGGCCCACGGTACCGGTCACGCTCTTCTCGAAGTAGCTGATGGCGTGGCGGATGAGCTCGGTCATGCCGAAGGTGAGCACCGCGAAGTAGGTGCCGCGCAGGTGCAGCACGGCCGCGCCCATGACCACGGCCACCGCAGCGGCGATGAGCGCCCCCAGGCCGATGGCCTGCGCCCACGAGACCTGCTCCAGCAGGATGGCGCTGGTGTAGGCGCCGATGCCGAAGAAGGCCGAGGTGGCGAGCGACAGATAACGCGTGGTGCCGCAGAACAGCGCCCAGCTCGACGAGAGCGCGATGTACATCAGGCAGGTGAGCGCCATGGACACGGCGAACTCGCTGGCAAAGCCCGGCAGCGCGAGCGCCCAGCCGGTGAGGCCGAAGAGGACCAGCAGGTCGCGGATGAGGAACTGTCTTGAAGTCATGATTTGCGGCTCTTGCGAGTAAAGAGCCCTTCGGGACGCAGGAGCAATACGCTGATGAAGACCACGTAGCTCAGCAAGGCCTTGAGCGAGGGGTTGGTGAAGTGCATGCCCAGGGCTTCAATGACGCCGAGCAGCAGGCCACCGGCGAGCGCGCCGCCCATGCTGCCGAAGCCACCCAGCGTGATGACAATGAGCGCGGTGACGGTGTAGGGCTCACCCATGGACGGGCTGATGGTGTACGACATGGACAGGAGCGCACCGGCCACGCCCGAGAGGCCCAGGCCGATGCCGAACATGAGCGGGTGCAGGCGCTGGGTGTTGATGCCCATGAGCTGCGCGCCGGTGGGCGACTGCATGAGCGCACGCACGCCCTTGCCCAGCAGCGTGGTGCGCATGAGCACGATGAGTGCGCCCGAGAACAGCAGGGCCAGCGCAAACACCAGCAGCTTGTTGCCCGCGAACTGGGCGGTGCCATCGGGCAGTGGGATCTGCACTGGCTCGGTGAGGAAGTCGTAGCCGCGCAAATCGCCGCCCCACATCCAGGAAGCGAAGTTCTGCACGAGGAACATGAGGCCGAAGGCCACCATGAGCCCGCGCGCTTCAAAGATGTCGAGGTTGGGCGAGGTGGCGGTGAGGCGGCGAAAGCACAGGCGGTGCACCACCCAGCCCAGCACGAACAGCATGCCGAAGGACACCGGCACCATGAACAGCGGGTGGAGCCCGAGCGAGGTCTGCGCCATCCAGGTGAGGTAGGCCCCGACCATGAGGAACTCGCCGTGCGCGATGTTGAGGATGCGCATCAGCCCGTACTGCAGGTTCAGCCCGAGCGCGACAAGCGCGTAGATGCCGCCGGTGATGAGGCCGGAGGCGAGAAGTTCGAGCCAGGCGGAGAAGGACATGGGGAAGTGAGCGAGGGAATTGGCCGGAGCGAAGGGTTTCAACCAAAAATGCCGCGGATCTGGCTTTGCCAGTCCGCAGGCATTGCACCCTGGAGGGGGTGACGCGCCGCAGGCGCGGCGCGGGGGTCAAATCACTTCCACGCGGGCTTATTGGGGTTGAGTTTGGCCGTCGCCAATTTCTCCGGCCACACCACCTCAAATTCCCCGTTCTGCCACTGGCTCACGGTGCCTGGCGTGCCCACGTTTTCGCTGCCGTTGAACTTGATGTCGCCGATGATGGTCTTGTGCGTGGTGCCGGCCACGTAGTCACGGATGGCCTTGCGGTCCAGGCCTTGCGCCTTCACCGCGTTGGTGAGGATCTCCAGGCCGGCCCAGCAGGCGCCACTGGCCCAGCGGTCGGGTTCCTTGCCGGCGAACTTTTTGGTGTGCGCGTCGAAGTAGGCCTTGGCAGCCGGGCTGGTCTTGCCGTTCCACGAGCCCATGCCGAGCACGCCTTCGGCACCCGCCGGGGTCATCACGTTGCGGTAGAGCTGGAAGGCCGTGCCCACCGAGGCGTAGAAGAACTTCGGGTTGAAGCCCACTTCCTTGGCCTGGCGGCTGGCCAGGATGGTGTCGGGCGGGTAGGTGAAACCCACAAAGGCATCGGGGTTCTTGTCCTTCATCGAGCGCAGCACGGGCGAGAGGTCTTTCACGCCACCGGGGTAGCTCTTGTCTTCCACCAACGTGATGCCGCTGCCCTGCAGCGCCACCTTGAACGCCGCGAAGTTCTCCAGGCCGAACAGGTCGTCCACATAAATCAGCGCCACGGTCTTCACGCCGTTGGCCTTGAACATGTCCACCAGCGCGTTGGTCATGGGCGCGGGTTGCTGCAGCAGCAGGAAGAAGTACGGCAGCCGCATTTCCACCAGGCGCTTGCTGAGTGCGGTGGGCGCCAGGAACGGGTACTGGAAGCGGTTGGCCAGCGGGGCCACGGCGAAGTTGGCGTTGGAGCCCCAGGGCGGCAGCACCAGATCGACCTTGTCGCTGCCCATGAGCTTTTCGTAGGTGCGCACCACGGTCTCGGTGTCGCTGCGGTCGTCGCTGCTGATGAGCTCGATCTGGCGCTTGACGCCCTTCACATCGAGGCCGCCCGCGGCGTTCTGCTGCTCGGCCCAGAGCAGGTAGTTGGGCTCCTGGCTCACCTGCGCGCCCCCTGTCCAGGGGCCTGTGCGCGACATCGAATAGCCCACGCGAACCGGGGCGGACTGCGCCATGAGTTGCGGGGCGAAGGACATGGCGCCCACCGAAGCGGCGGCGCCCTTGAGGATCAGACGGCGGGTGGGTTGGACCATGGTTTGTCTCCTGTGGGGTTCTAGGGGGGCGAAAGCTGAAGGTTAGTGAGCCAGCGGCCGTCGGGCTTTGCTGACGATGCACAAGCTGCTTGCCGGAATGTGCACACG
>NZ_MUNZ01000030.1 GCF_002001205.1 Hydrogenophaga sp. A37
TCCTCGGATTGTAGAAGGCGGGGTGGGCGCACCCACCACTTTGGGCCTGTCAGCGCACGCCAAGCGACGGCTGGCTAAAATGGCCGGCCCAGGGACTCCCACTCACACGCATTCCATGAAACTCATCGGCGCCATCACCAGCCCTTACGTGCGCAAAGTGCGCATCGTCATGGCCGAGAAGAAGCTGGACTACCAGTTCCTGCCCGAAGACGTGTGGTCGGCGGACACGAAGATCGTCACCTCCAACCCGCTCGGCAAGGTGCCCTGCCTGGTGATGGAGGGCGGCGAAGCGGTGTTCGACTCGCGCGTGATCGTCGAGTACCTCGACACGCTGTCGCCGGTGGGCAAGCTGATCCCGGTGCAAGGCCGCGAACGCGCTGAGGTCAAGACCTGGGAAGCGCTGGCCGACGGGGTGCTCGACGCGGCCATCCTGGCGCGGCTCGAAGCGACCTGGGCCGGGCGCAGCGCCGAGCAGCGCTCGCAGGCCTGGATCGACCGTCAGATGGGCAAGATCGACGCCGCGCTCAAGGCCATGGGCCAGGGCCTGGGCGACAAGCCGTTCTGTTCGGGCATTCACCTGAGCCTGTCCGACATCGCGGTGGGCTGCGCTCTGGGTTACCTCGACTTCCGCTTCCCCCAGATCGACTGGCGCACCGCACACCCCAATCTGGTCAAGCTCAGCGACAAGCTGGCGCTGCGCCAGAGTTTCGCGGACACTGGACCGAACTGACCTCCGCGCCGCGCGATTGATCGACCCACCCCTGCGCCGCGCCTGAGGGCGCGTCACCCCCTCAAGGGGGCAATGCGAGCGGCCCGGCGGAGCCGGTTCCGCCGCATTCTGGAACTTGATGCACGCGCTCCGGCCGGCTTACTGGCTGGTCTTGCGTTTCAGGAACCGCATGAGCGCGCCCAGGCCCGGCAGTTTTTCGTACAGCTCTTCCGCGGCGTCCCAGTAGTCGCGGTGGTGGCTGACGCGGCCGTCGGGGGCCAGCGTGAGGTGCGATCCACCACGGATCACCTGTTGCGTCACCGTGTCAAAGCGCCTGAAGCGGAAACGGAATTCCCACACCAGAAAGGCCTGATGGCCGTCCACGATCTGCTGCGTCACGACGAAGCGCGGTTCGTGCAGGGTCACGAACATGTGTTTGAAGATCAGCGTGATCGAGGGCACGCCCCGGACCTCGTTGAACGGGTCCTTGAAGCGCGCGTCGGCGGTGTAGAAGCGGCCCAGTTGGCCGAGGCTTTGTGGTGTCAGCGATTCGAACCAGGCAGTGAGGCGTGCGACGGCGGCGCGGCTGTCTTCGGTGTGCATGGCTGTTTATAGCCCGGTGAATCGCCGCACGGCCGGGAAGTAGGCGCGGTAGGGCAGCAGGCGCAGCAGCTTCATCCAGCGGGTGAAGCGCTTGGGGTAGTGGATGTCGAAGTGGCCCGCCGCCCAGCCGCCGAGCATGGCGGCTGCTGCGTGGTCGGGCGTGATCAGCGCGGGCATGGTGAAGTTGTTCTGCGCGGTCAGCGGCGTCTGAACGAAGCCCGGGTGTACCACGCTCACACCCAGCCCCAGCGGTTCCAGGTCGAGGTACAGCGTTTCAGCGAGGTGGGTGAGCGCGGCCTTGGTGGGACCGTAGGCCAAGCTCTTGGGCAGGCCGCGAAAACCCGCCACGCTGCTGATGAGGCTGATGTGGCCGGCACCGCGCGCGGTGAACGCCGGCAGCACCGCGTCGAGCACGTGCAGCGCGCCGGTGTAGTTGATCGCCAGGTGCTGCTTCATCTCGGCCAGGTCGAATTCGATGGCCCGCATCTCGCGGTAGTGGCCGGCGCAATAGACCACCAGATCCAGCGGGCCGTGCGCCAGGATGGCGCGCGCGGTGGTGGCCACAGCGTTCGCGTCGGTCACGTCCAGCGGCCAGGCCTGCACAGCGGGTGGCTCGCCAGTGCGTGTGTGCCGTGTCACCAGCTGCTCCAGCGCGGCTGCGCCGCGCGCCGACACCTGCACGCTGGCACCGCGCGCGACCAGCGCCTCGGCCGTGGCCAGGCCGATGCCGCTGGACGCACCCACCACCCAGACGCGTTGACCGCGCCAGTCGGTGATCGGTGGGTTGAACGGGCGCAACAGCGACCAGCCGCGCCTCTGCTGCGCGGGGCGGTCCGTGTGCGCGACGCTGGGTTCGACGAAGCTGCGTTGGGGAGTCATGGGAGTGGCCGATGGGACAGAAAACGGTGTCGGGTTTCATGGTGCCGGAGCGCGACCCCGACGCATGAGACGGTGCCGCCCAAGGGCACCGCCGGGCCGGCTTTGCCGGACGGCCAGTGCCGCCCCCCTGGAGGGGGGTGACGCGAAGCGGCGCGGGGGGTCATCTCTTCACGAAGCTCAGCGTGACCTCGCCCAGGCGGATGCCGAACTTGCTCATGGTGGCTTTGTTGAGCATCACGCGCGCATCCATGAGGTACATCCAGTCGTCGAATTCGACGTTCACGATCGTGGCCCCCACGCTGGCCGCTTCGCGTGCTGCGCTGCCCCCCGAGGGGGCGCTCGCGACTTGGGGCGGCCCGGCGTCGCTCGAGCCGCCGACCGGCAGCGCCAGCGTATAGCCCCAGCGGAAGGTGTTGCCCTGCGTCTCGCCCAGCGCGCTGCCGACCACGTCGTCCGCCATGCCGCTGTAACGACCATTGCCCAGGTGCTTGAGGCGCCAGATGCGCTTCTGTGTGGTGCCGTCCGAATACGTGAAGTCTTCGTCGAGCACGCCGTCTTCGCCGGTCCAGCTGCAGCGCATGACCACGGTGAAGCGTTTGACCACCGCGCCCGAGCGGTCGGTGAACACGCCGTAGGCGTCCAGCGTTCCGTTGAAGTACTGGCGCAGGTCGAGCGCGGGTTTCTGGCCGGCGAATTCGCTGATCTGGGGGCCAGCGCACCCGGTGAGCACCAGGGCGCTGGCGGCGGCCCCGGCGGTGAGCAAGAGGCGTCGTTTCATGGGTGGGCTTTCAAGGGGGTGGTTGCGGTGAGCGGCGATGCCGCCGGGCGGCGGATCACCAGCAGGTACAGGCCGGCGGCTGCCAGCAGCTTGAGCGCGCAGGGCAGCAGGCCGTAGGCGATGGTCAGGCTCTGCAGACCGGCCTCGTCGCGCGCGCCGGGCGCGTAGCCGAACAGGGCGAGCAGCGGCAGTGCCAGACCGGCGGCGAGCGCGAGGTTGAGCTTGGCCGCGAAGTTCCACCAGCCGAGGTAGGCGCCTTCGCGCTTGCCGCGCTCGCCCAGATCGCCGAGCAGGCCGGTGAGCAGCGCGCCCGGCAGTGCGAGATCGGTGCCCAGCGCGATGCCGGAGAGCGCGCAGATGATGAGAAACGCGGTGCTGTCGCCGGTGCCCAGCGTGGTGGTCCAGACGAAGGCCGCGACCGACAGCGCCATGCCCGCGAGCCAGTTGCGCGCCAGGCCGATGCGGGCCACGAGCTTCAACCAGAGCGGCAACGAGAGCGCCGCAAACAGGAAGTAGAGGCCGAGGAAGGCCGGCTCCAGCGCGGCGGGCGCCTGCAGGCGGTCCTGCACGAAGAACAGCACCAGCGTGGCCGGCACAGCGCTGGCCGTGCCGTTCACCACGAACACCAGCAGCAGCCGCACGAACGCCGGCTGGCGCAGCGGCGAGCGACCCACCGGCGCCGCGGCGAGCGGGTGATCGCCGACCTGCGGCACCACCGCGCGGCTCCACGCCCACCAGCCCAGCGCCAGCAGCACGGCGAAGGCGCCGACGGTCGCGCCCAGGCCCAGCGTGCCGGGCAGCACCGCCGCAACCAACACGCCGAGCAAAGCCAGGCCTTCGCGCCACGCGACCACGCGGCTGCGCTGCGGCTCGCTGCCGCCCAGCCGCGCCCCCCAAGCCTGGTGCGCCACGCTGGCGATGCTGTAGGCCGTGTAGGTCAGCGCCATCAGGCCACCGGCCCAGGTGAGCAGGGCGGTGGTGCTGCCCTGCACGGCGGTGGGTGGAAACAGCAGGCCCCACAGGCCCAGCGCCAGCACGACGGCGGCCACCGCGCCCGCGCCCAGCACGGCGCGATGCGAGCGCGCGAACAGGCGGTCCACCCAGCGGCCGATCCAGGGGTCGAGCACGGCGTCGAACAGGCGCGCGGTGAGCAGCACAGCGCCCAGCGCAGCCAGCGGCGCGGCAAAACTGCGCGCGTAGTGGTTGGGCAGCACCACGTACAAGGGCAGCGCCACGAAGGCGAGCGGCAGGCCGAGCAGGCCGTAGCCCAGGCCCTGGCGCCAGGCGCCGGGGCCGATGAAGCGGGCCGCTGGGTCGGTTGTCGCGTGCGTGTCTTCTCCCAGCGAGCTGGCTGGCGAACGGCCCGGCGCGGCGCTCACTGGACGACCCTCCGTGCTGCGCACTGCGAGGCTGAGCACCTTCGGAGCGGCCGGGCGGCGCTCACGGGAGTACCTTCGCCCTGCGGGCTGCGGTGCGAGCTTGCTTGGGAACGGCCCGGCGCGGCGCTCATGGCGTGCGGCCGGCCAGACCCAGCAACTGCTCACGCATGCGCGGCTGCGAGGTCTGTGGCAAGAGCCAGATGCCGAAGAAGCGGCGCGCGAACTCGGGGTCGCTGATGTCGCCGAGCAGGCGGCCGTTGAGGTAGAAGCGCGCGGCCTGGCCGGGCAGGTGCAGGCCGGTGATGCGGTCGCCCTTCTGCACGTTGGGGAACAGGCGGGCCATGGCCTGTTGCCAGCGCGTGGCCTGTTCGGCCGTCAGGGCCTCGATGGCCTGCATCTCGTCGATCGAACGCTCGGCGATGTCGGCGCCTTTAAAGGCGCGCAGGTAGTTCAGCTCCAGCGCGAAGCGGTGGCGGTCGAACGCGGTGGCGGTGAAGCCGGGGTCGGCCCGCAGCGTCGCGTCGTACACCTCGAAGCCCCAGACCTTCAGGCGCGCGTTGCCCACCGTCTGCGCGTTTTGCAACACGCTCTCCAGACCGCTGACGGCCGTGTTGGCCTGCGCCCCCAGGGGCATGGCCAGCACCCAGGTGGACGCGAGTGCAGCGAGACAGAAGGTGCGGCGGGGTGTCATGGGGGGCCGGTCAGACGGGCTTGCGCAGCGTGAGCTGCACCACGTCGGTGTTGTGCTCTTCGAACGCGGCTTCGCAGTAGGCGAGGTAGAACTCCCAGATGCGCAGGAAGCGATGGTCGAAGCCCAGCTGCAGCACCTGCTCCTGGTTCTTCAGAAAGTCCTCGCGCCAGAGCCGCAGGGTGCGCGCGTAGTCCAGCCCGAAGCAGAAGTTGTCTTCCACCTCCAGGCCCGCGAGCGCGGCCTGCGCGCGCAGCTCGCGGGGGCAGGGCAGGCAGCCGCCAGGGAAGATGTACTGCTGGATGAAGTCGGTGCCCGCGATGTAGCGGTCAAACAGCGCGTCGTGAATCACGATGCTCTGAAGGCAGGCGCGGCCGCCCGGCTTGAGCAGGCGCTGCAGCGCGCTGAAATAAGTGGGCCAGTAGTCGCGGCCCACGGCCTCGACCATCTCGATGGAGCAGATGGCGTCGAAGGGGGTGTCGTCGATGTCGCGGTAGTCCTGCAGACGCAGATCAGTCCGGTCCTGCACACCGAGCCGTGCCATGCGCGCCTGGGCAAACACGAGTTGTTCGGTGGAGAGCGTCACGCCGGTGACGGAGGCGCCGAACTCCGTGGTCGCCATTTCGGCCAGCGCGCCCCAGCCGCAGCCGATCTCCAGCACGCGGTCGCCGGCTTGCACCTGGGCCATGCGCAGGGCGCGCCGTACCTTGGCGTGTTGCGCTTCGACCATGGGCTGGTCTGGCGTTTCGAACAGGGCCGACGAGTAGTTCATCGTCTGATCGAGCCAGAGGCTGTAGAAGGCGTTGCCCAGGTCGTAGTGGGCGTGGATGTTCTTGCGGCTGTTGACCTTGCTGTTGCGGTTGAGGCGGTGCTTGACCCAGTAGGCCAGGCGCCCGATCCACGAGCCGTAGATCACGTCTTCGATCTCGCGCCGGTTGACCACGAAGAGGCGCAGCAGGTCGGTGAGGTTGGGCGAGTGCCAGTCGCCCGCGATGTAGCTCTCGGCGAAGCCGATGTCGCCCGATTTGAGGGCCGCGCCGCACACGTTCCAGTTCAGCAGACGCAGGCTCGCGTGCGGGCCGTCCACGCTGCCGAAGCGCTGCACCGTGCCGTCGGGCAGTTGCAGCGTGAGGCTGCCATGTTGCAGGCGCTGCAGCAGTTGCATCACGGTGCGCGCGGCGGCGGGGGCGTTGCGCGGCAGGTCGAAACCGGCGCTCTGA
>NZ_MUNZ01000028.1 GCF_002001205.1 Hydrogenophaga sp. A37
CCCTCCTTCTCGCCCGCCCATGACCCGCTGGTGGCCCACCGCCCTGTTGCTGTTGCTCGCCCTGCTGCTGACCCTGCCGGTGCTGTCGCTGCTGGGCTCGTGGCTGCAGCTGGACGCCGCGGCCCGCCAGGTGTTGGCCGAGATGGGGCGCACGGTGCTGCCGGACTACGTGTTCACCTCGCTGCTGCTGTGCCTGAGCGTGGCCCTGGGCGTGGCGGTGGTGGGCATGGCGGCGGCCAGCGCGGTCACGCTGTTTGACTTTCCCGGGCGCCGGGTGTTCGAGTGGGCGCTGTTGCTGCCCCTGGCCATGCCCGCCTACGTGGTGGCCTACGCCTACACCGACTTCCTGCAGTTCAGCGGCCCGCTGCAAACCGGCCTGCGGGACACCTTCGGGCTGCGCGGCCGGGTGTTCCCCGAAATCCGCAACACGGCGGGCGCGGTCTGGGTGTTCACCTTCTCGCTCTACCCCTATGTCTACCTGCTGGCGCGCACCGCGCTGTCGGAGCGCGCGTCGCAGCTGATGGAGGCCGCGCGCCTGCTGGGCGCGCCGCTCTCGCGCCGCATCCGCGAGGTCGCGCTGCCGCTCGCGCGCCCCGCGGTGGCTGCGGGCGTGGCGCTGGCGCTGATGGAGACGCTGGCCGACTTCGGCGTGGCCAGCTACTTCGGCATCCAGACCTTCACCGCCGGCATCTACAAAGCCTGGCTGTCGATGGACATGCCGCTGGCGGCTGCGCAGCTCGCCACCATGCTGCTCGCGCTGGTGGCGCTGCTGCTGTGGCTGGAGCAGCGGGCGCAGCGCCGCATGCGTTTCGCGTCGCTGCGGGGCCAGCGCGCTGGCAGCGCCGAGGCGCAACCGGTGCGCCTGCGCGGCGCGCGGGCGGCGGCGGTCTGGCTGGCCTGCGGGCTACCGATCGTGTTTGGCTTTGTGTTGCCGGTGATCTTCATGCTGCGCCCGCTGCTCGGTGGCTGGGATTCACTGCCCTGGACGCAGTTCGTGCAGTGGTCGGGCAACAGCGTTCGCCTGGCGGCACTGAGCGCTGCGGTGGCGACGGCGCTGGCGCTGGCGCTGGCGTTCGCCTACCGCGCGCGGCCGGGCTTCGTGACCCGGTTCGTGGTGCAGCTCGCCAGCCTCGGCTACGCGGTGCCCGGCGCGGTGATCGTGGTCGGCCTGCTGCTGCCCGTGGGTTGGTGGATGAGCGCGCGCCCCGAGTCCAGCGTGGGCTACTGGATCACCGCCACCGCGCTGGGCATTGTCTGGGCCTACCTGGTGCGTTTCACGGCCGTGGCGCTGCAGTCGGTGCAGAGCGGCTACGCGCGCGTGCCCGCCAGCCTGGACGACTCGGCGCGCATGCTCGGCACCACCGGGCTGGGCCTGGCCCTGCGCGTGCACTGGCCCTTGCTCAAGCGCTCCACGGCGGCGGCGGCGCTGCTGGTCTTCGTGGACGTGATGAAAGAGCTGCCCGCCACCCTGGTGCTGCGGCCGTTCAACAGCGACACCCTGGCCGTGGTCACCTACCAGCTGGCGCGCGACGAGCGCCTGGGTGAGGCGGCCCTGCCCGCACTCACCCTGGTGCTGGTGGGCCTGCTGCCCGTGATTCTGCTCAGCCGCACCTTGCGCCAGCGCTGAGCGGGGGCGCGGGTCGGTCGCGCGATGGAAGCCTCCTGTTCAACGGTGTGGTGTCAATCCGCCTCGTCCGAAGGCAGCCGTGTTTCGACGCGCTGCTTCAGTGCCACAAGCTGCTCGGTCAGCGAGCGCAGATCGGCTGCCCGCAGCCCACCAAACAGCAGCTCGGCCACACCCGCTTCGGCCTGCTCGAAGCGCTGCACCGCCGCCATGCCGGTCGGGGTGGGCAACAAGCGGTGACTGCGCCGGTCCTCCGGGTGGTCCGCCTTGGTCAGAAGGCCCAGGTCCAGCAGCTCTTTGACCAGCCGCGCGACCTGACCTTTGTCGCGGCCGGTCTGTTGGGCCAAGCCCTGCTGCGTGATGCCCGGGTGGCGCTGACACAGCTGCAGCATGCGCAGCAGCATGGGCGCCACAGCGGGTTCTGCACCGCCTTGCATTTCGTGGCGCAAGGCCTGTTTGACGCTGCCAAACAGCGACATCAGGGATTCCAGGGCGGCGACCTGGGGGGGCGCGGGGTGTTGTCTCATACTTGAGTGGTTGATAAGGTCAACCAAATCCGTTATTGTGTTGACATTGTCAACCAAAATCGATCCACATGAAGAGCTCTGAAGTGACCTCCGCGCCGGCGACCCCGGCTCCTTCGCCCGCCGCGGGCTTTCGCTGGCGCCGCCTGGTACCGCTGGTCACTGTCATGCCCGCCATCGCCCTGATCCTCAGTGGCGTGATCACCTGGATCAATCTGGGTGGGGTCGATGATTTTTTCTCGCGCTGGATGCTGGCTTTTGCCACCGCCCTGCCCGTGATGCCCCTGGGCCTGTTGACCCTGGTGGTGCTGGACCGCGTGCTCGGGCCGCGCCTGTCGGCCTGGCCCCGCGTGTTGGCGACGGTGGTGCTGGCGCTGTGCACCGCGTTGCTGATGGAACTGCTGATGGCGACCGCCGTGACGCTGAGCAACCAGGGGCTGAGCGCGGCGTTCCCAGCGCAATGGGCGACAGCCTATTGGCGTTCCTTGCCGGCCGGCGTGGTGATCGGCCTGGTGATGGGCTTTCTGATCAAACCGCGACTGAACCGCTGGATGGCGGCGGCATGAGTCAACCCGTCGGCGCTGGTGTCCGCTTCGAGCGGGGCGCTGGGATGTGTGGGGGAAGTGCGCCGTTTGGTACCACCAACAGGAATCGAACCTGTATCTAGCGCTTAGGAGGCACTCGTTCTATCCATTGAACTATGGCGGCGGACGGGCGCCATTGTATGTGGGGTGACCGGCGGTTTCAGTCGAAGCGGTGGGTGAAGATCAGGTCGATCGCGTTTTCGGTGCCGGCGCGTGCGCGCAGGGTCAGGCGGCGTGAGAGGTCGTACAGGATGGACACGGTGCTCATGGCGCCGGCCAGGCTCTGTTCGTAGCTCAGGTAGAGGTCGCTGGAGAGGCGCTTGCCGACGGTGAGCGCGGCTTGGGTGGTGGTGCCGTCGGCGCCGGTGCTGGGGGCCTCGAAGCCGATTTCGTCCAGGCCCAGGGTGCGCGCGAGGGTGCCGTCGAGCGGCTCATCCCCTTGTGAGAGCAAGCGGCGCGCGGCCTGCTGCAACACGAAGGCCTGCGCTCCAGCGGTCGAGGCCGGGCGCCCCAGCACCAGCCAGGCCAGCTTGTCGGCCTCGGGCATGTCGGGGTCGGCGAAGAGGCTCACGCGAGGCGCCTGCGCGTTGCCGCTGATCTGCACGCCCACGCGCTGCTCCACATTGGCGGGCAGCTTGCGCACCGCGCGGATGTCGAGCGCCGGGTCGTCGTAGGGCCCGGTGAAACGCAGCGCGCCCGATTCGATGTTGAGTTGCTGGTCGTAGGCGCGGTAGGTGCCGCTGGCGGTGCGCACCTCGCCCAGCACGCGCGGCGTGGGCAGCGCGCGCGTGGCCTGCACCGTGAGCTGGCCTTCGAGCCGCGTCTGCAGGCCCTGGCCGCGCACCTCGAAACGCGGGCCCAGATCGAGCTGCACCGAGAGGTCGGTCTGCACGCGCTGCGCCGAGCCTGCCTCGGTCGGCAGGGTGCGGGTGCTGCGCACGACCACGTCGCGCCCGAGGGTGGGCGCCATTTCGTCGGGCAGGATGAACAGCGCGCTGTCGGCCTTGAGCTGCCCACGCAGCCGCAGCAGCGCGCCTTCGAGCTGGGCGTTGATCTCGCCCGAGAGGGTGAGGCGGCGGTCGGGCCGGTTGGAGACGCGCAGGCGCTCGGCCTTGGCTTGCAGGTTGATGAGCGGTTCGCGCGCCAGGCCGTTGGCCGCGGGCCGCCAGGTGGCCTCGCCGCTGGCTTCGAGCGTGCCGCCGCTCTCGACGCCGCCCGGGCCCTGCAGGCTGAAGCGGTCGACGCGGATGCGGTCGCCCGCGAGTGTGGCGCGCAACTGGCCGTTGGTGAAGGCGATGCCGTCGACCACCGAGCGCAAGGCCAGCTCGTCGGCCTGCAGCGTGCCGCTCCAGGTGGGCGCACCTCGGGTGCCCGCGACGGTCGCGTCGGCGTTGAGCGTGCCCTGCACGCGCCAGCCCGGCGGCGCCAGCACCGACCACACGCCCACCTGTGGCAGGCGCACCTGCGCGTTGCCCTGGATCGGGGTGTCGGCGGGCCACCAGCGCTCCAGCAGGCTGGCCTCAGACGCAGCGCTGCCCGGGGCGACGGTGGCGTTCAACTCGGCGCTGGCCTGGCCGAGGCGTTCGGTGTCCCAGCGCAATTGCGCGCGCCAGCGCCGGTCTTGCAAGGCGAGACTCACGCGCGCGTCGCGCACGCCAGCGTCGAGCGCCCCGTTGCCGTTGGGGGGCGCGGCGTCGGCGCCGGATGCGGCCCCACCCGCCATCTGCCGCCAGCGCAGGCTGCCGCCGCGCCGCTGCAGGCTGGCGGTGAGCGCGGGTGGGGTGCTGGCGTCGGCGGGCAGGCGCACGTCCCAATCGGCGTCGAAGAGCAAGTCGCCACTCAGTCCCGCCGCCTGCAGCGGGCCGCGCCCATCGGGTTGCGTGAGAGTGGCGAGGGTGTCGATCCAGGGCAGCGACAGGCCTTGCAGCCGGCCCTGCGTTTCCAGCGATGCGCCTTGCCAGCGCAGGCGCTGCCAAGCCAGGGTCAGTGGCGTCTCGGGGGCGGTGGAACCTGCGTTGAGGGGGCGCAAGAGCAGGGTGCCGGTGCCGGCGTCGAGCGACACGCTTTGACCCGGCGCGCCCTTCCAGACGATGCGCAGCGGCTGCGGGCTCTCCAGCGCCCAGCCCGCCGCGGAGGCCTTTGCGTCGGCGGGGTTGGCCACCGGGTTCAGGCGCAGGGCGAGGCGGCTCAGGTTCAGTTCCCCGCCTTCACGCAGTGACGCGCTGGCGCGCAACTGCCCGGCCGCGTCGAGCGATGCGCGCCAGGGCGGCAGGGTGGCGCTGCCCTGTGCGCTGATCTGCAACGCCTGCAAAGGCCCCTGCGCCTTCAGCGCGATGTCCGCGAGCGCGAGCGGGCCGGTGGTGTCGCTCTCCAGCGCCAGCCGTGGCACGTTCAATGCTGCTTCCAGGCGCAGCGGCGCCACGGCGTCGGGGGCCGTGCCGCCCGGCGCGGCCGGCCAGCCGAGCGCGCCCAGCCCACCGGCCCATTTCAATGAAGCATTCACTTCACCGTCGGCGCTCTGCATGCCCAGCGCCGCGAGCGCCTTGCGCACCGGCTCGCCCATCCAGGGCAGGGTCTGCAGGCTGCGGACCCAGGCCAGCGTGCGCTCAGCGCTGGCGAGTTGCAGCGTGGTTTCACCCTCGCCCCGAGCGTGCGAAGCAAGGCCTTTCCACGCCAGGTTCAGGCCGGGCAGCGCCAGGCTGCCTTGGCCGTCGTGACGCAGCTGCGCCGTGTCCAGTTGCCCTTTGGCGTCGAGCTGCGCGCCCGCGATGGCGATGTGCGCCTCGGCCAGTTGCAGCAGGCCGTGCCAGGCCGGTGGTGCAGGTGTGCCCGCCACGGCCGGGGTCGGTAGCCACTGCCCTTTGACCCGCAGTTCGCTTTGTATCAGCTCGGCCAGCGACACGCCCGCCGGCTGGCGCGCCGAGGGGGTGACCCGTGCGCTCAGGTCCACCGCCTGCGGTGCACGGGCGGTGGGCGCGGCGCGCGCGCTGGATTGGGCGTCCAAGGCCGCCGGTGGCAGGGTGCTCCAGACCAGGGCGGGGCGCACGCCGCTGGCCGTGGCTTCGCCTTGCCAGGCGGTGGGCAGGCTGGCGCCGCCAGCGGTGTCGAGGTCGAAACCGCCCTGGGCCTTCAACGTTCCACCGCCCAGCTCGGCGCGCAGGTCAGACACGGTCCAGCGCACGCCGCGTTGTTCGACTTCGGCGCTCAGGCTCTGCAGCGGGAGCCGCGCCTGGTCAGCCGGGCCGGGCAGGGCGTTGGCCAGCGTCACGCTGGCGCGCCACGCGGCGCCGTCGGGCTGTGCCAATACGCGGCCACTGAGCGCGGTCACCGGTGCGGCGGGCCACAGCGCGGCCAGGTTCAGCGCCTGGGCGTTGGCGTCGGCACTCACCAGTGGCTGGCTCGCCCAGGGCATGACGCGCGCGGTGAGCATGAGCGAGGGACTGGGTTGGGGTTTGGGG
>NZ_MUNZ01000027.1 GCF_002001205.1 Hydrogenophaga sp. A37
AATGCGGCCAAGGGGTCGCCAACAGGAGTGAAATTAGCCCGAAAACACCTCTTGATCAGCAAAAATTGCCGCCATTTGAAATTGCGAGCATCAGCCCACGCAGATCCGGGTGTTGTGCAGACCATCCTTAGCCATCAGTGTCGCTGCACTGTCAAGAGTGTGCATGCCACTCACCGCAAGTTGGCTCATAAGACAGGTACGGAACATGACTTCCGTTCTCCGGTGTGAGAAGCACGGGCCGGCCAATGGCTCGTGCCATGCCTTCGACGAAGGAAAGAACCGCATCGTGCGCGTCGGCGTTTTGAACCTCTCTAGGATCGACATCCAACTCGATTTCAGACGCCATGAAAAAATGGCAGTTGGCAGTTGCGCCACCAAGATCTATGCGGAGCAGATGGCTACCATCACGATTGACCAGTAACTGGCTCACTTCAGGCAGAACGCCGGTCTCGCCATCGAATGAATAACTGCACGGGTAGCCCGCCGCGAAGGCCATGAATGCTCGCCATCCAGCCAAGTCGGAATGAAGAACGTATATGTCCCGGAAGGAACCTTCAACCTCCCAAAGGTCGGAAACCTCACGGTACGCAGGTCTGTTCATTTGACGGCTAACGTAAAAATGACCGGACCACCAACATGAGCGGCGAAGCCGCAGCCTGCTGTTGTGGGTCCGCGTCGATTGACAAGTTATGCCTCAATCCAGCTCCAGTAGCCAATTGGTAGATCAAGCTTGCCGGGAGAGATTGGTTGGGTCTCAAAGAGCCGTCCGTCACGAACAATGTTCACGTTCAGGGCTAGTTCTGCCATACACCCGTCACCTGCAGGCAGAGGCCAAAAGCCTTCAAGCAGATCCGTGACATTGTGAAGAGCTTCATCCACCGCTCGCACGACTGCGGCTCGTGTCTCTTCGCTCGAATCAGCCGGAGCTGTGGCGATCGCCTTGTTTCTGCAATGCTCAACGAGATACTGGCCAAAGAGATTGGCCGCATCCTCCGCGCGTCCGGCATTGTCCGCGCGCCATTGCTCGTAAGAGAGAAAAGCAGATTTCATCGCGCACTCTCCGTTGAGGCATAACGTTTGAATTCAACGGCTGCCGTAGGCAGTCCGCTGGAATGATGGGTTGGGCGCATGCTCTGGGCAAAGAACTCTTCCACTGCCGTCTACCGCCCAGCCCTTTCCTTCCGCTTCTGTCGCAGCGCGAACCGACCATGGTTCGATGTCAGTAGCTGCCGATAGACGTTCACTCGGCTCAAAATTTGCCGCACACTGATCTTCTTGGCAGAACGCTAATAGATAGAGGTAGAACTCGTCGGCAAGAACGGAATGCGGCATCGCTACGCCCAACGTTGGAGCTGCCGTGCGCGCCACGCTAGCCGCGTAGCGGCCTTCTGCTGTGGCGTGTCCCTGCCGAGCGACTTGTTATCTGTCATTTGCGCAAGCTTACGTCTTCAACGACAGTTCCAAGAGGTAGCCCGCGGACTTTTCGTATGAGCTGTTCGGCGATACCCCAGTACAGGTGGAGGTCCGTGAGCTCAAGATTTTCTACCGTGTCGCTGCCGCCCAGGAAGAGTGGCTTGCGATATGCGACGCACTCGTTTAAAGCAGGAGGCGTGCCGCCGGCCCTGAGCCAAGCCTCCAGGAAGCTCGCGGCCAATGACTCTTCGCGATACTCAATTAGTTCGGACTCATGGAATGATTCCGCTGTGCAAGGTATTTCTAGGGCTTCACCTGTGCCAGGCTCGAGCAAAGTGACTGCCGGGGATCCCGTGACAGTGCGACCAAGATCGAGGGCAAACAGCCGGCCCAGCCAATCGATCCCAAATGGGAGCAAGCGGTCGCGAAACGAGGGAAACGCACCCTCGGCGATTCGAACCCAATCCTCAATGTCTTCTGGGCGAATCAACCGGTACATGCCACCGTTAAACGAGGTCCCGCCCCATTTCGCCAGCAGCGGACCAAGGTACGGCTCGGAAACCTCGGAAGCGGTGACGGATGCAGAAGCGATCGCATCGGGCGTGAACGCTGCTTCGAACGCCGACGATGTTCTGCTCATGACAGATAACGTTGAAAATCACCGGACGCAGGCAAGCGCAGCTTGCCGGAGGTCCGGTGGATTGGAATGTTAGGTGTCATTCTGGCCCCGCTTCTGTGATCGCCTTGTTTAGCCGAGCAGCAAAGTCGCGAGCTTCTTCTTCTCCCAATTCAACTGGATCTCCAAAGGCGCTGACACAAAGAATGTGAACGGCACCGCTCTCCTCCCACACGTCCGCGCGTTCATACGCAGCTTCTATGTGAGCTGCATTGAACGCTAGGTAGTTTTCAACTTCGGTTTCGGTTGGCGCCCATTCGTTCCCTCGGGCTTCTTGCAGCTTGACGAGACCAAGAAGTAGCAGCGGGTCTTCGGCTACGAGTGTTTGAGTGCCATTCTCAGCTTTGCAAAGGCGACCGTTGTTCATTAGCGTGACGACGTACCCAAGCTGACGCAACGTTGCGAGGGCAGCGGGAAGGACATTTCCTGCGGATGCAATGGTGAGGTGCTCGCTCATGACTGCTAACGAGGCTGTGCAAAAACCCCAAGTCCAGCCGCAGACTGGCGCATGGGTTCAGTTTTCTGGATTGCCATGGTGTTGGTCTCTCCTGATGTCGCTCTCGGTTGATTGACCCCTCTGATGGGACCTCTGGCGCTCATTCTGGCACCGAACAAGCCCCGTATCCCACCCGCTATTTCTTCAGGTCGCACCCGGCCAGTTTCTCGATGTTGTGCACCAGGCAATACAGCCTCCACTGCGTGCCCACCTTCTTGCTCCCGCGCAGCGTGAACCGGTTCAACCGCTTGTTGTGCCGGATGTTGCCAAACACCGGCTCGACGGTGCCGATGCGCTGGCTGTAGCGCCTTCTTCCCTCGGGACTGTCGATGCGCTGCTTCATCGTTTCGAGTACCTCGTTCGCACTGGACTGGCCTTTGGCAAAGATCGCCACCTGCCTCACCACCGTGCGCTCAGGGTGGCGCAAGCACAGGTGCCTGTGATCGCACGGGCCGCAGCCGCTTTGGCTGCCGGTGTATTTGTGGCAGCTTCGGCCGTTGATGGTGCAGGCGCTGCCGTTGCTGTTGAGCTTGCGGCCAGCCGGGCAGATGCAGTGGCTTTGGTCCTCGCTCACCCGGAAGTCCTCGGGCCGGTAAAGCCCGATCTTCTGCGCTGATCCCATGGGCTTCTTCTCGTACAGCGGATCAGGCTTGGCCTTGTGTTTTGCCTGACCTTCATAGCGCTCGTCGCGCTGCCTCATCTGGTTGTCTGCAATCAGCGCATCGATGTGTTGCTCGGCCAGCGCCTGCAGGTTCTCCGTGCTGTGGTAGCCCGCATCGGCGGTGATCAAGGTGTCTGGGTCTCTCACGGCTTCACTGGCCTTGACCATGGGCAGCAGCATGGCCTGCTCCGAACCTGAGCCGGTGATATCGGCCGCCACGATGATCTGGTTTTGGCTGTCCACTGCGGCCTGCGCCGCATAGCCCTGGATCACGCCTTTGCCGGTGGCCATCTTGGCGCTCTCGGGGTCGGTGACGTTGGTCTTGAGTTCCTGGCCTTTGCGGTTGCGCCGCGGAGCGTTGCGGGCGATGAAGTCGCGCGTGGCCTGGGCCTCTTTGTGCAGGGCGTTGATGCGGGCCTGACGCTGTTCGTCCGTGCCCGGCTCATCACCGCTGGCGTCTTGTCGCTGGTGGGCTTCAATGATCTTGCGCGCGGCCTTGTCCAGACGCTCTGCCCGGTGCGCCAGCTCGGCATGGGTGCCGCTGCGCTCTTTGCTGGCGTTGGCCGGCAGCTTCACGCCGTCGATGGCAAACATCTGCCGCCCGATCAGGCCCAGGCGGTCGCAGGTCAGCAGCACCTGGGTGAACAAGGCCTGGATGTCGTCGCCGAGCTCGCGCACGAACTTGGCAATGTGGGTGTAGCTCGGTTGGCTGTCGCCACTGATGGCGATGAATTGCACGTTGTGCAGGCAGGCCGCTTCGATGCGTCGGCTGCTGGTCAAACCGCGGCTGTAGGCCAGCAAAACGATCTTGAGCATGACGCGTGGGTCGTAGGCGCTGGCGCCGGTCTCGTCGTTGCGAAAGCGCGCATCCAGGGCGCTGAGATCGAGTTCGTTGTCGATCAGGTGATCGAGCGCAAATTCAAAGCTACCAGGTTGAATCTGCTCGCTCAGCACCACGGGTAAGAGCCTGGGATTGCGGTCGATCAGTTTGTATCTCGCCATGTCCTGCTCTCCTGCTTTGAGCGTTTGGACATGGACTTCCGCGGTGGCTATTCGTTCCTGCTCAGCGGGGTTTTTGCACAGCCTCAACGTTCAAATTCAGCGGACGGCAAAGCCATCCGCTGCAATGCAGGGTTAGATCTTTTCAAGCAATGCATTGAGGACCTTTGTGATTGTGGCGTGCCCGACAAGCCGCGATCCCTCTTGCACGCGGACCACTCGCCCCTCCCACATGCAACCGGGGTATTGTTCCGGCGATAAGAACCAGATCTGTGCTTTGGCGGACTCGCCGGGAGCAACTGACTCTTTGTCGAGGTATTCGTGATGCCCGGATGTCAGAAGGTTTTGGGCGACGAGGTGGTTTGGACGATATCCGGATCGAACCGAGCGCTCCTTGCCACCTTCCGAGGTTGGCAGGAATTCAACGAGGGCCTCTACGTCCGGGGGACGGTGGAAGTGCGACATGACCAAGATCTAACGAGGCTGTGCAAAAACTCCAAGTCCAGCCGCAGACTGGCGCATGGGTTCGGTTTTCTGGATCGCCATGGTGTGGGTCCCTCCTGAAGTCGTTTGCGGTTGATCGACCCGTCCAATCGGGTTCCTGATCAGCCTGTAGCGCTCATTCTGGCACCGAACAAGACCCGTATCCCACCCGCTATTTCTTCAGGTCGCACCCGGCCAGTTTCTCGATGTTGTGCACCAGGCAATACAGCCTCCACTGCGTGCCCACCTTCTTGCTCCCGCGCAGCGTGAATCGGTTCAACCGCTTGTTGTGCCGGATGTTGCCAAACACCGGCTCCACCGTGCCGATGCGCTGGCTGTAGCGCCTTCTTCCCTCCGGACTGTCGATGCGTTGCTTCATCGCCTGGAGCACGTCGTTGGGACTGCTCTGATTTTTCTTGAAGATCGCCACCTGCCGCACCGCCGTGCGCTGCGGGTGGCGCAGACACTGGCTTCTCTGCTCGCACGGCCCACAACCTGCCTTGCTGCCGGTGTACTTGTGACACGGACGCCCGTTGACCGTGCAGGCGCTGCCGTTGCTGTGGAGCTTCTGGCCCGCCGGGCAGATGCAGTGGCTTGCGTCCTCGGCCACCAGGAAGTCCTCGGGCCGGTACAGCCGCACACGCTGTTGCTGGTCCTGGCCCGTGGGCTTCTTCTCGTACAACGGATCGGGCTTGGCCTTGTGTATTTCCTGACCTTCATAGCGCTCGTCGCGCTGTCTCATCTGGTTGTCTGAAGAACGGTTTTGGGGAGACTGGGGGAATGACCGCAGCGGGCCAAAGCGGCTGTGCGCCTCACTGAAGCGGTCACTTACCGGACGCACTATCGTGCCGAAAACCTCGCGCAAATTCAGGGAAGTCGCTCGCTACGTGGATCGCAGCTTCTGGCGCCATCCCAATCATCGGAAGCATGACCACGGCGCCGGTGTCGTCAAAGGCAAAGACCTCTCCGCCACCATTCCCAGCAAATGCCACGAAGCCAGGAGCATAGACGGGGATTTCAATCTCAGCGTTGGCAGAAGCCACTTCATCATCACCCCAAAGTACGACGTAGTGTTCCTCACCGGCTGCGACGGCGAAGCCCTCAAATAGTCCATTCGAATTGATGAAGTCGCGGTAGACGGACGGCAGTTGAATGGTCATCGGAAACGACTCCTTGTGGCCGAATGAACTAGGGCCTGTTAACACATTCTCAATCCATCGGCGACGAGCGCGAAGCTGATGAAGCCCAGGAACATGAGATCGAGTTTCTCGAAGCGCGAGAAGATCCGGCGATAGCCTTTGAGCCGACGGAACAAGCGCTCGACCTCATTGCGACGCTTGTACATCTCGCGGTCGT
>NZ_MUNZ01000191.1 GCF_002001205.1 Hydrogenophaga sp. A37
TCCCGTGACCAGGCGCCGTACCACCTCTGCATCGATCTCTGACATACGTGTCCACCTTGTTCTACATGGACTCGTAGCTTCCCCTCTCAGGCCCTCTGTGGGAAGACGTAGTTGGATGACCGCTTACTATGGATCAAGCTTGATGGTCTACTCCGGCGACCTTCGAGCGAGTCATGTTCGGACACGAACCACCGGCTCGGCAAACATATTTCGACCTCTTATCCATAAGTAGAGCAATGCCCACCACGCCCATGCATATCCGAAAAAAGGTGATCCGCTGGCAAGCCGAAGGTCGGCACTTGCGCACGCCTGAAGACACAGACCCAGCGGTGATGATCTCTCGCTTGGAGAGGATGGGTCTTCCAGCGCAAGAGTTTCTCGGTATCCTGCACCGCGCTGGAGTCCCTCACAAGAACTCGGACCAGACAACAGCGGACAAATTTGTCCGGTCCTGACGTCTTCCGCCCCCCGTTTCTTCCCTGTAAAGTCATCTTGCGATCACACAGACCTCAGACAACTCTCAATGTGGCTGGACGCCGAACAAGGATACATGCAATGAACACATCAGACCTGCGCCGAATCTTCAAGAACAGCCTTCGCATGTATTTCGCCCCCTTGGTGGGTGCATGCCGGGGGGCAGTCGCTGAGTTTCAACGCGTGCATAGTGAGGTGGAAGGGGCGCGCCGGAATGCTGTTCTTCAGCAAGGTGCCCCGCGATAGGGCAGCTTCAAGCCAATCCGTGCGTCTGAGCTCCAGCCCGTCCTCAATCCCACAGCGCGTCCCACAACCTCAGCGCAGCTCTCCCTCCAGGGAGTTTCTCCAGCACTGCTCGGTCCTCGACGAACAGCAGCAGTGAGGTCTTGTTCGTCCAGTCGAACTGAATGCGGCTGAGCCACGACTGTTCCCTCACGCCCTCCCCCGCCTTGCCTGTTTCGAACATCCAGAACTGAGAGTCTGTCAGGCGATAGCGAAGCGCCAGAGTCTCGCTCTCCCAGAGGTTGCCGATCCCGTGGACGCAGACCATCTCACCGTGGGCCAGGGTCAGCAATGTCTTGAGCTTCTCGCTGGCGTCCGTCCTGCTCGGCTTGGCTCCTCGCTCGGGATCGCGTCTGGTAATGGTCAGCTCATCATTGAGGCGGCGAAACACCTGAACGATCTGGCTCATGCGAGCCATGTTGGCCTGCGCTGCATCGAACTGCCGTCGCATCCGTGCCTCGCGTGCACACGGTCGCTCCTTCGGCTGCGGGCTCGCATCCTCCAGTCTCTTGAGGATGACCATGCCATCGCCATCGTGCGTCAGCGGGGTGTTCTGCAGGATATTGAGGGCGAAGCTCAAGCCCCCGATGGCAAACCACTCGGTCCCTCCATCCCAGCGGTCTCCGTCCTCTCTGACTACGTGCAGCCGCAAGCCAGAGAGCAAACGGTGCAATCCATTCTCGACCTCAAGCGCCCTGGTCCGGCTTGGAAACAGCGCCTGAAATGAGTTCTCCATTGCGATGTTCTCAACATCTGGCAAGGACTTCGCCCGTGACCCAGGGCTTCGACTGATGCCAATCTTGAAGCGTGGCTCGTCCCTGTGCACCAACAAATAAACATGGCACTTTTCCGCCTGCCTTGTGGCCAGGGGTCCGTCTTCGATGACTCGGCGACTTCGGCGAGTGCAGACAGAACCGCGCGTTTCTCCCTCGGTGTGCCAGCTCATCCTGGACTTGGACATCATCTTGTACATGCGTCACTCCTGTTCATTTGATTCGATGTGATTTGGCTGATCGCGAAGCCCTGTGACCTTTAGGATTGCGCCCACGTCGCTCGTGAGCTCCAACCGCTTCCGTGAGCTTCCTGCTTCCATGTGTTCATCCCCTTGACGGGGGTAACGGTCAGGCGTTGGGGTGATCCCAGCGGACCACTAAATGCCAGCGGTGACTGATCCGGGTGCTGCTGAGGTGAAGCTCTGTCAGCAAGCGCGCGTACTGCTCATGTGCCTGCCTTGCTTCCGAGTCCACTTTGGCCGTCCGCCTCGCCTCTTCTGCTGCGCCCCATCCCAACAGAAGGGCACAGAGCAAAGCGCCGTCAACGGGCAGTTTTTCGCAAAGCCGCTGCAGCGGCTTGCTGAGGGTAAGACTTCGACCTCGGCGCACATCCTCGAGGTTGGCCTTGCAGCCCTTCCGTTTTGTCTTGCGGTTGGGGTGCGCACACCAGAAGTACCCTGACGGATAGAAGAGGCCTGCGGCGTGCATCACGGCGGCCTCGTCTGGACGCACCGCCTGGGACGTCGAGACGGACCAGGCCAATTCGGTCGCGGCTTGAAACGGGGTGAGGACACCGAAGACCCGATACAGGGGATGTATCTGGTATGCCGTCCTCACGTCCTGCACGACAAAGTAACTTTCAAAGGTCAGGTCATCGGAGAGCACATCGTCGATGAAGCCATCGATCAGGCTGTCACCACTTCGAGACCTGCCGATCAACACCCTCTCGCGCAGCTGGTCAAGGTAGGCGCGCTTCATTCGATACGGAGGCGTTGCATCGAAGAGGTCGGGCATCGACAACAGCCCGGTTGCGGATGGAATCTTCATCACCGACCCAAGCGTCTGGATCAGCGACTCCTGGGCCGGGCTCCAGGTTTTCATTCGCTCTGGCTGCTGGTCGATGCTGCGATGCACTGGCCGTGTTTCTTTCTTGGGTGTGGTCATGGTTGTTTGTTGGTGGATTTGTCGATGCAAAGGATCGGCTGAAAGCACTGATGCGTGTTCATTGCGCCCCCTCAGGATCAGGCATGGGACCTACGCTGCGCATCCATGCCTCGAATGCTTTGCGCACCTGTGTGTGATCGGCCTGGATACCCGCCCTTGTCGAAATGCCCATAGAAATGCCACCCGAGTGGTGAGTGCTTCCACCGGAGGCCAAGACCGTGGAGGGGAACTCCAGCCAAGGTAGCGCCTGCCACGTAGGCAGCAGTTCCCACACCATTGGCGGCTGGATGGGTCGCCCCGTCCATGGCGCCAACTTCGCCTTCCCGGTTTCCTCCAGCGCGTGCAGAACGATGACGAGTTCGTCGCTCACCTCCAGGCTCATGCTGGTGGGTTGAGCCTCGCCCCATTCGACGACCTGCGTTTCCACGTTCCCGAGCGGTTTTTCACCCTCGTCGCTGCGATCCTGGCGCGTGGTGAGTTCGCCGGAGCCGGAGCCAAACCGTAGTGGGTACAGAACCAACTGGAAGACATCTTGCGGCCCGTGAATGTCGGCCAACCACGAACCGTTTGTCAGCAAACCCTCCAGTCGCTTTGCCGCCGCCGGGGCCAACTGCGCCATGTCCTTCTCATCCACGTGGAAGAAGCAAAGACCGGTTAGATGGTGACGCTGGACGTTCTCGCTGATATCGGTTTTTTTGGTCATGTCGCCTTGTTCAGCGTCTGCTGGGGTGGGCTCGGTAGAAGGGGTGCCGGATCCAGAATGGTCGTGATTCATGTCGTTCTCGCTTTCATTCATTGATGTGGGTGATGCGTCTTGTGGCCACGCTCCAAGGTCTCATCCAAAGTCACTTTGTCAAACTCGGGCAAGGCTTCGCCCTGCCCTGCTCCTTGGGCGTTGGCATCTCTCTCGTCTGGTCAGGAAAACTCAGGGCGGGGACAGCGCCTCATGCGACCCGTCGTTGGCGGGCATGAAGGGCACCACCATCCCGCTCACTGGTGCGAGCGAGATGTGTTGCTTGAGCAGGCGCTCCATGGCCGAGCCGTCACGCCGCGTCAGGTTCGGCACATATCGGCTGTAGACCCGGAACAGCATCTCCGTGCTGGTGTGGCCCAGTTGCCGAGCGATCCACTCCGGCGCCTCCCCACTGGCCAGCCACAGCGTGGCTGCCGTGTGCCGCATCTGGTAAGCCCGCCGATGATCCAGCTCCAGGTGCCTGAGCAGCGGTGCCCATACCCGGTTGAGAAAGTTCTGGTTGTCGATGGGCTTGCCGCCACGGCTGCTGAACACGAATTCGGACAGCTTGCCCGTCGCCCTGCGCTGCGCCTGCAAAGCCTCGAAGACCATCTCGTTCATCTGGATGTCGCGCATGCTGCCGTCGGTCTTGAGCTCATCTTCTTCATTCAGCACGATGGACTCTCGCACCAGGATCAGTCGACGCTCGAAGTCGATGTACTTCCACTTCAGACCATGCACTTCACCGGTTCGCATGCCGGTGAAGAAACGCACGGTGAAGTAATTGCGGTAGTCGACCCTGGCCGTGGTCAGGATGCGCTGCACCTCATCGAGCGTGAAAGGCATGACATCGCTGCGCTTGATTTTCAGGGGCTTGATGTTGCGAAAGGCGGACGTAAACTCGAACCGGTCGGCCGCTTCATTGAGGATCTGGCGCAGCGGCTTCATCACGGAGTTGATGCGACGGTTGGACAGCGTAGAAGTGGACTTTCGGGCGGGAACTTTGGCGAGTGATGCCCGAAATGCCAGTGCGTCTGCCTTGTTGATCTGGCCGACCTCCTTTTCCCCGAAGTACGGGATCAGGTACTTGTCCAGCGCACCCCGCTGGGTGATGGAGTAGCTGCGGCGCCAGCTCACCTCGGCTTCCTTGAACCACGTTTCGGCGAACTCCTTGAACAGTGGAGTGAACGTAGCCTTGCCCACCGAAGTGGTGAAGGTGCCTTCTTCCGCTTCTGGCACATCAGTCTTCGCTTTGGGCAGCGATTTTCCAAAGGTCTTCTGGTAATCGAAGGTGCCGAGGGAGATCTCGGTTTCGATCCGATCCAGAGCTTTCTGAAGGCGTTTGCGATTGGCTGAGGAGTCGGCCAACGTGGTGTATTCACGCAGCCGCATCCCTGCATGTCGGAAGTCCAGGAACAAGGTCCCCTTGCTCTCTAGGCGGCGGATGTTACCCATGGATCACCCCTCCGCTGGCCAGGGGGATGCCATCGGAACTCATCGCTGAGTGTTGGGCCATGTCGGCTTCGATTTGCTCCCAGATGTAGAGCGTCTTGCGACCCCCGAAGGGACGGATGTAATGCCGCCCCTCCAGCAGGACGCTGTCTTTGAGTCGATCTCGTATGGTCCGGCTGTCGTACTTGATGCGGGACGACAGCTCATCTGTCGTCAGATAGGTACAGGTGCTCACTTCTCACTCCTTGACGATGGTGGGACAATCAGAATTGAAAAAAGCCACTCATGAAGCTTTTTTTTCATCCTGAGTGACATTATGAGCATCAATATGCCATTGTCAAGGACTTTTTGTCATCCTGAGTGATATTTCTACACGGAGAGCGTCGTGATCAAGTGTCATCTGTCCCGCCTGATGGGGGAGCGAAAGCTCAAGATCAGCGATGTCGCCAGAGATACCGGGCTTCATCGCAACACGATCACACTGCTCTATCAGGAGACTGCCAACCGCATCGACCTGGAGGCCGTCGACGAGCTGTGCAAGTACTTTCAAATCCCCATCAGCGAACTCTTCGAGTACGTCGAAGACAACAACGCCTGAGTCCGTCTGCACTGCGACAACAGAGGCCCATACAAGGGCCTATGAACCAACAAGCTCCTTCGCTTTCATTTGGTCCGTCGCCGATCTCCTGCGCTGCGGCTAACCTCAACACGACTACGACAAGTCATCCTCTCCTTCACCGTCCTGCGCCCGTTGGACTGCGTGCTAGAACTCACCAAGGCCACGGTGCTGGCCGAGCTGACTCGGTTTACAAGACCAGAGATCGGTTTGCAGCGTGCGCCGTCATTCGCGGCCGCGCGCCGCGTTTACAGTGCCCGGCATGAAGCCGTCATCGGTTGCTGCGACAACCGACCTGCTTCAACGACCGGTGTCGACAGTACAGCGGTCACCCAGGTCGGCAGGTCGCGGCTCGCAAGTTGGCACGCGGTGGATGTCGGCTGCTCGATGGGGTGAAGTCACGCTGCCGACCCTGAGCGGCCATTCTTGCATTTCCCTCAAAGTGGTCTGTCAGCCTGCGTATTTCAGCGATCGTGGACGCCTGTTTCAGGCTGATCGTGGACGGAGAATCGGTGTTGCCGTGGCGGCGCTGGGGAAGCGCGCAGGAACTGGTGTGAATGTATCGCAATCGTCCACGATCAGC
>NZ_MUNZ01000119.1 GCF_002001205.1 Hydrogenophaga sp. A37
ACCCCGAGATGGTGGGGGAGGTGCTGGACGTGATGGTCAAGCTGGCGCAAGAGGGCATGACCATGATGGTGGTGACGCACGAAATGGGCTTTGCCAAGAAGGTCAGCCACCGCGTGATCTTCATGGACGCCGGCAAAATCGTCGAAGATTGCCGGCGCGACGAGTTCTTCGGGAACCCGGACGCGCGCTCGCCGAGAGCCAAGGAGTTCCTCTCCAAAATCCTGGCCCATTGATACCGATTTGCCTTCAAAGCGATAACTGCGTTGCTGAAGCCTTGCCGTGCTATAGCACTGTCTGCGGCTTCGCGCCTTGTTCTCACTTTGAATGCAAACGGTATGAGTTCTCCTTCCTGAGGTCGCCATCCACCCAGCACAGCCGTCCGGTCCGCCACCATCCCCGCCACACCGCCGGCCCGGGGTGGCCCTGCGGCGCGCGTTGCTGGCGCTGGTGGCACTGGCCCTCGTGGCCGCCTCGGGCTATGGGGTCTACCAGCGCAGCTTCGCCCAGGGCGCGAGCAGCCTGAAGGCGGCCTCCAACGGACGGCTCGATCTGTTCGCCTCGGTGGTGGAGGCCCGTGTGCGGCGCCTGGAGCCGGTGCCGGCGACCGTCCAGCTCAACCCCGCGGTGGTGCGCCTGCTGCAGTCACCCAGCACGGTGCATGCGGCTGCAGCCAACGACTACCTTGTCCGCCTGAACGCCCACCTGGGCAGCCTGGCGGTGTTTGTGCTGGACGTGCGTGGCGTGGTGCTGGCCTCCAGCAACGCGGTGCAGCGCGACGACAGCCTGCGCGGCGAAGACGTCTCCTACCGCCCCTACTACCTGGAAGCGCTGGCCGGGCGTTCGACGCGCCACTTCGCCATCGGCAGCGGGGGCCATGCGGGCTACTTTGCCTCGCACCCCATTTACGACGGCCCTCGCGTGGTCGGGGTGGCGGCCATCAAGATCGGTCTCGAGGCGCTGGAACAGACCTGGCCGATGCTGGGCGCGCCCGCGCTGGTGGCCGACGCCAACCAGGTGGTGATCCTGTCGTCCCAGCCTGCGTGGCGCTACACCTCACTGGCGCCTTTGCCCACCGAACGGCGGGTGGACCTGCAGTTGGCCCAGACCTACGGCTCCCTTCGCCTGCCCCTGTTTCCGTTGCAGGTGGAACTCTCGGTGGACGACGACACGCAGGAGGTGCAGGGCCTGCTGCACGGCGACGAGGCCAAGGTGTCTGCGGCGCTGGGGCAGGCGCGCAACCGGGCGGACTTCATGGTCCTGGGGCGTTCGCTCGATGGCATGGACTGGCGGGTGCTGATCTTCACCAGCCTCGCCGCGGTGCGGCACCAGGCCCTGCTGGACGGCCTGGGCGGCGCTGTGTCCGTGGCCTTCGTGATCCTGCTGGCGCTGTACTGGACGCAGCGCCAGCGCATCGAGCGCCAGAAGCTGAGCGCCAAGCGCCTGCTCGAACAGACCAACGCCGAGCTGGAGCAGGAGGTGGGCCGAAGGACGCAGGAACTCACCGACGCCAACACCCTGCTGCGCAAAGAGGTCGCCGAGCGCGAGCAGACCGAAAAAACCCTGCGCGCCGCGCAGGACGGGCTGGTGCACGCGGGCAAGATGGCCGTGCTGGGCCAGCTGGCGGCCAGCATCACGCACGAGCTCACGCAGCCGCTGGGCGGGATCCGCACCCTGTCGGGCAACGCGGCCGAGTTCATGCGCCGCGGCAACCACGGCGCGGCGCAGGAGAACCTGTCCATCGTGGCCCGGCTGGTCGACCAGATGGCGCGCATCATCGACCCGCTCAAGAGCTTCTCGCGCAAATCGACCGCCTGTCCCGAGGCCACCGACGCCGGCCGCATGGTGGAGCAGGCGCTGTTCCTGTTCCAGCTGCGCCTGCGCCACGAAAAGGTGGAGGCCGACAACCGCTGCCAGCCCGGGCAATGGACGGTGTGGTGCGACGCCAACCGGCTGGAGCAGGTGCTGATCAACCTGATCGGCAACGCGCTCGATGCCCTGCGCGACGCACCGCACAAGCGGCTGCAGATCACGGCCGAACCACTGCCAGCGGCGCAGCCGCCCGCGCTGGCGATCCACGTGCAGGACAGTGGCAAAGGCCTGAGCGAAACCGACCTGGCCCACCTGTTCCAGCCCTTCTACACCACCAAGGCCAGTGGCGCGGGCCTGGGCCTGGGGCTGGTGATCTGCCGCGACATTGCCGCAGAATTCCAGGGTGAACTGCAGGCGCGCAACGTCCCCGGTGGTGGCGCCTGTTTCACGCTCACCGTTCCCCTCTGGTCAGCTTCCATGCACCCGAAAACCCCTGTGACCCCATGAACCGCGCCCTGACCGTGCTTTTGGTGGAAGACGACGCCGCCGTGCAGCTGGGCTGCGTGCAGGCCTTGCAGCTGGCCGACATCCCCGTGCGCGCCTTCGATTCGGCCGAGGCCGTGTTGCCGCACATCGGCCCCGGCCTGGCCGGCGTGATCGTGACCGACATGCGCCTGCCCGGGGCCGACGGCCTCTCGGTGATCTGCGAGGCGCGCGACATCGACCCGGACCTGCCCGTGATCATGATCACCGGCCACGGCGACGTGAACCTCGCCGTCCAGGCCATGCGCAGCGGCGCCTACGACTTCATCCCCAAGCCCTTTTCACCCGAACAACTGGTGGAGGTGGTTCAGCGCGCGCTGGAGAAGCGCCGCCTGACGCTGGAGGTGGCCAACCTGCGCCGCGCGCTCTCGCTCAGCGAAGGCCTGGAAGGCCAACTGGTCGGCCATTCGCCCGCCATCCGCCGCGTGCGCCAGTTGGTGATGGAGGTGGCCGACTCGCCGGTGGACGTGCTCATCCGCGGCGAGACGGGCACTGGCAAAGAGGTGGTGGCCCGCGCCCTGCACGAACATTCGCGGCGCCGCAAGGCGCCCTATGTGGCGCTGAACTGCGGCGGCCTGCCCGACTCGCTGCTCGACAGTGAGCTGTTTGGCCACGAGGCGGGCGCCTTCACCGGGGCGCAGAAACGCCGCATCGGCCGCATCGAACACGCCCACGGCGGCACGCTGTTTCTGGACGAGCTCGAAAGCATGCCACAGGGCGTGCAGGTGAAGCTGCTGCGGGTGCTGCAGGAACGCAGCCTGGAGCGCCTGGGCTCCAACCAGAGTCAGCCGGTGGACGTGCGCGTGGTCGCCGCCACCAAGGACGACCTGCTGGAGCGGGCCCGGCAGGGCAGCTTCCGCGCCGACCTGGTGTACCGGCTGAATGTGGTCAACATCGAGCTGCCTCCCCTGCGCGAGCGCCGCGACGACATCCCCATGCTGCTGGAGCACTTCATGCTGCTGGCGGCCAGCCGCTATGGTCGCCCCCAGCCGACGATTCCCCAGGCCCAGCTGCGCCAGCTCATGGCGCGGGACTGGCCCGGCAACGTGCGCGAGCTGCGCAACGTGGCCGATGCGCTGGTGCTGGGCGTCGGCCCGCAGTGGGTGTCGCCCCACGGGCCGGCACCCGATGCGTCAGGCGACGATGCGCAGCCCACGCTGACCGAAACGGTCGAGCAGTTCGAGCGCAGTTTGATTGCCGATGCCCTGCAACGCCACGCCGGCAACGTGGGCCAGACCGCCAAGGCGCTGAACGTGCCCAAGACCACCCTGGTGGACAAGATCAGGAAACACGGGTTGAGGTAGGCCCACAGCGCTGCATGGGCCCCTTCAGGGCAGCCGTGGAGCTGGCTTTGCCAGGCCACAGGCTGCGTTTCCCCTCCCCCAGGGGGAGACGCGCAGCGGTGCCTCAGCTCAGCGCGCGCAGCACCTCTTCGGCCGTGGCCGGCGCGTTCATCGTCTCGGGCCGGCAGCCCGCCTGCGCCACCGCGTCGCGCAGCGCCTCGTACACGCTGATGGCCAGCATGAACGGGGGCTCGCCCACGGCCTTGCTGCCGTGCACGTTGTCTTCGCGGTTGGCTTCGGGCCAGAGATCGACCTTGAAGTGCGCGGGCACGTCGCCGGTGGCGGGGATCTTGTAGGTGCTGGGCGCGTGGGTTTGTAAATAGCCTGGTAATTTTTTCGCCGGGCCGCCCCAAGAAAAAATGGTCCCCCCCGGGGGGGCTGACGCTTGCGTCAGCTCAGGGGGCTCTTGTTCTTTCCAGACCAACTGCTCGGTGGTGAGCCAGCCCATGCCCTGGATGAAGCCGCCTTCGATCTGGCCGATGTCGATGGCCGGGTTGATGCTGTTGCCCACGTCGTGAAGGATGTCCACCTTGAGCACGCGGTACTCGCCGGTGAGCGTGTCGATGGCGACTTCACTCACCGCGGCACCGTAGGCGAAGTAGTAGAACGGCCGGCCGGTGAGGGTGGTCTTGTCGTAGTGGATCTTGGGTGTGCGGTAGAAGCCGTCGCTCCAGAGCTGGATGCGGTTGGCGTAGGCCGCGCCGACCACGTCTTCAAACCGGCGGAGGCTCTTTTCGGTGATGACATGGCCGCCCTCGAAGCGCACGGCGCCGGCGCCCACACCGTCCAGCCCCGCCACGAAGGCGGCGAGGTTCTGGCGCACCTGGCGCGCCGCGAACTGTGCGGCGCGGCCGTTCAGATCGGTGCCGCTGCTGGCTGCGGTGGCGCTGGCGTTGGGCACCTTGCTGGTGTCGCTCGCGGTGCTGAGCACCTTCTCGAACGGCACGCCGAGTTCGTCGGCCACGATCTGCGCCACCTTGGTGTTCAGGCCCTGGCCCATCTCGGTGCCGCCGTGGTTCACCTGCACGCTGCCGTCGGTGTACACATGCACCAGCGCGCCGGCCTGGTTGAACAGCGTGGCGGTGAAGCTGATGCCGAACTTGACCGGCGTGAGCGCCAGGCCTTTCTTGATGACGGGGCTCTGCGCGTTCCAGGCTTCGATCTGCTCGCGGCGCTCGCGGTAGCCGCTGGTGATGGCCAGGGTGTTGATGAGTGGGTCGAGGATGTTGTCCTCCACCTTCATCTGGTAGTGGGTGGTATCCCGGCGCCGTTCCGGCGCGATTGCGCTCTTTGGCGCGATGACTTCATCGCTGTAGAGGTTGCGCAGCCGCACGTCCAGCGGGTCCAGGCCGAGCGTGCGCGCGATGTCGCTCAGGATGCGCTCGATCACGATCACGCCTTGCGGGCCGCCGAAGCCACGAAACGCGGTGTGGCTCTGCGTGTGGGTCTTGCAGCGGTAGCTGGCCACGGCCACGTCTTCGAGGAAGTAGGCGTTGTCGGCGTGGAAGATCGCGCGGTCGGCCACGGGCCCGGAGAGGTCGGCGCTGAAGCCGCAGTTGACCAGCATCTCCAGCTCCAGCCCGCAGAGCAGGCCGCTGTCATCAAAGCCCACGCGGTAGTGGTAGGCGAAGGGGTGGCGCTTGCCGGTGATCATGAAGTCGTCGTCGCGGTCCAGGCGCAGCTTGACCGGGCACTTGAGCTTGTTCGCGGCGATGGCGGCCCACACGGCCAGGTGGCCGGCCTGCGTTTCCTTGCCACCGAAGCCGCCGCCCATGCGCCGGCATTCGACCGTGACCGCGTGGTTCGACAGGCCCAGCGCGTGCGACACCCAGTGCTGCACCTCGCCCGGGTGCTGGGTGCTGGTGTAGACCCACCACTGGTTCTGTTCCAGCGGCAGCACGTAGGCGATCTGGCCTTCGAGGTAGAAGTGTTCCTGGCCACCGACCTCGAAGCGGCCTTCGAGCTGGTGGGGCGCACGTTTCAAAGCCGCTTTCGCGTCACCGCGTTTCACGTGCACCGGCGGCAGCACATAACTTTCCAGCGCGTGCGCTTCGTGCACGCTGAGCACGGCGGGCTGTTCTTCAATGTGCAGCTTCACCAGCCGGGCGGCACGGCGCGCGGTCATCACGTCGTCGGCCACCACCAGCGCCACCACCTGGCCGATGAACATCACCGTGTCGGTGGCGAACACCGGTTCGTCGTGTGCGAAGGCGGCCAAGGTGGTGTCGCCGGGGATGTCGCCCGCGTCGATCACCGCGCGCACGCCGGGCAGGGCCAGCGCGGCGGACACGTCCACGCTGCGCAGGACGCCGTGTGCCACGGGCGAACACACCGGCGCCGCGTGCAGCGTGCCACGCACTTCGGGGATGTCGTCGATGTAGGTGGCGGCGCCGGCCACCTGGGCGCGGGCGCTTTCGTGAACACGCGATTGGCCGGCGGCCCGGGTGTTGTTGGCCACGAGTTTCAGATCGGGCGCGTTCATGCGAGCACCTCCAGTGTCTTGAGGTTTTCCAGGTTGATGCCTTGCCGGCCCTGGCTCTCCAGCCAGAAGCGCTGCAGCAGGTTGCCCAGCACGGTCTGGCGGTAGGCGGCGCTGGCGCGCATGTCGCTGATGGGCTGGAACTCGGCGCGCAGCGCGGCGGCGGCGGCCATCACGGTGTCGGCGTTCCAGGGTTGGCCGAGCAGGGCGGCTTCGGTCTGGTGCGCGCGGGCAGGCGTGGCGGCCACGCCGCCGGCGCCGATGGAGACCTGGTGCACCACGCCCGCTTTCACGGTCATCTGGATGGCGAGGCAGACTGCGGAAATGTCGTCGTCGAAGCGTTTGCTGATTTTGTAGACGCGCATGAATTCCTGGCTTTCGGCCGGCGGGCAGGCGGGCGAGCCCTCACCCCCGCCCTCTCCCAGAGGGAGAGGGAGTGAATGGCCCCCTCTCCCTCTGGCGGGAGAGGGTTGGGGTGAGGGGGCTCCCGGCCGAGGCACCTTGATCCAGCACAGCAGCTCGTCCGCCCGCATCACATTGGTTCGGTACCCGGTGTACAGATCTTCCAGTCGCAGTTCGCGGTGGACGATCTTGCCGCCCGCGGCGGTCTTTTTCCAGCGCATCAGCACCACGCTGGCGCCCAGCGCGATCAGCAGCGGCATCGAGTCGCCAATCGGCGAACCGTTGGCGACGTTGCCGCCCAGCGTGCCCGAGTTGCGCACCGGCAGGCCGGCGAAGCGCTGGCCGAAGGTCTTGAGCTGGGGGCGCTCTTTCACCAGCGCGGCAAAGGCGTCGGTCAGCGAAACGGCCGCGCCGATGGCGATGTGGTTCGGATAGGTCTCCACCCGCTGTAGCTCGCGTGCGGCCGTCACGTCGAGCACGCGGTCAAAGCGCTTGTGCAGCTTGGTGACCCACAGGCCCACGTCGGTGCAGCCGGCCACGACCTGGGCCTTGGGGAACTTCGCGCGCTGTTGCAGCAGCGCAGCGAGGGTGGTGGGGCGCAGGTAGGCCTCGTCGCCGGTTTGTTTGGGTTTCAGCGTCTTGAGCGCGGCGAGTGTGGCCGCTTCGTCCACCCCGCAGCCGGCGGGCAAGGGCAGGCTGCCCATTTTTTCAGCGGCGTCGAGGATGGGGCGGTAGCCGGTGCAGCGGCAGAGGTTGCCCGACAGGTCGATCTGCGTCTGCTCCCTGGAAATGGCCTGACCGTTCTGGTGGTTCTGGTACATGCCAAACAGGCTCATCACGAAACCCGGCGTGCAGAAGCCGCACTGGCTGCCGTGGCACTGCACCATGGCCTCCTGCGCGGGATGCAGTTCGCCAGCAGGTGAGGCGATGTCTTCAGCGGTCCACACCGCCATGCCATCCACCGAAGCGGCCAGCCGGATGCAGCTGTTGATGGCCCGGTATTGCAGTTTTCCGTTGACCGATTCACCCAGCACCACGGTGCAGGCGCCGCAGTCGCCCTCGCCACAGCCCTCCTTGGTGGCGGTGAGGTTCAGGTCCTCGCGCAGCACCTCCAGCAGGGTGCGGTCGGGTGCCACATGGTGGAGCGTCACGGCCTGGCCGCGGCGGATGAATCTCAGGGTTTGTGCGGAGATTTTGGAATTCATGCGCGCCAGCATAGCGCTCACCCCATGGCACAACATATGCTCAGCCGTATGAGCAGAATGCCCTAACCACCATCCGCACGCATAGTCTTGGGTATGAAATACGTGTCCATGTTCGACAAGATTGACCTGCACCTGATCCGCGTGCTGCACACCGTGCTCACCGAGCGCAGCGTGTCGCGCGCGGCGCTGCGCCTGGGCATGTACCAGCCGGCGGTCAGTGCGGCGCTCAAGCGCCTGCGCGAGCTGGCCGGAGACCCCCTTCTGGTGCGCTCGGGTGCCAGCATGGTGCCCACCGTGGCGGGCCTTCGCATGATCGAACCGGCGGCCGACATCCTGCGCAACGCGGAGATGCTGTTTTCCGACGCGCGCGCCTTCGACCCGGCCACGGCGCACCACACCTTCAGCCTGGCCGCCAGCGATTACCTGGACCCGCTGTTCCTGCCGCAGCTGGTGACGCAGCTCAAGACCCTCTCGCCCCATTGCTCCATCGAGATCCACCCGCTCTCCGCCGACGCCGACTACCGCAACCACCTGGCCCAGGGGCATTACGACGTGGTGATCGGCAACTGGCCCAAGCCGCCCGACGACCTGCACCTGGGCCGCCTGTTTGGCGACGAGGTGGTGAGCCTGGTGTCCACCCAGCACCCGGCGGCCCGCCGAGGCTGGGACGTGGAGGCCTGGCTGGCGGCCGAACACATCGCACCGACGCCCACCCACCCGGGCGCGCGCGGCGTGATCGACGACCACCTGGCCGCCAAGGGCCTGGTGCGCAACATCACCGCTCGCTGCCCGCATTTCGGTCTCATCCCGGCCATGGTGGCGGGCACTTTGCTGGTGCTCACCACCGGGCGGCAGTACGCCGAGCGTTTCACCGGTGTGTTGCCGGTGAAGGTGCTGAGCTGCCCCGTGCCGTTCCCCCGAATGATGTATTACCAGCTCTGGCACGAGCGCACCCACGCGTCGAACGCCGGGCGCTGGCTGCGCGAGCAGATCAAGAGCGTGGCGGCTTCGCTGCGCCGCCCAGAAGCCGACGCGGCTGCAGCTTGAACACCAGAGGAGAACCTGTGACCACGTCCCGACTGCAACTCACCGGCATCACCAAACGCTACCCCGGTGTGGTGGCCAACAGCGGCGTCTCGCTCAGCGTGGCACCGGGCCAGATCCACGCCGTGCTGGGCGAGAACGGCGCCGGCAAGTCCACGCTGATGAAGATCATCTACGGCTCGGTCAAGCCCGACGAGGGCTCGGTCATGTTCAACGGCCGGCCGGTGCACGTGCGCAACCCGCAGGAAGCGCGGGCACTCGGCATCAGCATGGTGTTCCAGCACTTCAGCCTGTTCGACACGCTGACCGTGGCCGAAAACGTGTGGTTGGGGCTGGACAAGTCGCTCACGCTCGTCGAGGTCAGCGCGAGCATCGACGTCACCGCATCGGCGTACGGGCTGGACATCGATCCCAAGCGCCCGGTGCACACGCTCAGCGTGGGCGAGATGCAGCGCGTGGAGATCATCCGCGCACTGTTGACCCGCCCGCAACTGCTGATCCTCGACGAGCCCACCTCGGTGCTGACGCCGCAGGCGGTGGAGAAGCTCTTCATCGTGCTCAACAAGCTGGCAGCCGAGGGCTGCAGCATCCTCTACATCAGCCACAAGCTGCACGAAATCCGCGAGCTGTGCACCGCCTGCACGGTGTTGCGCGGCGGCCAGGTGACCGGCGTGTGCGACCCGCGCGAAGAAAGCAACGCCTCGCTCTCGCGCCTGATGATCGGTGCCGAGCCACCGGCTTTGAACGTGCGCGAACTCAAGGTGGGTGCCACGGTGATGGAAGTCAAAGGCCTCAGCATGCCCAGCGATGATCCGTTCGGCACCGATTTGCACGACATCGCCTTGACCGTGCGCGCGGGCGAGGTGGTGGGTATCGCGGGCGTGTCGGGCAACGGCCAGGCCGAGCTGCTGTTTGCCCTTTCGGGCGAAGACACCCACGCGCCGGCCGGCAGCATCTCAGTGAGCGGCAAAGACGTTTCGCGCTTCGCACCCGGGCGCCGCCGCGCGCTGGGCCTGCATTTCGTGCCCGAAGAGCGCCTGGGCCGCGGGGCCGTGCCCACGCTCTCGCTCGCGCACAACCTGCTGCTCTCGCGCCGCGACACGCTGGGCGCAGGCGGCTGGCTCCGTCTCGCCGCGCTCAAGGCCCAGGCGGCCGACATCATCCAACGCTACAACGTCAAGGCCAACGGCCCGGACGCGGCGGCCAAGTCGCTCTCGGGCGGCAACCTGCAAAAGTTCATCGTTGGCCGAGAGATCGAAGCCAAGCCGAAACTGCTCATCGTGAGCCAGCCCACCTGGGGTGTGGACGTGGGCGCTTCGGCGCAGATCCGCGGCGAAATCCTCGCGTTGCGCGACGCGGGCTGCGCGGTGCTGGTGGTGAGCGAAGAGCTGGACGAGCTGTTCGAGATCAGCGACCGCCTGCACGTGATCGCCAAAGGCCGGCTCTCGCCGAGCCTGAACCGGGCCGAGGCCACCATTGAGCGCATCGGTGAGTGGATGTCCGGCCTCTGGGACACCAGCCACAACAACAAGAAGGAGACCGCCCATGCTGCGGCTTGAAGTCCGTCCCCAACCGTCGGCGCGCTGGGGTTATGGCTCGCCGCTGCTGGCGCTGGCCATCACGGTGGTGATCGGTGTGATCCTGTTTGCGCTGCTGGGTAAAGACCCGGTGCGTGGCCTGCAGGTGTTCTTCTGGGAGCCGCTCAAAAGCGGCTATGCGATTTCGGAGCTGATGGTCAAGGCCACGCCGTTGCTGATCATCGCGCTCGGGCTGGCGGTGTGTTTCCGCTCCAACGTGTGGAACATCGGCGCCGAAGGGCAGTTCGTCATCGGCGCGGTGTTCGCGGCTGGCGTGGCGCTGCTGGCCGGGCCCGACACCGGGCGCTGGATCGTGGTGGCCATCCTGCTCGCGGGCGTGCTGGGCGGCATGTTCTGGGCTGGCATCACCGCGCTGCTGCGCGACCGCTTCAACGCCAACGAAATCCTGGTCAGCCTGATGCTGGTCTACGTGGCGATCCAGGTGCTGAACTTTCTGGTCTACGGCCCCTGGAAAGACCCGCTGGGCTACAACTTCCCGCAGACCAAAACCTTCGACGCAGTGACGCAGATCCCCAAGCTGATGCAGGGTTCGCGCGTGAACATCGGCCTGCTGCTGGCGCTGGCCGGCGTGGCCGCGGTCTGGGTGTTTCTGTTCCGCACCTACGCCGGTTTCGCACAGCTGGTGGGGGGCCTGGCCCCGGCGGCGGCGCGTTACGCCGGCTTCTCCTCACGCAAGGCGCTGTGGATCGCGCTGCTCACCTCAGGCGGCGCGGCCGGCCTGGCCGGTGCGCTGGAGGTGGCGGGGCCGATTGGCCAGCTCACGCCCTACGTGCCGGCGGGCTACGGCTTCGCCGCGATCATCGTGGCCTATGTGGGGCGGCTGCACCCGGTGGGCATCGTGTTCTCGGCCATCCTGATGAGCATGTTCTACATCGGCGGTGAGCTGGCGCAGTCGCGCATGGGTCTGCCCAAATCGATCACCGGGGTGTTCCAGGGGCTGCTGCTGTTTGCGCTGCTGGCCTGCGACACGCTGATCGCCTACAGGGTCAGATTCACCCCCGCCGCGCTGCGCGCGACCCCCTCAAGGGGGCGGCACCAGCAGCCCGGCGAAGCCGGTTCTGCGGTGCCCCTGGGTGCGGCATCTGCTGCTCAGACGACCACGGCTTCGAGTGCCGTTCAGACAGGGGAGAAGTGATCATGGAATCCATCGCACTCCTGATTGGCGCCTCACTCAACGCGGGCACGGTGCTGGCCATCGCTTCGCTGGGCCTGCTGATCAACGAGAAAGCCGGCATCGTCAACCTGGGCGCCGAGGGCCTGATGCTGTGCGCGGCGCTGGCCGGCTTTGCCACCGTGGTGCACACCGGCAGCACCGTGGCCGGTTTTGCGGCTGGCATGGCGGTGGGCGCCTTGCTGGCCGGTGTGTTCGGTGTGCTGGTGATCTGGCTCAACACCAACCAGTACGCTACCGGGCTGGCACTGTCGCTCTTCGGCGCGGGGTTTTCGGCCTTCGCGGGCACCAGCTTCGTGCAGGCCAAGCTGCCTTCGCTGACGCCGTTCGCGATTCCCGTGCTGGCCGACATCCCGCTGCTCGGCCCCATGCTGTTCCGCCACCACCCCATGGTCTACCTCTGTGTGGGCATCGTGTTCGGACTGATCTGGTTCCTGTACCGCACGCGCGCCGGGCTGGTGCTGCGCAGCGTGGGCGAGAGCCCGGAGTCGGCCCACGCGCTGGGGTATCCGGTGCGCCGCATCCGCCTCATGGCCGTGATGGCGGGTGGCTCGCTCTGTGGCCTGGCCGGGGCCTATGTGTCCACCGTCTACACACCGCTGTGGGTCGAGGGCATGATCGCCGGCAAGGGCTGGATCGCGCTGGCGCTCACCACCTTCGCCACCTGGCGACCGGCACGCGTGTTGCTCGGTGCGTACCTGTTTGGTTTCGTGACCATGCTGCAATTTCACCTGCAGGGCATCGGTGTCAACGTGCCCAGCCAGTTCCTGACCATGATGCCGTACCTGGCCACTATCGTCGTGCTGGTGCTGATCTCGCGCAACCCGACCTGGATCCGCATCAACATGCCGACTTCGATCGGGAAGCCCTTCTACCCGGGCGCATAATTTCTCCCTGTTTCCGTTTCCCAAACCACCATCTCCAACAAGAGGTTTCCATGACAGAACTGAGCAAACGTTCCCTGATCAAGGCCTTCGCGCTGACCGCGCTGGCCAGTGCCACGCTGATCGGCTGCGGCAAGAAGGAAGAAGCGGCCGCTCCGGCCGCTGCGCCCGCACCGGCGCCGGCCGTTGCTGAGGCACCGAAGGCCGAGCCTTTGAAGATTGCGTTTGCCTACGTGGGCCCGGTGGGTGACGGTGGCTGGACCTTTGCCCACGACAACGCCCGAAAGGCGGTGGAAGCCGAGTTCGGCGACAAGATCGTGACCAGTTTTGTTGAAGGCGTGCCAGAAGGCCCCGACGCCGAGCGCGTGATCCGCGACATGGCGACCCAGGGCAACAAGCTGATTTTCGGCACCACCTTCGGCTACATGGAGCCCATGCTGAAAGTGGCGCCCGACTTCAAGGACGTGAAGTTCGAGCACGCCACCGGCTACAAGACGGCCGAGAACATGCGCACCTACGACAGCCGCACCTACGAAGGCGCGTACATGGCCGGCGTGATCGCCGGCTCCATGACCAAGACCAACACCCTGGGCGTGGTGGCCTCGATCCCAATTCCCGAAGTGATCCGCAACATCAACAGCTTCACGCTGGGTGCACAGTCGGTCAACCCCAAGGTCAAGACCAAGGTGGTGTGGGTCAACGGCTGGTTCGACCCACCGAAAGAAACCGAAGCCGCGACGTCGCTGATCAACGGCGGCGCCGACGTGCTGATGCAGAACACCGACTCGCCCGCCGTGCTCAAGACGGCCGAAGAAAAGGGCAAGCGCGCCTTTGGCTGGGACTCCGACATGACCGCCTACGGCCCCAAGGCCCACCTGGGTTCGGCCGTGATCAACTGGGCGCCTTACTACAAGAAGGCCGTCAAAGACGCGCTCGAAGGCACCTGGAGCACCGGTGGCGTGTGGTGGGGCCACAAAGAGGGCGCGATCGACATGGTGTCCATTGCTGAAGACGTGCCGGCCGACACCAAGGCCAAGATCGACACCATCAAGGCGGGCCTGAAGGACGGCAGCTTCTCGATCTGGAAGGGCCCGATCATGGACCAGGCGGGCAAGGAAGTGCTGGCCAAGGATGTGGTCGCCGACGACAAGTTCCTGGGCGGCGTGAAGTTCTATGTGAAGGGTGTTGAAGGCAAGCTGCCGAACTGAGGCCCCCCCGCGCCGCTTCGCGTCACCCCCCGAGGGGGCGATGCGAGTGGCCCGGCGGAGCCGGTTCCACCGCATCCTGGGCAAGGCATCTCGCGTCGGACGCGGTGCCAAACCAACACAGCCGGGTCGGTGGCGCCGACAATCCAAGCCGCTGCCCTGCAGCGGCTTTTTTCATGGGAGCTTTGCATGATCGAGAAGCAACTCTGGCACCCGGTGATGGCGTGCATGCACCTGCGGGAGGAGCCCGCGGCGGTGGAGCTGCTGGGAACCTCGCTGGTGCTCTGGCGCGAGCCTGCGCACGACCACGCGCACGAGCCTGTCGTGCACGCCTGGGTCGACCGCTGCCCGCATCGGGGTGCGAAGCTGTCGCTGGGGCGGGTGCTGAACCACCTGCACGGTGCCCGGCTGGAGTGCCCCTATCACGGCTGGCAATTTGCTGGCGACATGGCGGCCCGCCCGGCGCACGGTGAGTCGCTGGCGGTCGGTCGCTGCGTGCACGTGCCGGCGTCGCCCACCTTCGAGCCGCCCGCCTCGCACTGCGCGACGGCGTTTGAGGCGGTCGAGCGCCACGGCCTGGTGTGGGTGCGACTGGAGCGCCCGGACCGCACCCTGGTGCCCGCGGTGTTGACGGAACCCCCGGTGTTCGAGCCCTGGACCGACCCGGTCTGGCGCCAGCTCATCTGCGGCCCCTACGAGGTGCAGACCAGCGCACCGCGTCTGGTGGAAAACTTCCTTGACCTGAGCCACTTTGGTTTTGTGCACGAGGGCTGGCTGGGCGCGCGCAGCCACGCGCAGGTGGACACCGGGCGCGTGGAAGAGGGCGGGGCTGGCGTGGCGGTGCGCGACTGCAAGGCCTGGCAGCCCAAGGGCTACGCCGGCGCCGAAGAGGGTGGCTGGGTGGCCTACCGGTATGAGGTGCCCCACCCCTTCTCGGCCATCCTGCACAAGGACGCGACCGAGGGCGACCCGGTGAGCAACGCCATCGCGCTCTTCATCCGCCCCGACGGCTCCGAGGCCTGCACCGCCTGGTTCGCCATGGCCACGCTGGGCGACCTGTCGGACGACGAAGAGCTGCGTGCTTTCCAGGACGCCGTGTTCGCGCAGGACCGGCCCATCGTCGAATCGCAGCAACCCAAGACCCTGCCCATCGGCAAGGACAGCGGGATCGGTGAGGTGCACGGCCCGGCCGACCGAATGTCCAATGCCTACCGCCGCTACCTGACCCGACTCGGCGTCTCGTTGGGCGTGTGCTGAACCTCCTGAAAATCGGAGGCACGCCACCGGGTGCATCGGTCGGAGGCGTGACCCTGCTGACTGCCCCGGGAAACAAGTTCTTGAGTGCTTTTCACAGCTGGACCGTGGCGCGAAGCGCCCACCAGTGGACAAGCGCGTACAGGCCGCAGATCAGCGATGAGCCGAGCATGAAGGGGGTGCGCATCGTCGCCATCCAGGGTGCCAACCCCATCACCGCAACGGCGCGAACGGCATAGACCCCGGTGATCGCCCACACCACCTCGCGGCGCCACGGCAGGGCTTCGAAGCGCCCGTCCAGCGACAGTGTGTAGAGCCCAAAGCCTGCCAGTGCCAACGCGATGCCTGCGGTGAGCAGCGCGGGTCCGGGGCGGCCTTGCTCTGCCCACCGCGCCATCCGCTCGCCGGCACCAAAGAACCGGTACCAGGCGGGGCCGCCGATGATGATGGCGATGTGCAGGGCCGCAGCCAGAAAGTCCAGGCCAGCGGCCCATGCCGAGGGGGTCACGACGGCTTCCCCTGGGCTGCCAGCAGCAGGTACAGGGTGTGATCCATCTGCGTCGCGTCCTCGGGCGTGACGAGGGTCGGCAGGTGCTGGATGCCGATCAGTTGCGCGTAGCCCATCCTGGCCATCAAACGGGCCTGTGACGGAGCCACCCCCATGCCTTGCGCGAGGTCCGTCAGGTAGGCGATGCGCTGGGCGTCGACGGCCTGCACCGTGGCGGCCACCTCGGGATGGCTGTTGCCCCAGGCCCGCAAGGCCACTTCGGGTCTCATGTCTTTGCTGAACACCAGCTGGCTCAGACGCTCGCTGCGCAAGCGCGGGTCGTCGAGCACGGCCACCGTATCGATGAGCTGCTGCGTGTAGGTGTTTTTCCAGTGGGCGAGCAGGGCGCTCACGTAGGCGGGCTGGCTGGCGAAGTGGTGATAGAACGACCCTTTCGTCACACCCAGCGCGTGGCACAGAGTGTCGATCCGGATTTGCTGCGGACCGCCATCGCCGAGCAGATGCAGGCCTTTTTCCAGCCAGTCGTTGCGGGTGAGGGGTGCGGCCATGTTCAGGTGGCGCTCTGGGGCTGGCGGGGCGGCCAGGCCATGCGCAGGCCCAGCGCGACAAACAGCCAGGCACCCGAGATGGGCAGCACATAGGCCACAAGCAGGCCCATGAGCAACAGCGCCCAGCCCAACGAGGACGCGACGGTGCCCACACGGTCCAGCCATTGCTGCATCAGCCAGCCCAGCAACACCCATGAAACGCCCGCCACCTGAAACCACAGGGCGGCGAACCGGTCCATGTGCATCACGCCCGAGCGCTCAATGCTGTGCCACCAGCCCGCCTCGCCCCACGCCGCCAGGATGCCCCAGCTGAGCAGCAGGCCAATCGCGCAATGGATCACGCCAATGGCCGCGAGCAGCCAGCCACCACGTCGGTATGCCCACATGAAAACCCCCCGTTCGATGGATTGAAAAGACGAAACATACCATATGGTATGGTATTCATGACGCATCCTCAAAGAACGGTTCAAAGATCTCTCTGCGTATCATCTGCGGAGCACACCCTTCCAGAGAGACGCCCTGCCATGAACGCCATCGAACTCGCCCGCGCCATCCCCAAAGCCGAGCTGCACATCCACATCGAAGGATCGCTGGAACCCGAGTTGATCTTCGAACTCGCTCAGCGCAACGGCGTGAGCCTGCCCTACGCTAGCGTGGAGGCCCTGCGCGCGGCCTATGCCTTCACCGACCTGCAGAGCTTTCTGGACATCTATTACGCCGGTGCCAGCGTGCTGCTGCAGGCGCAGGACTTCCACGACATGGCCTGGGCCTACTTCTTGCGCGCGAAGGCGGACCACGTGATCCACACCGAGTTGTTCTTTGATCCGCAGACCCACACCGCGCGCGGCGTGCCCATGGGCATCGTGATCGAAGGCCTGTCGGGCGCGTGCCAAAAGGCCGAAGCGGAGCTGGGCATCAGCTCGGCGCTGATCCTGTGCTTCCTGCGCCACCTGAGCGAAGACGATGCTTTCGCCACGCTGGAGGCGGCGTTGCCGTACCGTGAGCACTTCATCGGCGTGGGGCTGGACTCCAGCGAGATGGGCCACCCGCCGGAGAAGTTTGAACGCGTGTTCGCGCGCTGCCGCGAGCTGGGCCTGCACCTGGTGGCCCACGCGGGCGAAGAGGGGCCGCCCGAGTACATGTGGCAGGCCATCGACCTGCTCAAGGTGCAGCGCATCGACCACGGCGTGGCCGCGCTGCAGGACCCGCTGCTCATGGCCGAGCTAGCCCACACGCGCCTGCCGCTCACGGTGTGCCCGCTGTCCAACCTCAAGCTCTGCGTGGTGGACGACCTGCGCGACCTCCCGCTGAAGAAGATGCTCGACGCCGGCTTGTGCGTCACCATCAACTCCGACGACCCGGCCTACTTCGGTGGCTACATGAACGCCAACTTCGAGCAGACCACCCAGGCGCTGGCCTTGAGCCGGGAGGACGTGGTCCAGCTCGCAAAGAACAGCTTCGAGGCCAGCTTCATCAGCGCCGAGCGGCGCGCGGACTGCCTGGCAGCCTTGAGCAAGGCCGTGAAGGGCTGAGCGCCGGGCGGTAAAATCAGCAGCCCAGCGAGCCGGTGCTTCCCCGGCTCGCTTTTTTGTTCAACCGGAAGCCATGTAGAGGAACACCATGTACAAAAACCTCGTGGCCCGGCGCGCCTGCGCCTTGGCGGTCACCAGCTTTTTTTTCTCTTTTTCATTCACCGCACAGGCCCAGACGGCCGCCACGGCGAGCGCACCGCTCAAGGCGGCGTTCGTCTACGTGGCACCGCTCACCGAAGCCGGCTGGGTGCGCCAGCACGACCAGGGCCGCCAAGCCGTGGAGGCGGCATTGCCCGGCAAGGTGGTCACCACCTACGTGGAAAACGTGGCCGAAGGCCCGGACGCCGAGCGCGTGATCCGCGACCTGGCGATGCAGGGCCACCAGATCATCTTCACCCCCAGCTTCGGCTACATGGAGCCCACGCTCAAGGTGGCGCGCGAGTTCCCCGGCGTGAAGTTCGAGTCCGTGACCGGCTACAAGACGGCGCCCAATGTGGCCACGTCCAACGCGCGCTACTACGAAGGCCGCTACCTCGCCGGCATCGCTGCCGGACGTCTGGCCACGCAGGCCGGTTACGTGGCGGGTTTCCCGATTCCCGAGGTGGTGCAGGGCATCAACGCGTTCACGCTGGGCATGCGCTCGGTGAACCCCAAGGCCACGGTGCGTGTGGTCTGGCTCGGTGAGTGGTTCAACCCCACGCGTGAGCGCGACGCCGCGATGTCGCTCATGAACCAGGGCGCCGAGGTGCTGGCCTTTCACACCGGCTCCAACGCCGTGATGGTGGCGGCGCAGGAACGCGGCAAGTTGGCCGTGGCCTACCACTCCGACATGCGCAAGGTGGCGCCCGACGCACAGATCGCCGCCGTGACCCACCTCTGGGGCGACTACTACACCCGCCGCGTCCAGGCCGTGATCGACGGCAACTGGAAGAGCGAGAGCGTCTGGGGTGGCGTGAAGGACGGCATGATCCGCGTCGATGCCTTTGGCAGCAAGGTGCCCGCTGCGGTGCAGGCCGAGGTGCAGAAGCGCCAAGCCGAGATGGCCGCCGGGCAACTGCCGGTGTTTGCGGGCGGCAAGGCCGGCGTGAAGGACAACACGGGCCAGCTGGCGATCCCGGCCGGCAAGGCCCTGGGCGACGCCGATATCCTGGGGATGAACTGGCTCGCCGAGGGTGTGATCGGCCAGATCGCGCGCTGAAGGCGGGCGCCCGGAGCGTGACTTGTGTCACGCCGAATGGAGGCTATTGGCCCATCGGTATACCGGTCCAGGGCGGCGCGGCTAAGCTCGGCCGCACATGAAAGCCTACCGCGCCGCCCTCCTGAGATTTGATGAGCTGCAGCAGCCCGTGTACGACAGCGACGGGCTGCTGGTCATCGGCCCCGACGCCACCGGCCGCCAGGTCGTTCATGCCGCCGGTGACCATGCCAGCCTGATTCACCGTTTCCCCGGTGTGGCCGTGGAAGACCTGCGTGGCCGGATCATCGCGCCCGGTTTTGTGGACCTGCACATCCACTACCCGCAGACCGACGTGATCGGCGCGCCCGCTGCCGGCCTGCTGCCCTGGCTCGAGAACTACACCTTTCCACACGAGTCGCGGTTCAGCGACGAGGACCATGCGCACGAAGTGGCGGGCTTCTTCTTTGATGAACTCCAGCGCCACGGCGTCACGACCGCGCTCACGTTTGCCACCTCGCATCCCCAGTCGGTGGACGCCGCGTTCAAAGAGGCTCAGGTGCGCGGCCTGCGCTTCATCACCGGCAAGGTGCTGCAGGACCGCCACAGCCCCGACGGTGTGCGCGACGACACCGAACAGAGCCTCATCGACACCGAGTCGCTGATTCAGCGCTGGCACGGCGTGGACCGCCTGGGATACGCGATCACGCCACGGTTTGCACCCACCAGCAGCGAGGCGCAATTGCGTGGCGCGGGCGAACTGGCCGCGAAGTACAGCGATGTGTGGATCCAGTCGCACGTGGCCGAAAACCTGGACGAGGTGAAGTGGGCGGCCGAGCTGTTCCCGCAATCGCGCAGCTACCTCAGCGTGTACGGCGACTTCGGACTTCTGAGAAACCGCGCCATCTACGCGCACTGCATCCACCTGGACGCGGCCGACCGCACGCTCATGCGCGAGACCGGTGCGGCGGCGGCCGTGAGCCCCACGAGCAACCTGTTTCTCGGCAGCGGCTTTTTTGACTACGTGGCCGCCGATACTGCAGGCATGCGCTACGGCCTGGCCAGCGACGTAGGCGGCGGCACCAGCTTCTCGCCGTTCCACACCATGCTCGCGGCCTATTGCGTGGGCCGCGAAGGCCAGAGCAAGACCGGCCTGAGCCTCACACCCGGCCAGCTCTGGTGGCAACACACGGCGGGTGCCGCGCAGGCGCTGGGGCTGGGCGGCGTGGTGGGCAACCTGCAACCAGGGCATGAAGCCGACTTCGTGGTGATCAACCCGCAAGCCACGCCGCTGCTGGCGCGCAAGACCGCGCAGGCCCACAGCCTGGATGAGCTGCTGTTTGCGCTGATCGTGCTGGGCGACGACCGGTTGATCGAGCGCACCGTCGTTTCGCAGGCCGTTAGCGCGCGAGCGCGACGGGAACCTCCAGGATGAACGAGGCCCCTTGTCCGGGGCCGTCGCTGTGGACATGCAGACTGCCCCCCATTTCCTGGGCGGCCAGAACACAACTGTGCAGACCAAATCCATGCCCGTTCTTGCGCGTGGTGAAACCATGGGAGAACACGCGCGTCAGGTTCTCCGGCGCAATGCCTTCCCCGTTGTCCGTCACCGTGAGGCGCAGCACGGCACCTTCCACCCCTTCCAGCAAAGCCGCATTCAATGTGATGAGGTGGCGTCTGTCGGTCACCGTGTCCATGGCCTGCTTGGCGTTGCTGATCAGGTTCACCAGCACCTGCAGCACACGGTGCCGGTCCAGCAACAGAGAGGGCAAGGTCAGATGGTCTTTGATGACGTCCACTTTGTGCCGTGTCAGCGCGTCCGCATGCATGCGCAGCGCGTCGTCCAGCAGTTCGTCCACTTTTGCGGATTCAACAACACGCGGTGTGCCCGCGTACGACTGCTGGGTTGCAATGACTTGTTTGATGTGGTCAACGCTGCTGCACAGCGCGCCAAGTTCCGTCGCCATGGCTTCGTGTTCGACCTCCAATGTTCGGGCCAATTCGCGCAGATAGGTGGGTAACAGCTTGCCTTTGGCGTCCTGCGTCAAGAACTCACCCAAATCCTCGGTATGGGTATCCATCAGGCCCACAGCGCGAGCGAGCCCCTTGAGCTTGGATGTGCGCAACTGCGTGCCAATCAGGTCGGCCGACACGTTGACGCTGTTGAGCACATTGCCCACGTTGTGCAACACGTTGGTGGCGATCTCTGCCATGCCTGCCAGGCGCGCTGTCATCAGCAACTGGGCTTGAACCTCTTCAATCCGTCGCTCCGCTTCCTTCAGTTCGGACATGTTCTTCGACGTTCCAAAGGTTCCGATCAATTGGCCATTTCTGTCCCTCCAAGGGCCTTTGGTGGTGAGATACCAGACGATACGTCCATCAGGGTGAACGGTCTTTTCGCTCTTTTCGACAATGGGTTTTCCCGTGCGAATGATTTCCTCTTCATCGCGACAAAACTCACCCGCTCGATCCTGGCCATAGATATCGGCATCGGTTTTCCCGACCACATACGCCTCAAACGCCTCCACGCTGGCCATGTGCGAAGGCAGTGTGTCTTCATCCGTGTCGGGATGTGCTGCGCGATAACGGCTGATCGACAGTCGCAGGAGATTTTGAATTTCCGAACGGCTGGCTTTGACGAGGCGTGATTCCAAGTCCTTGAAGAAGATGGAATCCGGAGAGTTTTCCATCAACGTGCTCAGCAGGTCATGGTGATACGCCAACGCAGCTTCTGATTGCTTCAGAGCAGTAATGTCCTTGGAGATGCCAAAAGTGCCAATGATGACCCCGACATCGTTGCGCAGCGGCATTTTTGTGCTCAACGTCCACGACTCAGCGCGCCCGTCTTTCCAGATCTCCCGTTCCACTTTGCCGATGATCGGCTGACCTGTGCGCAGGATTTTCTGTTCATCCTCGTAGGCATGGCGGGCGTGCTCTTCGGAAAAAAAATCAAAATCCGTCTTGCCTACCAGTTCCGCTGGTGATGCGGCCCCAAATTGCAGTGCCATTGCGCTGCTGCATTTGAGAAAGCGGGACTGCGCATCTTTGAAGTGGATGTGATCGGGCGCGTTGTCCAGAAGCGTGCGCAACAGATCCTGCTCGTTGATCTGCGACGCGTCTATCGGGCCTTCCTCACCAGTGGCATCTGCCCCGGAGTTCAGGCCGTAGGGGGTGAGTTGTTGCAAATGCCACTTCTCTGTCAAGGAATGCACCACCTGAACGATTTCTACTGGATCAACAGGTTCTTTGAGGACCAGCCATCGACTGTTCGTTGCCCCCAGTGTGGCGAGCAGATCGCGGGGGAAAATATCCCAATGATCCACGCAAAGCACGATCTGGACCCTTGGATCGAGTGCCCAGATGCGAGGCGCTGTTTCGATCTCTTGCCAACCAGCCATTTGAGAAACGCGGATGAATACCAAGGCGTAGGGGTCCGCTGCCTGAAGAGCCTGTTGCACCAGCGCAAGGCACGCTTGCCCTTCGTTGGCACCCTCTAATTCGAATGATCCATTCGCGTTGATATTTTCAATGAGCGTATTGCGCAAGCTGCCATGAGTGTCGTTGCAGCTGTCCACGAAAAGAATGCGGCCTTTGCTTGGAGCAGATCGTTTTTTCATGGTGGAGCGCCTTGCATGAAGCGGTAATCAGATAACGAACAATGGCATCTCGGCTTACGTTTTGACCTGTCGTATGGGCAAGATGACGCGGAACGTGGTGCCCTGATCCAACACACTGGCCACCTCAATGCGTCCGTGATGTTTTTGCACGATGCCGTAAGACAGTGACAGGCCCAAGCCCGTGCCTTTGCCGATGGGTTTGGTGGTGAAGAAGGGTTCGAAGATGTGTTTGAGCGTTTCGGGCGGGATGCCAGAGCCCGTGTCGGCCACCTCCAGCCACACCTGCTCCCCTTCGGTTCCGGTGCGAATGGTGATGCATCCACGCTTTTCACCCATGGCGTGTGCCGCGTTGACGACCAGGTTCATGACCACTTGGTTGATCTGAGATGCCAGACATTCGATATCGGGAATGGCACCGTACTCTTTCACCAGATCGGCTTTGTATTTGATTTCGCTGGCCACGATGTTCAGCGTTGAGTCGATGCCTTGATGCAGATCGGCCCATTCCCATTCTTGCTTGGAGTTCACACGGGAAAAGTCCTTCAGGTCCTGAACGATCTGACGCACCCGCACAATGCCTTGTTTGGACTCCCGCATGAGAACGGGAATGTCTTCTTTCAAGAAATCCAGTTCCACGCGTTCGCGCAGAGCTCGCAGGCCTTCGACGATCTCGGGTGCGTGAACGCTGGTTTCGGCCTTTTCATATGCCGTGAGCAGCTCAAACAGCTGTTCGATGTAGCCCTCCAGCGTGCCGAAGTTTGAAAAGATATAACCAATCGGGTTGTTGATTTCGTGGGCAACACCTGCGGCGAGCTGACCGATCGAAGCGAGTTTCTCGGATTGAACCAATTGCCCTTCCAGATGCTTTCGCTCGCTGATCTCGTTTTGCAAAACCTCATTGACGGTGCGCAGTTCACTGGTGCGTTCTTGTACCGCATCCTCCAGCCGCGTGCGCTGCGCCGCTGTATCCAGCGTCATTTGCCACTTGGTGGTGAGCGCCGTGGCCAGCTGGAAGACCTCAATCGAATCAAAGGGTTTTTTCAGGATGAGCAGACGGTCGCGCACGTCCAGCCGCGCCAAGATATCGTCCCACGAGCTGTCGGCATATGCGGTGCAAATGACAACCTGCAACCGCGGGTCACTGCTCCAAAAATGTTCAATGGTTTGCACACCATCCCAGCCGGGTGGCATGCGCATATCCACGAAGGCCATGGCGTATGGTCGGTTTTCCCGGAGGGATGCCTCTATTTTTGACAGACCCTCCTGCCCTTGGTAGGCAGAATCGAGTTCAAAGCTGAGCAGGGTGGGTGCCCGGTCTTCGTCGCCAAACAATGCGGCTTCTACAGCGCTGAGCTCCTCGTGCTCCGGCGCCTGCGGCATGAGGATTTTTCGAAAATCCTCATGGATTGAAGGCATGTCATCCACCAATAGGATGCGACGGTTTTGCGGGGTCTTCATCGCTGGTCCTCCGGGTGTCAGTCTTCAGAATCATTAGAGCAGATTTACCTCTTGAGGGCCGGTATTGTTGCTTCCAGACGGGTGTGTCAAAGAGCATGAGGCATCAACCCCAACTTACAATCGCCGCCACAACAGGAGCCCCATCCCATGAGCATCAAAAGCGACAAGTGGATCCGCCGCATGGCCGAGCAGCACGGCATGATCGAGCCCTTCGAGCCAGGCCAGGTCCGGCAAAACGCCGCTGGCGAAAGGATCGTCAGCTACGGCACCAGCAGCTACGGCTATGACATCCGCTGCGCTCCCGAATTCAAGGTCTTCACCAACATCCACAGCACGGTGGTGGACCCGAAGAACTTCGACGAAAACAGTTTCGTGGACATCAACAAGGATGTCTGCGTGATCCCGCCCAACAGCTTTGCGCTGGCGCGCACCCTGGAGTACTTCCGCATCCCGCGCAACGTGCTGACCATCTGTCTGGGCAAGAGCACCTACGCGCGCTGCGGCATCATCGTCAACGTGACGCCCTTCGAACCCGAGTGGGAAGGCTATGTGACGCTGGAGTTCAGCAACACCACACCGCTGCCGGCCAAGATTTATGCGGGCGAAGGCTGTGCCCAGGTGTTGTTCTTTGAAAGCGACAAGGACGACGTCTGCGAGACCAGCTACAAAGACCGAGGCGGCAAGTACCAGGGCCAGGTCGGCGTGACGCTACCCAAGACCTGAACGAGGAGCCCATAGGCCCCTCGTGGTCATTTCCTGCATTGACATCTGTCATGCGGGACATGGGTTGATTGGGTAAAATCAGTTTGAATTTGTCGATCTCGTTCTGCCGAACCGCACAACGTATCTGGAGCGCCATCTTGCGCTGTATGGATTTTTGATCCTCTCGACCCGCATGTCTCAATCTTCTGCCGCCGTTTCACCCGAACCGATCCCGCTCGGGCAACCCCTGCCTCACCGCAAGGTCATCCGCAGCTGGCTCACGCCGATTTCAGAGCGTCGCACTGCGATTGCCGTGCTGTTGTTGGTGTTGGATCTGGCCGTGTTTTCCGGGCTGATCGTTGGTGTGGTGCTGTTTGACGCGTGGTGGGCCAAGCTGTTGTGCGGCCTTGCGGCCGGCTTCGTGATTGGCCGCTTGTTCATCATCGGACACGACGCCTGCCATCAGAGCTACACCCCGCACCGTGGTCTCAATCGGGTGCTTGGTCGCATTGCCATGATCCCCTCGCTCACTCCCTACAGCCTGTGGGAAGTCGGTCACAACGTGGTGCACCACGGTTACACCAACCTCAAGGGCGTCGATTTTGTGTGGGCGCCGTTGACCAAGGAAGAGTTCGAGGCGCTGCCACCGCGTCGTCGCCTGATGGAGCGCATCTACCGCAGTGGCTGGGGTCCGGCGCTGTATTACCTGGTGGAGATGTGGTGGAACCGCATGTATTTCCCCCGCAAGAGCTACATGGGCACCCGTCGCGCCGAGTTCACCTGGGATGGCGTGTTTGTCACGGCGATGGCCGCTTTGTGGATTGCTTCCCTGATTGGTGCGGCCTATGCGACCGAGCAGTCGGCCTGGGCTCTTGTGGGCTTTGGCTTTGTGGTGCCCTTCCTGTTCTGGAACGCCATGATCGGCTTCGTGGTCTATGTGCACCACACCCACACCTCGGTACAGTGGCACGACGACAAGCACGCGTGGGCCAAGGCCGCACCGTTCGTCTCGACCACAGTGCACATGACCTTCCCCATGAAAATGGGCGCGATGATGCACCACATCATGGAACACACGGCCCACCACGTGGACATGAGCATCCCGCTGTACAAGCTGAAGAATGCCCAGAAGATGCTGGAAGACACGCTGCCCGGGCGCATCATCATTCAACACTTCTCCTGGCGCTGGTACTTTGAAACGGCGCGCAAGTGCAAGCTGTACGACTTCACTCGCCGATGCTGGACCGATTTCCAGGGGCAGCCGACCAGCGATTTCAAGCCCGCTGTGGCCTGAGCACCTGCCGACTGGTACTTTCGCAAGCGCTGCCTCGGCAGCGCTTTTTTTATTGGCTGCTTCCTTTGCATAATGCGTTGTACCCCTGAACAACGCCTTCCTGGAGACTCGCCATGAAATGGGAAAACAACCGCCAATCGGACAACGTTGAAGACCGGCGCAACTCGGCCGGGGGTGGCATGTTCGGCGGCGGAGGACAGCGGCGTGTGGGCGGTCGGGGCATTGGTTTCGGCACCATCGTGATCGCCTTGTTGGCTGGCTGGATCTTCGGCATCAACCCGATGACCATTCTGGGTTTCTTGGGTGGTGGCGGTGATCTCATGTCCCCTACCACGCAGAGCGCCCCGGCACCGGCCGGAACAGGGAAGCCGCAAGACCAGATGGGCCAGTTCGTCTCTTCCGTTCTGGCGGGAACCGAAGATGTCTGGACCACCGTGTTCCAGCAGAGCGGTTCCCAGTACCAGAAACCCCGCCTGGTGTTGTTCAGTGGTGCCACACCCACCGCCTGCGGCACGGGCCAGTCCGCCATGGGGCCGTTTTATTGCCCAGGCGACCAGAAGGTCTACATCGATCTGAGTTTCTACGAGACCATGCGCCGGCAATTGGGCGCGCCTGGTGACTTTGCACAGGCCTATGTGGTGGCCCACGAGGTCGGACATCACGTGCAGAACCAGATGGGGCTGACGGACAAGATGGAACAGGCCCGTCAGCGCGTGAGTGAGCGGGAATACAACGCGCTGTCGGTCCGGCTGGAGCTTCAGGCCGATTGTTTTGCCGGCATCTGGGCCCACCACAACCACAAGAGCAAGGCCATCCTGGAACCGGGTGACGTGGAAGAAGCACTGAACGCCGCCGCCGCCATCGGTGACGATGCCCTGCAGCGCAAGAGCCAGGGCCAGGTCGTGCCCGACAGCTTCACCCACGGCACCAGCGAACAGCGCCAGCGTTGGTTCAACACAGGGCTGCAGTCGGGCAGCGTGAAGGCGTGTGACACGTTCAACGCGCGGGCCATCTGAAAGGGTGCTTCGCCTGGTGCAGGGCGAAAACTGGGTGAAAAGCACCCAAAGTGAGACAATACCGGGTTAACGCGTATCCAGCGGACGGTCTTGTTCCGCACGCACAGCAATGACCCAATCCTTCTCACAACTCTCCCTGTCTCCCCTGCTGGAGCGTGCCGTGGCCGAAATGGGCTACGAGAACATGACGCCGATCCAGGCGCAAGCCATCCCGGTGGTGCTGCAGGGCCGTGACGTGATGGGCGCTGCCCAGACCGGTACCGGCAAAACCGCCGCTTTCACGCTGCCGCTGCTGCAGCGCATGATGAAACACGATAACGCGTCCACGTCGCCGGCCCGCCACCCGGTGCGTGCGCTGGTTCTGCTGCCCACGCGCGAGCTGGCCGACCAGGTGGCCGAGCAGGTCAAGCTTTACGCCAAATACACCAATCTGCGCAGCACCGTGGTGTTCGGCGGCATGGACATGAAGCCGCAGACCGCTGAGCTGAAAAAGGGTGTCGAGGTGCTGGTCGCCACACCCGGTCGGCTGCTGGACCACATTGAAGCCAAGAACTGCGTGCTGAACCAGGTCGAATACGTCGTGCTCGACGAGGCCGACCGCATGCTCGATATCGGGTTCCTGCCCGACCTGCAGCGCATCCTGAGTTTCCTGCCCAAGCAGCGCACCACGCTGCTGTTCTCGGCCACCTTCTCGCCCGAGATCAAGCGGCTGGCCAACAGCTACCTGCAAGACCCGGTGACCATCGAGGTGGCCCGATCCAACGCCACAGCGTCCACGGTGGAGCAGCATTTCTATCGCGTGGACGACGACGACAAACGGGGCACGCTGAAAAAGATTCTGCAAGAGCGCGGCATCAAGCAGGCGTTTGTGTTCGTCAACAGCAAGCTCGGTTGCGCGCGGCTCGCGCGTTCGCTGGAGCGCGAAGGCCTGAACACCACGGCCCTGCACGGTGACAAGAGCCAGGACGAGCGCCTGAAGGCGCTCGAAGCCTTCAAGAGTGGTGCGGTCGACCTGCTGGTCTGCACCGATGTAGCCGCGCGCGGCCTCGACATCAAGGACGTGCCGGCGGTGTTCAACTTCGACATCCCGTTCAACGCCGAAGACTATGTGCACCGCATCGGCCGCACCGGCCGTGCGGGCGCCTCGGGCCTGGCCGTGTCGTTCGTGAGCGCGCGCGACGCGCGTCTGATGGGCGACCTGGAGAAGCTGCTGGGCAAAAAGCTGGAGCTGGAAGCCCTGGAACTGGAGGCGGACAAACGGCCTGCCGGGCACTTCAACGACGGTCAACGTGTCTGGCAACAGCCCGAAGAGGCCCGCGAACAGCGCGAGATCCGTGAAAGCCGGGGCAGTCGCCCCGAACGTGAAGCGCGAGCGCCGTCCAGCCGCCCTCCCGTGCGCCCGGCCCGCGCACCCGCCGATCCGCTGTTTGACAAGCCGTATGAGCCGACCCTGAGCGCTGACGCCACGCCGTCGTGGGAAACGGCACAGAAGCCGGCCAGCCGCCTGTCACCCAACATCAAGCCCCGCAAGAAGGTGCCCGCGCTGTTCAAGAGTGCGCCGGTGGCCGAGAACGGCTGAACGCCGTCAGGGGGTGTTGCCCGGTTTCCGGGCCTGGACGCATTTGACTGAGATGCGCTCCACCTCGGCTGGCGTTGCGCCTAGCCGTGCCGCCGTGAGACACCCGCCCCACACGCAACCCGTGTCCAGCGGCAGCAGGTTCGGCCGCTGCACATCGCCCAGCGTGGACCAGTGACCGAAGGCGATCGGCACGCCGGCCGTGTGCCGTCCTGGCACATCGAACCAGGGCATGAATCCCTCGGGTGCGGCGTTGGCGTCATCCTTGGTCTCGAACTCCATGACCCCTTGCGCCGAACAGAAGCGCAGGCGGGTGAATGTGTTGACGATGACGCGCAGTCGATCAGTTCCCCGCCAGCTGTCGCTCCAGAAGTCGGGCTGGTTGCCGTACATGTCCCACAGAAAGCGGGCCCAATCTGGACTGCGCAGCACCGCCTCGAGTTCTCCGGCAAGCGCCAGCGTCTGCGCCAGGTCCCATTGCGGCAGCACGCCAGCGTGAACCATCAGCCATCCGTGGGCGTGCAGCGCGACGGAGCGTGTGCGCAGCCAGTCCAGCAGCTGTTCGCGGTCGGGGGCGTCGAGAATGTCGGCGACGGTGTCGTTGCGGTGTGGCTTGCGCACGCCGTGTGCCGCGGCCAGCAGGTGCAGGTCGTGGTTGCCCAGCAGGCTGTGCGCGGAGCCTCCGAGCGCGATGAGGCGCCGCAGCACGGCCAGCGAAGCAGGCCCGCGGTTGACGAGGTCGCCCAGCAGGTACAGCGTGTCGCGGCTGGGGGAAAAACCGATCTTGTCGAGAAGGCGTCCAAGTGCGTCGTCACAGCCCTGGATGTCGCCAATGAGGTAGGTGGCCATGGGGCGATTGTCCATGTCCCGGCCATCGGAACAGGCGCTGCATTTTTCTGGGGGACAATTCCGCACAAGCCATGGACACCCTGCTCATCATCTTTCTCACCTTGCTCAACGGCGCCTTTGCCATGTCCGAGATGTCGCTCGCGGCCAGCCGCAAGGCGCGGCTCGCCGCGATGGCCGAATCGGGCGACAAGGGAGCGCAGGCCGCGCTGATGCTGCTGGAGCATCCCACGCAGTTCCTCTCTTCGGTGCAGGTGGGCATCACCTCCATCGGCATGCTCAACGGGATCGTGGGCGAGGCGGCGTTCAGTGGTGATCTGTCGCAGGCCTTGCAGGGCTGGGGTCTGACACCCGGCACTGCGGAAGTCAGCGCCACCGCCATCGTGGTGGCGGTCATCACCTTCGTGACCATCGTCTTTGGCGAGCTGGTGCCCAAGCGCATCGGGCAGCTATACCCGGAAGCCGTGGCCCGCGGCGTGGCGCGCCCGATGACCTTTGTGGCGAAGGCGGCCAAGCCCTTTGTGTGGCTGCTCACGCACACCACACAGTGGGTGCTCCAACTGCTTCGCATCAACACCAACGCACAGCAGCATGTGACGGAAGAAGAGATCAACGCCAGCCTGGAGGAGGGCGTGGACGCCGGCATCATCGAAGAGCACGAGCACCAGATGGTGCGCAACGTGTTCCTGCTCGATGATCGGCAACTCACCTCCATCATGGTGCCTCGCGATGACATTGCCTGGCTGGATGCGGAAGACCCGGTGTCGGTGGCGGTGCAGAAGGCCTGGACCACCGGCCACTCCTGGTACCCGGTCTGTCGGGGCGGGCTGGACGATGTGGTGGGCGTGATCCACCTGCCGCAGATGCTGGCGCTGCAAGCCGATGGCGTCGAAGACGCGATCATTCGCCATGTGCAGCCGGCGGTGTTCGTACCCGAGACGCTGACCGGCATGGAGCTGCTAGAGCAGTTCCGCGAACGTTCCACGCGCATGGTCTTCGTGGTGGACGAATACGGCGTGGTGCAGGGTGTGCTGACGCCGCTGGACATGCTGGAAGCGATCACCGGCGAGCTCTCTCCGCACGAAGACGTGGAGGCCTGGGCCACGCAGCGTGAAGACGGTGCCTGGCTGGTCGATGGCGCGATGCCGGTGCCTGAGTTGAAGTCGCGCCTGGGCATTGACGAGCTGCCCGACGAAGACAAGGGCCGCTACGCCACGGTGGCGGGTTTGATGCAGACGGTGGCCGGCGAGCTGCTGGAGCAGGGCGCCGCTGTCGAGTGCGCCGGCTGGCGCTTTGAGGTGCTGGTGCTCGAAGGGCGCCGCATCGATCAGGTGCTGATCCAGCCCGGCGCGGCAGAGCCTGACTGATGGCCTGAACGTCAGCGCGCTCGGCCCGCTTTCGGCTGGTGCTCGAACATCCAGTCCTTGAACGCCAGCGCCGCCGCGGAGAGGCGCTTTCCGCGTGGGTACACCACGTACCAGCGGCGGATCAGTGGGAAGCCCACCACATCGAGCTGCACCAGCTCGCCCAGCGCCAGCTCCGCCGTGACCGTGTGGGTGGAGAGCACGGCCAGGCCGAGCCCACCCGCCACGGTCTGTTTGATGGCCTCGTTGCTGCCCACCTCCAGCCGGTTCTTCAGCGTCACGCTCTGGCTGGCGAAGAATTTTTCCGAGGTGAGTCGCGTGCCCGAACCGGGTTCCCGCAGGATGAACGGCTCGCTCGCCAGGCGCTTCGGCGCGATGCGCTTTTTGCCCACCAGCGGGTGGTCGGGCGGCGCCACCAGCACCAGCGGGTTGTCGGCAAACGGCTCGCTCACCACGTCCAGCTGCTCGGGAGGCTGACCCATGATGCAGAGGTCGTCCTGGTTGTTCGCCAGGCGCTGCAGCAGGTTCTCGCGGTTGCCCACCACCATCGCCACGTCGATGCCCGGGTGCGCTGCGCAGAAGCCGCCCAGCAGCTTGGGCACGGTGTACTTCACCGTGGTGAGGATGGCCAGCTTCAGGCTGCCGCGCTCCACGCCCCGGAGCGCTTCCAGATCCTCTGACAGACGATCCATGCGCGTTTCAATGTCGGCGCAGGCTTCGGCCAAGGTGTGGCCCGCAGCGGTCAGGTAGATCTTCTTGCCCAGTTGCTCAAACAGCGCTTGGCCCACGGTTTCAGACAGTTGCTTGACCTGCAGCGAGAGCGTGGGCGGCGAGAGGTGCAAAGCCTCCGCTGCGCGCGCAAAGCTGTTGTGCTGCGCCACGGCGTGAAAGATGCGCAGCTGGTGGAGGGTGGCGTGTCGCAGGTTCATGGTGAACTCTATTGATAGATAAAAGTAAAACATAACAGTAAAAACATTTTACTTTTATTTATTGTTGTGGCGGCCAACAATCTGCACCAGTTCAGAGCAAACACGCCCCTTCAAGAAACATGCGGGGCGCTTTGGGCACCACAGTGAGACGTTCGACCACCCGAAATGGAGCAACCCGCAATGGCCACGAAAACCTACAGCGCCGGTGTCAAGGAATACCGCAGCACGTACTGGGAACCCCACTACACCCCCAAAGACACCGACATCCTCGCGTGTTTCAAGATCACCCCGCAAGCGGGCGTGGACCGCGAGGAAGTGGCCGCCGCTGTGGCCGCCGAATCGTCCACCGGCACCTGGACCACGGTCTGGACCGACCTGCTGACCGACCTGGACTACTACAAGGGCCGCGCCTACCGCATCGAAGACGTGCCGGGCGACGACACCTGCTTCTACGCCTTCGTGGCCTACCCGATCGACTTGTTTGAAGAGGGCTCGGTGGTCAACGTGCTGACCTCGCTGGTGGGCAACGTGTTCGGCTTCAAGGCCTTGCGGGCCCTGCGCCTGGAAGACATCCGCTTCCCGATCGCGTACGTCAAGACCTGCGGCGGCCCGCCCCACGGCATTCAGGTCGAGCGCGACATCATGAACAAATACGGCCGCCCGCTGCTGGGCTGCACCATCAAGCCCAAGCTTGGCCTGTCGGGCAAGAACTACGGCCGCGCCGTGTACGAGTGCCTGCGCGGTGGCCTGGACTTCACCAAGGACGACGAGAACGTCAACAGCCAGCCCTTCATGCGCTGGCGCCAGCGTTTCGACTTCGTGCAGGAAGCCATCGAGAAGGCCGAACGCGAAACCGGCGAGCGCAAGGGCCACTACCTCAACGTGACCGCGCCCACGCCGGAAGAGATGTACAAACGCGCCGAGTACGCCAAGGAACTGGGCTCGCCAATCATCATGCACGACTACCTGACCGGCGGCCTGTGCGCCAACACCGGCCTAGCCAACTGGTGCCGCGACAACGGCATGCTCCTGCACATCCACCGTGCCATGCACGCCGTGCTCGACCGCAACCCGCACCACGGCATCCACTTCCGCGTGCTCACCAAGGTGCTGCGCCTCTCCGGCGGCGACCACCTGCATTCCGGCACCGTGGTGGGCAAGCTCGAAGGCGACCGCGCCTCCACACTGGGCTGGATCGACATCATGCGCGACGATTTCATCAAAGAAGACCGCAGCCGCGGCATCTTCTTCGACCAGGACTGGGGCTCCATGCCCGGTGTGATCCCGGTCGCTTCTGGCGGCATCCACGTCTGGCACATGCCGGCGCTGGTCAACATCTTCGGTGACGACTCGGTGCTGCAGTTCGGCGGTGGCACGCTGGGTCACCCCTGGGGCAATGCCGCCGGTGCTGCGGCCAACCGCGTGGCGCTGGAAGCCTGCGTCAAAGCACGCAACGAAGGCGTGGCGGTGGAGAAGGAAGGCAAGACCGTGTTGATGGACGCTGCCAAGCACTCGCCTGAACTCAGGATCGCCATGGAAACCTGGAAAGAGATCAAGTTCGAGTTCGACACGGTGGACAAGCTCGACATCGCCCACAAGTGATCACGCCCCACCGATTCTGAAAGGAACCCACCATGAGCATGCAAGACTACAACTCCCGCCTCTCCGACCCGTCCAGCCGCAAGTTCGAGACCTTCTCCTACCTGCCTGCGATGACGAAGGACGAGATCCGCAAACAGGTCGAGTACCTGGTGAAGAAGGGCCTGAACCCGGCCATCGAACACACCGAGCCGCAGTACCTGATGGACTCCTACTGGTACATGTGGAAGCTGCCCATGTTCGGCGAGACCGACGTGGACAAGGTGCTGGCCGAGTGCGAGGCCTGCCGCCAGGCCAACCCGGACAACCACATCCGCCTGATTGGCTACAACAACTTCACGCAGTCGCAAGGCGCGAGCATGGTGATCTTCCGCGGGAAGACTGTGTAATCCCCCCGCGCCGCCTGCGGCGTCACCCCCCAAGGGGGCGATGCCTGTGGCCTGGCAAAGCCAGTTCCACGGCATCCCCGGTCACTGCACGCGCTCCGGACGCACTGTGGAGATTCCTCTCGGTGTGCTCGTGAGCGTGGTGCGGGGTGGCCGACGCAGTGAGGTCAAGGAGGAGCCGGCCGCAGGCCGGCGGTGGACACGAACGGAGTCGGCCGCGCCGTGCCACGCGGTGCAGGCCAACGAAGCAACGGAGACGAACATGAGCGACCCACTAGACGCCTACCGCGTCGCCCAGCAACCTTACTACCGCCCGGTGGCCGACGAGGTCGAGCTGTACGAGGCTGCGTACTCGGTGCGCATGCCCATGATGCTCAAGGGCCCCACCGGCTGCGGCAAGACACGCTTCGTCGAGTACATGGCGTGGAAGCTCAACAAGCCCCTCATCACCGTGGCCTGCAACGAAGACATGACGGCGAGCGACCTGGTCGGTCGCTTCCTGCTCGACGCGCAGGGCACCCGCTGGCAAGACGGCCCGCTGGCCACGGCCGCGCGCCACGGGGCCATCTGCTACCTCGATGAAGTCGTTGAGGCGCGGCAAGACACCACCGTGGTGATCCACCCGCTGACCGACAACCGCCGCGTGCTGCCGCTGGAGAAGAAAGGCGAACTGGTCAAGGCCCACCCGGACTTTCAGATCGTCATTTCCTACAACCCGGGCTACCAGAGCCTGATGAAGGACCTCAAACAGTCCACCAAGCAGCGCTTCGGCGCGCTGGATTTCAACTACCCCGAACACGCCATCGAGGCCGAGATCGTGGCCCACGAAACCGGCGTCAGCGCCGACGTGGCGGGCAAGCTGGTCGGCATCGCCGAGCGCGCGCGCAACCTCAAGGGCCATGGCCTGGACGAAGGCATCTCCACCCGCATGCTGATCTACGCGGGCAGCCTCATCGCCCAAGGCGTGGCCGCGCAGGCCGCCTGCCGTGTGGCACTGGTGCGCCCGATCACGGACGACCCGGACATGTGCGACGCGCTCGATGCCGCCGTGTCGACGTTTTTCTGAGATGCCATGAGCGTGCACCTGCACGACCACGTCGAGTGGACCGACCAGCTGGAACCCGCTTCGCGTGAACTGCTGGAGCACCGCTGGCCGGACGCGACCAAGGTGTTCTCGGGGCGGGGGCTGGACAACTACGTCAAAGGCGCCGCCGCGTTGCGTGGCCTGGGCCGCGGCCACGAACTGGTGGACGCGTGGATCGACGGCGCGCCGCAGGTGGCGCAGGAGATCGGCGAGGACGTGGTGGGAGAACTCGCGACCACCGCGCTGATGCTGGCGTCCAAGACCTCGGGCGCCGTGATTGAACTGGTGCTCGCCACCGCGCCCACCGCTGCGCGCCGCTTGGCCGATGGCACGCTGTTCCTGCAGTACCTGCAGTTCCTCAACACCCTGGTGGCGCAGGCGCCGCGCGGTCTGCGGCCCATGCTGGGCCAGCTTGACGCGTTGTTCGGCCAGCTCACGCTCGGCGGCCTGCGGCGCTGGGCCACCTGGGGCGCACAGGCGCACCGCACGAACTATGAGGAGCAGATCGCCTACTTCAGCCTGCAGTCCAAAGAGTCGCTGGCCATGCTGCAGAAAGAGCGCAAGGGCACACTGCTGGTGGACGTGCAGCGGCGCATCAACATGTACCTGCGCGCGCTCTGGGGCCGCAACTTCTACATGAAGCCGACCGCCGGCGATTTTGAAACCCGTGACGGCTACCGGCCTTTCATCGAGGACCACTTCATCCACCTGCCCGACGCCTACGACGCGGTGGATGGCAACGCCGGCCCAGTGGACGCCACGCAGCTGTACCGCGCCGCCGCCGCCCACGCCGCGGCGCACGTGGTGTTCACGCGCCAGCCGATCTCGGCCGAGTCGTTGAGCCCGTGGCAGATGGCGCTGATCGGTTTGGTGGAAGACGCGCGGGTGGAGTCGCTGACGCTCGCGCGATTTCCCGGCCTGCGCCCACTGTGGGCCAGCCTGCACACCGCGCAGGCATCACAAGGCAGGACGGCCGGCGACTGGCTGGGCCGCCTCGCGCGCGCGCTGTTGGACCCCGCGTACGACGACACCCACCCCTGGATCACCCAGGGCCGCACGCTGCTGGCCGAGGCCCTGCCGCGCATGCAGGCCGATCCGCACGACAACAGCGTGTCGTGGGAACTGGGCGTGCAGCTGGCGCACAGCTATCGCGAGCTCACGCAGGGTCCGGCCTTCCAGCCGCGCACAGACTTGCAGACGGCGGCCTACCGCGACGACAACCGCTACTTCTGGGCCTTCGACGGGTTTGACTTCGAGCGCAGCATCGCCGCCGGCCACGAGCCGCCGCAGCAACTGCGCAAACAAGTCAGCCTGATGGAGTTCGTGCACGAGCTGGAAGTGGAAGGTGCCGGCGACGACGCGCAGGAAATCTGGGTGCTCGGCACCGAGCTCTTCCCCTACGAAGACCTGGGCGTGTCGTTCAATCAGAGCGAAGGCCGCGAGCCGGTGCTGCCGCCGGTGCACTACGCCGAATGGGACCACATGATCCAGCTCGAACGCCCGGCCTGGGCCACGGTGCAGGAGCGCCGCCCCAAGGCCGGCGACGTGGCGGTGATCGACGGCATCCTCGCCGAGCACCGGCGCCTGATCGGGCGCATGAAACACATCCTGGATGCCATGCAGCCGCAGGGCGTGCAGCGCATCCGCAAGCTCGAAGATGGTGATGAGATCGACCTCAACGCCGCGCTGGCCTCGGTGATCGAGATGCGTTTGGGCCGCCAGCCCGACCCGCGCATCATGATGCGCAGTGTGCGCAAGACACGCGACATCTCGGTGCTGGTGCTGCTCGACTTGTCTCAATCGACGAACGACAAGGTGGCCGGGCAGGACCAAACGGTGCTGGAACTCACGCGATCCGCCTGCGCGGTGCTGGCCGATGCGATCCAGAAGGTGGGCGACCCTTTCGCCATCCACGGCTTCTGCTCCGACGGCCGGCACGACGTGAACTACTGGCGCTTCAAGGACTTCGACCAGCCCTACGACGACCTGGCCAAGGCGCGCCTGGCCGGCATGGAAGGGCAACTCTCCACCCGCATGGGCGCGGCCATCCGCCACGCTGCTGCTGCGCTGAAGGCACAGCGCAGCAGCAAGAAGCTGTTGCTCGTCATCACCGACGGCGAACCGGCCGATGTGGACGTGCGCGACCCGCAGTACCTGCGCCACGACACCAAGAAGGCGGTGGAAGAGGCCGGCCGCCACGGCGTGATGACCTACTGCATGAGCCTTGACCCGCGCGCCGACCAGTACGTGCGCCGCATCTTCGGCGAGCGCCACTACCTGGTGGTGGACAAGGTGGACAAGCTGCCCGAGAAACTGCCGGTGCTGTACGCTGGCCTGACCCGATAACCAGGACCGGAACCCCACCATGAGCATGATCCACAGCCGCCAGCAGACCTACGCCGGCATAGCCCACGAAGAGCACCACGGCATGACCATGACCGGGCGAATCATCCGCGACGCCTGGGTGTTCGGACTGTTGCCCGAGGGCGAGGGCTTTGCCGGCAAGGGCCCGGGCGATCTGCAGAACCTGTTCGAGGCGGTGCACAAGGCCTGGGAGCCTTATGGCCAACTGCCCAGCCATTTGCCGCCCGAGCTGGCGGAGCGGCACGCGCGCATCCACGCCGAGGCGGTGGAGCGCGCCAGGGCCATGGGTTGGGATGCCGAACTGGGCGACGACGACTGAGGCCGCTGTCCGGCGCCCAACGCTGGATACGGGCCAGCGCAGGCGCTGTCGCTATGCTCGGCAGTCCCACCGCCGACCCCGACCCACCCCCCTCATGACCGCCCGTCTGATCCGTTTCAACAAACCCTATGGCGTGTTGAGCCAGTTCACGGCCGAGGGCCAGTGGCGAGGTCTCAAAGACCACATCGACCTGCCCGGTGTGTACGTGGCCGGGCGGCTGGATGCCGACAGCGAGGGACTGCTGCTGCTCACCGACGATGGCCGGTTGCAGGCCCGCATTGCAGACCCGCGCTTCAAGATGGAGAAAACCTACTGGGTGCAGGTGGAGGGCCTCCCGGGGGAAGCCGCGCTGGCGGCGCTGCGCAGCGGTGTGGTGCTCAACGACGGCCCCACGCTGCCCGCCAGGGCGCGCCTGCTGGAGCCGCCCCCGGCGGTGTGGGCGCGCCACCCGCCCATCCGTGAGCGCAAAGCCATCCCCACCGCATGGGTCGAACTCATCATCCGCGAGGGCCGCAACCGCCAGGTTCGGCGCATGACCGCCGCAGTGGGTCATCCCACGCTGCGGCTCATCCGCGCGGCCATCGGGCCGCACACGCTCGACGGGCTGGCGCCTGGCGCCTGGGCGGGCTGAGTCGCCTGTGGGGTTGCGCAGTCAGACAGCGCGTCGCGGTGCCAGGTGCACACCCGCCAGCATGCAGCGCACCGAGCCGCCGGCCAGTTCGATGGTGGGCACGTCCAGCGGCAGCAAGCGCGCCGAGCGCTCGATGACACGGCGCTGTTCGGCGCTCAGGCTGGCCGCCGCGCGCGCCGACAGCGCCAGCACGCGACCCTGCGGTGACGAGAGCTCGATCGCATTGCCCGCGAAGTCTGCCACCTGCTGCTGCGTGATCGGCAGCACCTCGCGCCCGGTTTCTTCCAGACGCTGGCGCACTTCGGCCGCTCGGCGCGGGTTCACCAGGGTGTCCAAAGCGACCAGTGCGAACTGCGTGGCGATGCACATCAGCACGTTGGTGTGATAGATCGGCTGGCCTTGCGCATCGGCGGTGTCGAACACCAGCGGCTCGTAGTTGAAGTGCGTTGCAAAACGCTCCAGCGCCACCGGGTCGGCGCGGTTCGAGCGGGCGGTGAAGGCCACGCGCGCCAGGTGGTCGAGCACCATGGCACCGGTGCCTTCGAGGAACAGGCCGTCATGTTCGAGCCCGCTGTAGTCGATTACGTCCTGCACGCGGTAGTGCTGCTTCAGGTACTCCAGCACGTCGGTGCGCCGCTCACGCCGCCGGCTGGCGTTGTACATGGGGTAGACCGCCACATGCCCGCCGGGGTGGGTGGAGAACCAGTTGTTGGGGAACACGGAGTCGGGCGTCTGGTGTCGACCGTCGTCGTCGAACAGGTGCACCGTCACACCGGCTTCGCGCAGGGTGTCGGCCGCGCGGCTCACTTCGTCGAACGCGCGGCGCGCGGTTTCGTCGGCGGGGCTGTCGGGGGCTGACTGGAAGCTGTTGTCGGCCGCCGTATCGGGGTTGGGCGTGAAGTGCCGGGGCCGGACCATCACCACGGCCGACGGGGCCTGGATCGACATGGGGGGTTCGCTGTGAGGCATTCGAAGGCGCCGTGCGTGCTCAGGCCGCGAGGCGAAAGGGCGCTTTGAGGGACGCCACCGGCGATGCCGCATTCAGCATGCCAAACAGATTCTTCGGATCGGCCAGCTGCGGGATCAGCGCGATGCGCTCGCCCATGCCGAGGCGGATGGCGCTGTCCATCATGAAGCGCAGGGCCGAGAAGTCTTCGAGCGCAAAGCCGACCGAGTCGAACACGGTGACCTGATCGGCACTGTCGCGCCCGGCGCGTTCGCCGCGCAGCACCTGCCAGAGTTCGGTGACGGCGAAGTCGGCCGGTTTGTGCTGGATCTCACCTTCCACGCGCGACTGCGGCTCGTATTCCACAAACACCTTGGCCGCGTCGAGAATGTCGCCGTGCAGCTCGGTCTTGCCCGGGCAGTCGCCACCCACGGCGTTGAGGTGCATGCCGGGTTCGATCATGTTGGGTGTGAGGATCAGGGCCATGGCCTTGTCGGCGGTGACGGTGGTCACGATGTCGGCGCCGCGTACGGCTTCGGCCGTGCTCGCGCACACCGTGACCTGCAGGCCGTTGCCTTGCAAGTTGGCCACCAGCTTGGCGCTGGCGGCGGGGTCCACGTCGTACACGCGCAGCGTGGTGATGCCCACCAGGTGCTGGAAGGCCAAGGCCTGGAACTCGCTCTGCGCGCCGTTGCCGATCAGGGCCATCACGCGGCTGTCGGGCCGGGCCAGCGTTTTCGCGGCCAGGGCCGACATGGCGGCGGTGCGCAGCGCGGTGGTGAGTGTGAGCTCACTCAGGAAGAGCGGCGCGCCGGTGTCCACGTCGGCCAGCACGCCGAAGGCCATCACGGTGGACATCCCGAAGCGCGTGTTGCCGGGGTGACCGTTGACGTATTTGAAGCTGTAGCGGTGGTCGTCGGCCACGGGCATGAGCTCGATCACGCCGTCTTTCGAATGCGCGGCGACGCGCGCGGTTTTGTCGAAATCGGCCCAGCGCAGGAAGTCGGCGCGGATGTGCTCGGCCATGTGCTGCAGACAAAACGGCAGGCCCTGGCGGCGGATCAGTTCGGCGGCTTCGGGTGCGCTCAGGTACAGGGTGCCGGCGTCGCGGAATTGGCTCAGTTGGGCGGCTTGTGCGGTGTTGTTCATGGTCGTCTCTTGTGGTGCGGAAAACGGGGCGAAAGGGGTTCGCCAACCGATCCCAAAAGTTTGCCGCTGGGGCATGACAATGAAAATCGGCAACAAAGTAGAGAAATGGCAGAAAATCAATCAATTCGGCAACTTCGATTGGCGTTTTGACCATGGATCAGCTCGATCAGCAACTCATCGCCCTGCTGCGGCAGGACGCCCGGCTCTCGGTGGCCGACCTCGCGCACAAGCTCAAGGTGTCGCGCGGCACGGTCACCAACCGGCTGCGCAAGCTCGAAGACACGCAGGTGATCGTCGGCTACACCGTGCGCCTCAAACCCGAGGCGCAGCCCGAGCGCATCAAGGCCTGGATGAGCGTGCAGGTGGAGGGCAACCAGACCCGGCTGGTGATCGCCAGCCTGCTCGGTGAACCCGGCGTGGCCGCGCTGCACGACACCAACGGCCGCTGGGACCTGCTGGCCGAGTTGGAGGTGGGTTCGATGGGCGAGTTGTCGGCGGTGCTGGAGCGCGTGCGCCTGATCAGCGGCATCCGTGGCACCGAGACCAGCATCCACCTGGCCAGCTACCGGTGACACCTGGTTGTGTGATTTTTTCCCACATTAGATGCTAAACTTCGTGGCTCACCGAGGCACCTGCAGCGCTTATGTCCAGCCCCAGCGAACCATCTCCCACTCTCCGGGGCGCAGCCCCCGGCGGCCCTTCGCCCGCACTGGTGCGGGCTTTGCGCAAGCTCTTGCGCCCGCTGGTGAAGCTGATGCTGTCGCAGGGCATCACCTATCCCTATCTGTCTGATCTGCTCAAGGGCCTGTTTGTCGAGGTGGCCGAGCAGGATTTCCGCCTCGACGGCAAACCCCCGACCGACAGCCGGGTGAGCCTGGTCAGCGGCGTGCACCGCAAAGACGTGAGCCGCCTGCGCAGCCTGCTGGACAGTGCCGAGCACATCAAAACCGCGGTGGTGCCCCGCGGCGCCCAGCTCGTGGCGCACTGGATGAGCCACCCCCGCTACCTGATGGACGGCGGTCAACCCCGACCGCTGGCGCGCCTGATCAGCGAAGGCGGCGACTTGTCGTTCGAGGCGCTGGTGAGCAGCGTCAACAGCGACATCCGTTCGCGCGTGGTGCTCGACGAGTGGCTCAACCTGGGGTTGGTGCATCTGGACGACAAAGGCCTGGTGCGCCTGAACACCGGGGCCTTCGTGCCCTCCCGCGCGGCCGATGAAAGAGCGTTCTATCTGGGCCACAACCTGCACGCCCACGCCGCCGCCGCCGTGCACAACATGCTCGCTGGTCAGCCGCCGTTCATGGAACGCAGCGTGCACCACAACTCGCTGAGCCCGGCGTCGGTGGAGCGGCTGAACAAACTCGCCGAGCAGATGGGCATGAAGGTGCTGCTGGCCATCGACCAGGCCGCGATGGAGGCCGAAGCACAGGACGCCGCGGCCGCCGCGCAGGCAGGGCTGCCCGCGCCCGATCAGCGCTTCACCTTGGGGCTGTATGTCTACACCGAGCGTTTCCATGAACCCCGGGCCAAGGAGCCGGGGGCGGCATGAGACACCCGGTGTCAACCCCGCCGCCGTTTTGAGCTTGGCTTGAAGCGCGCCATGGACGGCCGGGCCGTTGGGCATGTGTGGGCGCTGGTGGCCAAGGTGCCACTGGCCTCGTGGGGTGTTGACCGGTCGTTTCAGGGCGGTGGCGCCAGCGTCACCCGCCACCACGTCGGCAGCAGGCGGCGCACCTCGCCGCGCGCGAAGCGGTCGTCCAGCAGCCAGAGGCTGCCCCGGTCCTGCTCGCTGCGGATCACGCGCCCGGCGGCCTGCACCACCTTCATCAGGCCGGGGAACAGGTAGGTGTCGTCGTAGCCGTGCCCGCTGCGTGCCTGCAGCCGGGCGCGCATCTGCTCGTTCACCGCGTTGACCTGCGGCATGCCCAGCGTGGCGATGAAGGCGCCCACCAGCCGCTCGCCGGGCAGGTCGATGCCTTCGCCAAACGCCCCGCCCAGCACCGCGAACCCGATGCCTTGTCCGCCGTCGACAAAGCGTGCGATGAAGGCGTTGCGTTCGGGTTCACCCATGCCGCGTGACTGCGACCACACCGGCATGCCGGGCTGGCGGGTCGTCAATCGGTCCAGCGCCTGTTGCAGGTAGTCGAAGCTGCTGAAGAAGGCCAGGTAGTTGCCCGGTCGCTCGGTGTATTGCGTGGCGATCACCCGCACCAGGGCGTCGAGCGAGGCGCTGCGGTCGTTGTAGCGGGTCGAGATCCAGGGCGCGATGCGCACGTCGAGCTGCTCAGCCGCAAAGGGCGAGGGCAGGTCGATCCGCGCGGTGGTCTCGGGCAGGCCCAGCATGTCGGTCACGTGGTCCATGGGCGTGAGCGTGGCGGAAAACAGGGTGGCGCTGTGCGCCGCTTTCCAGCGGTCGGCGAGCAGCGGCCCGGGCACGAGGTTGCGGATGTTGACGGTCGGCAGCGGGCGGCCACGGCCGATCTGCGGCGCGGTGCCGCGGGTGAGGTCGCACAGCGAGTGGTCGCCAAAGGTCTCGGCCACGCGCAAGAAGTGCAGCGCGTCGAAGGTCCAGCGCTGCAGCGGGCTGTCGGGCGCCTCGGTCGGGTGCAGGGCCATGTGTTCGGTGAGCGCCGCGCAAGTGGTCTGCAGCGCGGCGAGCCATTCCCCTGGCACGTCGTCGAGCAGCGCGTGCTCGCCCGCGTGGTCGCGGGCCAGGGCGCTCCAACGCCGCTGCAGCGCGTCCATCGGTTTTTTCAGGTGGGGCGGCGCGTCACGGCGCAGGCGCTGAAAGGCAGCGGCGTCGAGCGCAGCGCTGTGCATCTGGCGCGCGCGGTCGATCAGGTTGTGGGCCTCGTCGACCAGCAGTGTGGCGCGCCAGGCGTGTTCCTGCGTGAGCGCGTGCCAGTGCGCGCCGATGTCGAAGAAGTGGTTGTAGTCGCCCACCATCACGTCGCACCAGCGCTGCATCTCCTGGCCAAGGTAGTAGGGGCAGATGCCATGTGCCAGCGCGGTGTCGCGCAACGCGGCCTGGTCGAGCCAGCTCGCGCGGGCGGCGGCTTCGCGGGCGGCCGGCAGGCGGTCGTAGAAGCCCCGCGCCAGCGGGCAGGCGTCGCCATGACAGGCCTTGTCGGGGTGCTCGCAGGCCTTGTCGCGGGCCACGCGCTCCAGCACCCGCAGCGGCATCGCCACGGGCGCGCCCAAGTGCTGCAGCGCGTCCAGCGCGAGCTGGCGGCCGGTGGTCTTGGCCGTCAGGTAGAACAGCTTGTCCGTGCCTTGCGCGGGCGCGGCGCGCAGGGAGCCGAACAGCGAGGCCATGGTCTTGCCGATGCCGGTGGGCGCCTGTGCCAGCAGGTGCCGGCCGCTGGTGTGGGCGCGGTAGACCCCGGCGGCCATGTCACGCTGCCCGGTGCGGAACGCGGCAAAAGGAAAGCGAAGCTCAGCGAGCGCTGCATCGCGCGCGCGGCGGTGCGCCTGCTCGCTGCGCGCCCAGGCCATGTAGCGGGTGCAGAGGTCGGCAAAGAAGGCCTGCAATGTGGCGGCATCGCAGCGGCGCGTGAGCAGGGTTTCTTCGGCGCTGTCGATGTTGAAGTACACCAGCGCGAGCTCGATGCTGGGCAGCGAGAGCTGCTCGCAGAGCATCCAACCGTAGACCTGGGCCTGCGCCCAGTGAAGGGCCTGCTGGTTGGCGGGAATGCGGCCCGCGTCGCCACGGTGGGTCTTGATTTCTTCGAGCCGCAGGGCGGCGGTGTCGAAACCGTCGGCGCGGCCCTGCACGGTCAGGCCGCCGAAGCGGGCGCTCAACGGCAGCTCGCGCTGGTAGCCCGGGCCGCGCCGCGCGGTCACGCTCTGGTGACCGGCGATGCCCTCGACCCCGCTGGGCGAGGGCGTGAATCGCAGGTCGAGGTCGCCGCTGCGTGCCGTGAAGTGGCACAGCGTGCGCACCGCCACGGCGATGGGCAGATCGGTGGTGGGTGTGTCGGGCAGTGGGAGGGTGGGCGTGTTCAAGCGGGTCCTGCACGGCCCTCACGCCGGGCCTGGGTTGACAGGCATGTTACTGGATATACAGTCAGTCTTTATGTCTGAGCCTGTTGTTAACCCCACCGCCTGGAGCCGCCTCCACCACCGCCGCCTGCGCGAGATCTACCGCTCGGCGGGCTGGCCTTGCCAGGACCTGATCGAGGTCGAGCTGCTGGCGGCCGGGCTGGTGGAACGGCGGATTTCCGGCGGCGTGCACGAGACCTTGCGGGTCACCGACGCGGGCATCGCGCGGCTGGCCCAGGTGTTTGCCAGCAACAAGGCAGCTCGCTCGCCGCACGAGGCGCTGGTCGAGCAGGTGGCCACTGCCATGGGGCGGGCCGGGCGCCTGGCCTGGCGCGGTCTGGCCTTGCGGGTGGCATTGCCCCGGGCCTTGTTGATCGGCGAGCTCGATGCCGCGATGGGGGTCGCCGAGCCGACGGCCCGCATTCACCCGCTGTGGGACGAGCTGAGCGAAGCTGCGGTGGCCGCAGACCACGCCTGGTGCATGGCCTGCCCCGATGTGTTCTCGATCCGCCACAGCTCGGTCGAGGCCTACCTGCAACCGGTGGTGCACGAGATCAAGGTGAACCGCGCCGACCTGCTGGGCGACCTCAAAAAACCGGCTAAACGGGCGGCCTACCTGGGCATGGCCGGCGCCTGCTGGTACGTGCTGGGGCAGGACGCCAAAGGTCGGCCCATTGGCGCGCCCGACGAGATTCCGGCCGAGTGCGGTGTGATGCTGATGGAAGAGGGCGTGCTCAAGGTGGCGCGCGAGGCGCCGCGCCGCGCGATGGAGCGCCTGCCGTTTCATGTCTGGATGGCGCTGGCCAAGGCGGGGCCGGCCTGGCGGGAGGACGAGGCCGCGCAGGTCATGCTGCGAGATGCGCCCTGAACCACCCCTCGGGTGGACTTTTCGCCGAGTTACATTTGGCGACATGGAGCTAACGATAACCATTCGCAAGTTGACCTGGGGGCTGAGCGCCGTGGCCGCCGTCTTCCTGGGTGCCAGCGTGCTCGGGCAGGTGGGTCATTTTGTGTGGGGCTGGACTGACGTCTGGCAGGTCGCGCGCATGACCGATGTCGGCATTGAGCAGAACCTGCCGACCTATTTCAGCCTGCTGCTCATTCTCGGCAACGTGGTGTTGCTGAGTCTGATTGCGCGGTTTCGCCATGGACAGCGTGACGCTTGGTGCTGGAAGGTGTTGGTGGTGGGGTTTCTATACCTGGCTTTCGATGAAGGCTTTCATGTGCACGAAAACTGGGTGCACCCCATGCGCCAGATGCTGGGCGGTGACCAGTTCGGTCTGTTCTATTTCGCCTGGGTGGTGCCTGGTTTGCTGATCACGCTGATGGTGGGCATCACTTTGACCGGTTTTCTCTGGCGCTTGCCGCTGGCCCACCGAATTCGTTTCCTCGTGTCGGCCATGCTGTTTCTCGGTGGCTGCCTGGGCATGGAGATGTTGGCCGGTCGGTACCTGGAGGCCCATGGCGCCGTGAACTTGGCCGTGCACCTCATGAGCGACCTGGAGGAGGCTCTGGAGATGGCGGGCATGATCTTTTTCATGAACGCACTGTGCCGCTACCTGGCCGAATTCGTCCCGGACATTCGGGTCGGCTGGCGGGAGCGGGCCGGACCACCCACTACAATCGCGCAGTCATTGGGGAGTAGCCGCTCTTCACCCTGAAGAGGTTTGCGTCAACACACTTGGTCCCTCGGACCATGGCGCACACAGTTCCCGAACCTGGCAAGACCTTTGACCACAACGCCCCGCATGCGGCCGGGGGTGTGTTGTGGTCAATCGTCCTTGTACCGGCCCAATGGAAATCCCCCATGGAATCCCTGCTCGTTTCCACCGGTGTCGTTGCCCTGGCCGAAATCGGCGACAAGACGCAATTGCTGGCCTTCATCCTGGCCGCCCGCTTCAAAAAACCCTTGCCCATCATCGCGGGCATCCTGCTCGCCACCATCGTGAACCACGGTCTGGCCGGTGCGCTGGGTGCCTGGATCACGGCGCAGGTCAGTCCCGAGATATTGCGCTGGGTGCTCGGCGCCTCGTTCATCGGCATGGCGATCTGGACCCTGATCCCCGACAAGATCGAGGAGGAAGAATCGAAGGTGGCGCACAAACTGGGCGTGTTCGGCGCCACGCTGATCACCTTCTTTCTGGCCGAGATGGGCGACAAGACCCAGATCGCCACCATCGCGATGGCGGCGCACTACGCCACGCCGGTGCTGGTTGTGATCGGGACCACACTGGGCATGCTGATCGCCGACGTGCCGGCGGTGTTTGTCGGCGACCGGCTGGCGAACAAGATCCCGATGAAGCTGGTGCACGGCATCGCCGCAGCAATCTTCGCGGTGCTGGGTGTGGCGACCCTGCTCGGGGCTGGCGCGAGCCTGGGCATCTGATGCTTTTGCCACCCCATTGGTCCAGCGGGCCTGTGATAGCCTCTTCAGGGGATCCTGACCGGTCGGGCACGTGGATAAAAGATGCCCCGGTTGCTGAGCGCATTTCCAGAGCGCTGGACGTTGGCGCGACCCCACGTGAGCGCGCACATGCGCCGGGACCGTTGACCAGAATGAGGTGTTTTCATGAGTGCTAGCAAGGGGTGGCGGCAATCGCCCGCGATCCTCGATTTCACGGCCGGCCTGAAGTGCTGGCCCATCATCAGTTTCATGGCCCTGAGCGACGTGCGCGCACGCTACAAGCGCAGCGTGCTGGGGCCTTTGTGGCTCACGCTGGGCACGGCCATCGGGTCCATGGGCCTGGGGCTGCTCTGGAGCGAGTTGATGAATGTGCCGGCAGCGCAGTTCGTGCCGACGCTGACGGGCGGCCTGATCCTCTGGCAGTTCATTGCCGGGGTGCTGAGCGAGTCGACCACGGTCTATGTGCGCCAGGCGTCCATCATCCGCAACCTGAGCCTGCCGCTGAGCATCTACCCACCGCAGCTGTTGCTGCGGCACGTGGTGAACCTGCTGCACAACCTGCCCATTTTTCTCATCGTCGCGCTGGTGTATGGAGTGCCCGTGTCTTGGGCCAGTCTGCTGTTGCTGCCGGCACTGGCGTTGCTCATCGCCAACCTGTACTGGATCTGCGTGGTGATCAGCGTGCTGGGCGCGCGGTTCCGTGACCTGGAGCACATCGTCGGCGCGGTGCTGCCCTTGTTGATGTTCATCAGCCCGGTGTTTTACCGGCCCAACTACCTGCCGTTCAGCGAGCGCATCCTCTGGTTCAACCCGCTGTCTCACGGCATCGAGCTGGTGCGCTCGCCCATGCTGGGGCATGCCCCGCCGCTCTTCGTCATCTGGGTCAACCTGGCCCTGTTGCTGGGCGGTTCGCTGCTGGCGTTCTGGCTGTTCAACAAAAAGCGCGATCGCATCGCGTTCTGGATCTGATTCATGGCACGCCTTTCCCTGTCGAATGTGACGGTGCAGTACCCGGTGTACAACAGCCGGAGCTTTTCATTGCGCAACCACCTGGTGCGGGTCAGCACGGGCGGGCGCATCGAGAGCGAAGCCGGCCAGGTCAATGTGGTGACCGCGCTCAAAGACGTGTCGTTCGAGCTGAAAAACGGCGACGCCGTGGCGCTGATCGGTCACAACGGCGCGGGCAAGAGCACCATGCTGCGTACCCTGGCCGGGGTCTACACCCCCATTTCGGGCACCATCGTGCGCGAAGGCCGGGTGTCGACCATGCTGGAACTGGGTGCGGGCATCGACGGTGAGCTGTCGGGCTACGAGAACATCACCCGAATGGGGGTGTTGCTCGGCATGAGCCTGAAAGAGATTGAGGCGCACACCGCCGACATCGAAGATTTCTGCCAGCTGGGCGAGTTCCTGGAGCTGCCGGTGCGCACCTACTCGTCGGGCATGTCGACCCGGCTCATGTTCGCGGTGGCCACCACCGTGCAGCCCGACATCCTGCTGGTGGACGAGATCTTCGGCATGGGCGATGCCGAGTTCCAGATCAACGCGAAAAAACGCATGGAAGCGCTGCTGCAGAGCGTGGGCATTTTTGTCTTCGCGACCCACAACAACGAGCTGGTGGAGCGCTATTGCAACCGCTTCTTCCGGCTGGAACACGGCACCGTGCGCGAGATCGAGCGCAGCGAAGCGGTGACGGCGTAGGCCCGCCCGCCGATCCCGGATGTCAGTAGTGCGGCGGCAACTCGTCGCGCAGCGAGCTCTGGCGGGGCATCCCGTCGTCGCTCGCCTGCCGGCGCAGCTGCACCAGCTCGCGCAGCAGCAGGTCGATCTGGTCCTGCTGCTTCACCACCATGTCGTTGAGTGTGTCGAGCAGGTCCTCGGTGTAGCTCTGCTTGATCTCAAGTTGCATGAGGCGCTCGTCGGTGCGGTCGGTCATGGGGCGTTTCGCGCGTTCAGGCGGGCAGGAAGCCTTCGACCGAGAGGTAGCGCTCACCGGTGTCGTAGTTGAAGCCGAGCACCACGGCGTCGGCCGCCAGATCGGGCAGCTTCTGCGCAATCGCCGCCAGCGTGGCGCCGGAGGAGATGCCGACCAGCATGCCTTCTTCGCTGGCGCAGCGCCGCGCCATCTCGCGCGCGGGCTCAGCGTCGACCTGAATCACGCCGTCGAGCAGCGCGGTGTCGAGGTTGCCCGGGATGAAGCCCGCACCGATGCCCTGGATCGGGTGCGGTGCCGGGCTGCCGCCAGAGATCACCGGCGAGGCGGCGGGTTCCACGGCGTAGACCTTGAGCTGAGGCCAGCGGGCCTTGAGCACGCGGGCGCAGCCGCTGAGGTGGCCGCCGGTGCCCACGCCGGTGATCAGCACGTCGATGCCGTCGGGGAAGTCGGCCAGAATTTCCTGCGCGGTGGTCCGGGCGTGCACCTCGGTGTTGGCCGGGTTGTCGAACTGCATGGGCATCCAGGCGCCGGGTGTGCTCGCCACGATCTCCTGAGCGCGTGCAATCGAGCCCTTCATGCCCTTCTCGCGCGGCGTCAGGTCGAAGCTGGCGCCGTAGGCCAGCATCAGGCGGCGGCGCTCGACGGACATGCTGTCGGGCATCACCAGCACCAGCTTGTAGCCCTTGACGGCGGCCACCATGGCCAGGCCGATGCCGGTGTTGCCGGAGGTGGGTTCGACGATGGTGCCACCCGGCTTCAACGCGCCGGAGGCTTCCGCGTCTTCGACCATGGCCAGGGCGATGCGGTCCTTGATCGAACCACCGGGGTTGCTGCGCTCCGACTTGATCCACACCTGCTGCGTGGCGCCGGCAAACAACCGGTTGATGCGGATGTGGGGCGTCTGGCCGATGGTCTGGAGGATGTTCTGGGCTTTCATGGTGGGTTCCTTTGGGGGTTATTTGGGTTGCAGGTCGAGGGAGGCCGAGTTCATGCAGTAGCGCAGGCCGGTGGAGGTGGGGCCGTCTTCGAACACGTGGCCCAGGTGCGCGCCGCACTGGCTGCACACGGTTTCCACGCGCGCCATGCCGTGGCTGCGGTCGGTGATTTCGGTGATGGCGCCCGGGACCGCCTGCGAAAAACTGGGCCAGCCGCAGCCGGCGTCGAACTTGGTGCTGGCGTCGAACAGCGTGTTGCCGCAGCACACGCAGTGGTAGCTGCCGTCGGCCCAGACGGTCTCGTATTTGCCGGTGAACGGGCGTTCGGTGTGGGCCTTGCGCGTGACCTCGAAGGCCGCCGGTTCGGCGCCTTTCTCGGTGAGCAGGGCGCGCCATTCGGCATCGGTTTTCTGGACAGGGAATGTGCTCATGGGCATCTCCGGAAGGCCCGTGTGGGCGTTGCAACATGCAGGGCGGTGGGACATTGTCCCCTGGATGACTTGTACCCCTTGAAGGGTCGGCTATCGGGAGCAACCCGCTATGAGGGGCGCTGTCAGTTGAGGCATGATGCTGGGTGAATTTGTGCACGACCGTTCGTTTTTACTGAAACCCGATCCAAGGAGACCCCGTCATGCTGGGACAGATGCAAAGCCAACCGTTGCTGATCTCGTCGCTCATCACCCACGCCGAGCGCCACCACAGCAGCACCGAGATCGTCTCGCGCCGCGTCGAAGGCGACATCCACCGCAGCAATTGGGGCCAGATCGCCCGCCGCGCGCGCCAGGTGGCCAACGCCCTCGACAGCCTGCACCTCGCCTCCGGTGACCGAGTGGCCACGCTGGCCTGGAACGGCTACCGCCACCTGGAGCTGTACTTTGGCGTCAGCGGCACCGGCCGCGTGCTGCACACGCTCAACCCGCGCTTGCACCCCGAACAGCTGGCCTGGATCGTCAACCACGCCGACGACCGCGCGGTCTGTTTCGACATGACCTTCCTGCCGCTGGTGCAGGCGGTGGCCGGCAAGTGCCCGGGCGTGAAGCACTGGGTGGCGCTGTGCGACGCCGACAAGCTGCCGGCCGACAGCGGCCTGCCCGGGTTGGTGAGTTACGAAGCCTGGATCGGCGCGCAATCGGAAAAATACCTCTGGCCCGATCTGGACGAAAACAGCGCATCGAGCATGTGCTACACGAGCGGCACCACGGGCAACCCCAAGGCCGCGCTGTATTCGCACCGCTCCACGCTGCTGCACGCCTATGGCGCGGCGCTGCCCGACGCGCTGGGCTGCTCGGCGCGCGACAGCATCTTGCCGGTGGTGCCGATGTTCCACGTCAACGCCTGGGGCCTGCCGTACTCCGCCGCGGCCGTGGGCTGCAAGCTGGTGTTCCCCGGCCCGGCGATGGACGGCAAGTCGGTCTACGAACTGATCGAGTCCGAAAAGGTGAGCATGGCCGCGGGCGTGCCCACGGTGTGGCAGATGATGCTGGGCCACATGCAGGCCGGCGGGCTGCGGTTCAGCACCCTGAAGCGCACGGTGATCGGCGGCTCGGCCTGCCCGCCGGCCATGATCAACGCCTTCAACGACACCTACGGCGTCGAGGTGCTGCACGCCTGGGGCATGACCGAGATGTCGCCCCTGGGCACGGTCTGCACGCTGAAGAACGCGCAGCTCGCGCTGCCGCCCGAAGAGCAGACCCAGGTGCGCCTCAAGCAGGGCCGCGCGGTCTACGGCGTGGACATGAAGATCGTTGACGAAACGGGCAATGAACTGCCCTGGGACGGCAAGGCCTACGGCGACCTGCTGGTGCGCGGGCCGTGGATCATCGCCAGCTATTTCAAGGGCGAGGGCGGTGACCCGCTGCGCTACGACGCGACGGGCAAGGGCTGGTTCCCCACCGGCGACGTGGCCACCATCGACGCCGACGGTTTCATGCAGATCACCGACCGCAGCAAGGACGTGATCAAGTCCGGCGGCGAGTGGATCAGCTCCATCGACGTGGAAAACATCGCCATGGCGCACCCGGCCGTGGCCATGGCGGCCTGCGTCGGCATGAAGCACCCGAAGTGGGACGAGCGCCCGATCGTGGTGGTGGTGAAGAAGGCGGGCGCCGAGCTCACGCGCGAAGCGCTGCTGGCGTTCTACGAAGGCAAGACCGCCAAATGGCAGATCCCGGACGACGTGGTGTTCGTCGACGCGATTCCGCTCGGTGCCACCGGCAAGATGCAGAAAATGACGCTGCGCCAGCAGCTCAAGGACTACGTGCTGCCCGGCCTGTGAGGTGATGAAGCACCCCCCGCGCCGCTTCGCGTCACCCCCCTTCAGGGGGGCGGCACTGGCCGTCCGGCGAAGCCGGCCCGGCGGTGCCTCTGCCTGGCGTTGTTTCCATCGTGGCGGATGGCGCTCCGGCGCCGTGGAAAACTGAAGGCATGAGCCGGTTCTGTGTCGTGCTTTTGGCTGCGCTGTGGTGGCCGCTGGCGTTGTGTGCCCAGCAGGGCCAGACCGTGCGCATCGCCTTCATCGATCCGCTGTCAGGCCCGGCCGCCGACATCGGCCGCAACAGCCTCAAGAGCTGGCAGTTCGTTGCCCAGCGCCTGAACGATGGTGAAGATCGCGCCAGCGTGCGGTTTTTGATCGCCGGTTTCGACAACAAGGGCTCGCCACAGGAGAGCCTCAATGTGCTGAAGGCGGTCATCGATCAAGGCTTCCGTTATGTCGTTCAGGGCAACGGATCGGGGGTGACGGCCGCGCTGTCTGACGCGATCACGCGCCACAACCAGCGCCTGCCTCACAAAGCCGTGGTGCTGATCAACTACGCCGCGATGGACCCCGCGCTGACCAACGAAAAGTGCAGCTTCTGGCACTTTCGCATCGAGCCGGACACAGCGATGAAGATGCAGGCGTTCATGCTGTTTCTCGCTCAACAGCCCGAGATCCGCAAGGTGTATCTGCTGAACCAGAACTACGCGCATGGGCAGCAGTTCTCGCGCTTCTTTCGCGAGGCCGCCGCTGCGAGCCGTCTGCCCATCGAGGTGGTGGGCGACGAGCTTCACCCGCCGTTTCTCATCCAGGACTTCAAGCCGCATGTCGACCGCATCCTCGCGTCCGGCGCTCAGGCGCTGGTGACGGGCAACTGGGGGAGCGACATGGTGAACCTGGTGCGCGGTTTGCAGGCCCGGCAGTCGACGCTGCCCCTGCTGGCCTACTACCCCGCGCTCAAAGGGGTGCCGACCGAGCTGGCAGCGGGCACGACCGGTTTTCCGGTGTACCAGGTGGCCCAGATCCACACCAACACCGGCGGCGAGATCGGGCGTGTGGCCACAGCATTCCGCGCGCGTCACGGCGAGGACTTCGTGGTGTCGTCCAGCCACGATGGCCTGGTGATGCTGCGTGACGCGATGGCGCGTGCCCGCTCCATCGAGCCCTTGGCCGTGGCCCGGACACTCAGCGGCATGGTTTTCGAGGGCGCCAATGGCCCTGTGACCCTGCGCTCAGCAGATCACCAGCTGCAGGCCGGGTTGTACGTGTCGCGCTGGCAGAAAACCGATGCGCGCTTCCCTCTGGCGGCCGAAGCCACGGGCCACACCTTTGCGCCGGTGATGGCGCTCAATGCCGCGCAGATCGGTCGCCCCAGCGGTTGCCAGATGGAGCGCCCCTGAGGCCATGTTGGCCACACTGGAGGCTGGTCGACCGTTTTAGTCACCTGTGCGATAGGGGGTAGGGGCAATCCCTGAGGGGCACCACAAGGAGAGCGGCTACGCTGACGGTTTTACCCGCTCAAGGAGTCCTCACGTGAAATTTGCCCTTCAAGCTGTTGCGGTTGCTGCTCTGTCTTTGACCATGATGGGCGCCCACGCCCAGAAGGGCGAAACCGTCAAGATCGCCCTGATCGACCCGCAGACCGGCCTGATGGGTCCTGTGGGCATGAACCAGCTGCGCAGCTGGCAGTTTTTTGCCGAGAAGTTCAGCGCCACCAACCCGGCCGGCGTGAAGTTCGAGATGGTGGCCTTCGACAACAAGCTCAGCCCGGCCGAGAGCCTCAATGCCTTCAAGGCCGCGCTGGACCAGGGTGTGCGCTACATCACCCAAGGCAACGGTTCGTCGGTGGCCGGCGCGCTGATCGACGCGGTCAACAAGCACAACGAACGCAACCCCGGCAAGGAAGTGATCTTCCTCAATTACGCCGCCGTGGACCCGGACTTCACCAACAGCAAGTGCAGCTACTGGCACTTCCGCTTCGACGCCGACACGTCCATGAAGATGGAGGCCATGACGACGTTCATGAAAGACCAGAAGGACGTCAAGAACGTCTACCTGCTCAACCAAAACTACTCGCACGGTCAGCAGGTGGCGAAGTTCGCCAAGGAAACCCTGGCCCGCAAACGCCCCGACGTGAAGGTGGTGGGTGAAGACCTGCACCCGCTGGCCCAGGTGCGCGACTTCGCGCCCTACATCGCCAAAATCAAGGCCTCGGGCGCCGACACAGTGATCACCGGCAACTGGGGTTCCGACCTGTCGCTGCTGATCAAAGCGGCCAACGAAGGCGGCTACACCGGCAAGTTCTACACCTACTACACCGGTGTGACCGGCACCCCGACCGCGCTGGGCACCGGTGGCGAAGGCCGCGTGTTCCAGGTGGCCTACCAGCACTACAACATGGGTGGCCAGATGGGCAAATGGGCCGACGAATTCAAGGCCAAGGTGAAGGACGACATGTACACCGGCGCCATCCCGACGGCGTTCAACGTGCTCGGTTCGGCCATGGCCAAGGCCAAGTCGACCGACCCGGTGAAGGTGGCTGCGGCGATGGAAGGCCTGAAAGTCATGAACTTCAATGGCGAGGTGGAAATGCGCAAGAACGACCACCAGCTGCAGCAGCCGCTGTACCTCACGGTCTGGCAGAAGGCCGACAAGAAGTACCCCTACAGCCCGGAAAACACCGGCATGACGCTGGCGCCGATCAAGGAATACCCGTCCTACATCTCGAGCACGCCGACCAGTTGTGACATGAAGCGGCCAGGGTAGATGAATCACCCCCGCGCCGCCTGCGGCGTCACCCCCTTCAGGGGGCAACGCGAGCGGCCCGGCGGAGCCGGTTCCGCCGCGTTCTGGGCTGATGCACGTCGCTCCGCTGGTGTGTTTGACCTTCATGGAGCACGGATAGCGGCGTGCTCGTGAATGCGGGCAGGCCATACTCGGTTCTGCTTTCTCGCTCACTTCTTTCTTTCCCCCGTATCGCCCTCGAAAGGCCTGATCCATGGAGTTCTTCATCATCTCCATGCTCAACGGCGTCAGCTACGGCTTGTTGCTGTTCATGTTGAGCTCGGGGCTGACCCTCATCTTCAGCATGATGGGAGTGCTCAATTTTGCGCACGCCAGCTTCTACATGCTGGGCGCCTACATCGGTTATTCGGTGGCGCAGCTGGTGGGCTTTTGGCCTGGCCTCATCGTCGCGCCCCTGGTGGTGGGGGCGCTGGGGGCGCTGTTTGAGCGCCTGACCCTGCGCCGAGTGCACAAATTTGGCCACGTGCCCGAGCTGCTCGTGACTTTCGGCCTCTCGTACATCGTGCTGGAGCTGGTGCAGCTGATCTGGGGCCGCACCGCGGTGGAGTTCATGCCGCCCGAGCTGCTGCGTGGTCCGGCCTTCACCTTGGTGCACGACGCGCAGGACACGCTCTCGGTGTTCTGGGGCGCGGTGGGCAGCGACGTGTGCAGCGCCGCCGGCACCATCTGCTCCCCGTTCCCGGCCACGCGCGCTTTCATGATGCTGGTGGCGCTGCTGATGCTGTTGGCGCTGTGGCTGCTGCTCACGCGCACCCGCATCGGCCTGGTCATTCAGGCGGCGCTGACCCACCCCGAGATGGTGGAGAGCCTGGGTCACAACGTGCCGCGGGTGCTGATGCTGGTGTTCGGCGCCGGCACCGGCCTGGCGGGCTTGGCGGGCGTGATCGGCGGCAGTACCTTCGTGACCGAACCCAATATGGCGGCCACCGTGGGCTCGGTGATCTTCGTCGTGGTGGTCGTGGGCGGCATGGGCTCGCTTGCGGGGGCCTTCCTGGCCTCGCTGCTGATCGGTGTGATCCAGACCTTTGCGGTGGGGCTGGACCACTCGTTCGTCAGCGTGGCGCAGCAGTTGGGCATGCAGTTGAGCGATGCCATGAAAGACAACTCGGTGCTCAAGCTCACGCTGTCACAGGTGGCGCCGATCCTGCCCTACCTGTTCCTGGTGCTGATCCTGATCTTCCGGCCCAAAGGTCTCTTGGGCACAAGAGAGGGTTGAACCGACATGTCCAAAACCCACTACGAATTCAAACCCTGGAACGTCGGCCGCTGGATCGTCTGGTCGCTGTTTGCGCTGGTGCTGCTGGGCGCGCCGCTGGTGTTCAGTGGCAACCTGTCCATCACCATGCTGTCGCAGATGGGCATCGCCATCATTGCCTGCCTGTCCTACAACATCCTGCTCGGGCAAGGCGGGATGTTGAGCTTTGGGCACGCGGTGTACACCGGCCTGGGCTCGTACATGGCGATGCACGCGCTGAATGCCGCCACGGATGGCCAGATCCCCATTCCCGTCAGCCTGATCCCGCTGGTGGGCGGCGTGGCGGGGCTGTTCTTTGCCATCCTGTTCGGCTACGTGACCACCAAGAAGGCCGGCACGCCGTTCGCCATGATCACGCTGGGCATGGCCGAGCTGGTGTTTGCCATGTCGCTGATGTTCTCTGAGTTCTTCGGCGGCGAGGCCGGCGTGTCGGGCAACCGGGTGGTGGGGGAGGCCTTCATGGGCATCAGCTTCGGCCCGCCGCGGCAGGTGTATTACCTGATCGCGGTCTACACCTTCGTCAGCGTGGGGCTCATGTTTGCCTTCACGCGCACGCCACTGGGCCGCATCCTCAACGCCGTGCGCGACAACCCCGAGCGCGTGGAGTTCATCGGCTACAACACGCAGAAGGTGCGCTACCTCGCCTTCATGATCGCCGGCTTTTTCGCCGGCATCGCGGGTGGCCTGGGCGCGCTGAACTTCGAGATCGTCACGGCCGAGGTGGTGGGCGCGGCGCGCTCGGGCGGCTACCTGTTGTTCACCTTCCTGGGTGGCGCCACCTTCTTCTTCGGTCCCATCATCGGCGGCGTGTTGATGGTGCTGGCCGCGGTGCTGCTGTCGGAGCTGACCAAGGCCTGGCTGCTCTACCTGGGCCTGATCTTTTTGTTCATGGTGATGTACGCCCCCGGCGGCATCGCCAGCCTGATCATGATGAACCTGCGCGTGGCCTCCTTCGGCAGGCTGCGCGAGGTCTGGGTGGCGTACCTGGCATTGGCCGTGACGGCGCTGGTGATCCTGCTCGGTGCGGGCGCCATGGTGGAAATGATCTACCACCTGAAGCTCGACGCCGCCATGGGCGATGACCTGAAATACCTCGGCATGACCCTGCACCCGAGCCAGGTGGGCAGCTGGTTTGGTGCTGCCTTCGTCACGCTCACCGGGCTGGGCATTTTTGAACTCACGCGGCGTCAGTTCATGGTGCAGTGGGCCGCGATCCAGACCGAGATCGAAAAAGAAATCAAGCGCCGGGAGACGCAATGAGCACAGCGACCGCCAACCCCGTGCAGCCGCACGACAAGGCCATGAGCCATATGCACGCCGGTGGCTACGCTTTGGAGCTTCGCGACCTGCGCAAGCGCTTCGGCAAGACCGAGATCATTCGCGGCATTGATCTGGCGGTGCGCCCCGGCGAGCGTGTGGCCATCATCGGCCCCAACGGCGCGGGCAAGTCCACGCTGTTCAACCTGATCTCGGGCCGCTTCGAGCCCAGCAGCGGCGAAGTGCTGCTCAACGGCCACCGCATCGACGGCAAGAAGCCGTTCGAGATCAACCGCCTGGGTCTCTCTCGCAGCTTCCAGATCACCAATATTTTCCCCAAGCTCAGCGTGTTCGAGAACCTGCGCTGCGGCGTGCTCTGGAGCCTGGGCTACAAATACACGCTGTTCCGTTTTCTGGCGGGTATGGACGACGCGAACCAACGCGCCGAAGAGCTGATGCGCATGATCCGGCTCGACAAGAAGCACGACACGCTGGCCATGAACCTGACCTACGCCGAGCAGCGCGCGCTGGAGATCGGCATCACCATCGCCGGCGGCGCCAACGTGATCCTGCTCGACGAGCCCACGGCCGGCATGAGCAAGAGCGAAACCAGCCGCTTCATCGACCTGATCCGCGAAGTGACCGTGGGCAGGACCCTGCTGACGGTGGAGCACGACATGGGCGTGGTGTTTGGGCTGGCCGACAAGATCGCGGTGGTGGTGTATGGCGAGGTGATCGCGTTCGACGAGCCCGAGGCGGTGCGCGCGAATCCGAAGGTGCAGGAGGCTTACCTGGGCTCCGTGCTCGCGGATGAGCAAGCCGCGTCGGTCGGTCATTGAAGAGGGTTCCCCATGCTGAAAATCCAGGACCTCCACGCCTACTACGGCAAGAGTCACGTGCTGCACGGCGTTTCGTTCGACGTGGGGCAGGGCGAGATCGTGGCCCTGCTGGGGCGCAACGGCTCGGGCCGCTCCACGACGGCCAAGGCCATCATGGGCCTGGTCGATTGCAATGGTGACATCGCCTGGAAAGGCCAACCGATCCAGGGCAGGAAGCCGTTCGAGATCGCGCACCTCGGCATCGGCTATGTGCCCGAAAACCGCGACATCTTCCCCAAGCTGACCGTGGAGCAGAACCTGCTGCTCGGGCAGAAGGGCAAGGGCACCGGGGCGCGCTGGAGCTTCAACGACATGTACGCCATGTTTCCGCGCCTCAAGGAGCGCCAGCACACCGAAGCCGGCGTGCTCTCGGGCGGCGAGCAGCAAATGCTGACGCTGTGCCGCACGCTGATGGGCGACCCCGACCTGATCATCATCGACGAGCCCACCGAGGGCCTCGCGCCCAAGATCGTGGCGCTGGTGGGCGAGTACCTGCAGAAGCTGAAAAGCCGGGGCGTGTCGGTGCTGCTGATCGAGCAGAAGCTGACCATCGCCATGGCCATTTCCGACCGGGCGCTGGTGATGGGCCACGGCAGCATCGTGTTTCAGGGCACGCCGGATTCGCTGCGCGCAGACCCCTACACCCGCAAGGAATGGCTGGAGGTCTGACCTGACCCACTCGCGACAAGCGGCCCTTGCCGCACCGCACAAATTCCCTAAAATCGCACGACCGTTCTTTTTTTGACGTGACCCTTTCCCGATCCACACAGAGGAGACTCCATGACCGCTGAGTACCAGGTCCACGGCGACGTCGCCGTCATCACGCTGAACAACCCGCCGGTCAACGGCCTGGGCCTGTCCACCCGCCAGGCCATCGTCGAGGGGCTGGAAAAGGCCGAAAACGACGCCATGGTCAAGGCCATCGTGCTGACCGGCGCCGGCAAAGCCTTCTCGGGCGGCGCCGACATCCGCGAGTTCGGCTCGCCCAAGGCGATCCAGGAACCCAACCTGCTCTCCGTCATCATTCGCGTCGAAAACACCACCAAGCCGGTGATCGCGGCCGTGCACAGCGTGTGCATGGGCGGTGGCCTGGAGCTGGCGCTGGGCGCGCACTATCGGCTAGCCGCGCCGGGTTGCAATGTGGCCTTGCCCGAGGTGAAGCTGGGCCTGATCCCCGGCGCCGGTGGCACGCAGCGCCTGCCGCGCGTGCTGGGCGTCGAAGCCGCGCTGAACATGATCGTCAGTGGCGAACCGGTCAAGAGCGAGATGCTGGCCCAGTTGCCCGGCCAGAAGCTGTTCGACAAGCTGTCGGCATCCGCCGAATCGCTGGCCGAAGAGGCCTTGGCCTTTGCCCGCGAGATGGCCGCCAAACACGCCGATGGCTCCGCCTTCCCGCTGGTGCGCAACCTGCCCTGCAAACACAAGGACGGCGACGCCTACTTCCAGTTCGCCCGCAACATGGTCAAAGGCATGGCCAAGAACTTCCCTGCGCCCGCCAAGTGCGTGGACGCCGTGGAAGCCGCGACCAAGAAGAAATTCAACGACGGCATGCTCTTCGAGCGCGAGATCTTCATCAACCTGATGTGGACGCCCGAGTGCAAGTCGCTGCGCCATTTGTTCACGGCCGAGCGCGCCGCCAGCAAGATCCCGGACGTGCCGGAAGACACGGCCAAGCGCAACATCGAGTCGGTGGCCGTGATCGGTGCCGGCACCATGGGCGGCGGCATTTCCATGAACTATCTCAACGCCGGCATCCCGGTGAAGATGCTGGAGATGAAGCAGGACGCGCTGGACCGTGGCGTGGCCACCATCCGCAAGAACTACGAAGCCCAGGTCAAGAAGGGCAAGCTCAAGCAAGACAAGTACGAGCAGCGCATGAGCCTGCTCTCCACCACGCTGAGCTACGACGAGATCGGCTCGGCCGATCTGGTGATCGAAGCCGTGTTCGAAGAGATCGGCGTCAAGGAAGCGGTGTTCAAGGAACTCGACCGCGTGATGAAGCCCGGTGCCATCCTGGCCTCCAACACCTCGACGCTGGACGTCAACAAGATCGCCAACTTCACCAAGCGCCCGCAGGACGTGGTGGGCATGCACTTCTTCAGCCCCGCCAACGTGATGAAGCTGCTGGAAGTGGTGCGCGGCGAAGCCACTGCCAAGGATGTCCTGGCCACGGTGATGGCCGTGTCTAAGAAGATCAAGAAGACGGCGGTGGTGTCCGGCGTGTGCGACGGCTTCATCGGCAACCGAATGATCGAACAGTACGGCCGCCAGGGCGGCTTCCTGCTGGACGAAGGCTGCACGCCCGAGCAGGTCGACAAGGCGATGGAGAAGTTCGGCATGGCCATGGGCCCGTTCCGCATGGGCGACCTGGCTGGCAATGACATTGGCTGGGCGATCCGCAAGCGCCGCTACGAAGAAAAGCCGGACATGAAGTACAGCAAGACCGCCGACCTGCTGTGCGAGAAAGGCCGCTTCGGCCAGAAGACCGGCGCCGGCTGGTACGACTACGTGCCGGGCAAGCGCGACGCGATCCCGAACGCCGAAGTGGTGAAGATGATCGAAGACCACCGCGCCGCCGTGGGCATCACGCCGCGCAAGATTTCGGACGAAGAGATCGTGCAGCGCCTGGTGTTCTCTCTCGTGAACGAAGCCGCGCACATCCTCGAAGAAGGCATTGCCAACAAGGCCAGCGACATCGACGTGGTCTACATCTTCGGCTACGGTTTCCCGGTCTACCGCGGCGGCCCGCTGAACTACGCCAACGAGGTCGGTCTGTTCAACGTGGTGCAAGCCATGAAGCGCTTTGCCAAGAACCCGCTGGACGACGCGAAGTTCTGGGAGCCGGCTCCCCTGCTGGCCCGCCTTGCCGCCGAAGGCAAAACCTTCTGATGACCGCACGAACATTGAATTGAGGAATCCATCATGACCAACGCCGTCATCGTCTCCACCGCCCGCACGCCCCTGGCCAAGAGCTGGAAGGGCGCCTTCAACATGACCCACGGTGCCACGCTCGGCGGCCACGCGGTGCAGCACGCCGTGCAGCGCGCCGGCATCGACGCCGCTGAAGTCGAAGACGTGATCATGGGCTGCGCCAACCCCGAGGGCGCCACGGGCGCCAACATCGCGCGCCAGATCGCGCTCAAGGCCGGCCTGCCGATCACGGTCTCGGGCATGACCGTCAACCGCTTCTGTTCATCCGGCCTGCAGACCATCGCGCTGGCCGCGCAGCGCATCATTGCCGGCGAAGGCTCGGTGTATGTCGCTGGTGGTGTGGAAAGCATTTCCTGCGTGCAGCAGGAGATGAACGTGCACATGCTCAAAGACCTCGCGCTGGAGAAGATCAAGCCCGAGATCTACTGGAACATGCTGCAGACCGCTGAACAAGTGGCCAAGCGCTACGGCATCGGCCGCGATGCCATGGACGAATACGGCGCCGCCAGCCAGCAGCGGGCCACGGCCGCGCTGGAAGCCGGGCTGTTCAAGGCCGAGATCGCGCCCATCACCGTGACCGCCGGCGTGGCCGACAAAGTCATGGGCCTGATGACCAAACAGGTCACGGTCGAGAACGACGAAGGCATCCGTGCCGGCACCACCAAAGAAGGCATCGCCGGCCTGCGTTCGGCGCTGCCGGGCGGTCTGGTCACGGCCGGCAACGCCAGCCAGTTCAGCGACGGCGCTGGTGCCTGCGTGCTGATGGACGAAACGCTGGCCGAGAAACGTGGCCTGCAGCCGCTGGGCCGCTTCCTCGGCTTTGCCGTCGCGGGCTGTGAGCCCGACGAAATGGGCATCGGCCCGGTGTTCGCCATCCCCAAGGTGCTCGCGCGCCTGGGCCTGAAGGTGAGCGACATCGACCTGTGGGAGCTCAACGAAGCCTTCGCCGTGCAGGTGCTCTACTGCCGCGACAAGCTGGGCATTCCGCACGACAAGCTCAACGTGAACGGCGGCGCCATCGCCGTGGGCCACCCCTACGGTGTGTCGGGCCAGCGCCTGACCGGCCACGCACTGATCGAAGGCAAACGCCGCGGCGCCAAGCGCGTCTGCGTGACCATGTGCATCGGTGGCGGCATGGGCGCGGCGGGTGTCTTTGAAGTCTTGTAAGGACCTCCGGTGAGCGACGTCACCGTCAGCCCCGAAGTCTTCCTCGCCATGGGCCGCGAGGTCCTGGCGAAACAGCCTTTTTCGGTGCTGATCGGGGCCGAGCTGGCGGCGCTGTCGCCGGGGCACTGCGAGCTGCACGTCCCGATCACGGAAGCGGTGAAACAGCAGCATGGCTTCGTGCACGGTGGCGTGCTCAGCTACGCCGCCGACAACGCGTTGACTTATGCGGGCGGCACGGCCTTGCGGGTGCCGGTGGTCACCTCCGAATTCAAGATCAACTACCTGCGCCCGGCCGTCGGTGAACGCCTGATCGCGCGCGCCGAAGCCGTGCACACCAGCAAGTCGCAGGCCGTCTGCCGCTGCGACGTGTTCGTGGTGAAAGACGGTGAAGAAAAGCTTTGCGCCGTGGCGCAGGGCACCATCGCCGCGTTGCCGGCGGCGCCTCCCTGAGCGAAACGATGGACCCCTACCGCATCGGTTCCGGTGCCGGCTACGCCGGTGACCGCATCGACCCCGCAGTGGATCTGGCCGAACGTGGTGAGCTGGATGCGCTGGTGTTCGAGTGCCTGGCCGAACGCACCATCGCGCTGGCCCAGCTGCGCCGAGCCCAGGATCCACAAGCCGGGTACGACCCGATGCTCCAGGCGCGCATGCGTGCCGTGCTGCCGGCCTGCGTGCGCAACGGCGTGACCATCATCACCAACATGGGCGCTGCGAACCCGATGGCGGCCGGGCAGGCCGTGCTGGATGTGGCGCGCGAACTGGGCCTGCCGCGCCTGCGCGTGGCGGTGGTGACGGGCGACGACGTGTTGCCCTGGATGCTGGCGAACGACGTGCCGCTGATGGATTCGACCGACACCGTGCGTTCGCTGGACGGCCGATTGATTTCGGCCAACGCCTACCTCGGTGCCGACGCCTTGCTGCCCGCGCTGCAGGCCGATGTGAACGTGATCATCACCGGCCGCGTGGCCGATCCGTCTCTGTTCGTGGCGCCGCTCATGGCCCACTTCGGCTGGACCGCGGATCACTGGCACCACCTGGGTCAGGGCCTGCTGGTCGGGCATCTGCTCGAATGCGCGGCCCAGGTCAGCGGCGGCTATCTGGCCGACCCGGGCCATGTGGACGTTCCCGATCTGCACCGCGTGGGTTTTCCGCTGGCCGAAGTGGCTGCCGATGGCAGCGCGGTCATCACCAAGCTGCCGGGCACCGGCGGGCGCGTGGACCGGTTGAGTTGCACCGCGCAGCTGCTGTACGAAGTGGAAGACCCGGCGCACTATCTGCAGGCCGATGTGGTGGGCGATTTTTCAAAGGTTCGTTTCACTGAGCTTGAATCTGACCGCGTGCAGGCGCAGGGCGCCAGCGGCCACGCCCGTCCCGAACAGCTGAAGGTGACACTGGGTTACCGCGACGGCTTCATTGGCGAGGGCCAGATTTCCTACGCCGGCCCGGGTGCGCGGGCGCGTGGGGAACTGGCTTTGTCCATCCTGCGGCACCGGCTGCAGGACGCCACGTTGTCCCACGGTCTCACAGGTCTGGAACACCGCGCCGAGCTGATCGGCGTGAACGCGATGCATGGCCCCCAGCTCGGCACCGACCGCGAACCCTATGAAGTGCGCGTGCGCCTGGCGGTGCGCTGTGCCAACCGCACGCAGGCCGAAGCGGTGGGGCAGGAAGTGGAGGCGTTGTACCTCAACGGTCCGGCGGGCGGCGGCGGCGTGACGCAGTCGGTGCGCGAGGTGATCGCTGCGGCCTCGGCCCTCATGCCGCGCCACGCGGTGCAGCCGCGCTGCGACATCCTCGAACGCCATGCAGGGGACTGACATGGCGAAAGCGCCCACCCCATCCAAGACCGCTCGCACACTGCGCGACATCGCACTCGCGCGCTCGGGCGACAAGGGCAACCGCGCCACGCTGAGCGTGATTGCGCTGAACCCGGCAGACTATCCCGAGCTGGAGCGCCTGCTCACCGCCGAGCGGGTGCAGACCCACTTTGCGGGCGTGGTGCATGGCCCGGTGCAGCGCTACACCTTGCCCGATCTCGCCGCTGTGCATTTCGTGATGTTCGATGCCCTGTGCGGCGGCGTGACACGCTCGCTGGCACTGGATGCCCATGGCAAAACCCTGAGTGCGGCCCTGCTGGACCTGCCTTTGCCCGACTGAGTTTTTTCAACACACAAGGAGACAAAACATGAGATCCCTGACCCGAGTCCTGGCGGCCACCGCCACCACCCTGGCCTGCTCCACCGCAATGGCCCAGGCCTACCCCGACAAACCCATCAAGGCGGTCGTGCCCTTTGCCGCCGGGAGCGCCACCGACACCATCGGCCGCGCCTTCGCGCTGAAGATGCAGGAGTCCTTGGGGCAGACCATCGTGGTGGACAACAAGCCCGGCGCCAACGGCCTGCTGGGCGCCGACGCGGTGGCCAAAGCCGCACCCGACGGCTACACCATCCTGATCGGCACCAACAGCACCAACGCGGCGTTGAAGAGCCTGATGAAGAAGCTGCCCTACGACCAGGACACCGCGTTCGCGCCCGTGGCCTACATGGGCTCGGTGCCGCTGATCATGGCGGTCAACAACGACGTGCCGGCCAAGACGCTGAAAGAGCTGGTGGACATGGCCAAGGCCAAGCCCGGCAGCATCAACTTCGCCAGCGCCAGCACCTCGCAACTCGTGTCCACCGAGATGATGGCCGGCATGGCCGGCATCCAGCTCACCAACGTGTCCTACAAGAGCGGTCCCGCCGCCATGACCGACCTGATCGGTGGCGTGGTGCAGATGTTCAGCGCCGACTTCGCGGTGATGCTGCCGCAGGTGAAGGCCGGCAAGGTGCGTGGCCTGGCGGTGACCTCAAGCAAGCGCTCGCCCGCCGTGCCCGAGCTGCCCACCGTGAACGAAGCGCTGGGCTTGAAAGACTACGAGCTGATCGCCTACTTCGCGGTGTTCGCGCCCGCGGGCACGCCGCCCGACATCGTGGCCAAGCTCAACAAGGCGGTGAACGCCGCCGCCAGCAGCAAGGAGATCCAGGACCGGTTCGCGGGCATCGGCTTCGCGGTCGAACCCGGCACCCCCGAAGACCTGGCCAAGCGCAGCGTGACCGAAACCGCCAAGTGGGCCAAGGCCATCAAAGACGCGAAGATCGAACCGCAATAAGCGGTGCGGTGAGACCGAAGGCGGCGCGGGGGCTTGCCTCAGGGCGCGGAGCGGGCCCAGCTCGCCATCAAGGTGTTGGACGGCAGGTGTTCGTCCAGCAGCTTGCGCGCCGTCTCGATGCCGGCCACCGGCAGGCCGGTCGGGTCGAGTTGGCCGATCTGCACCAGCACGCTGGCCTGGTCCCAGTAGATGTGTTCGTGGTAAAGCTTGTCGCCCCGGAACTTGACGATGGCCACCAGGGGGATTTCGACGCGTTTGCCGGTGGGCGCGATGCCGGGCAGCATCCAGTCGATCTCGCAGGTGTGCGTGAAGCAGAACAGCAGCTCGTCGACGATCTGTGTGGCGCCGATGGTGCGCGAGATCGGCACCAGCGTGGTGTCGGGCGGGTTGCTGTTGACGAAGTGGTGCTGGTAGAAGCGCGACAGCATGGTGTGGCCCACGCCGCCGGTCATGGTGGGAATGTGGTTCACATACGGTTCGGCCACCATGGTGGCCATGGTGGCGGCCACGTCGCGGGTGGCGAACTCGTGTTCGCAATGCTTGTCCCACAGGGCCGAGAAGTCGGGGTGGGGGCCCATGGTGGCCTTGAAGGCGGCCACGCTGCGCTGGTGCGCCATCAGCGCCGAAGGCTTGTGGAAGTGGTCAGCACCCTGCCGGGCAAACGCGTGGTCCACACCGGGGTACACATACAGCTCGGTCTGCTCGCGGCTGGACAGCGCCGCCAGGATCGCAGCGCGCGCCTCGGGCGGGCAGAAGGCGTCGTTTTCGGCGATGTGCAGCACCAGCCGGCCGCGCAGACCCTGGGCGTCGTCCAGCGCCTTTTCAATGCCCACGCCGTAGTAGCCCACGGCCACGTCGGCATCGGTGTGGCAGGCCGCCAGGTAGGCCAGCTTGCCGCCCAGGCAGAAGCCCAGCACACCGGCCTGGCCCGAGCACTCGGGGCGCTGGCGCAGCGCGTTCAGGCTGGCCTGGATGTCGGCCACGCCCAGGGTCTCATCAAAGCCCTGGTAGAGACCGAAGGCGCGCTGGAAATCGGCCTCGGTGTAGCCCAGCTGAATGCCGGGCTGCTGGCGCCAGAACAGGTCGGGCACCAGCACCACATAACCTTCTTCGGCGTAATGGTCGGCCACGGCGCGCATGGTGTCATTGACGCCAAAAATCTCCTGCGCGAGCACGATGCCGGGGCCATGGCCCGAGGGCGGAAGGGCGAGGTAGGCGTCGAAAGATCCGCTGCCGTCGCTGGCCGGGATGCGGATGGTTGAGGCGGTGGGTGTCATGCGGTTTCTCCAAGGTCTGCGAGGGTGGTGTATTGGCCATCCGAGTACAGCAGCGGTGCTTCGTTGCGGGGGCTCAGCAGCACCGCCTTGATCTCGCCGATCATGGCGGCGTGGCTGTGGGCCACCATCATTTCGTCAACCACGCAGTCGAACACGGCCAACGCGTCCAGCAGCACCGGCGCACCGGTGGCCAGCGTGCCCCAGCGGCCGGGCTCGAAGCGCTGCGACTGGGAAGTGGGCGCGCCGCCGAACTGCTGCGCCAGGTCGAGGTGGCGGTAGGCCAGCAGGTTCACGCTCATGCGCCGGCTTTCCGCGATGGCGCGGAAGGTCGAGCCCTTGAGGTTGACGCAGGCCAGCAGCCGCGCTGGCTCGGCCGAGAAGGAGGTGACGGCGGTGGCGGTCAGGCCGGCCAGGGTCTGGCCGTCGTGGGTGGCCACCAGAGTCACGGCACCGGTCAGGCGGCGCATGGCCAGGCGGAAGTCCGACAGCGGCAGGCTGGCGCTGTGGCGCAGGGCCTGCAAGGGGGGCAGGGTGCCCAGTTCGGCTGCGGTCATTGGACTACCCTCCGTGCTGCGCACTGCGGGGCTGAGCCCCTTCGGAACGGCGGGGGGTTGACACAGGGTGTCTCATGCCGGCACCGCTTCCAGGTAGGCGTCGACCTTGTCCGGCGTCATGAAGAAGTTCACGAAGTCGGTCGGGTTGTTGAAGCCGTTGGCGATGCGCCGGGCCACCCGGGGTTCGCCACAGGCCGCGCCCAGCACCTTGAGCACGTGGGGTGGCGGCGGCGACAGCAAGGCGTTGGTCCAGTCGGTGGCGAAGTGGCCGTAACTTGCCCAAAAATCCTCGAAGGTCTGCTGCATGAAGGTGGCGTCAAAGGGCTGGTCGCCTTGCGCCACGATGGCCCGTTCCACCGCGTTAGCGAACTTGGCCGCGTTGTTGGAGCCCTGCCCGGTGATGGGGTCGTTGAGCATCACCGCGTCGGCCATGCCCATCACCACCCGGCCGCTGGGCAACTGGCCCACCGGCTGGCGCACCGTGGGGGCGAAGCGCCCGGCGAGGATGCCGTTGGCATCGGTCAGCTCCACCTGGGTGCAGCGGGCCGCTTCCCAGGGCAGGAACTTGGCCAGTATTTCTTTAGACCGGGCCAGGTGCTGGGCCGGCGTCGCCACGTCGCCCCAGCAGTCCATGGGGCCACCGGGCACGCCCTCGAACACCATGATCTCGCAGGGGCCGCTGACCGTCAGCGCGGGGAACACGAAGTACTCGCCCACACCGGGGATGAGGTTGAAGTTGACGGCCGAGAACTCGGGGCGGGGCGCCATGCCGTGCACATAGGTCAGTGCCAGGGCGCGCTGTGGCTTGTCGTAGGGGCTGCGGCTGGCGTCGCGCTGGAACATCTGGGCGATGGCGCCCTTGCCGGCGGCCACGATCACGAGGTCGTGGCTCTGCGTCCAGCGCTCCAGGTCGTCCATGCCGGCTTCGTGCATCAGCAGTTCGCCGCCCAGGCGGCCGAACTCGGCCATCCAGCCGGGCACCTTCACGCGCTGGTCGACCGACTGCGCCTTGTGGTCCAGCCGGTGGCTCCAGCTCATGGCTTTTTCGCCGGGCAGCTCGGGGTGGGGCACGGTGAACGAGATGCCTTCGACCGGCGGGCATTCGGCTTCCCAGAAGTTGAGCCCGCGGTCGCGTTCGAGCTGCAGGCTGTCGTGGAACATGCACTGGCTGGACAGCACCTTGCCGGTGCGCAGGTCCTCGGGTGTGCGGTTGCTGGTGATGCTGACGCGGTAGCCGCGCTGGAGCAGGCTGATGCCCAGTTGCAGCCCGGCCTGGCCGGCGCCGACGATCATGATTTTGCGCATGGTGTTGTCTCCTGGTGGTGTGGGGGAAAGCGGGGTTGGTTGGAGCAACTTTGCCCTGCGGGCTGCGGTGCGAGCTTGCTTGGGAGCGGCCCGGCGCGGCGCTCAGGCCATCAGCTTGGGGATGGCCGGTTCGTGCGATTCCGGCCCCATGGCCGAATAACCACCGTCGACAGCGTAGTCGGCGCCGGTGACGAAGCTGGCGTGGTCCGAGCACAGGAACAGCGCCACCTGGGCCACCTCGTCGGGGTCGCCGACGCGCTTGAGCAGGTGGAAGGGGGCGGCCACGCGATCGGTCTTGGCGCGGTCGCCCTGGGTCAGCTGGTTCATGATGGCCGACCATGTCCAGCCGGGCGACACGCTGTTGACCCGGATGTGGTCGGGTGCCAGGTCCATGGCCATGTTGCGCGTCAGCTGCACCAGTGCGGCCTTGCTGACCGGGTAGAGCCAGCGCCCCGTCTGGGCCACGCCGGAGGAGATGCTGGTGAAGTTCACCACCGAGCCGCCCCCGGCCCGCTGCATGTGCGGGTGCACCGCCTTGAGCATCATCACCGCGCTGACCACATTCACGTCCAGGGCCTTGTGCCAGTCGGCGCGGCCCGATTGCAGCCCGTCGTCCAGGTAAGAGCAGGCCAGGTTGACGAGGAAGTCGACGCTGCCGAAACGCGCGGCGGTCTCGTCCACGCAGGCACACACCTGGGCGTCGTCGGTGATGTCGGTGGCGCGGAACCACACGCCGTCTCCGCAACCATCGGCCACCGCCTGGCCGCCAGCGGCGTCGATGTCGGCGAGCGTGACGCGAACCCCCTGGGCGTGCAAGGCCCGCACCACGGCAGCACCAATGAGCGTGGCGCCGCCGGTGACGATGGCGGTTTTGCCGGACAGTCCGAGAAAAGTGGCTTGAGGCATGGGGTCTCCTGGGCTTGAAACAAACGCCGCATGGGGCGGTGAGGCCACTGTAGAAACCGGCGGACCCCGGTGGCATCCCGATTGCGCAGCCACTGTCCCGAAAGCGAGAAATTGCAGGGAGTGCCCTTTCATGGCGCGTCGCCACGGGAAAATCCCGTGGCGCGCTGGTGCGTGTTTTGCTAGCGTCAGCGCCATGTTGTCGCCCTACCGTTACCCCTTGGCCAGCCATGCGCTGTTTCACACGCGGGATGTGGACCAGGCGCGCGAGGCGGTGGCACGCGTGTTCTGCCCCCACATGCTCAACCCCTGCGGATCGGCCGTGGTGCTTGACGCGCGCCACCACAGCGCGCCGGTGTGTCAAGACGTGAGCCTCAACTACGTGCAGTACGGCCCGGCGGTGGACATCGAACCCGGACACCTGCGCAGCTTCTACCTGCTGCAAATCCCGTTGCGAGGCAGCGCCGAGGTGAACTGCGGCGGGCAACGGGTCACGGCCCGACCGGGCGTGGCCTCGTTGCCGTCCCCGAGCGAATACCTGAAGATGCGCTGGGCCGATGACAGCCCCCACCTGATCCTGCGCATGTCGATGGGTGCCGTGGTGCGGCAGGTGGAGCAGCTGTCACAGACGGCCGTGCACCGGCCGCTGGTGTTCGGGTTGGGCCTGGCCATGGACACGCCTGCGCTGGCCCCCCTGGCCGGTTTCGTGCGCTACCTGGCCGAAACCCTGGAGGTGGACGCCGGGTTTTCCGGCTCCGCCCTGGCCCAGCAGGCCGAGGCCTACCTGCTCAACACCTTGCTGATGCAGGCGCCCCACAACTACAGCGAGGCTTTGTGTGGCGACACCCGGCGCCCGCTGCTGCCGCGCGCCGTGCGGCGGGCGCAGGACTTCATGCAGGCCAACGTGACATGCCCATTGACGCTGGCCGACCTCTGCGGGCACCTCCACGTGAGCGCGCGCAGCCTGCAGCAGGCCTTCGTCGCCCACACCGGCGAGTCGCCCATGGTGTACTGGCGCAACCTGCGGCTGGACAAGGTGCGTGAGTTGCTGCGCCGGGCCGCTGGTCAGGCGTCGAGCGATGTCTCGGTGACGCAGGTGGCCGCCGAGCATGGCTTCTTGCACATGGGCCACTTCGCAGCCCAGTACCAGCGCCGTTTCGGCGAGCGACCGGTGGACACCCTGAAGAGGCCGCGTGCTGTCATGCAGGGGTCAAGTCCACGCGCCTGAGCGCATTACAGTTGGCGCTCCCTGATCGAGGAGCCCCATGAATTTGCGACCCACCATCGATTTCCTGCTGCACGACTGGCTGGGCGCCGAATCGCTCAACCAGCGTGAACGTTTCGCTGACCACTCGCGCGAAACCTTCGACGCGGTGCTCGACACCTGCGAGCGCATCGCGCGAGAGAAATACGCGCCCTTCAACCGCCTGGTGGACACGCAGGAGCCGCACTTCGACGGTGAGCGCGTCATCCTGCCGCAGGCCACGCACGACGCGCAGAAGGCCTACGCTGAGAGCGGCATGCTGAGCGCCGCGCAGGACTATGACAAGGGCGGCATGCAGCTGCCCTACACGGTGGAGGCCGCGGCCAACGCCTTTTTTGCCATGGCCTCGGTGAGCATCGGCAGCGGCATGCTCACCACGGGCAACGCCAACCTGTTGATGAAGCACGGCACCGCGGCGCAGCAGCGCGTGTTTGCGCTCAACGAGTTCAATGGCCGATTCTCAGGAACCATGTGCCTGAGCGAACCGCAGGCCGGCTCGTCGTTGAGCGACGTGGTCACGCGCGCCGTGCCGGACGGTGACGGCTTCGAGGCCGACCCACTCGGCCCGCGCTACCGCTTGCGCGGCAACAAGATGTGGATCTCGGCCGGCGAACACGAGCTGACCGAGAACATCATCCACCTGGTGCTGGCCAAGATCCCCGACGAACACGGCAAGCTCATCGCCGGCGTCAAAGGCATTTCGCTCTTCATCGTGCCCAAGAAACTGGTGGATACCGAAGGCCAGCTGACCGGTGAGCGCAACGACGTGGCGCTGGCCGGTTTAAACCACAAATGCGGCTGGCGCGGCACCACCAACACGCTGCTGAACTTCGGCGAAGGCAAGTACCCGGTGCGCGGTGAAGCCGGCGCGGTGGGCTACCTGGTCGGCCAGCCTGGCCGGGGCCTGCAGTGCATGTTCCACATGATGAACGAGGCCCGCATCGGCGTCGGCATGGCGGCCACCATGCTGGGCATGGCGGGTTACCACGCGAGTCTTGACTATGCGAAGAACCGGCCCCAGGGCCGGCCCGTGGCGGCTGGCGGGAAGGATGCCGCAGCGCCCCAGGTGCGCATCATCGAACACGCCGACGTGAAGCGCATGTTGCTGGCCCAGAAGAGCTACTGCGAAGGTGCGCTGGCGCTGGAGCTGTATTGCGCCCGCCTGGTGGACGAGCAACACACCGGCGGCACGCAAGCTGCCGACGATGCGCGCTTGCTGCTCGAAGTGCTGACGCCCATCGCCAAGAGCTGGCCCAGCGAGTGGTGCCTCGAAGCCAACTCGCTGGCGATCCAGGTGCACGGCGGTTACGGCTACACGCGCGACTTTCCGGTGGAGCAGTACTGGCGCGACAACCGCCTCAACATGATCCACGAAGGCACACACGGCATCCAGGGCATGGACCTGCTGGGCCGCAAGGTGCTGATGGAAAACGGCAAGGGCCTGCAGCTGCTGGCCGGCCGCATCAACGCCACCATCGAGCGCGGAATCCAGGTGCCCGAACTGGCGGCGCACGCCAACGCCCTGGGCCAGGCGCTCGCACAAGTGGGCGCGGCCACGAAAGCCGCCTGGGCGACCGCCAACCCGACCGAGGCGCTGGCCAACGCCGTGCCTTACCTGCAGGCCTTTGGCCACACCGTGCTGGCCTGGATCTGGCTCGACGTGGCGCTGACCGCGCGGCACTCCAGCGAGAGCAACGCACGCACCGGGCGCCTGGCCGCCGCGCGTTTCTTTTTCCACTACGAGTTGCCCAAGATCGGCGCCTGGTTGCAGGTGGTTCGCGACCGCGACCTGACCTGTTCCGAGCTGCCCGAAGCCGCTTTTTGATGCCCTCCATTTCCAACATCCCAGGAGACAACACATGACCCGAACCGTCACCCAACTCTTCGACCTTAAAGGCAAGACCGCCCTCATCACCGGTGGCTCGCGTGGCCTGGGCCTGCAAATGGCCTATGCCCTCGGCGAGGCCGGTGCCCGCGTGGTGATCAGCTCGCGCAAGGCCGGTGACCTGGAAGAGGCCACGGCCGAGCTGCAGGCCGCCAACATCGACGCGCGCTGGATAGCCGCCGACTGCTCGCTCGAAGAAGACATCCGCCGCCTCACAAGCGAAACCCTGCAGCGTGTGGGTGAGGTGGACATCCTGATCAACAACGCCGGCGCCGCCTGGGGCGCGCCGGCCGAAGACCACCCGCTCGAAGCCTGGGACAAGGTGATGAACCTCAACGTGCGCAGCTACTTTTTGCTGAGCCAGCTGATCGCCAAGGCCAGCATGATCCCGCGCCGCAGCGGCAGCATCATCAACACCGCCAGCATCGCCGGCCTGGGCGGCAACCCCTCAGGCATGAAGACCATTGCCTACAACACCTCCAAGGGCGCGGTCATCAACTTCACCCGTGCGCTGGCCGCCGAGTGGGGCGAACATGGCATTCGCGTCAACGCCATCTGCCCGGGCTTTTTCCCGAGCAAGATGACGCAGGGCACCTTGAAGGCCATGGGCGAAGAGAAGCTGGCTTCACACGCTCCCTTGCGCCGTCTGGGCGACGACGAAGACCTGAAGGGTCTGACCGTGCTTTATGCGTCGGATGCTGGGAAACACATCACGGGGCAGTGGCTGGCGGTCGATGGTGGCGTCTCAGTTATTACGGGTGGTTGAGTGAAATTTGAAGTCCACATCCCATTCGTTGAACTGCTCGGCTTCGAACTGCAGACGTTCGAAGGCGGCGAGGCGGAGATCGCTTTTGCGCCGAAGCCCGAGCATGAAAATTCCTTCAACGTGGTGCACGGCGGCGCCAGCATGACGCTGCTCGATGTGGTGATGGCACACGCCGCGCGCTCGGTGGAACCGACCATGGGCTGCGTCACCATCGAGATGAAAACCAGCTTCATGCGCGCGGCCAAGGGGCCGCTGCTGGCCAAGGGCAGGCTGCTGCACCGCACCGCCACCATGGCCTTCACCGAAGGCAGCATCTTTGACGCGGCGGGCAAGCTTTGCGCCCACGCCACGGGCACCTTCAAATTCGTTCCGCGCCTGCCGGTCGGCAAGTCCACTAACGCGCTCAACACCCTCAAGACCGACTGAATTTTTCGGTCACCACCCACCCAGGAGACAACCATGCCCAGCAACCAACAGATCGTGCTCGACAACCGCCCGCAAGGCGAAGCAAGCGTCGACAACTTCAAGCTTGTGACCACCGAAACCCCGCCGCTGCAAGACGGCCAGGTGCTGGTGCGCCACCATTACCTGAGCCTGGACCCGTACATGCGCGGCCGCATGAACGACAGCAAGAGCTACGCCGCGTCGCAGCCGCTGGGCGAGGTCATGATCGGCGGCACGGTGGGCGAGATCGTGGAATCGAAGCACCCCAAGTTCCAACCCGGCGACCAGGTGGTCGGCATGGGCGGCTGGCAGGAATACAGCGTGGTCGACGCCGCGCAGCCCGGCGCGCTGCGCAAGCTGGACACCACGCACGTGCCGCTGTCCTACTACCTGGGCGCGGTCGGAATGCCGGGCGTGACCGCCTGGTACGGGCTGGTCAAGATCATCAACCCCAAGGCCGGTGACACGGTGGTCATCAGCGCCGCCACCGGCGCGGTGGGCAGCGCCTACGGCGCCCTGGCCAAGGCGCGCGGTTGCCGCGCGGTTGGCATTGCGGGCGGGCCGGAGAAGTGCGAGTACGCCGTCAAGGAGCTGGGCTTTGACGCCTGCATCGACTACAAGCTGCACAAAGACATGTACTCGCTGGCCAAGGCGCTGAAAGAGGCATGCCCGAACGGTATTGACGGCTACTTCGAGAACGTGGGCGGCATGATTCTGGACGCCGTGCTGCTGCGCATGAACGCCTTCGGCCGCATCGCGGTCTGCGGGATGATCGCCGGCTACGACGGCCAGCCACTGCCGTTGGCCAACCCGGCGCTGATCCTGGTGAACCGCCTGAAGGTCGAGGGCTTCATCGTGAGCGAACACATGGAGGTCTGGCCCGAGGCGCTGACCGAGCTGGGCACCTTGGTGGCCACCGGTAAGCTGCGTCCTCGCGAGACCGTGGCGCAAGGGCTGGCGTCTGCGCCAGAGGCTTTCATGGGTCTGCTCAAGGGCAAGAATTTCGGGAAGCAACTCGTGAGGCTGTAACCCCCCCGCGCCGCCTGCGGCGTCACCCCCCGAGGGGGCGCCACTGGCGGCCCGGCGGAGCCGGTTCCGCGGTGGCCTGGGTTGAAGTCATCGCTTCTTGTTTGAGGAGTTGTCATGAGCGCTACCCATGAAGTCTTTAATCAGGTTGATCCGCTGGTGGATGTCAATCTGTTCACTGGCAACCGGGCGCTGCAGGATGCGCTGAGGTTCAACGCGCCTGCGCTGGACACCGCGCCCTTGCATGCGCTCGGTGTCTTGGCGGGCAGCGCCGAGATGCAGACCCACGCGCGCCTGGCCAATGTGTTCACGCCGCAGCTCAAGAGCCACGACCGCTTGGGCCACCGCATCGACCAGGTGGAGTTCCACCCGAGCTACCACGCGCTGATGACGGCGGCGACGGCGGCGGGTTTGCATGGCACGCCTTGGGGGAGCCCTCACCCCTGCCCTCTCCCGCTGGCGGGAGAGGGCAGGGGTGAGGGTGCAGCGAACCCGCACCTCTCCCGCGCCGCAGGCTTCATGCTCTTCACCGAGCTGGAGTCCTCCACGCTGTGCCCCATCTCCATGAGTTACGCGGTCACGCCCGCGCTGCGCGACAACCCGGCCATCTACGCCGACTGGGCGCCACAGCTCACCAGCCGCGCCTACGACCCGGCGTTGAAGCTGTGGAAGGACAAACCCGGCGTGACCATGGGCATGGGCATGACCGAGAAGCAGGGCGGCTCGGACGTGCGCGCCAACACCACGCAAGCGGTGCCCGCCGGCAGCGACGCCTGGGGCCAGCGCTTCAGCGTCACGGGCCACAAGTGGTTCTTCTCGGCGCCCATGTGCGACGCCTTCCTGATCCTCGCGCAAACGCCCAGCGGTCTCTCTTGCCTGTTCCTGCCGCGCGTGCTGCCAGACGGGTCGATGAACCAGCTCTTCATCCAGCGCCTGAAAGACAAGCTGGGCAACAAGGCCAACGCCAGTTCCGAGGTGGAGTTCGCGGGCGCCACCGCCTGGTTGGTGGGCGAGGAAGGCCGGGGCGTGCCGCAGATCCTGGCCATGGGCACGATGACGCGGCTGGACTGCGCGCTCGGCACCAGTGGCCTGATGCGCCAGGCCTTGTCCATCGCGCTGAACCACACGTCGCAGCGCAAGGCCTTTGGCAAGCTGCTCATTCACCAGCCGTTGATGAAAAACGTGCTGGCAGATCTGGCGCTGGAATCCGAAGCGTCCACCGCGCTGGCGCTGCGCCTCGCGCGCAGCTTTGATTGCCCAGGCGATGAACACGAACGCGCGATGCAGCGCCTGCTCACGCCGGTGGCCAAGTTCTGGATCTGCAAGCGCGGCAGCCACTTCGCGCAAGAGGCCATGGAATGCCTGGGCGGCAACGGCTACGTGGAGGAAGGCGGCGAAGGCATCATGGCCCGCATCTACCGCGAGATGCCGGTCAACAGCATCTGGGAAGGCGCGGGCAACATCATGGCGCTGGACCTGCTGCGCGCCCTGCGCAAGGCAGACGCCGCCGCCGCGCTGGCCCACGAACTGGCCCCCGCCAAAGGCATGCACCCGGCGCTGGACCACCTGGCACAGAGCCTGCCGATCCGCGTCGAGCAGATGGCCACCGAGATCGAAGCCCGCCGCCTGGCGCAAGACGTGGCGCTGGCCGTGCAGGCCGCGCTGCTGGCGCAGACCGCGCCGGCCGCCGTGTTCGGCGCGTTCTGTGATTCGCGCATCGCCGGGCACTGGGGCCACAGCTTTGGCTCGCTCGGCTCGGGGGTCGATTTCGATGCCATCATTCAAAGAGCCCAACCGCGCTGAATTCTGGAGACACCATGCCCGATCTGATCCTGCACCACTACCCCATGTCACCCTTCGCCGAGAAGGCGCGCCTGATGCTCGGTTTCAAGGGGCTCGCCTGGAAGAGCGTGTTCATCCCCAGCGTGATGCCCAAGCCCGACGTGGTCGCGCTGACCGGCGGCTACCGCCGCACGCCGCTGCTGCAGATCGGTGCCGACATCTACTGCGACACGGCCCTGATCGCCACCGTGCTGGAGCACCTCAAGCCCGAGCCCGTGTTGTTCCCTCAACACCTCAAGGGCGTCACGCGCATCGTGGCGCAGTGGGCCGACAGCAGCTTGTTCTGGGCCGCCATGGGCCACACCCTGGGGCCCAAGGGCGCGGCCGCGATGTTTGGCACCCAGCCGCCCGAAGTGGGTCAGGCTTTCGCCGCCGACCGCAGCGCCATGCGCACCGGCATGACCAGCCTGCGCGCGGGCGACGCCGCCTCGGCCTACCGCAGCTACCTGCGCCGCCTCGCCCACATGCTGCACGAGCAGCCCTTCCTGTTCGGCGATGCACCCTGCATCGTCGACTTCGCCGCCTACCACCCGCTGTGGTTCACCCGCGTGGTGAACCCGGCCATGGCCGGCATCCTGGACGCCACGCCCGGTGTGCTGGCCTGGATGGACCGCATGGCTTCGCTGGGCCACGGCCAGCCCGCGAAGTTCACGTCCACCGAGGCCATTGCAGTGGCCGCCGCGGCCGTGCCCGCGCCGCTGGCCGACGAAGCCTTTCAAGACGACCACGGCATCGCGCTGGGCAGCCGCGTGACCGTGGCCGCCGAGAGCTTCGGCACCGAGACCACCGAGGGCACGCTGATCGCCGCCACCCGCACGCACTACACGCTGGAACGCACCGACGACCGCGCGGGGCACCTGCACGTGCACTTCCCCCGCATCGGCTATGTGCTGAAGGAAGTGCGCGCTTGAGCGGCCAGACCGTGCTCACCCGCAGCGCCGCCGTGCAGTGGCGCTGCCTGCCGTTTGCCGCCCTGTCGGCCGACACTCTGTACCGGTTGCTGCGCCTTCGCTCGGAAGTCTTCGTGGTGGAGCAGCGCTGCGTGTTCCTTGATCTGGACGGGCGGGATGCGCAGTGCATGCATGTGCTGGGCGAAGCCGTTGCCCCCACGCTCCCCGCTGCGCTGGGTTCGCTGCCCCCCGAGGGGGCGCGTTTCGCCTTGGGGCGGCCCGGCGGCGAAACCGTTGCCGCCGATGGCCCCGTCAGCCTGCTGGCCAGCACCCGCCTCGTGCCACCCGGTGTGGACTTTGCTGAAGCCAGCATCGGCCGCGTGGTCACCGCGCCCGCCGCACGCGGTGGCGGCATCGGCCACGCGCTCATGGCGGAGTCGGTGCGCCAGCTCATCGCGCTGTGGGGCGAGCAGCCCATCCGCATCGGTGCGCAGGCGCATCTGGAAGCCTTCTACAACCGCCACGGCTTCGTGTCGGATGACAAGCCCTACGTCGAAGACGGCATCCCGCACATCGAGATGCTTCGCAGATGAACCCAGGTGCGATCCAAAGTGATGGGTTTGACTCCTTCCCCCGCTGGGGGAAGGCAGGGATGGGGGCCGTCGCCGCAGTACAAGACTGGCTATTTGCAAACACATCTGAGTTCGTGCCCCCATCCCAGCCTTCCCCCAGCGGGGGAAGGAGCAAGTCACGTAAAACATCACTTTGAATCGCGCACCATGAGCCCCCAAAACCACAGGAGACACGACCGATGATTCAAGATTTCAAAGACAAGACCGCGGTACTGACCGGCGCGGGTTCAGGCTTCGGCCTCGAATGTGCGCGCATCGGCGCGAAGCTCGGCATGAATCTCGTGCTGGTCGATGTGCAGCAAGACGCGCTGGACCAAGCGCAGGCCGAGATGGAAGCCGCTGGCGCGCACGTGCTGGCCCGCAAAGTGGACGTGTCCAGCGCCGAACAGATGGAAGCCCTCGCCGCCGACGTGTTGCAGCGTTTCGGCGCGCCGCACTTCGTCTTCAACAACGCGGGCGTGGGCTCGGGCGGCTTGGTCTGGGAAAACTCGGTGAAGGACTGGGAGTGGGTGCTGGGCGTCAACGTGTGGGGCGTGATCCACGGTGTGCGCCTCTTCACGCCCATGATGCTGGCCGCCGCCAAAGCCGACCCGGCGTATCAAGGCCACATCGTCAACACCGCCAGCATGGCGGGCCTGCTGACTCCCCCCAACATGGGCATCTACAACGTGAGTAAACACGCGGTGGTGAGCCTGAGCGAGACGCTCTATCAAGATTTGAAGCTGGTCACCGACCAGGTCAGCGCCAGCGTGTTGTGCCCGTATTTCGTGCCCACCGGCATCAACCAGAGCCACCGCAACAAGCCGGCCGAACTGGCCGACGAGAAGGCGACACAGAGCCAGATGATCGGCCAGGCCATGAGTGACAAGGCCGTGGGTTCGGGCAAGATCACCGCGGCACAGGTCGCACAGATGGTGTTCGACGCCATCGCCGCCGACCGCTTCTACATCTACAGCCACCCCAAGGCGCTGGGCAACGCCCAGTCGCGCTTCGACGCGGTCGTGGCCGGTAGCAACCCGCCCGACCCGTTCGCCGAACGGCCCGAGATCGGCGTGGCCTTGCGGCAGGCGCTGCGCGGGTGAGGGCGGGAGATTCTTGGCTGCTGAAGCAAGTGATAAAAAGATATCTTTAAGATATACTGAAACCACTTCATCGCTTCACAACCAGGGGTCCAACCATGCCCAGCCGCACCCAAACCCTCTCAAACCAGATCGCCTTCCGCTACCGTGCCGCCGACAGCAGCACGGGCGTGACGCGCACCACGGCCCAGCGACTGGCCGCACAACTTGGTGTGGATGAAACCCAGACCATTCACCTCGCGCTCCATGCGCTGGCCGTGCAGGTGCTCCCCCAGTACGAAGCCGACGACGGCGCCCTGACCGCCACGCAGCTGCGGCAGATTCGCGCCCGCGCGCCCAAGGCCCCGACGAAATCGGTGCGGTCGAGTCTGTTCGGCACCGACAACACATGACTGGGTGGCCCGAGCCCACCGCCGGGGACATCGTCTGGTGTCACTTCCCGGATGACATCAACCCCAAACCCAAGCCGCGACCCGCCCTGATCCTCGTCGTGTTCGACGACCAGGCCCCGGAGTTCTTCGTTCAGGTGGCCTACGGCACCAGCCAGCGCACCACCGCCCTGCACAAAGGCGAGTTCGCCATCCTCAAAGCGAAACACCCGGCCGCCTACGCGGCGGCTGGACTGAGCTACGACACCAAGTTCAACCTGAAGAACCTGGTCACGCTGCCCTTCAGCAGCGAGTGGTTCTCGGTGCCCCCCGCCGCCCCCCATGGGCAAAACCCCAAGTTGGGCGTGTTGCACCCCAGCCTTGTGCGAATCGCTGGCACCGCCCACCACGCGGCCCACTCGCCCCCAGGCTGACATGGCCAGCCTCGGTCATGCGCTGTTCGACACTGTTATCGGCGCCTGCGGCATCGCCTGGGGCAGCCACGGCATCACGGCGGTGCAACTGCCCGAGCCCAACGCGCAGGCCACGCGAGCGCGCCTGCTGAAGAGCGCGGGTGGCTGCCCTGAGGTGAGTGACCCACCCGATGCCGTGCGCGCCGCCATCACCGGCATCCAGGCCCTGCTGAACGGTGAGCCGCGCCAGTTGCTGGAGCTGGAGCTCGACCTGGAGCGCCTCACGCCGTTCCAGCGCCAGGCCTATGCCATCGCCCGCGCCATCCCGCCGGGCCAGACCCGGACCTATGGCGAGATCGCGCAGGAGCTCGGTGACCCGAGCCTGGCCCGCGCCGTGGGCCAGGCCATGGGGCACAACCCGTTTGCGCCGGTCGTGCCCTGCCACCGCGTGCTGGCCGCCGGCCAGAAGCCGGGCGGGTTTTCAGCCAGCGGCGGTGCGCTGACCAAGCTGCGCATGCTGGCCATCGAAGGCGCGGTGCCGGGCGGCACGCCATCGCTGTTCGACGACCTCTGAGCGTCAGCGCTGCGCCAGGCGCTCGGCCAGCGCCAGCGCCGAGAGTGGCGCACAGCCCTCGGCCTTGTTGCTGATGGTGACAAAGGCGTTCTGGCCTGCGCCGGTCACGCCGGTGAGGGTGCGCACGAGCAGCGCGCGGGTGTCTTCGTCCACGTCGTGGATGCGGTCGTAGGGGCTGTATTCGCGCTGCGCGTCTTCGTAGCCGTAGGCGCCGTGCAGCGGGTTCAGGTTCCAGCGGCAGACCATCGGCCCGGGCCACAGGGCGCGCAGCAGCGGCAACTGCTCGGCCAGACGCGGCATCTTGGCGTGCAGGCCCAGGCAGTAGGTGGCACCCGTCTCCTTGAGCACGGCCGCGAGCTGCGGCGCGATGGTGGGCGATAGCCACTCCGGGTCGCGCACCTCGACGGCCACTACGCCATCGGGCGTGGCGCCGCGCACATCGGGCAGCGCCCTGAGCATCGCGCGCAGCCGCTCCAGCAACAGCGGCAGGCGCTGCAACTGTGAAAAGGGCAGGGGGCTGAGCTGGAACACCAGCGCGCCCACCTTGTCGCCCAGCCCCGCCAGCGCGGGGGTGATGAACTCCTGCGTGGCCAACGCCGGGTCCAGAAAGGCGGTGTTGGGCTGGCGGCCCTGGCCCTGTTCGCCGCGCACCAGCGCATCGGTCACCACCGCCGGCGCCTTGACCACGAAGCGGAAGTCGTCGGGCACCTCGCCCGCGTAGCGCGCGTACTGCCCCTCGGTCAGCGGGCGGTAGAACGAGCGATCAATGCCCACGCAGCGCAGCAGCGGGTGTTGCGCGTAGGCAGCCAGGCCGTTCTTGGCCAGCACGGATTCGCTGTACGGCCCCTCGTCCCAGACGATGCCGGCCCAGCCCGGGTAGCTCCAGGTCGAGGCGCCCAGGCGGATGCACGGGTTCAGGCCGGCATCGTCTGGGACGAGGGGCCGTAC
>NZ_MUNZ01000046.1 GCF_002001205.1 Hydrogenophaga sp. A37
GCCACCAGCCCCGCCCTGACCGCCGCCACCGGGCGCACCACCGGCCGGTTTGCCCGGCCCGGCCACCGAGGCCGCCGCTGGGTTGCCTGAGGCGCCGTCGGCCACGGATCGCGATGGTGCTTTGTTCTGGAGCCACCACGCGCCAGTGGAGGCCAACGCCAATCCACCGACAGCGACCCAGATGTAGAACTTCTTGTTTGCCATGTGCCAGAACCTGGAGAAGAAGGGCGAAATGGGACCACGAGCGGCAGCCCCCTGAAAAGTGACAAATTGCAATGTAGCAGTGCTTGAGCCGCAGACACGGCCACAAGTTCAATACACGCCCGATGCCCGCAGCGCGAGGGCGATCTGTCAGCCGGGCACACCCCGATTGGCCAGCGCATCGGCATGCTCGTTGCCCGGGTCGCCCGCATGGCCTTTGACCCAGTGCCACTCGATCTGATGCACGCCGTCGTGCGCCAGCGCGTCCAGCTTCTGCCACAAGTCGGCGTTCTTCACCGGCTCCTTGGCAGCGGTCTTCCAGCCCTTGGTCTTCCAGCCATGGATCCACTCGGTGATGCCCTTGCGCACGTACTGGCTGTCCAGATACACCGACACCTTGCACGGCCGCTTGAGCGCGGCCAGGCCCTCGATCACGGCGGTCAGCTCCATGCGGTTGTTGGTGGTCAGGCGCTCACCACCCCAGAGCTCCTTTTCGTGCCCGCCGGCCTTGAGGAAAACGCCCCAGCCACCCGGGCCAGGATTGCCTTTGCAGGCGCCGTCGGTGTACATCACCACATGGTTCAAAAGAGGGGCTCCAAGAGAAAAAAATCAGTGCCGGTTGGCCACCGACACCGGCGCCGAAACGACTGTTCGGCGCGGACGCCAGGCTGGCCCGAGCAAGCGCACACCGCGCACCCGCTTGACCGCCACCACAAAGTAGACGGCTCCAAAAATCGGCCACCAACGCGGGCCGGCACGGTCCATCCAGGTCATGCGCTGCAGCCACTTGTCGCTGCGAACCGCCGGCCTGTAGCAGCCAAAGCGCTCCGACTCTACTTCAAAACTCAGCAGCTGCAGCCAGTCGCGCAGGCGCCCCGGCCCGATGAATTCACCCGCTTCCGGCAGGTACAGGCTGGACACACCAAATGCCGAGAGGCCCATGCGGTCGGCCAGCCGGCCACGGCTCTGCCGCAGGCCCCATAGGCTGTTGGGATTGAACCCGGAAATCACCACCCGGCCTTCGGGCACGAGCACACGCTCCACCTCTCGCAACACATGATGAGGGTCGGCACTCAGCTCCAGCGTGTGGGGCAATACCACCAAGTCAATGCTGGCTTCGGGGAAAGGCAGCGCCGCGGCGTTGGTGACCAAGGCAACACGCGGTGATCCGTTCAATGGGGCGAGCGGATCGTCCTCTCCCCCCGACCCGAGCACCGCCTCGCCCATGAACTCCTCCGGCAGCGCCAGCCAGCGGTGGGGCATGCGGTTGGCCTCCAGCGTGTGCAATTCGGACAACCCCAGTTGCAGGGCGTTGTAGCCAAACAGGTTGGCCACCGCGAGATCAAACTGCGCCTTCTCCCAAGCCAGAAGATACCCACCTGGAGCGGTCTGAAACCAGTCGGTCAAACTTATAATCGGAGGGTTCATGTGGGGTGTTGCAACGTCGGTCTGGCAGAGGTCGCCGCCCTCGGCCCCGGTCCAGATACTCTACACGCCCGCCCCCCGGGTTTCGCGCCATGACCTTGTTTCCTGTCCCGGCCTTCAGCGACAACTACATCTGGGTACTGCACGACGGCCAGCGCGCGTTGGTGGTCGACCCGGGCGAGGCCAAGGGCGTGCAGGCGTGGCTCGTCCAGCACCATCTCAAACTCGACACCATCCTGATCACACACCACCACGCGGACCACGTGGGTGGCGTGGCCGCGTTGCGCGAAACCACTGGCGCGCGCGTGATCGGCCCGGTTGATGAGCCCATGCCCGAACCGCTTCAGCGCGTGGGCGCTGGTGAGGCGGTGAACGCGTTGGGCTTGCGCTTTGATGTGATCGAAGTGCCCGGCCACACTTCGGGTCACATCGCCTATTTTTGTGCCGATATGGACGGTGCTCCCTTGCTGTTCTGCGGCGACACGCTCTTCTCCGCGGGCTGCGGCCGACTCTTCGAAGGCACGCCCGCCCAGATGCTGGAATCACTGACGCGTCTTGCCGCCCTGCCCGGCAACACCCGTGTCTGCTGCACGCACGAATACACGCTGTCCAACCTGCGCTTCGCTCGCGCCGTGGAACCGGGTAACGCAGAACTGAGCGCCTACGCGGCGCACTGCCAATCGCTTCGAGAGCGGAACCTTCCCACGCTGCCCAGCTCCATCGAACGGGAAAAGCAGATCAATCCTTTTTTGCGCGCCCATGTGCCCGCTGTCGAGCAGACCGCTCGCGCGCACGATCCCGATTCACCTCCTGGCCCGCTGGGCGTGTTCACCACGTTGCGCGCCTGGAAAAACACCTACCAGTGAGCCCCATGACATCTCCACTCCCCCGCGCGGCCAGCCTCGCACCGTCCAGTCAGAGACTCAAACTGGCCACGCTTGGTCTGGCTCTGCTGCTGGGTGCCTGCGCCAGTGCACCACCACCGCGCCCAACGGCACCCAGGGCGGCCGCGGCGTCTGCGGCTCCCGCTCCCGTGGTGAAGGCGCCGAGCGCGGAGCTGCCGCCTCATGCACCACTGACCGACATCGCCATGGCATCGGCCACGCCCCCGCCGGTGGTGATGCTCTCCGCGCCCACCGACATCTGGGACCGCATCCGCCGCGGCCTGGCCATGTCCGATCTGGACAACGACATGGTGCGTGACCGCGAGCAGTGGTACGCCAGCCGCCCGGACTACATGCAGCGCATGACCGAGCGCTCCAGCCGCTACCTGTTCCACATCGTTGAAGAAGTCGAGCGCCGCAACCTTCCCATGGAGTTGGCCCTGCTGCCTTTCATTGAAAGCGCGTTCAACCCGCAGGCCGTCTCCAGCGCGCGCGCGGCCGGCATGTGGCAGTTCATGCCCGCCACCGGGCAATCGTTCGACCTGCGGCAAAACGTGTTTCGCGACGATCGCCGCGACGTGCTGGCCTCCACCCGCGCCGCGCTCGACTACTTGGAGCAGCTTCACGCTCGCTTTGGTGACTGGCACCTCGCTCTGGCGGCCTACAACTGGGGCCAGGGCAACGTCAACAAGGCCATCACCCGCAACCGGCAAGCCGGCCTGCCGGCCACCTACAACGACATCAACATGCCGCTGGAGACGCGCATGTACGTGCCCAAGCTGCAGGCGGTGGAAAACATCGTCGCGCGTCCGGAAGCTTTCAGCGCCCAGTTGCCTTTGATCGGCAACCACCCCTTCTTCGACACCCTGACGCTGGAGCGCGACATCGATGTGACGCTGATTGCCAACCTCGCCGACATCAGCGAGAAAGACTTCCGCGCCCTGAATCCTTCGATCACGCAACCCATCGTGATGGCAGCCGGCACACCCTACGTGCTGCTGCCCTGGGACAACGCGGACATCTTCGAACGCCGTCTGGCCAATTACAAAGGCCCGCTCGCGAGCTGGACCGCCTGGGTGGTGCCCGGCACCATGACGGTGGCAGAGGTCGCCAGCCGCGTGGGCATGAACGAATCCGAGCTGCGACGCGTCAACAACATCCCGCCGCGCATGAAGGTGCAGGCGGGCTCCAGTCTGCTGGTTCCCCGCAATGGCCACCGTGACAAGGACGTGAGCGAGTTCGTGGCAGACAACGCCAGCCTGAGCCTGCAGCCCGAGACCATCGTGCGTCGCGGCACTGTGATTGTCCGCAGAGGGGACACACTGGGTAGCCTGGCGACACGTCATGGTGTGAGCACGGCCAACCTGGCCCGGTGGAACAACATGAGGATCGGCACCAAGCTGAAGTCGGGTCAGCGCCTGTCGTTGGCGAAGACCCCACGAACTTCGGTGGCAATAGCGAAGAAGTCGAGCAAGCGCCCCTTGGCAAAAGAGAACACGGTCAAACGCACTAGAACGGTCGCCGTGAAATCCACGCGCGCTGTCAGCAAAGGCAAGTCCAAGAAGTCGCGCAAGAACTGAGAGGCTGAGCGTTTTTCGCTCATGCCAATGGGCGCCTGCGCCAGGAGTGCCTCAATGCCACCTGGTTCATGTCATTGGACGACGCACGAGGCAAAATCGAGGCTTGGCGGCAGTACTACAACGAGAGTCGTCCCCACTCATCGTTGGACTGGACCACGCCCGCCGAATTCGCCCGTCGTTGCAGGCAGCTGCCTGCAACGACGATCTCAGAGGAGCCGGAAATCTCCACTTCTGAGCGGTACTGAATCGGGGACAGGGTCATTGACGGACTTCACTAACTTCAGGTTGGTACGGCTGGTGGGGGGCAGGTCAACACCAAAAAATCCAAGATGCTCGAGATTGGCCGCATTCACAGGGTATACTTATTGGCTTAGTCGGAGCGTAGCGCAGCCTGGTAGCGCATCTGCTTTGGGAGCAGAGGGTCGCGAGTTCGAATCCCGCCGCTCCGACCATTGTTGAAGTACGAAAAAGGCCCACACTGTGGGCCTTTTTTGCATCTGCTTCACCCGTCTGCCCGTAGCTCAACCGGATAGAGCAGCTGCCTTCTAAGCAGCAGGTCGGGGGTTCGAGTCCCTCCGGGTAGACCATTGATAAGTTTCAAGAGGTCCCGGGAAGTCCCTGCATATTTTCATAGGCCTTTGATATTCAAAGACCCCTACCCCCGCAATGGTCAGTCTTGAGAGAGTTTGGACAGTGGTCTGAGACCGTCTCTTACCAGCAAGCCGATGCCGGCCGGGTAGTGGACAAGATAACGCTTCCATAGGCGACCGGGCTCTCTCACCAGCCGGAAGAACCACTCCATCCCCATCCTTTGCATCCACTTGGGTGCGCGGCTGCCTTGCGGACCGAGGATTTCGAAGCTGCCACCAATGCTGGTGATCACCAGCTCTGGCATCAAAGACTTTATCTTGAGGGCCAGTTGGTCCCCTTTGGGAACGTTGAGCGCCAAAAACACCATGCGCACCTGCTGTTCACGCAGAACGCCGACAAACTGTTGTACTTGCTCATCGCTGAGGTCAACCTTGCCGTTGAACAGGTAACGGCATGCTTGCTGTGCAGCGCCACCGTAGCGAGCCACGGTGGCGGCTGGGTCCACTCCGCCGATGATGGCGTAGGCCGGCAACTGCGGCAGGCGCAGAAAGGCGTCGACCAAGTCGACGCCCGTGGTCCGTTCAGAGATGACCTGGTTTGCACCTTTGAACTTGGAGGCCCAGACCAGGGGCATACCATCAGCGGTGATGATGTCGGCTTGCGCGACGAGAGCCCAATAGCCGGAGTCCCGCGTGAAGCGAGAAAGCATCTCCGTGTTGAGGGTGAGCAGCCATGCACCCTCTCCCCGTGCGATACGGTCCAGAAGGCCGTCCAGCGTTTGTTTCATATTGGCGCGGGAGATCGGAAGCCCGCACAACATGCAGTGGTCGTTCATAGTCGGTGGGGCCGGCGAGGCCATGCCCAGGATGGGGACCGGCGAAATGGAGATAGTTCAATGTGCACGGTGGTAACTTTCGCGGACGGCACATGACTCGGGGGAGAACATCGATTCAGCCCGATAGGCCTGCATCCTGCGTGCATGCGAAAACATGAAATGGTGAAACAAGGGAATTTCGGGTAGACCGCCGGGTTCCGGATGAGCAACTTTAACAAGGTTGTTCTCGCCGCCGCTTGGCGCTGCCGATGATCACCAGCAGCGCGCCCATCTCCAGCAGCCAGTTGATTCGAAGTCCGGAAAAGCGGTGTCCTAGTGTCCTGTCCCGCTGATACGTGAACAAAGTCGATGCAGCTTTTCAAGGATGGAATCGGCAGTGGCGGTCCACCTGAACGGCTGGCAGTTTTCGTTGTGAGCGGTGACGAAGTGGTCGATGCG
>NZ_MUNZ01000132.1 GCF_002001205.1 Hydrogenophaga sp. A37
GCCGTGCACAGCCCCTCTGCCCCGGACCTCGCGTCGTCAACCTCTTCTGCATCCCCTGAACCCGTGGCCCACACCGGCCGCGCCATGCTGGCGCTGGGCATCGGCGCCTTCGCCATCGGCACGGGTGAGTTCGTCATCATGGGCCTGCTGCCCGAGGTGGCGGCCGACATCGGCGTCACCATCCCGCAGGCCGGCCACGTGATCAGCGCCTATGCGCTGGGCGTGGTGATCGGCGCGCCGGTGCTGGCCGTGGCCGCGGCCACCTGGGGGCGCCGTACGCTGCTGGTGGCGCTGATGCTCGCGTTTGCATTCGGCAACTTCGCCAGCGCCGCCGCGCCAGGCTACGCCTCGCTCAACCTGCTGCGCTTCATGGCCGGCATGCCACACGGCACCTACTTCGGTGTGGCCGCACTGGTGGCCGCAGCGCTCGCGGCGCCGGGCCAGCGGGCGCGCGCCATCGGCCTGGTGATGACCGGCCTGACCCTCGCCACGCTGCTCGGCGTGCCGCTCGCAGCGTGGCTGGGCCAGCACTTCGGCTGGCGCGCGGCGTTCGTGCTGGTGGGCGCCATCGCGCTGTTGGCGGCCGGCCTGATCCAGCACACCCTGCCCGCCCTGCCCGCGCCCGCTGGCGCCAGCCCGCTGCGCGAGTTGGGCGCGTTGCGCAACAAACAGGTCTGGCTCACGCTCGGCATCAGTGCCATCGGCTTCGGTGGCCTGTTTTCGGTGTTCAGCTACGTCAAGCCCACCATGATCGAGGTGGCCGGTCTGCCACTGGCGGGCGTGCCGGTGGTGCTGGCCCTGTTTGGCCTGGGCATGGTGGTGGGCAACGTGCTCGGTTCGCGCCTGGCCGACCGCGCGCTCATGCCCACTGTGGGCGGCATGCTGGTGTGGTCCATCGTGGTGCTGCTGGCCTATGTGTTCACCGCGCAGAGCGTGGTGCTGGGCTCCATCAACATCTTCCTGATCGGCACCACGGTGGCCATCGGCCCGGCGCTGCAGCTGCGGCTGATGGACGTGGCCGGAGAGGCTCAGGTGATGGCCGCCGCGCTCAACCACTCGGCCTTCAACGTGGCCAACGCGCTGGGCGCCTGGCTCGGCGGCCTGGCCATCGCCGCTGGCCTGGGCTGGACCGCCACCGGCTGGGTGGGCGCGCTGCTGGCGCTGGCCGGGCTGGGCGTGTTTGCCTGGGCGCTGGCCGACATGCGCCAGCGCCCGATGGCGGTCCGCAAAGGGCCGGTGCGCGTCACGCCGTAGTCCAGCGGCCAGGCGTGGCGCTCCGCGCGCGGCGTCGCAGCGTCGCTGCCATTGACGCTTGGTCACACAACCACGAATTTCCCCCTTGTGGTTCGGGGCCCCTCGCCGTACGCTGGTGGATCAGCAACGCAGAGGCCGTCATGGTCAAACACAGGCCCTCCAAAGCCCCACCCAAACAGTCCGGACGCCACGTGGCGCTGGCGCAATACCGGGCGCGGGCCCAGGTGTACGACAGCGAACTGGAGCCGTTTGAACCCTTGCGCCTGGACGCCATTGAGCGCCTGCGCCTGCGGCCTGGCGAAACGGTGCTCGACGTGGGTTGTGGCACCGGGCTGAGCTTTGAGCCGCTGCTGGAGCGGCTGGGCCCCGGCGGTCGAATCGTGGGGATCGAGCAGTGCCCCGAAATGATGGCCAAGGCCCGCGAACGGGTCCACGCAGCGGCCTGGCAACAGGTCTCGTTGGTGCCGGCACCCGCGGAAGACGCCCGGTGGAAGGGCCAGGCCGACGCCGCCCTGTTTCACTTCACCCACGACATCCTGCGTCAACCGGCCGCGCTCGACAACGTGCTGTCGCACCTCAAACCCGGCGCCCGCGTGGTGGCCACCGGGCTGCAATGGGCGTCGCCATGGACCTGGCCGGTCAACCTCTTCGTCATGGGCGCCGCCCTGTATTCGGTCAGCTCACTCGACGGCCTGGCCCAGCCCTGGAGCGAACTCGCCGCCCGCCTTCAGGGGTTTGAAGCGCGGCCCACCTGGATGGGCAGCATCTTTGTGGCCACCGGCACCTGGCCGGGGCTGGCCGGCACGCACTGACCACCCGCGGCCCACCGTTGGTGGGCCAACGGAGACCGAGCGCATTCAACCGTTCACGGCTTCACCGGCCGCACCAGCATGGCGGGCGGCACCGCTTGAACCTGCCGGTCCACGGCCGCGTCGCTCCACGGCCCCAGGGGCAGCAGCCTGACCTGCACCCGGCCCTTGATCGACGGCACCTTGCGCTCGGCGATCGCCAGATCGAGCTCACGGCGGTCCCGCACCTCTGGCAGTGCCCCGGCCACCACCGGCAGACCCAACAGGCTGCGGCCGGCGGTGTGGTTCAGGTTCAGGTTGCCGATGTAGACCACCTCGCCCGCCTTGACTTCAAAGCGCAGCGGCGGCGGCGCGTTGCGAGGGACGATGCGCACCGAGTCGCCGGCGGACTGCCACGAATCCACCGAATGCACACCAGGTTCAACGTCCATCACATAGACGCGGCCTCGCTCTTCGTCGAAGTCGCTGCCCTTGGGAATCCCCATGACCTGTTCCACCGAACGCAACAAACGTGTCTCGAACTGCCCACTGGCCTTGTCGATCACGAATTGGGCACTGGCCCGGCGACCCGTCTCCGCATCGTGCGTCACGGACACGACCACCACCCCCCGGTCTTTGGTCGATTCGGGCGTGGCCTCCTTCGCCACCTGGGGACCGGCGCAGCCCAGCAGGAACGCCGAAGACAGACAGGCCACCAGGGGCCAGCGAATGCGTGAAAGTGACAGCTTCATGTGACAGTTCTAAAAAATGCCGTGGTCCGCACGGCAACGGTATTCCAACAACAACGCCTCGGCGATTCAAGGAGGCTCTGCCGGCGTGTGGCAGGCCACACAGAGCTTGTTGCCCTCGGTGTCGCGAAAGTACGCACCGTAGTAATGGGCATGGTATTCGGGGCGCAGGCCGGGCGGCCCTTCGCAGCGGCCGCCGTGCGCCAGCGCCACGGCGTGTGCCTCATCCACCATGGCGCGGCTGCGGGCGAGCAAGGCGGTCATCTGCCCGTTGCCCGGCGCGTGGGGCTGGCCGTCGAACGGAGTGCCGATCAGCAGCAGCGGGCGCGGCCCGGGCGACGACTGCCAGCCCGCCCACGGCCGCTCGGGCTCACAGAAACGCTCCTGCACACCCAGCACCGGCATCAAGGCGCGGTAGAAGGCCAGCGCCCGGGGGAAATCAGCCACGCCGATGAAGAGGTGGGAGAACATGCAAGCCCCTGTCAGTTGCGCCAGAAATAAGGCACCACGGCAATCGCAGCGCCCACCAGCAGCATCACGAACGTCCCGGTGACGAGGTACGGAAAAACGATCAGCGCCACCCCGCTCAGGAACGGCGGCAGGGCGCGCTGCTTGCGCCCGTACACCACATAGCCCGCGCCCAGCGCGCCGAAGAACACGGACAGCATCAATGAGGTGACGTCGGCGTTGGGGTTCATGGTGTCTCAACTCCGCGCGCGCCATTCCTGCAGCGTCACCGACAGCAGCCGCAAGCCAAACGCCCCCACCAGCCCAGCCACGCCCCGGTTAAGCGCCACGCGCCAGCGCTGGTAGACCGACTGGATGCGGCCCTGCGAGAAGGCCAGCGCGAGGAACACATGCCAGACCACCGCGTTGAACCAGACCAGCAGCACCGCCGCGAGCAGCACCCACACGCTCGGCGACGGCGGCAACGCGGTGGCGAACACGCTGCCGAAAAACAGCGCGGTCTTGGGGTTGAACACGTTGGTGATGAAGCCCATGCGGAACGCCGCCCGGCGGCTGGTCGTGACCGGCTTCACCTCGGCACTCGCGTCAACGGGGGGTGAGCGCCAGAGCTTGAACGCCACATAACAAAGATAGGCGCCGCCCGCGACCTGGAACGCCTGGCGCAGCGCCGGGTGGGCCGCGAAGACCGCGCCCATGCCCAGGATCGCCAGCGTCGCCCAGGTCAGCGTGACCGTGGTGATGCCGGCCACGGCGGCGAGCGAGACGCTGCGCGTGCTGCCCGCGGCCAGCTGCGCGATCAGCACGAAGTTGACGCCCGGGATCACGAGAACGACCCAGTGCAGAACGGCGATGGTGAGGAAGGTGGTCAGCATGGTGGCGTGCCTACCGAGGCTTCGGCACGCACTTGACTTCGCGCGGGATGTTCTTGACCTTGTTGCCGCCGGTCACCTGTTTCACCTCGCCCGCGGGACAACGGCCGTCGTCGACCAACACCACCTCGCCGGGCGACAACACGCCGTCTTGTGGCATCTGTTTGGGCATGTCTGCAGAGGCACCCGTCGCGGACAACCATGCCAGGGCGGCAAGACAGAAGAGACCGATGACTTTCATGGAAGCATCCTTTCAGGACATTCAGACAAAGTTGACCTGATCCGAACGGGCCGTTCCGCAACGGCGCCCCGGATAGGACAGCCATTGCATCACAGCATTGAACTCGCGCACGGTGTTCACCGCTGCACGGCAGTGTCAGCCCAGCATGTGAAAGCGGAAAACGCCATGTTCGGCGGGAACCGTGGCGCGGGCAAGCGGCGCGGCCAAGGGCATGCCGCGCTCGCTGTTGGTCAACAACACAAACCCGTTGCCGGACGCCGCCGAAACCATGGCAAAGGCGCGGAATCCCGGGTTGTTGCCCCACTGCCAGAGATAGGGGCCGCCAACGGCGGTCTCGATGCCCCAGCCGCGGCCCCAGGCGAGTCCCAGCGCGGCGTCCACGGAAACGGGGTCGACCACCGTGAGCGCCACCAGCGCGGGGTCGGCCAGCCAGGCTGCCATCAGCTTCGCGTAGTCCCCGGCGGTGGTGTAGAGCGAACCCGCCGCGTTCGGCTCGGTGATGGCGAAGCGCACGCGCCCACCCAACGACGAGGTGCCGTCCAGCACCCGCTCGCGGACGTCGCCTGTCAGGCGCAGCCGCGTGGACCGCATGCCGAGCGGTTCAAACACGGTGCTGGACATGAAAGATTCGATGTCCTGCCCGGCCACCGCGCTGATCACGGCCTGCAGCAGCACATAACCTTCGCCCGAGTATTGCCAGCGCGTGCCCGGCTCGAACCCGGGCGACAGCACGCCCCGCGTCCAGTTGGGCAGGCCGGAGCTGTGGTTGAGCAAGGTCCCCACCGGGATGCGCGCCAGCGTGCTCGCGGGCACCTGATCGATGGGGTTGTCGTTCGGGCCGTTGAACGGCTTCTGGCGGTGGGCGTAGCCGCCCGGCAGGTAGCGCGAGACCGGCGCGCGCAGATCCAGCCGCCCATCGCGCACCAGCTTCAGGGCCGCGAAAGCGATCACGGGTTTGGTGAGCGACGCCGCCTGGAACACCGGGTCGGACGGCAAGGGACTTGCCGACGCGCAGCCCGACACCAGCACCGGGGCACCGGGCCGGCCGGCGTTCAGGGAAACGTGGCTCGCCGCGCAGACGCCCAGCCGGGCCGCGAGCGCCGGGAGCGGATCGCCGCTGAAGCGCGTCAGGTCGTTCGCGCAGGCGGTGAGAAAAGGGGCGCTGGCGCCAGCGAGCAGGAGTTCACGGCGGGAGAGAGGCATGTTTCTGAAACGCTGTTGCAAGGTTGATGACCATTTAGCTCCAAAGAGCAATCAAATTTCCCTGCAGTCATAGCTCATCCTTGGCCATAATCAATTGCAAATCAGATCGCATTAGATTCCAACACTTCTCGCCGGAAATACACAAAATCATTTCATAGTGATCAGAAAACTCAAACCGAATATTCGCAGCTGGCTGCAAAACCTCTCTAGGGATGGTCTGCACAACACCCGGATCTGCGTGGGCTGATGCTCGCAATTTCAAATGGCGGCAATTTTTGCTGATCAAGAGGTGTTTTCGGGCTAATTTCACTCCTGTTGGCGACCCCTTGGCCG
>NZ_MUNZ01000100.1 GCF_002001205.1 Hydrogenophaga sp. A37
CCCCACAGCACCCCCGCCATCTGCATGTCCAGAAACTTCGCGCACATCGCGGTCGAGTCGATCATCGGCTGCGCCTTCGTCCGGTCGCCGTTGGTGGTGATGAGCCACAGGCGCTTCTGGCTCATCTGCGCCTTGAACTCCAGCCCCGGCACGCGCAGCCAGGCGCTCCAGTGGTCGAGGTAGGCCTTGAGCGTGGCGGGGAAGCTGAACCAGTAGACCGGTGCGACGAAGACCAAGTCGGTGCAGGCCAGGGTCTGGTCCAGCAGGCCGCGCATCACGCTGCCGTCTTCGGGCATGGGGTAGCTGCCGACGGTGTGGCGCTGGTCGATGAACTCGGGGACGCCAGCGCGGGCCAGGTGCACCCAGGTCTGGGTGGTATCGGGTGGCAGGCTGGCCGCGGCCTGGCGGGCGAGCCATTCGGTGTTGCCGACGTGGCCGGGCTCGCGGGTGGAGGCGATGAGGAAGAGGACGTGGCGTGAGGACATGACCGGGCGGTGAAGTTGGGGTGCGTGCGCCATCTTAAGCAGCCCGCCGCACCCCGAACCAATGGCCGGTTCAACGCAGGATCTTCTCCATTGCCTTGCCCTTGGCGAGCTCGTCGATCAGCTTGTCGAGCCAGCGGATCTTCTGCATCAGCGGGTCCTCCACCGCCTCCACGCGCACGCCGCACACCACGCCCTTGATGAGCGCGGTGTTGGGGTGCAGGGCAGGTGCCTGGGCGAAGAAGGCATCGAAACTGGCGCCCGTGTCGATCTGCTGTTGCAGCTGCGCAGGGCTGTAGCCGGTCAGCCAGCAGATGACGCGGTCCACCTCATCCTTCGTCCGGTTCTTGCGTTGTGCCTTTTGCACATAGAGCGGGTACACGCTGGCGAACGGGGTGGTGAAGATGCGATGGGTGGCCATGGTGGCAAACGTTGCTCAGGCCATCGAGTGCAGACCCACCCGGTTGCCCTCGGTGTCGATGAAGTGGGCGAAGAAGCCGAAGCCGCTGCCGATGTCGGTCTTGGGCACCGCCACCGAGCCGCCTGCGCCTTCGACCCTCGCGAGCATGGGCGAAAGGTCGTCGCCGCCGTTGAGGTAGACCAGCGTGCCGCTCTTCGAAGGCGCGGTGCCGTCCCCTTGCACGATGGCGCCGCCCACCGTGTCCGGGCTCATGGAAAGGAAGCCCATGGTGGACGGCCCCATGGTCATGGTCTCGATGGGGCGGCCGAGCACGGTTTCGTAGAAGGCTTTGGCGCGGGCGAAGTCGGTGACGGGAATTTCAAACCAGCTGATGGCGTGTGTGGTCGTGGACACGGTGATCTCCTGTGGGTGAAAGGACGGTTACTGTGCCCCGCCATGCCCGGTCGGTCAACCCGCCCTCAACCCAACCGCCACCAGGCCAGCAGCCCGCGACGGGTCGCCGGGTGGGGTGGGGTTCATGTACCGGCCGCTTCCACGCCCGGCAGCGGCACAAGCCTGCCCGGCGGGTGGGGGTTGAGGTTCGTGGGCAGAGGTCTTCAATGACCCACTGCGGTGGCCAGGTCCAGCACGCGCTGCGCATCCACACCCTGCTCCAGCGCCACGCGGGGCGTCTTCCCGTCCAGTGCCGGGTGCGGGCTCTCCAGGAAGGCCAGCAGCTGCCAGCCATCGGTCGCACCCAGCGCCTGCGACAGCGGCTGAAGGTGCGGGAACACGAAGGGCTCAAACTGCCAGCGCGGCAGTTTGTAGCCGCGCCGCAAATGAGCCACGCCGATGCAGCGGCCGGCCTTGATCCAGGTGTTGATGGTCACGCGCGTGGCGCCCGCCAATTCGGCGGCTTCGTCGGTGGTGACCATGTCGGCGGCCTGGATGCGATCGTGCCGGTAAGCCGCGCCCGAGCGCAGCAGCGCGGTGGTTTGCGCTTCGCGGACGCTGGGGTCTGCGGGTGCGTGGGTGGTGCTCCGGCGCGGCGCTTTCACCGTGGATCCCAAAGGAATGGACAGTGTGTTCATGATCGGTCCCTGTTGAATTGTTGTGACGACCATTTTTGGTCAATACGATTGACTGGTCAATTTTTTAAAGCTCGTTTTCTCGCAGAAAACATGGTGTTACTCAACGACCCCGATCTCATCGTCGCCCGACCCGAAGGCCTCTACTGCCCGGCCGGCGACTTCTTCATCGACCCCTGGCGACCGGTGCAACGCGCCGTGATCACGCACGGCCATTCGGACCACGCGCGCTGGGGCCACGCGCACTACCTCGCGCACACGCACAGCGCGGGCACGCTGCACCAGCGGCTCGGGGCAGACATCCACCTCCAGACGCTGGACTACGGCGAGGTGATCGAGCACCACGGCGTGCGCCTCTCGCTGCACCCCGCCGGCCATGTGCTGGGCTCGGCGCAGGTGCGGCTGGAGCACGGTGGCCGCGTGTGGGTGGCCTCGGGCGACTACAAGACCGAGGCCGACGGCACCTGCGCGCCCTTCGAGCCGGTGCGCTGCGACACCTTCATCACCGAGAGCACCTTCGGCCTGCCCATCTACCGCTGGCCGACGCAGGCGGTGCTGTTCGACGACATCAACGCCTGGTGGCGGCGCAACGCCGACGAAGGCCGCGCCTCGGTGTTGCTGTGTTACGCCTTCGGCAAGGCGCAGCGGCTGCTGCATGGGGTGGACGCCAGCATCGGCCCCATCGTCGTGCACGGCGCGGTGGAGCCGCTGAACGCGGTGTACCGGGCGGCTGGCGTTGCGTTGCCGCCCACGCACAGCGTGACCGAGCTCGACCCGGCGGCGTTGCAGCGCGCGCTGGTGCTCGCCCCACCCTCGGCCCAGGACACGCCGTGGATGAAGCGCTTCGGCGCCGACGCGGTGGACGCCTTCGCCAGCGGCTGGATGCTGGTGCGCGGCACGCGTCGGCGGCGTGGCGTGGACCGGGGTTTCGTCATGTCGGACCACGCCGACTGGCCGGGCCTGATGAGCGCCATCACCGCGACCGGCGCGGAGCACATCCGCGTGACGCACGGCAGCGTGCCGGTGCTGGTGCGCTGGCTGAGCGAACAGGGGCTGGACGCGCAGGCCTTCGAGACCGAGTACGGCGCCGAAGACACGGCGGACAAGACCGTTGAACCCGCTCCCCCGGAGCCCGCGCCATGAAGCGTTTCGCCGCCCTCTACCGCGAGCTGGACGCGAGCACCGCCACACGCGAAAAGCAGGCCGCGTTGCAGCGCTACTTCAGCGAGGCGCCCGCGGCCGACGCGGCCTGGGCGGTGTATTTTCTGGCGGGCGGTAAGCCACGCCAGACCGTGCCCACGCGCACGCTGCGCGAGCTGGCCCAGGCGGCGGCGGGCCTGCCCGAGTGGCTGTTTGAAGAGAGCTACCAGACCGTGGGCGACCTGGCCGAAACCGTGTCGCTGCTGCTGCCGCCCGCCACCGCGCCGGTGGACCGCGGGCTGGCCGAGTGGCTGACCTTGCACCTGCTGCCCTTGCGCGGTCTGCCGCCTGACCAACTGGCCGCCCAGCTGCGCGCGCAGTGGGACGCGCTGCCCGACGACCAGCGCTTCGTCTACTTCAAGCTCATCACCGGCGGCTTCCGCGTGGGCGTGTCCAAGCTGCAGGTCACGCAGGCACTCGCGGCGGTGGCCGGCGTTGCACCTCAGCGCGTGGCGCAGCGGCTCATGGGCTACACGCACATCGGCGCCCTGCCCTCGGCCGCCGACTACGCGGCGCTGGTGGCGCCGGAGAGCCCCACCGAACAGAACCAGCAAACCAGCGGCCAGCCCTACCCCTTCTTCCTCGCGCACCCGTTCAACGAAGCGCCGGAGCGGTTTGATGAACTGCTGGGCCCGCCCGCCGACTGGCTGGTGGAGTGGAAGTGGGACGGCATCCGTGCACAACTCGTGAAGCGCGCGGGCCAGGTGTGGCTGTGGTCGCGCGGTGAAGAGCTGGTGACCGAGCGCTTCCCCGAGCTCGCTGCGCTGGGCGATGCGCTGCCCGAAGGCACGGTGCTCGACGGCGAGATCGTGGTCTGGCGTGACGAAAAGCCGCAGCCCTTCGCCGAGCTGCAGAAGCGCATCGGCCGCAAGACCCTCGGCCCCAAGATCCTGCGCGAGCTGCCGGTGGCGCTGCTGGCCTACGACCTGCTGGAGCACGAAGGCATGGACCTGCGCGAGCAACCGCTGCACACGCGCCGCGCGGCGCTGGACGCGCTGGTGCAAGACCTCAACCACCCGCTGCTGATCGCCAGCCCGGTGCTAACCGGCGACACCTGGGCACACCTCGCCACCCAACGCGAAGCAGCGCGCGAACGCGGCACCGAGGGCTTCATGCTCAAGCAGCGCAACAGCGGCTACGGCGTGGGCCGCACCAAGGCCGCCGGCACCTGGTGGAAGTGGAAGACCGACGCCATGAGCGTGGACGCGGTGCTGATCTACGCCCAGCGCGGCCACGGCCGCCGCGCCAGCGTGTACAGCGACTACACCTTCGCCGTGTGGAACGCGCCGCCGGGCACCGAAGGCCGCGCGCTGGTGCCGTTCGCCAAAGCCTACTCGGGCCTGTCGGACGCCGAAATGGCGCGGGTGGACGCCATCATTCGAGCGACCACCATCGAGAGCTTCGGCCCGGTGCGCAGCGTGCGCCCCACGCTGGTGTTCGAGCTCGGCTTCGAAGGCATTGGCCGCAGCCCGCGCCACAAGAGCGGCATCGCGGTGCGCTTTCCGCGCATGCTGCGCTGGCGCGAAGACAAGCCGGTGGACGAGGCCGACTCGCTGCAGACGCTGGCGGCGCTGCTGCCCGCCGGCGGGTGAGCAGCAAGCGGCCGCACGCCACGACGGCCTGCAAGCTTCCCGCCCACGCACCACAATGCAGACCTCCCCCACCCCCGAGCCGCTGCCATGACACTCACCGTCCACCACCTGAACAACTCCCGTTCGCAGCGCCTGCTGTGGCTGCTCGAAGAGCTGGAGCTGCCCTACGAGATCCGCTTCTACGAGCGCGACAAAAGCACCATGCTCGCGCCGCCTGAGCTCAAAAAAGTGCACCCGCTGGGCAAGTCGCCGGTGCTGGAAGACGGGGCCATCAAGCTGGTGGAGACCGGTGCCATCTGCGAGTACCTGGTCGAAAAAACCGGCCAGCTCGGCCCGGCCGACAGCGGTGTGGGCCAGCGCCGCTACCGGCAGTTTCTGCACTACGCCGAGGGCTCGGTCATGCCCATGCTGCTGCTCATCCTGGCCATGTCCAAGATCCCCCTGCTGGGCAGCATCGCGATCAAGAAGGTGCAGCCCATGCTGGACGTGCACCTCGACTACATCGAGCAGGAACTCGCCTCACGCCCCTGGTTTGCGGGCCAGCAGATGACCGCCGCCGACATCATGATGAGCTTCCCGCTCGAAGCCGCCGTCTCGCGCGGCGGCCTGGGCGCCTCGCGGCCCGCCACCATGGCCTGGCTGAAGAAGATCCATGCCCGCCCGGCCTACAAGCGCGCGCTGGAAAAAGGCGGCGCGTACGACTACGCGTGAACGGCCCAGGGCACGAACCCCACGCCACCGTCCACCTGACGATGACCCTGGTGCGCGGCAACCACGATCACCGCGCGGGCGACCCGCCGCCCGAGGCGCGCATCGAGGTGGTGGACGGGCCCTGGCTGCTCGGCCCCTTCGCCTGCTGCCCCCACCCACAAAAGCAC
>NZ_MUNZ01000103.1 GCF_002001205.1 Hydrogenophaga sp. A37
GGGTGGGCGGCGTTCGTCGGGGGGCTTTCGGCGTGGGGCCTCTTGCTTCTGTGCGTCATCGTCACGGTCGTCCTGCTGGCGATGGCGAGGCAGGGGATGGAGCCGCTGCGGAACTCGGACGACTGGCTGTACCACGCCACCCGGGTCGTCCACTGGATCCAGAACCGCAGTGCCTTCCCCTACAGCGCGCACGTCATTCAGCAGAACATCGTGCCGTTCGGCAGTGAGCTGTTTTTCCTTTGGCCGGTGTTGCTGACCCAGTCGGAGTGGGTCGGCCGTCTGGTGTTCGGGCTGGCATTGCCGTTGGCGGCCGTCGGGCAGTACCTGCTCTTGCGCACCCTGCGACAGGGGCAGACGGTGGCCCTGGCGGGTGTGCTGATCTTGGTCTCGACACCACTGGTGCTCGCCAGCGCGATGGGCCTCAAGCCGGAAATCTGGGCGATCCTGACCTTGCTCGGTCTCGCGCACTGGGCGGTGACGGTGGGCTCGGCGCCGGGAGCGACCCGGTGTTTTTTCCTGGGCGTGTTCGCGGTCCTGAGCGTCAATGTCCGGTCGTTCCCGGTGGTGCTGCTGCCCAGTCTGGTGCTGATCGTGTGGTGGGCTTCCGGCGAAGTGTCTCGCGCCCGGCGACTGAAGTTCCTGGCCGCGGGTGGACTGTGCGGCGCACTGTTGAGCACGCTGCTGATCCCGTTGGTCTTCAACACCGTCAACCACGGTCACCCGATGGGGCCCGAGCAGGTGCAACGATCGGTGAAGACGAAGATCGAGCCACAGGTCATGTACACGCACGCGGTGCGCTTTGCGTTCCTGACGCTGGAGTTGCCGGATGTGCCTGTGTCTGAGGAGGCGCGCGCTGGCTTCGGTCGGGCGGCCAACCAGGCGGTGGCCGCGTTGGGGGCGGGCGAGCCCTTGCAGGGGGAAATCGCCTCGTCCTTGCTGGGCCCATTTGTCTACACGCTGCCAGAGCAGGCCGCCCGCTATTCGCTGTGGGGCCTGCTCTGGATGCCGGTGCTGCTGGTTGCGCTGGTGCACCTGACACGCAACCTGGTGTCAACATGGCCCCGCGTCCGGCTCACCGATGTGTCGGTGCTGGCCTTGCTGGCCATTCCCCTGTGGGCGGCGATTCTGTTCGGGGCGCGCTGGATGGTCCATGCGAACGTGCCTGAGCGGTTTCTGGTGGGCGCCTATACGCTGGCCTTGACCCTGGGCATCTCGGTGCTGTTTCCGCGCCTGTCGGGCAGCCGCGTTGCCAGGGCACTGGCGGCGATGGCGGTCGTGTATGCCGCGTTCCAGCCCGTCCGGGCGCTGGTTCAGGACGTGTTGCAGCCGGCTCCCGGGGCTGCGCCCGGCATGGTGCTCGACGAACCGTTCAGCGAGGTGGCCAGATCGGTGTTGCCCCCCGGGTCCCGTGTGCTGCTCGTGGGGGACAAGGATTCGCGTGAATACCCGCTTTTTGCGGCGGACGCACACTACGCCAACACGGTGATTCCCTGGGGGATCGGCGGTTTCGATCCGATCCAGATGCGTCGGCTCATGGACACGGAGCGGGTGACCCATGTGTTGATCCACAACGATCTGCAGGCCACCTTTTTCTGGTCGCCGGCCCACGATACCCGGCCGTTCGTGCAATGGCTTGAGGCAGAGGCGGGGCTGCGGGCGATTCCATTGCGTTCGCCTCGCCAGCGGCTGTACGAAGTGAAGGGGGCTGTGGCGCTGAACGAGGCACCGTTCCGCCTTGCGGAAGGACCTTCGGGGATGCCATTGGTCGGCATCGCCTCCGCGCTCCGGGACCAGGTGGGCCTCGATCCGGCCATGTGGCTGACACCGTGGCCGATCCAGGACCCGAGCGGCAACCAGCGCGGATTCCTGTGGCTGGGACAAGGGTATGCCGAGGGGTTGGAGTTCGCCCTGTGGTCGCGCCAGGACCGCGACGTGGACCTTCGGCTTGATGTGGCGCCCGGCCCCGGCCTGCCCAGCCCCGACCGGCGGCTCATGTTGCTGCACGACGATGTGCCGGTGGGGGACGTTCATGCTTTCCGCGGCGCAGCCTCGGTCGTCGTGCGCACCCGTCTGCACGCGGGGCGCAACCTCATCAGCCTGCTGGCGCTGGACATCGCCACGGTCAAACCCCAGCCCAATGGCGATCCCCGCAACCTGGTCATGGGCCTGAACGGTATCCGCGTCGAACCTGCGCAGTCTGGAGGCGCCGACGACCTCGAGCACCGCAGGCTGGACGATGCGCTGGCATCCAGTGCGCAACTGGCCGTCGGGCTGATCCACCGACGGCAGCAGGCCGACGGTTACTGGTTCACTTCGCACACGACCGGGACGCGCTTCGATCAGCCCGTGCAGGAGATGAATACCTACCTCACCGCCCTGATGGTCGATCTGATTGGTTCCGGGGCCACGCCGGCGGTGCTGGCGGGAAGCCTGGAGCGGGCCCGTCACCACCTGCGCAGCCAGATCGAGTCCAATGGCCTGGTCCGGTACCACGGCAAGCCCGGCGAGCGGGCCATGAGAGAGAACGGCATGTGCACCATCACGCCGGACACCGACGACACCGCGCTGGTGTGGCGCCTGGCGCCGGGCGCCGAGTCGCTGCGACCGGCCGCGCTGGAGACGCTGCGGCGCTACCGTGCCGACGACGGGCTGTACAAGACGTGGCTTGGACGGCCTGACGAGTACAGCTGCCTCAACCCCGGCGCCGACCCAAACCCCCCGGATGTGGGCATCCAGATGCATTTGCTCATGTGGCTGGCCCAGGTGGACCCGCCGGCGGCCCGCTCGCTCTGCACGGCGTTGCGAAACACCATCGATCAGGACCGCATCTGGGTCTATTACCGCAAGGCGCCGCTGGTGCCCGTGATGCGCCAGACGGACCTGAGGGCCGTGGGCTGCGACCTGCAGCTGCCGCCGGCTCGGGTGCAGACCGCCATTCCAGAACAGCAAATCTGGCTGAATGCGGCCAAGATGCTGGTGGCGTTGGAAGGGGGTGGGGATCAGGTGCCTGCCCCGGCCCAAGTGCGTCAATTGCTGCAGGCGCTCTCGGCCAACGGGTTCTCCGCCGTGAGACAGAATCCGCCCATGCTTTATCACAATGATCTCAGCGCCTCGGTGTCGCGGCTGTATTGGTCCGAGGATGTGGGGTACGCCCTCTGGCTGCGGCTGTATCTGGCCAGCGCAGGTCGCAAGTCATGACGAATCGGTCCCGCATCGCGCCGTGGGCGCTGCGCCTGTTGTCGTGCGTCAGGTTCGACGAGGTGCTCGTGCTGCAGGGGGCGCCATTGCTGGGCGCCGTGTTTGCCATGAATGCACTCACTTTCCAGGGAGTGGCGGCGCTCATGCTGCTGAGCCTGGGCAACGCCTTTCTGGTGGCCCACGTCTTTCTGCTCAACGACTGGTCCGGGGTACAGCAAGATCTTCTGGATCCGGCCAGATCGGCGGGGGTCTTTTTGAATCGCGGCATCCGGCGCCACGAGATCGGGGTGCTGATGCTGGTCCTGCTGCTGCTGAGCCTGCTGACCTTCAGCCAGCTGGGGCTGGCGACACTCGGCTTCGGGGTGATGATCGCGATCGCGAGTGCGCTTTACTCGTTTCCGCACGTGGGGATGAAGGGGATTCCGCTGGCCAACTCGCTGCTGCATCTGGTCAGCGGAGTGCTGCATTTTCTGATGGGCTACTCGGTGTTTCGACATCCGGACCTCAACGGCCTGAAGATCGGGCTGTTTTTTGCGGTGATCTTCAGTGCGGGACACCTGACTCAGGAGGTGCGCGATTGCGATGCCGATCTGCGCAATGGCATCCAGACCAATGCGGTGAGGTTCGGCAAGAGGCGCAGCTTCATCGCCGGATTTGTGTTGTTTACGCTGGCCGACGTCCTGTTGCTTGCGCTGGCATGGAGCGGTGCGGTTCCCTGGGTGCTTGGCCTGATCGTCGCCGCGCTGTACCCCTTGCATTTCTACTGGACGCTCCAGGCGATGCGCGAAGGGCTGCTGTTCGAGAGCGTGCGCCGGCTGCAACTGTGCTATCGGGTGCTCTATGCGGGCATTGGAGCCGCCATGATCGTTTCAGTGCTTTTGACATGAAAAAGTTCGTTCGTTCGAATGGTGCGAGGTGGTTCAACCTCTGGCACAGACATCACGTGTGACAGGACCACCACCATGGCTTCCCAGATCCCTCTGCGTTCCGGTACCGCCTTGCGCGAGCGCGCCCGTGTGCCCGCGGCCGCCGAGCTGGCCCAGATCCCCTGGCTGCAGCGCCTGACCGAGAGTGAGCGACAGCGCGCGGTCGACGCGCTGGTGGTGACGCAGGCCCAGGTGGGCGACTACATCTGCCGCATCGGTCGACCGGTCACCTACTGGTTCGGGTTGCTCGATGGCCTGCTCAAGATGAGCAACGACGACTCACAAGGCCCGGTGATCACCTTCACCGGCGTGGCGCCGGGCGGCTGGTTCGGTGAGGGCACGGTGCTCAAACACGAGCAGTACCGCTACAACATCCAGGCCCTGCGCCGCAGCCATGTGGCCGGCCTGCCGGTCGACACGTTTGACTGGCTGCTGGACCACTCCATCGGCTTCAACCGGTTTGTCATGCTCCAGCTCAACGAGCGGCTGGGCCAGTTCATCGCCGCGCGCGAGATCGACCGCATCAACAACCCCGACCTGCGCGTGGCGCGCAACCTCGCGGCGCTGTTCCACCCGCTGCTCGCGCCCAACGTGGGCAGTGTCCTGCGCATCACCCAGCAGGAGCTGGCCTACCTGGTGGGCCTCTCGCGCCAGCGGGTCAATGAAGCCCTGTCCACCCTGTCCGCCAAGGGCTGGATACGCATCGAGTACGGTGGCCTGCGGGTGCTCGACCTGGCCGCGTTGCGGCAAGGGGAGTTGTAGAGACCCCTGCGCCGCCTGCGGCGTCACCCCCCGAGGGGCGGCGCTGGCGGCCTGGCAAAGCCAGTTCCGCGGCGCCCTGGGTGCGGGGCTCGAGCTCCGGCGGCGTTGTGGCCCAGCGGGCGACGGGCACTTGTTCCGGTGGGTGTCCTGATGACCTTCAGTACCGCGCTGTGGTTCCTGCCGGCAAGGCGCACGCCGTGTGGTTCGCGCGCGCCCTGATCGCGTCCAGGTGGGCGCGCACCGCGCCCAGCGCCTGGGTGTGGCCGCGGTCCTTGGGCGGGCGCGGGGAATCGGTGATCGACTGCCCGCTCGCGATGCGGTCGACCTCGCCGCTCAGCTGGTCTTCGTGGTCGCGCATGTCGCGCCAGGCCTCGCCCAGGTCGGCGCAGCTGTGGTCCGCGTAGCTGCGCTCGGAAATCGGCGGCTCCGCGTCGGGACTGGGGCCCGTGGCACACCCGCCCAACAGCAAGAGGCACAGGACCGCGCACGCGGCGGGGAAACGTTTCATGGAGATGCGGCCTGTTCAATGGTTGTGGGCGGGTCGATTGTGCCGATGTTGCAGCGCCAATCTGGGATGATCCCCACATGACCACCGACAAGCCTGCACGCACCCTCAAGCTCACCCCGAGCGCCGCCAAAAAGACCGCCCCCGACC
>NZ_MUNZ01000129.1 GCF_002001205.1 Hydrogenophaga sp. A37
CACCATGACCCTTGCCGCTCCCCACCTCAACCCCGTGGTCGCCCTGCTGGGCCGTCGCCTGCGCCTGGCCGTGATCGGCGGCGGGCCGGGCTCCTTCATCGGCCCCATGCACCGCCAGGCCGCGCGGCTGGACGACCGCTACGAGATCGTGGCCGCAGCCATGTCGTCGGACGCGCAACGTTCGGTGGCCGCCGGCGCGCAACTGGGCCTGCCCGCCGACCGCTGCCATCCCGACGCGCTGACCTTGATGGCCGCCGAAGCGGCACGCGCCGACGGCGCCGAGGTGGTGGCGATCATGACGCCCAACGACAGCCACTTTCCCTACGCGATGGCGGCGCTGGAGCATGGCTTCGACGTGATCTGCGACAAGCCCATGACCAACACCCTGGCCGAGGCCGCGCAGTTGCGCGAAGCGGCGTTGGCCAGCGGCCGCGTGTTCTGCCTGACGCACAACTACAGCGGCTACCCCATGGTGCGGCAGGCCCGCGCGATGGTGGCCGAGGGCCAGCTCGGTGATGTGCGCATGGTGCAGGTCGAGTACGTGCAGGGCGGTCGCGCCAAGCCCGGCCCGGGCCGCGTGGCCTGGAAAATCGACCCGGCGCGCGGCGGGCCGTCGCTGGTCATGGGCGACATCGGCACCCACGCGCACCAGTTGCTGCGCTTCGTCACCGGGCAGGAGGTGGCGCAGGTCGCGGCCGAGCTCGGCTGCGTGGTGCCCGATCGCACGGCGCACGACTTTGCGGGCGCGCTGCTGCGGCTCGACGGCGGCGCGCGCGGCAGCTTCTGGGTCACGCAGGCCGCCGCGGGGGTGGAAAACAGCCTGCGCATCCGCGTGAGCGGCTCGCTTGGCACGCTCGACTGGCATCAGGAACACCCGCAGGTGCTGGGCTTCAAACCGCTGGACGCGCCCGCGCAGACGCTCACCCCCCGGGGCCCCGGCACACTGCCGCTGGCGCTGCGCTCCACGCGCGTGGCCGCCGGCCACCCCGAAGGTTTCCCCGAGGCCTTCGCCAACCTGTATTCGGACGCGGCCGAGGCCATCGCCGCAAGGCGCGCCGGCCAGGCGCCCGACCCGCTGGCCCTGCACTTCCCCAACGCGCACGACGGCTGGATGGGCATGCGCTTTGTCGACGCGGTGATCCGCTCCAGCGACAGCGGCGGCGCATGGACGGCGGCCTGATGGGCGCCACGCTCTTGCGCCGAAGGTCGGCGCTGATGGGTGTCGCTGGCGGGCTGGCGCTGCTCGGCATGCGCCCCGCGTGGGCCGCTGCCGCACGCGCGGGGTGGCCCACGGCGTCGGCCGTGCCGGGCGGCGTGGCCCATGTGCCGTTGGGGCCTTCCGCTCAGCGCCCGGTGGCGTTCGCGGGCGAGGTGCCTCTGCTCGTGCTCGGCGGCACCGCAGGGTGGACCGCCCTGGTCGGCATCCCGCTGTCGGCCGAGCCTGGCGAGGCGCACATCACGGCCCAGATCGATGGCGGCGCAGCGCATGAGCTGCCCTACCGCGTGGCCCCCAAGCGCTATGCCGAGCAGCGCCTCAAGGTGGCGCCCAGGACCGTGGACCTGTCGTCAGAAGACCTCGCTCGTTTCGAGCGCGAGCGCGACCACCAGCAGACGGTGATTGCCAGCTTCAGCGAGCCGCTGCCCGCGACGCTGCGCATGCGGATACCCACCCCGGGTCGCCGCTCCAGCTCGTTCGGCCTGCGGCGGATCTTCAACGGTCAAGGGCGCAACCCGCACAGCGGCATGGACATCGCCGCCCCGCAGGGAACGCCTGTCGCGGCACCGCTGGCGGGCCGGGTGATCGACACCGGCGACTACTTCTTCAACGGCCAGACCGTCTGGCTGGACCACGGCGGTGGTCTGCTCAGCATGGTCTGCTCAGCATGGTCTGCCACCTCAGCGCCATCACCGTGCGCGTCGGCGACGCCCTGCCGGCGGGCGCCCGCCTGGGTGCGGTGGGCGCGACCGGGCGGGTCACCGGGCCGCACCTGCACTGGGGCGTGATGCTCAACCGTGCGATGGTGGACCCGGCGTTGTTTATTGACGGATAAGTCGCGGAATCCCCGGGTAAATGACGAAAGATCGCAGCGAATGCAGGCAAAATGCGGCCCTGCTCAAACCCCTGCACCGACGCTCTGGAGACTCTTTTGACCCGCGCCCTGTTTGCCCTCGCCGCCGCCGGCCTCCTGTTGACCGCTTGCTCCACGTCCAAACCCTATTGGTTCAAGAACGAGGTGAGCGCCTTTGACACCGCGAACTTCGAGTCGGAATGCAAGTTCCAGACGGGGCTGAGCAAGGTGAAAGAAGACCAGGCCGAGGAACTGGTCAAACACTGCATGCAGGCCAAGGGCTTCCGCCAGCGCGTGGACAAACCCAACTGAGCGCCCAGCAACAAAGAAAAAGCCCCGCTGTGCGGGGCTTTTTCATGGGCGTTTGAGTCCCATCAAGCCTATCAAGCCGGCGTGAGCCGCTCCAGACCGCCCATGTAGGGTCGCAGCACCTCGGGCACGGTCACGCTGCCGTCGGCGTTCTGACCGTTCTCCAGCACCGCCACCAGCGCGCGGCCCACGGCCAGACCGGAGCCGTTGAGCGTGTGCACCAGTTCGTTTTTGCCCTGGGCGTTCTTGAAGCGGGCTTGCAGGCGGCGCGCCTGGAAGGCTTCGCAATTGGAGACCGAGCTGATCTCGCGGTAGGCGCTCTGCGCTGGCACCCACACCTCCAGGTCATAGGTCTTGCTGGCACCAAAGCCCATGTCGCCGGTGCACAGGCTCATCACGCGGTAGGGCAGGCTCAGCTTCTGCAGGATGGCTTCGGCGTGGCCCGTCATGGCCTCCAGCGCTTCGTAGCTTTTCTCGGGATGCACGATCTGCACCATCTCGACCTTGTCGAACTGGTGCTGGCGGATCATGCCGCGCGTATCGCGCCCGGCGCTGCCCGCTTCGGAGCGGAAGCACGGCGTGTGCGCGGTCATCTTGATCGGCAGCTCGGCCTCGGCCAGCACGGTGTCGCGCACCACGTTGGTCAGCGTCACCTCGCTGGTCGGGATCAGGTACAGCCTGCGAGAGCTGAGATCCGATAGAGTTTTGTCAAACATAGACGCAAGCGCGCCGCCAGCTCCGACATGGAAAAGATCCTGTTCAAACTTGGGCAATTGACCGGTGCCGCGCAGGGTGTCGGCGTTGACGATGTAGGGCGTGTAGCACTCGGTATAGCCGTGTTCCTGCGTCTGCGTGTCCAGCATGAACTGGGCGAGCGCACGGTGCAGGCGGGCGATGGGACCGCGCATGAAGGTGAAACGCGAACCCGCCAGCTTGACGCCGGTGTCGAAATCCAGACCCAGCTTTTCACCGATGTCCACGTGGTCGCGCACATCGAAATCGAACGCCCTGGGCGTGCCCCAGCGGCGCACTTCCACGTTGCCCTCTTCGCCCGCTCCCACCGGCACGCTCTCGTGCGGCAGGTTGGGCACGGCCAGGAGCAGATCTTGCAGATTGGCTTGAGTGTCCGCCAGTTGCGTTGCAAGGTTGTCCAACTCTTCGTTGGTAGAGACACTATCGGCCTTCATTTGCTCCAAGAGACGATCATTGACACCAATTTGATCGAACTCTTCTTCGGCAACTAAGCGCGCTCGCCGGCCCATGAGAGCGCCGATCTCTTTTGAAAGCTTGTTTCGCTTGGCCTGCAGCGCTTCCGAACGAGACTGCTGCTCTTTGCGCAGCACCTCTAGCACTTCAAACTGAAACTCGTCCAGGTAAGGCTGGGGCTGTTTGCGGGTTTCCAGGCGCGCCACGACGGCGGCCAGGTCTTTGCGGAGGAGGAGGATGTCGAGCATGGGGAGATTGTAGGTTTGGAGCAGAACAGGTAGAGCGCCAAGGACGCTCAACCCAGGCCAGCGCGGAACCGGCTCCGCCGGGCCGCTGCTGGCGCCCCCTGGGGGGTGACGCCGAAGGCGGCGCGGGGGGCTAATGGTCAATGGATGTGTTCAACCGGGCCATCGCCTGTGATCTTCAGCCCTTTGGGCAGCGGGAACTTGATGGTCTCCGTCAGTCCGTCCATGCGACGTACCGCGATGGCGCCAAAGGCCCTCAGGCGCTCGATGACCTGCTGCACCAGGATGTCGGGCGCCGACGCGCCGGCCGTGAGGCCCACGCGGGACTTGCCCTCGAACCACTCGGCCTGCAGCTCGTCGGCGCTGTCCACCATGTGGCTGGGCGTGCCGAGCTTGATCGCGACCTCGCGCAGGCGGTTGCTGTTGGAGCTGGTGGGGCTGCCGACCACGATCACGATGTCCACCTGCGGGCTCATGAGTTTGACGGCGTCCTGCCGGTTTTGCGTGGCATAGCAGATGTCCTGCTGCTTGGGCTCACGCACCTTGGGGAAACGCGCCTTCACGGCCGCCAGAATGCCGACCGTGTCGTCCACCGACAGCGTGGTCTGCGTGACCACCGCCAGCTTGTCGCTCTGGGCCGGCTGCACCCGCGCCACGTCCGCAATGTCCTCCACCAGGTGGATGCCGTCGCTGAGCTGACCCATCGTGCCCTCGACCTCGGGGTGTCCCTTGTGGCCGATCATGATGAACTCAAAACCTTCCTTGTGCAGCTTGGCCACCTCCACGTGCACCTTGGTCACCAGCGGGCAGGTGGCGTCAAAAATCTGGAAGCCGCGCGCACGCGCTTCGTCCTGCACCGCCTTGCTCACGCCGTGCGCCGAAAACACCAGCGTGGCGCCGGGGGGCACGTCGGAGAGCTCCTCGATGAAGATCGCGCCCTTGTCCTTGAGGTCGTTGACCACATAGGTGTTGTGCACGATCTCGTGGCGCACATAGATCGGCCGGCCAAACTTGGCCAGCGCACGCTCGACGATCTCGATGGCGCGGTCCACGCCGGCGCAGAAGCCGCGCGGTTCAGCCAGAAGAATTTCACTCATCAAAGCACCCCGATCAGTTGCACTTCAAAGTGCACCGGCTGGCCCGCCAGCGGGTGGTTGAAGTCGAACAGCACGGCGCCGTCTTCGCGCACCTCGACCGCCGAGCCGGCGTAGCTGCCCAGGCCATCGGGCGTGGGGAACTGCACCACGTCGCCCGCCACGTACTGTTCGTGCGGGTCGCCCAGCTCGCTCAGCAGCTTGCGCGCGACCCACTGCACCATCTCGGTCTGACGTTCACCAAAGGCCTCGCCGGCGGCCAGTTCGATCACGGTTCGCGTGCCCTCCTCCAGGCCCATCAGGCGCTGCTCGATGGCCGGCGAGAGCTGCCCGGAGCCCAGGCTCAGGGTCGCGGGCTGCCCCTCGAAGGTGTCGATGATCACTTGGCCCTGCGGACCGGACATGCGGTAGTGCAGGGTGAGAAAAGAGCCGTCTTGGACTTGGGTCATGGACAAATGGGGGATGAAACGCAGGGGGTGGTG
>NZ_MUNZ01000070.1 GCF_002001205.1 Hydrogenophaga sp. A37
TCGGCGCTGTGGCGCCGACGGGTCTTGTTCTTGGCTTCGGTCATGGTGTCCACCTATCTCGTTTGGTGGACACCATCGTTGCCACTTATGCCGCCGACCTCAAGGGTGGGATGGCCGGACGCTTACGACCATCGCGCTCAGCACCGTAATCATCTATGCGAAGGACATGCATCGCACCGCCCGGTTTTACAGCGAAAACTTTGGCTACGAGACGAGCGGCGAAGTCCGTGAGGGACTTATCGAACTTCTCCCGGCTGCGGGCGGTGCCGAGATACTGATTCATCAAGCCGCTAAAAGTCTCAGGCTTGGCTCCGCCGCCATCAAGTTGTCATTTGCAGTGACGGATGTCCAACAGTTCGTCGAGGTCGCCAAGGCAGCAGGCCTTGCCTTTGGGGCCGTCCATCAAGCAAACGGCTACGCATTCGCCAACACAAAAGATCCTGACGGGAACTCCATCAGCGTTTCAAGCCGCAAGTTTCGCGACTGACCGCTTCGGGTCGACTTGCGTCGGCGGTCACCTGAGGAAGCGGTCGTTCGGTCCGGCTCTACAGCGAGTGTCGGCTTCCTGGAGCGGCCGCGAAGTGGTATTCCCGGCCAGGAGCGGCCTTTTGCGCACTCGTTGGAGCAGTCGTTCAACGACCAGGCTCAGCAACGGCGGGAGCGCGCTGAGAGACGAGTCTTTGATGAAGGACCGCATACCTTCGCCGAGTGATGTAGCACCTCGGTCAGGCGTCTTCGTCAAAGGCGCCGTCGTCCTCCAAGCCATGGATGAACGCCTCGAAGCTCGCGGCCAAGACCACGATCTTGTAGTCCCACTCCTGGTCGATGTGGACCACCTGCGGTTCGCCTGTCGGCCCGCACGCCCGGTAGTCCAGGCAGACCATGTCGTGCCCTGCCGAGGGGCAGTCGGCGAAGTAGACACCGATAGGCGGATAGCCCCACTCTTCTGTCCAGAACGGGCTACCGAACTCGCCAAGAAGGGAACAAGGCTTGTCTCCGCCGATGGAGTAAAGACCGGTGATGGCAATGTGATCGTGTGACCACGAGGTTCGCTCTTTGGCTCGGTGGTTCGTCCGGCAGGGTATGCCACCGTTCTGAAACCGCATGAACTCGACGTAGGACGTGGGCAGCTTGTATCCCAACTTCCGCTCGACTGCCGCCACGGCCTCGTCGGTCAGCGGCGCACCGATGTACTCCTTGAGCGCGTACTCGGACGGCTCCCAGAAGCCAGCCATGTCGAAACCGGCAAAGACCTTGACCATTCCAACACTCTCCTTTGCCAAACCTTGATTCAAACGGCAAATCACAGAATACACAAAAGCGCGGACGCTAAACGGAGTCGAACGGCATCTCAAAACGGCTCTTGTCGAAGGGCTGGCAGACCACTTTGAGGGAAATACAAGAAAGGCCGCTCAGGGTCGGCTCGCGATGGTCATCGTCGTCGACACCGGTCCTTCGATACGGTGTATGTGACCAATGACCGCTGCCAGGCTTGACCGCAAACTGGCAGCCCCGGCCATCAGCAGCCCCTGCCCGTAGGTTAGAGCGGACGTTCAACAACGCGGTTCACGCGAGGGAGAGCCCGCAGGGCGCGGACCGTCGCGTGGAACCGTTTGTTGGGGCTCACTGCTTTATCTCGCCGTCCACTACCCACAACTCTTGGCCTGCGATCACCTTGCCAGTTCCATCGCGCCCACGATACTTCACAACTATGTCTCCATCATCTCCGCTACCGCCAACGGCACCATCCTGTCCTAAGCTGCGGATTGTCAAAATGCCATCGGCGTCAATGTCATACGCAAGCGGCCTGTGCCAGGCATCCGTGATCTGATTTGTGTATCCCGACCGTTCGGGAAGTAGGTTTAATGATGGCGGGAGAGTACCGTTAGCCTTAGCATAGAGGTGAATACGAAAAAACGTTTCACCAATGGCTGAATAGGTTAGGTCGCGATCGGGAATCACGTCAACGTGGCAGCCGCCGAATAGCACCGCGAGGATGGAGCAGGTCTGCCACTTCACTTGTGTGAGCCCCAACGTGGAAGTAAGCGAACGCCGGAGCGCGAAGCGCGGAGGGAACCACAAACGCAGCTTGTGTCGGTCCGCTTGACTGTAGGGTTAGGCGATTTTTGCATCGGTGTATTGCATTTCAACGTTGAGGCTGCGCTGCTGGTTTTTTTACTAGTTTTTGTTGGTCAGTTTCATCGATTTAAGATACTTCCCATCTTCAAAGAAAAAAATTATTTCCTTTGGACATTTACCGCTGTAGCACTGATACGCACCGTATCCGATGGTGACGCCCCTCGGGACTGCGATTTGGTCACTTCCCGCTGCCCCGCCGGAAACACTGACGTTATTTAACACCGGCCTATCAACAGACTCCAGTTCCTTTTGAGGAACAGAAACTACTTCGCGTCCAATGGAGATCTCAACGAGAGCAAGTTTTGTCCCATCTTGCGTTGTCTTTATGGTGAGAGTGTGGCCGCCCTCGTACTTATAGGACACTTCCGAAGGATTCAACACTAGATTGCGAGTGGCAAATGCATCTAACGAGACAAGCAAGGCAACAATGAACGCAAGTGACAGTTTCATGGTGTGGGACCTTTGCCTAACATTTGAATTCAGCGGACCCGCCAGCGCAGCTGGCGCAGGTCCGATGCAATGAAAGGTTAGACTTTGCTTGAAAGTCAGAAACCGTTGGCATATCGATCCAATGCCGTATATATCCAGTTTTCAATGTCGTCCTCGGATTCCGACTCAAAAGACTCAATCGGATCATCCCAATCTCCATTCTGAATCACGCATGCGCGAAACACGTGGGCGTAGAAGCCCACATCAATGATTGGACCATCCGAGTAGACATGAGCAAGCTGAAGAATGTCTTCCGTTCTTTCTGCCTGCTTCAGCCAGTCCACTTTATTGGTAAAACCATACGGATCGAACTCAACATGCCACTGATTGATCGAGGCAGGCAATCGGCGATTCATGAGCGAGGTCTAACGTTGGCGATGATTGGACGCAGACGGCGTTACCACTACCAATGGATGGCAGGTGCACTGGCCGCCGTTGGCGGTCCAATCGATCAACCTGTTAAACATCATGCCCCCCGTGAGGCTTCGCTTCGATGCGAAGCCTCTCCGTAACGCTCTCAGTCTGCCAACTGGCAGGTCCGTAGGCCACGGCCTCAACGAAGAAGGCGCTGTGCTTATCGTCGGCCCACTTCACTGAGGTCTCAAGATGGACCAGCTCACCATCAACTTGCAACTCACCAACCTCTACTGGCGCTCCGATGAGTGCAGCCAGAACACTGAGAGGCCGCGCCCGCCACTCTTCAAGTGAGCGGGCTAAAACGGGATAAGCCTGACCAGAGCGCATTGTGATGTTTAACGATTAAGGCCAGCGGAGGCCGTAGGCCGTCCGTGCTGGGCCGATTTGTTAAACGTCATGCTTCGTCCTCCAAAACCAGAAATGCCGAGACTTCATCGTCCGTTGGCTGCCAGTTTCTGCCGCGAAGTTCGAATAGCTTGACCAACCCTAACAACGCGAGTGGATCGTCTGCGACTAATCGACAGTTCAGACCTTCAGCTACATAGGCACCGCCGCAATCAGTGCCACGGCTCACCTCATAGCCCAATGCGCGGACTTCGGCCAACGATGGAGCCATGGTGTTGCCTGCAGCGACGATCGTGGTGATAGCTGGCATGAGGTTTAACGTTTGACATGAGGGGCGGCCGAGGGCGACAGCCCTTGGACGTCCCTCTCGATGGAAGGAGGCGTCACTTGGCCGCGCACTTCACACCAATGACGTTGTTGTAGCGACCTGCAGGCCAGGCGCTCGCTCGCCACCGATATGTGCCGGGGCCGATGAATCGCATTTCCCACTCACGGTATTCATCCGGGATGTCTTTTAGCTCCAGGCCGTACTTGATGACAAGAACGTTCGGAGCATGGCTGATGATTGTTGCTGAGTACCTTTCGATCTCCTGCCCGTTGTCCATACGCCATCTCCGGTCGTTCTTGAGAACCAGCGTCTTGCGGTCAGCTGAAACCTCGAACTGCTGGTGAACGTTGTCTGCGCGGCACCCATACTTGTTTTCTGAGCTTTCCGCCCACTTGCCTTCTAAAAGCGACCAATCAAAAGTAGTTTGAGCCCGAGCGACCGTTGAACACAGAGCGATTGTGACGGCGACACAAAGGGAGAGTTTCTTTGTCATTCTTGCCTCCGCGAAATGAGAAATTGGGTTGTGACGCCTAACGTAATGTCCAGAGCAAAACCTGCTCTATAAGTTGGACGCTGCTCCATAAGTTGGTCATGAGGCTCCCCTAACAGTGGGCTTGCAGCCTAGCTTGACGCCCAACATGCTGGATATATGTCCCGCTATAAAAATCCTGTGAAACCCCGCACCACTGTGCTGCAGTCCTTGCGGATCTAGGACCAGTTGCGTAAGCGCATACGGTACTTGCACTATAGCTTCAGCAATGAGCAGTTGTACGGTTGAAGGACGGTTTGGGGAGACTGGGGGAATGACCGCAGCGGGCCAAAGCTGCTGTGCGCCTCACTCCGAAGCGGTCACTTACCGGACGCACTATCGTGCCGAAAACCTCGCGCAAATTCAGGGAAGTCGCTCGCTACGTGGATCGCAGCTTCTGGCGCCATCCCAATCATCGGAAGCATGACCACGGCGCCGGTGTCGTCAAAGGCAAAGACCTCTCCGCCACCATTCCCAGCAAATGCCACGAAGCCAGGAGCATAGACGGGGATTTCAATCTCGGCGTTGGCAGAAGCCACTTCATCATCACCCCAAAGTACGACGTAGTGTTCCTCACCGGCTGCGACGGCAAAGCCCTCAAATAGTCCATTCGCATTGATGAAGTCGCGGTAGACGGACGGCAGTTGAATGGTCATCGGAAACGACTCCTTGTGGCCGAATGCACTAGTCTGCCACGTGCTCGATTGGTGTCAGACTTGTCATTGGACAGCTCTGCCCTGATGGCCAGTCAAATTCCCCCGTCTATGGCCACCTCAAACTCCCCCACCTGAACTGATCGGGGATAGGGGTTAAACGCCGGCGTCGTCGGCACCTGTTGGCAGGACATTGATCCAGTCTTCCC
>NZ_MUNZ01000170.1 GCF_002001205.1 Hydrogenophaga sp. A37
GCCTGTGCAGGGCAATATATCGTGAGAACGCCTATCGTGACTTTGACTTTGGCGCTTTGACATAGGACAAAACGTCCTATCGATGTTTCGGCCGAACACCGCTAAATTCCCGCTGTCCCGCCACTGGGGTTTACCCGAGGCGGTTTGTCGAGACCTTGTTCAGGCCCGCATGCGCACCCCCACCTTCCTTCGTTTTGCCACCTTGCTGATGCTCGCCGGTTTCCTGGCGGGTTGCAGCAAGCTGGTCGTGCTCAACCCCGCTGGCGACGTAGCCGCCCAGCAGGGCAACCTGGTTGTCGTGTCCACGCTGCTGATGCTGCTGATCATCGTGCCGGTGATCGTCGTGACCCTGCTGTTTGCCTGGCGCTACCGCCAGGGCAGCCGCCACGCCGAAACCGACTACGCGCCCGAATGGCACCACTCGACCAAGCTCGAGCTGGTGATCTGGGCCGCGCCGCTGATGATCGTGATCGCGCTGGGCGCGATCACCTGGATCAGCACCCACAAGCTCGACCCCTACCGCCCGCTGGATCGCATCTCGGCCGGCAAGGCCCTGCCCGCCCACGTGAAACCGCTGATGGTGGAAGTGGTGTCGCTGGACTGGAAGTGGCTGTTCGTGATGCCCGAGCTGGGCATCGCCACCGTCAACGAGCTGGCCGCGCCGGTGGACCGCCCGATCCACTTCAAGCTGACCTCCAGCACCACGATGAACGCGTTCTACGTGCCCGACCTGGCCGGCATGATCTACACCATGCCCGGCATGCAGACCGAGCTGAACGCGGTGATCAACCGGCCCGGCGTGTACCGGGGCATGTCGTCGCACTACAGCGGCTCGGGTTTCTCGGGCATGACCTTCAAGTTCCACGGCCTGAGCGAGCAGGACTTCGCGCAGTGGGTGGCCAGGGCCAAGGCCGAAGGCCCGGCGCTGAACCGCGCGGCTTACCTGGCGCTGGCCAAGCCCAGCGAGCGCCACCCCGTCGAGCGTTTTTCGTCGGTGGAAGACGGTCTGTTCGATCGCGTGGTCAACCTCTGTACCGAAGAAGGCCAGACCTGCATGCACGAGGTCATGGCGCAGGACGCCGCGCGCCAGCGCGCCCACATCAGCGGGCGGGCGCTGGAGCTGGCCGCCCGGCAGGACATCTGCACCGCCGCCGACACCCCCTTTGACCTCACCGCCCGCCGCTGAACGCCGCCCGCCCGAGCACGACCTTCCACCGTACCCACATGTCCGCTGATCCATCCACCGTTCCCAACCACTGGCTGCTCGGGCGCCTGACCTGGGACTCGATCCCGATGACGCACGAGCCCATCCTGCTGTGGACCTTCGTGGCCGTGGCGCTGGGCGGCCTGGGCGTGTTCGCCCTGCTGACCCGCTACCGCCTGTGGGGCCCGCTGTGGCGCGACTGGTTCTGCAGCATCGACCACAAGAAGATCGGCATCATGTACATGGTGCTGGGCATCGTCATGCTGCTGCGCGGCTTCTCCGACGCGCTCATGATGCGGCTGCAGCAGGCCATGGCCTTCGGCGACAACCTCGGTTACCTGCCGCCGCACCACTACGACCAGGTCTTCACCGCGCACGGCGTGATCATGATTTTCTTCGTGGCCATGCCGCTGGTCACCGGGCTGATGAACTACCTCGTGCCGCTGCAGATCGGCGCGCGCGATGTGGCCTTTCCCTTCCTCAACAACTTCAGCTTCTGGATGACCACCGCCGGCGCCGTGCTGGTGATGGTGTCGCTGTTCCTGGGCGAGTTCTCCACCTCGGGCTGGCTCGCGCTCTCCAACCTGGGCAACCAGAACCCGGGGGTGGGGCTGGACTACTACATCTGGGCCCTGCAGATCGCGGGGGTGGGCACCACGCTCTCGGGCATCAACCTGCTGGTCACCATCGTCAAGATGCGCGCGCCCGGCATGGGCCTGATGAAGATGCCGGTGTTCGTCTGGACCTCGCTGTGCACCAACGCGCTGATCGTGGCCTCGTTCCCCGTGCTCACGGCCGCGCTGGTGCTGATGAGCCTGGACCGCTACGTCGGCACCAACTTCTTCACCAACGAGCTGGGCGGCAACCCCATGCTCTACGTGAACCTGATCTGGATCTGGGGCCACCCCGAGGTCTACATCCTGATCCTGCCAGCCTTCGGCATCTTCTCCGAGGTGGTCGCCACCTTCAGCGGCAAGCGCCTGTTCGGCTACACCTCCATGGTCTACGCCACGGTCTGCATCACCATCCTGTCCTACGTGGTGTGGCTGCACCACTTCTTCACCATGGGCTCGGGCGCGAGCGTGAACGCCTTCTTCGGCATCACCACGATGATCATCTCGATCCCGACCGGGGCCAAGATCTTCAACTGGCTGTTCACCATGTACCGCGGCCGCATCCGCTTCACCGTGCCCATGCTGTGGACGGTGGGCTTCATGGTGACCTTCGCCATCGGCGGCATGACGGGCGTGCTGCTGGCCGTGCCGCCGGCCGACTTCGTGCTGCACAACAGCCTGTTCCTGATCGCCCACTTCCACAACGTCATCATCGGCGGCGTGCTGTTCGGTCTCATGGCCGGCATCAACTACTGGTACCCCAAGGCCTTCGGCTACCGCCTCGACGAGTTCTGGGGCAAATGCTCGTTCTGGTTCTGGCTGGTGGGCTTCTGGGTCGCGTTCACGCCGCTGTACGTGCTGGGCCTGATGGGCATCACGCGCCGCGCCAACCACTTCGAAGACCCCTCGCTGCAGGTCTGGTTCGTGATCGCCGCCGTGGGCGCCGGCCTGGTGGCCCTGGGCATTGGCAGCTTCCTGGTGCAGCTGGTGGTCAGCTACCTGCGGCGCGAGCAGTTGCGTGACCACAGCGGCGACCCGTGGGGCGGCCGCACGCTGGAGTGGGCGACCTCGTCGCCGCCGCCACCGTACAACTTCGCCTTCACGCCCGTGGTGCACGACGCGGACGCCTGGTGGGACATGAAGAAACACGGCTACCAGCGCCCGCTGAGCGGCTTCAAGCCCATCCACATGCCCCGGAACACCGGTGCCGGTGTGGTGCTCTCGGTGCTGTCGCTGGTCTGGGGCTTCGCGCTGATCTGGCACATGTGGCCGCTGGCCATCGCCTCGTTCGCGGCCATCGTGCTCGGGGCCATCGTGCACACCTTCAACTACCAGCGCGACTTCCACATCCCCGCGAATGAAGTGACCGCCACCGAACACGCACGCACCCAACTGCTGGCCCGCCATGTCTGACCTCGCCCTTCCCACCGGCGCCGCGCGCGCCTACCACCTCGACCACGAGCCGCACCCCGAGAACGGCACCGCGCTGGGCTTCTGGCTCTACCTGATGAGCGACTGCCTCATCTTCGCCGCGCTGTTCGCCACCTACGGCGTGCTCGGCCGCAGCTACGCGGGCGGCCCCGGCGGCGCCGAGCTGTTCGACCTCAAGCTGGTGGCCATCAACACCGCCTTCCTGCTGCTGTCGTCCATCACCTTCGGCTTCGCCATGCTGCAGAAACAGCAGGGCAAGAAGGGTGGCACGCTGGCCTGGCTGGCCGTGACAGGCCTGTTCGGCCTGTGCTTTCTGGGCGTGGAGCTGTACGAGTTCGCGCACCTCATTCATGAAGGCGCCACGCCGCAGAGCAGCGCCGCCATGTCGGCCTTCTTCACGCTGGTGGGCACGCACGGCCTGCACGTCACCTTCGGCTCGATCTGGCTGGTGGTGCTCATGGTCCAGATCGCCCAGCATGGCCTCACCCGCGAGAACAAACGCCGCCTGATGTGCCTCTCGATGTTCTGGCACTTTCTGGACGTGGTCTGGATCGGCGTCTTCACCTTTGTTTACCTGATGGGGGTGCTGTGATGAGCGCTCATGACTCTGCAATCCACCACGGCGATCACGACGACCACGCCCATGAGGACGGCCCGCACAGCAGCCTCTCCGGCTACCTGATCGGCTTCGTGCTCTCCATCGTGCTCACCGCCATCCCGTTCTGGCTGGTCATGAACGGCGTCATCAGCCATCGCCCCACGGCCGTGCTGGTGCTGGGCGGTTTCGCCGTGGCGCAGATCCTCGTGCACATGGTGTATTTCCTGCACATGAACGGCAAAGTCGAAGGCGGATGGACCCTGGTCTCCACCATCTTCACCGTGGTCTTCGTGGCCATCGCCATCGCCGGCACGCTGTGGGTCATGTTCCACATGAACGAGAACATGATGCCTTCGCACGGCGGCCACATGGCCCACCCGAACCCGGCCGAACCTCACCGCACCCCATGACGCGGCGAAGCGGCCTGCTGTGGCTGGCGGGTGCGCTGCTGTTCGGCGTGTTCACGGCACTGGGGGTCTGGCAGCTCCAGCGCCTGGCCTGGAAAAACGGTCTGGTCGCCCGCGTCGAGGCCCGGGTGCGCGCCGCACCGGTGCCCGCGCCAGCGGCCAACGAATGGCCGGCGGTGCAGGCCGACCCCGGTGGGTTTGAATACCGCCGCTTGAGGCTGGAGGGCGAGTTCCTGCGCTCAGGCGAACAGCTGGTGCAGGCCAGCACCGAGCTCGGGGCCGGGCACTGGGTGCTCACCCCGCTGCAACAGCGCGACGGCAGCCTGGTGCTGGTCAACCGGGGTTTCGTGCCATCGGCGGCGCAGTGGCGCGCCACCCGTGCGTCGGCCCACTGCGACGGGCCGGTGAGCGTGACGGGGCTGCTGCGGCTGTCCGAACCCGGTGGCGGTTTCCTGCGCCGCAACGACCCGGCAGCCGGGCGCTGGTACTCGCGCGACGTGCCGGCGCTGGCGGCCGCCGTGGGCCTGCCGCCAGCGGCGGTGGCGCCGTTCTTCGTGGACGCCGGGGTCGACACACCCTGCGCCAGCGCTCAAGGTCCGGTGGGCGGCCTCACCGTGCTGCGATTCACCAACAACCACCTGGTCTACGCGCTGACCTGGTTCGCGCTGGCCGCCATGACGGTGGCGGCCATGGTCTTTGTGCGGCGGGACGAAGCCCGGCGGCGCCTTCACGGACAATCCCGGGGGCCCGCCTGATGTTGCCGGTGGGCCCCCCAAGCCCCATGGTGAATGCCGCCCCGTCCC
>NZ_MUNZ01000026.1 GCF_002001205.1 Hydrogenophaga sp. A37
CGCCATAGAGCGCCAGGGCGGCGAGCAGCACACCCCAGGTGATGTGCTGCTGCAGAGCGGCGGGCGCGATGTCGCTCAGGCTGAGCACGGCCATGACGTTGACCACGCTGAGGCCCAGCGCCGCGAAGCGACCGGCCAGACCGAACAGCAACAGCACCGGCAGCACCAGCTCACCCGCTGTGCCCATGACCGCTGCCACTTCGGGCGACAGCAGGGGCACTTTGTATTCCTCGGTGAACAGCAGCAGCGTGGTGTCCCAGTCGCGGATCTTGGTCAGGCCCGAGAGGAAAAACACCTGGGCGATGTGGGCGCGCGCCACCAGCGCGGCCAGCGGGCGGGCGCCGTCGAGGGCGGCGGTGAAGGTTCGCCAGACGGTGAGACCGCTGTGCAGCAAGGGGGTGATCATGGGGTGGTCTCCGTGGGGGTGTTGGGGAGTGAATGGGCCAGGCTGTGCACGCCGATGGCCAAGCCATCGGTCACGGCGGCGGTGAGCCAGGTGGAGAAATCGAATGTCTCGGCCGGATCTGTGTCAGCGCAGGCCACATCGAGCGCCTGCGGCAGATCGGCACCACTCAGCAGGGCTTGCACCAGGGCCGCGGCGGTCGGCGAGATGCCCGCGATGCGCGGGCGCAGGCCCTGGCGCCACACCAGCACGCATTCGCCCTGGCCATCGCGCAGGCGCTTCGCGGCATCGGCGAGGCTGGGCGTTTCGTGCAGGTGCGCGGTGATCAGGCTGGCCACGGGGTAGGGGCTGGCGACCACGGCGGTGCCGGGTGCGAGGGTGAGCGCCAGGCCCTGCGGGTCTTCCTGCCCCAGGCGCGCGAAGCTGGGCAGATCGGGTTGGGCATCGGGTGCGCCTGCGGCGCGGTGCAGCGCCCATTCGGCGTGTGCCACATCGCTCAGGTAGGGCGCATCGGCCAGCTGTTCGTTGATCTGCAGAAAGCCGGGCAGGGCGTCGCCCCAGTGCGCCAGATCGCCGCACTGTGGGGGATGGCTGTGCCACAGGTCGCGCGCCAGCAGCGCGAAGTTGTCAGCGCCGATGAGTGCGGCAACCACCGGATAGGCCGCGAGCAGTGAGCGCTCGGCCAGCGCGTGACCGTTGGTTTTGTAGGCGGCGAGGCCACGCGCTGCTTGCGTGCTGCGTGCATTGAGCAGGCTCCGCAGTTGCGTCTCAGCGGTGTCGGCGTCCGCTGTGCCGGGCCGCACAAACAGCGCCTGCAACAGGGCTTGCTGCTGGTGCACCAGCGACAACGAAGACGGCGTGTTCATGCGGCCAGCTCCAGCGGTGCCAGTGCCTGCTGGGCCACGGAACGCGCGCGTGCTGCCTCGTCGAGCAACACACCCAGCTCGGGCACGTCGGTGTCCCACTCGATCAGCGTCGGCACCGCGCCAAAACGCTGCACCGCGTGGCGGTAGAGCGCCCAGACGGCATCCACCACGCGGCTGCCGTGGTCGTCGATCACGATGTCGCCGCAGTGCACATGGCCGGCCAGGTGCATCTCGGCCACATGGGCGGGGGCGATGGCGTCGAGCCAGTGCCGGCAGTGGTCCAGCGGGTCTCCCGTCTCGCCGCGCAGCTGCGCGTTGAGCGCGTTCACATAGATGTTGTTCACGTCCACCAGCAGCCGGCAGCCGGTTCGCTGGGCGAGCGTGTTCAGAAAAGCCGGCTCGTCCATCTCGGCACCCGCCCATTGCACATAGGCCGAGAGGTTCTCCACGGCGATGGGGCGGCGCAGGCGGTCTTGCACTCGGTTCACGTTGGCGCACATGGCGTCGAGCGCAACGTGGTTCAGGGGCACGGGCAGCAGGTCGGCCGCGTGGGCGCTGGGGCCACGCGCGAAGCTGGCATGGTCGCTCACGCGCACGGGGTCGATGGTGCTCACCAGTTGGGCCAATTGGTCGAGGTGCCAGTCGTCGACGCCGACGGCCGAGCCCAGCGACAGGCCCACGCCGTGCAGGCTGACGGGGTAACGCTCGCGGCCTTCACGCAGCACCGCGAGCGCGGCGCCACCGGGTGCGAAGAAGTTCTCGGAATGGACTTCGATGAAGTCGAGGGCGGGCTGCTGCTCCAGAAGCGCCGCGTAATGGGGATGCCGCCAACCGATGCCCAGCTCGGGCGCTGCGGGAGTGTGCCCGTGAGCGGGGGCGGTCATGGTGGCGGACTTTTTCAAGCGAGAAACGCGGTGCAGATCAGGACTTCTTCATGCCCATCTTGGCTTCTTCCATGCTCATGCCGTTCATGGTCTTGCAGGTGCCGGCGGCGACGTACTTCCACTCATCCTTGCCCATGTCGACCTTGGACTGGCCGGCGCAGGAGTGCGAGCCCGAGAGGTTGGCGCAGTCATTCTGGCCGGCCTTGGCGATGCCGAAGCATTTTTCCTTGGCGGCGTTCTGCGCCATCACGGGCGAGGACAGCAGGGCGAGCGACATCAGCGAGGTGGCGGCGGCGGCGATCATGGTGCGTTGGTTCATTTCAATGGCTCCTGTTGAGGTGGGTTGAAACCGTCGGTCTGCGAGGGCAGCGCCTGGCGGTTAGAGGTGAGTCTGGCGAGTGGCATTCTTCTTACAGCGGCAGTGAAAATTTTTTGATCGTGGTCACAGCAGTTCGGCGATGCGATCCCAGGCCTCGGCCGGGATGCGTCCCCGGTAGGTCTCGACCAGCTTCCCGGTCTTGTCGATCAGGCGGGCGCCGGGCAGCTGTTCTGGCCGGCCCATGGTGTCGCGGAAATCGGCGTCGCCGGCCCAGACCGACGGGAAGCGCTGAACGACCGGAACGGTCTGCGCGACCAGCCGTTCGTGGTCGATCCAGTCCTGTCGCCTGGGGTCCATGTTCACGCCGATCAGTGTGAAAGCCTGGCTGTGCCAGCCCATCAGGTTGGCGCGCAGTTCGCGCATCTTGTCGCGGCACACCGCACAACCGGTAGACCAATACAACACCAGCACCACGCGGTTGCGGTGGTCCGCGAGTTGGATCCGTTGTCCGCTGAAGTTGGTTCCTTCCAGTGCGGGCGTCGGTGCGACCGTGGTGGGTGAATCGGTCCCGGCGGCAAAGGCCTTCAGTGGGGTGATCGCGGTTATCAGCGCCAGCGTCAGCCACTGGCGGCGGTCGGCAAGGGGTGTGTTGGGGACAGGGTGCATGGGGCTTCTCCTTCTGCGGTTTGGTCCGGCGCTGAGCGCATTTCTTACACTCGGCACCCATCCGACCGCTTTCTCATGCCCGCCGCACACCCCACCGCCTTTGAAACCGAACTGGTCGCGCAGCGCAGCTACCTCATGCGCTTTGCGCGCCTGCAGCTGCGCAACGACGCCTGGGCCGAAGACGCCGTGTCAGAAACGCTGCTGGCCGCGTTGGCCAAGCCGCTGGCGTTCGAAGCGCGCTCGCAGCTCAAGACCTGGCTCGTCGGCATCCTCAAACACAAGATCATCGACGCGATACGCCAGCGCCAGCGTGAGGTGGCGCTGGACAGTGGCTCGGACGACGACAACGCCGACCCGCTGGAGCACATGGCCTTCAAGGCCGACGGCCACTTTGCGGAGAAGCCGGCCGACTGGGGCAACCCGGAGCAGGAACTGAAGAGCCGCCAGTTCATGGCGGTGATGGACGCCTGCACCCAGAAACTGCCGCCGGTGCAAGGGCGGCTGTTCCTCATGCGCGAGTGGCTGGAAATGTCGAGCGAAGACATCTGTAAGGAACTGGCGCTGACGCCGACCAATCTCTACGTCCAGCTGCACCGCGCCCGCCTGCGCCTGCGCGAATGCCTGGAACTCCACTGGTTCGCTGCCCGATGAACACCGTGATGAACAAACTGCCCCTCATGCGTTCCTGCAAGGAAGTGACCGCCTTGCTCATCGCCCGGGAAGACCGCGAGCTGCCGCTGACCGAGCAGCTGGCGCTGCGCATGCACATGGCCCTCTGCAAGGCCTGCCCGGTGTTTGAGCGCCAGGTGTTGACCATGCGCAACGCGATGAAGCAGTGGCGACACTACGGCGCCGACGACGAATAGGGCGCACCCCTTGGGCCTCAACTCAACAGGGCCTGCGCGAATTCCTTCGCATCGAAGGTCTCCAGGTCTTCCAGCTTTTCACCAACACCGATGAAGTAGATCGGCACGGGCCTCTCGCGTGCAATCGCGCAGATCACGCCGCCCTTGGCGGTGCCGTCGAGTTTGGTGATGATCAGGCCAGTCAGGCCCAGCGCTTCGTCAAACGACTTCACCTGCATCAACGCGTTCTGCCCGGTGTTGCCGTCAATCACCAACAGCACCTCGTGAGGGCTGGACGCATCGGCCTTCTGCACCACGCGCTTGATCTTCTTCAGCTCTTCCATCAGGTGCAGTTGCGTCGGCAGTCGGCCGGCCGTGTCCACCAACACCACGTCCTTGCCGCGTGCCTTGCCCGCGCTCACGGCGTCGAAGCTCACCGCAGCCGGGTCGCCGCCCTCTTGCGTGATGATCTCCACCGTGTTGCGGTCGGCCCAGACCGCGAGCTGCTCGCGCGCCGCGGCGCGGAAGGTGTCGGCCGCAGCCAGCAGCACGGTGGCGCCCTCGTTGGCCAAGTGCCGCGTGAGCTTGCCGATGGAGGTGGTCTTGCCCGCGCCGTTCACGCCTGCGACCATGATCACGGTGGGTTTGTGCTCGCCGATCACCAGCCGCTTTTGCAGTGGCGTGAGCAGGTGGGCAATGGCTTCGGCCAGCAGGCCTTTCACAGCGGCCGGGTCGGTGGTCTTGCTCTCTTTCACGCGGCGCTTCAGGTCGGCCAGCAAGTGTTCGGTGGCCTTGACGCCGGTGTCGGCCATCAGCAGCGCGGTCTCCAGCTCTTCGTAGAGCGCGTCGTCGATCTGCGTGCCAGTGAAAACGGTGGCGATGCTGGAGCCGGTCTTGCGCAGGCCGGCCTTGAGCTTGTCGAGCCAGCCCTTGCGCGTCACGGTGACCGGTTCGGTGGCTGCGGGTGCTGCCACCGGGATGGCGACGGGGGCCGCCGGCGCAGCGGCGGGGGCTGCCATGGGG
>NZ_MUNZ01000099.1 GCF_002001205.1 Hydrogenophaga sp. A37
ACATTCAAGGAGAGGTGTGTGCATGAATTCCCTGTCTTCCCCGTGTTCCCTGCTGTGCGCCTGGCGCGACTGGCCTGCGTGGTGGGCTGGCAGGCCATCAGCGACCACACTGCGCCCACCACGCAGGCCAGTCGCGCCAGGCGCACAGCAGGGAACACGGGGAAGACAGGGAATTCATGCACACACCTCTCCTTGAATGTTGTTGTCGGAACAGGCGGCATTTGAACCGAAAACACCCTGCGCCCTGACGCCACCCCTGCCGAGCCAGCAGGTGGCTCGGCAGGGGTGGGCCAAGCGGCTCAGGGCGGTGCCGTCGCCGTCAGCGTGATCGAGAACAGCAGCTTGCGGAACTCCGGCCGGAACACCTCCGGGTCCGTCTCGCCGAGGTTGCGGGTGATCAGCGCGCCCGGCATGCGCGGGTAGGTGCCGCGCCAGTAGTGGCGCCGGACCGGTTTGCCCGCGTCCATCTCGTCGGCCGAAAGCTGCGCCACGTAACGCTCGTCTTCCGGGGCGTCTGTGGCCGAGAGGCTCACCGTGGTGGACACCAACCGCCAGCGGCACGCGCTGTCCGGGCTTGTGTCGGGCGGGGCTTGTGTGCGCACGGTGGTGGTGTAGCGGTGGTCGTCGAGCCGGGTGTAAGGCACCGGCAGCGTCTTCTCGGCGTCAGCCTGCGGGCAACCCTCGGCCCGGTAGAGCGCCTCCCCGTTCACCCGGGCGAAAGGCCCCGGTGCGCGATCAATCAGCAGCGCGATCGCATGACCGCCCTCGGGCACACCACGCTCGCAGCCCAATAGCAGCCAGCACAGGCTTGCGACGCAGATCAGCCGCGCCAGCCCGAGCGGCAGAACCTTGTGAAAAGCCAGCACACGCACCTCCTGAAACCGGTTCGCGGCCAGTATAGGCAGGGGTCCCCGCGGGCCGCCAATCCCCCCACGGGACGGGCCGGGCCACCCCGTTTCCTACAATCGCCGGATGAACTCCCCCGCCTACACCCGCGCCCAGGCGCTGCCGGCCATCCTCTCGCAACGCATCGCTGTGCTCGACGGCGCCATGGGCACCATGATCCAGCGCTTCAAGCTGGGCGAGGCGCAGTACCGGGGCGAGCGCTTCAAGGACTTCCACAAGGACGTGAAGGGCAACAACGAGCTGCTGAGCCTGACGCAGCCCGACGTGATCCGCGACATCCACGAAGGCTACCTCGCGGCCGGCGCCGACCTGATCGAGACCAACACCTTCGGCGCCACGACCATCGCGCAGGAAGACTACGACATGGCGCATCTCGCGCGCGAGATGAACCTGGTCTCGGCGCGCATCGCCCGCGCGGCCTGCGACAAATTCAGCACACCCGACAAACCCCGCTTCGTGGCCGGCGCCCTCGGCCCGACCCCCAAGACCGCCAGCATCAGCCCCGACGTGAACGACGCCGGCGCCCGCAACGTCACCTTCGAGCAGCTGCGCGCCGCCTACCTTGAGCAGGTGGAAGCGCTGGTCGAAGGCGGGGCCGACGTGCTGCTGGTCGAAACCATCTTCGACACGCTCAACGCCAAGGCCGCGCTGTTCGCCATCGACGAGTATTTCGAGAAGAGCGGCGAGCGCCTGCCCGTCATCATCAGCGGCACCGTGACCGACGCCTCTGGCCGCATCCTGAGCGGCCAGACCGTCACCGCCTTCTGGGCCAGCGTGCGCCACATCCAGCCGCTGGCCGTGGGCCTGAACTGCGCACTCGGTGCCACGCTCATGCGCCCCTACATCCAGGAGCTGGCCAAGGTCGCGGGCGACACCTTCATCAGCTGCTACCCCAACGCCGGCCTGCCCAACCCGATGAGCGACACCGGTTTCGACGAAACGCCCGACGTCACCAGCCGCCTGCTGCGCGAGTTCGCCGCCGAGGGGCTGGTGAACATCGTGGGTGGGTGCTGTGGGACCACGCCGCAGCACATCGGGGCGATTCACGAGGCCGTGGCGACGCAGGCGCCGCGGGCGGTGGGGCGCCAGCCGTTCTACAAGGAAGCGGCCTGAGCGAGATCACTCACAGCTTCGACAAGAGAACCCAGACACACGCGGCCATCATGGCCAGATCCATGAGCAGACCGAGCACCCTGGCGATCGTGTTCGAAGGGATCGCTTCGTAGTGACCATAGATGGTGATGGATGTGGGCTTTCCATGGGTGAACGCCCACACGTCGTATGCACTGAAGAGACCTATCGTTGAGAACACGAAAACAAGCGTGTCTGTCGGATCAGGTGTGTTGAGGTAGAACAGCCACGAAGTCAGCACGAAGGCGACAAACATGCCTGTTGTTGCTTTTCCTATGAGACGCCCCTGGGAGTCGAGGCCCAAGGAGATTTTTTGCCAGCGACTGTGCGAAAGCGGGTGGAGGCTGAGTTCGTCACCCTCGCCTTCCTTGCGCAGTCCATCCAAGGCGCGGCCGCAGGAGGGGCACGCCTGGGTGTCGGGTACCACTTGCTCTCGGCAATGTGGGCAAAAGGGAAAGCGGTAGGGATGGGCCATGGGGGAGCGAGCAGGTCGGACGACATCGCATTGTCCATCTGCCGCCACGGACGATCATTGGCCGAAGCTTCAGCTTTTCTCTGAAGCACCTTCGGGTTGTGGGGCCAGCCACCCGCCCCCACAATCGCGGCTCCCATCAAGGGGAGTAACCAACCCGCCACCGGACGCACAGCCCGGTCCCGGCGGGTGGGGTTTCCGTCAGTACGTGGCCTGCTCGCTTGCGAGACAGGCCGCCGGAAACCCCGGGCCGGGCGCCATGCCCGGTTCCGGCCAGACCTTGGGGGTGTTTGTTCGTCAACACCAACCCAAGAAGGTCTTTTTTCATGGAAACCATTGCGCCGCTCTGGCTGTGGATCGTTTTTGTCGCGTTCGTCCTGGGCGCGCTGTTTGTCGACTTCGTGCTGCTCAAGAAGCAGGGCGCGCACGAGGTGGGCGTGAAGCAGGCGCTGAACTGGTCGCTTGTGTGGGTGGGCCTGAGCTTCGTGTTCAACGCGCTGTTCTGGTGGGCGGTGAAGGACAGCACCGGGTCCAGCGCGCTCGCGAATGAGAAGTCGCTGGAGTTCCTGACCGGCTACCTGATCGAGAAGAGCCTGGCGGTGGACAACATCTTTGTCTTCCTGCTGATCTTCAGCTACTTCTCGGTGCCGCCGGTCTACCAGAAGCGGGTGCTGATGATCGGCATCGTGGGCGCCATCGTGCTGCGCACCGGAATGATCCTGGTGGGCGGTTGGTTGCTCGCCGAGTTCCACTGGATCCTGTACGTGTTCGGCGCGTTCCTGATCTTGACTGGCGTGAAGATGTGGTGGGCCGCAGGCCAGGAGCCCGACCTGAATGACAACCCCGCGCTCAAACTGCTGCGCAAGCTGCTGCCGGTCAGCAAAACCTACGACGGTGAGAAATTCTGGACGGTGGAGAACGGCAAGCGCATTGCCACGCCGCTGATGATGGTGATCGCCATGGTGGCGTTGACCGATGTGATCTTTGCGGTGGATTCGATCCCCGCCATCTTCGCGATCACCAGCGACCCGTTCATCGTGCTGACCAGCAACGTGTTCGCCATCCTCGGCCTGCGCGCCATGTTCTTCTTGCTGCAGGCAGCGGCCAGCCGCTTCCACCTGCTGAACTACGGCCTGGCTGTGATCCTGGTGTTCATCGGCAGCAAGATGGTGCTGATCGACGTGTTCAAGATCCCGGTGGCGGTGTCGCTCGGTGTCGTGCTCGGCATCCTGGCCATCACCATGTTGTGGAGCGCCAAGACGGCGCCGAACACCTGAGAGGCTGAGCGTCAGACGGGCAGGCCGAAAACGTACAGCGCCAGCAGCGCGGCGGCGGCCGGCACGGTCTGGATGAACAGGATCTTCTTGCTGGAGGTGATGGCGCCATAAATGCCCGCCACCGCCACGCAGCCCAGGAAGAAGGCGAGGGCGGGTGCATCGACCCGCCACAGCGCCCAGGCAATGCCCGCAGCCAGGAAACCGTTGTACAGGCCCTGGTTGGCGGCCAGCACCTTGGTGGCTTTGGCAAAGTCGGGCTTCAGGCCAAAGGCCTTGTGACCCTTGGGCGTGTCCCACCACAGCATCTCCAGCACGACGATGTAGACGTGGATGAGGCAGACGATCAGGGCGAGGGCAATGGTCACGGTGTGCATGGGCGGTCCTTGTTGTTGAAGTGTGTGGTTTGTAACCGATCGGGCTCAGGCACGGCGGGCGCGCCGGTGGTTCATCCACGCGAGCACCGCGCTGACCACCACGCCCGCAGCGAGCAGCCAACCCAGCGTGCGCGAAGCGGCAAGCTCGCCTTCGCGCGCGGCACCCATGAAGAAGAGCACGAGGGCCAGACCGTGCACGCCCCAGCGTTGCACACGCACCCACAGGGCTTCGGAGCGCCAGAGCCAGGCGATCAGCACGTCCGCCACCCACCAGACGGCAAACACCGTGTCCAGGCGCGGGGCGCTCACGCGCGGCGTGTGCAGGATGCGCGACCAGTCGTTGCCGAAGACGACGGCCACCGCCCAGTAGAAGTGCACCAAAAACACGACCAGCGAGGCGGTCCAGAACGCCAGCCAGTAGCGCGCCGCGGTGGCCGAGCGGTCGCGGAATGGCAGCAGGCACAGGGCCGGCACCACCAGGATGAGCGCGGCCCAGATGGTGAAGAAGGTGATGTGCAGGTCCATCCGCTGGCCGGGCAGCATGTCGGCGGCGCCACCGCCGGGCGGCGTGAGCGCGAACAGCGGCAGCTCGCGCGTCCACCACGCGGCGGCAAAGGCGAGCAGGAGCAGCAGCGCGGCGGCGGCGCCGGCCTGCACCATGGGGCGGGCACCGGGTCTTGGGGTGAGCGAGAGGAGAGGCGTGTTCATCAAAGTGATCTGCGGGTGGGGGCGGTGGAAAGGGTCTGGATGCGCGCCACCATGGCGCGGTTGAGCGG
>NZ_MUNZ01000025.1 GCF_002001205.1 Hydrogenophaga sp. A37
CATGGGGAGTTCCCAAAAACAACCCCACCCTGCGCGGGTGGGGTTGTTTTTGGGAACTCCCCATGAAATCTGCTGAAAACCTGTTGCCGAAACTGGTGATCGCGCCCGCCTTCGTGCTGGGCTTCGCCTTCATCTACGGGCTCATGATCTGGAACGGCGTGCTCTCGCTGACCGGCTCGCGCATGCTGCCCAACTACGAGAACTTCGTCGGCCTGGACCAGTACGCCACGCTTTGGGAGATGGACCGCTGGTACGTGGCCCTGAAAAACCTCGGCATCTTCAGCGTGCTCTACGTCGGCGGCTCGATGGCCGTGGGCATGGTGCTGGCGATCTTTCTCGACCAGAAGATCCGCGCCGAAGGCCTGCTGCGCACCATCTACCTCTACCCCATGGCGCTGTCGTTCATCGTGACCGGCACCGCCTGGAAATGGATTCTCAACCCCAGCGATGGCCTGCAAAAACTCATGCAGGACCTCGGCTGGACGACCTTCAGCTTCGACTGGCTGGTGCAGTCGGACTACGCGATCTACTGCGTGGTGATCGCGGGCATCTGGCAGTCGGCCGGCTTTGCGATGGCGCTGTTCCTCGCGGGTTTGCGGGGCATCGACGACAGCATCATCAAGGCCGCGCAGATCGACGGCGCTTCGCTGCCACTGATCTACTGGCGCATCATCCTGCCGATCCTGCGGCCGGTGGTCTTCTCCACCGTGCTGGTGCTCTCTCACCTGTCGATCAAGAGCTTCGACCTGGTGATGGCGCTGACCGCCGGCGGCCCAGGTTTCGCGACCGACGTGCCCGCCACCTTCATGTACACCATGAGCTTCACGCGCGGCCAGATCGGCCTGGGCGCGGCCAGCGCCACCATGATGCTGGCGACCGTGGCGGCGATTGTTGTTCCGTACCTCTACAGCGAACTCAGGGCGAAACCTCATGACCGCTAAATCCTTCTCCTTCGGACGCCTGTTCACCTACGGCCTGCTGCTGGTCGCTGCGTTGTTTTTCCTGGCGCCGCTGTACGTGATGGTTGCGACCTCGCTCAAGGACGCCGAGCAGATCCGCTCGGGCAACCTGCTGAGCCTGCCCCACGGCTTGAACTTCGAGGCCTGGCGCCTGGCCTGGTCCACCGCCTGCACGGGGGTGGACTGCCGCGGTCTGCAGCCCTATTTCTGGAACTCGGTGATCATGGCCGTGCCGGCGGTGCTGATCTCCACCGCCTGGGGCGCGATCAACGGCTACGTGCTGAGCATGTGGAAGTTCCGGGGCTCGGAGGTGCTGTTCGGCTTCCTGCTGTTCGGCGTGTTCATGCCTTTCCAGGTGGTGCTGCTGCCCATGAGCCAGGTGCTGGGCTGGCTCGGCATCTCCAGCTCCATCGGCGGGCTGGTGCTGGTGCACTGCCTCGCGGGCATGGCCGGCACCACGCTGTTCTTCCGCAACTACTACACGGCCGTGCCGCGCGAGTTGGTGAACGCCGCGCGCATCGACGGCGCGGGCTTCTGGCGCATCTTCTGGCGCATCGTGGTGCCCATGTCCACGCCCATCATGATGGTCACGCTGATCTGGCAGTTCACCAACATCTGGAACGACTTCCTGTTCGGTGTGGCCTTCAGCGGCGCCGACAGCAAGCCCGTCACCGTGGGCCTGAACAACATGGCCAACACCACCAGCAGCGTCAAGGCCTACAACGTGGACATGGCCGCCGCCATCATCGCCGGCCTGCCCACCATGCTGGTGTACGTGCTCGCCGGTCAATATTTCGTCAAAGGTCTCACGGCTGGCGCCGTGAAGGGATAACACATGGCTTCCTCTCTGCACATCAAAGGCATCCGCAAGGCGTTCGGCAAAGGCGACAAGATGGTCGAGGTGCTCAAGCGCATCGACATCGACGTGGCGCCGGGCGAGTTCCTCATCCTGGTCGGCCCCTCGGGCTGCGGCAAGTCCACCCTGCTCAACATCATTGCCGGCCTCGAAGAACCCACCGAGGGCGAGCTGCACATCGCTGGCACCAACGTGATCGGCATGGCGCCGGCGCAGCGCGACATCGCCATGGTGTTCCAGAGCTATGCGCTGTACCCGACCATGACCGTGGCCGACAACATCGGCTTCGCGCTGGAGATGCGCAAGGTGCCGGTGGAGGTGCGCAAGAAGCGCATTCACGAGGTCGCCGCGCTGCTGCAGATCGAGCACCTGCTCGACCGCCGCCCGGCCCAGCTCTCGGGCGGTCAGCGCCAGCGCGTGGCCATGGGCCGGGCCCTGGCGCGCGACCCGCAGCTGTTTTTGTTTGACGAGCCGCTGTCCAACCTCGACGCCAAGCTGCGCGTGGAGATGCGCGCCGAGATCAAGCGCCTGCACCACCTGAGCGGCATCACCACGGTGTACGTGACGCACGACCAGATCGAGGCCATGACCCTGGGCAGCCGCATCGCGGTGATGAAAGACGGCATCCTGCAGCAGATCGACACGCCAGACGAGATCTACCGCCGTCCGGCCAACACCTACGTGGCGGGCTTCATCGGCTCACCCACCATGAACTTCATCCCGGGCCAGGTGGAGCGCTCCGGCGACAGTGGTCGGTTCGTGTTCGTGGGCGGCGCGCTGGACCTGCCTTGCCCGGACGTGCCGCAGGTGACGCTGGGCCAGCGGCCCGAGCACATCCACCTGAGCGACGACTCGCCCTGGCGGGGCGAGGTGGTGCTCGTGGAGCCCACCGGTGCCGACACCTACGTGGTGGTGAAAACGGCGGTGGGGCTGATGACGGTGCGTGCCCCAGCCAACACCAAGATCCAGGTGGGCGACACCGCCGGCATGACGGTCAGCGGGCGCCACAACAACTGGTTCGACCACCAGTCGGGCGTGCGGCTCAAGGAGATGGACGCGCACCACGCGCCGTGATAACGGCCACCCCCGCAGCGCTTTGCGCTACCCCCAAGGGGGCGGCACTGGCCGTCCGGCAAAGCCGGCCCGGCGGTGCCCTGGGCTGGACCGTTTCATGCGTCGGGGTGGTGCTCCGGACACATAAAAACGGATGCCCATGGTTACATGAGGGTCAGCACGACCCTTAGGCCCTGCGGCGCCACGCGCTCCACCTGCGCGTCGCCGCCATGGCGCCGCGCGATCTCCTTCACGATGGCCAGACCCAGCCCGCAGCCGCCAGGCTGTTCGCTGGCGCGCCAGAAGCGCTGGAACGCATGGGCCATGTCGTCGTCGCTGAGCCCCGGGCCGTTGTCTTCAACGATCAGGCGGGTGCTGTCGCCATGGGCCTCGACCTTGAGCGTGACCGCGCTGCCGCGCGGCGTGTAGCGCAGGGCGTTGTCGATCAGGTTGGCCATCGCTTCGCGCAGTTGCAGGGCGTCACCCTGCATCTCGCGGTGATCGGTGCCTTCGAAGCCCAGGTCCACGCCCGACGCGACGGCCTTGGGGGTCCATTCACGGGCCACCTCGCGGGCGAGGGCGGCGAGGTCCAGCGTCTCGCGCCGGGCTGTGGTTTCGGTGCGCGCCAGGGTGAGCAGCTGGTGCACCAGGTGGGCACTGCGCTCGGCGCCGGTCAGCACCTTGTTCAGGCGCGCGCCGACCACCGGGTCTGCCGTTTCGCGCTGCGCCAGCTCCACCTGGCTGATGAGCCCGGCCAGTGGCGTGCGCAGCTGGTGGGCGGCGTCGTTGATGAAGCGCTTTTCCTGGTTCACGTTGCGCGCCACCTCGTCGAGCAGGCCGTTGATGGCCTGCACCAGGGCGTGCACCTCGTTGGGCGCCTGCGTCATGCCGATGGGCGACAGCGCGTTGACCGATCGGTGCTCCAGCTGCGAGGTCAGGCGCGTTAGCGGCGCCAGACCGCGCTGGATGCCGCCGTAGACCGCCAGGCTCAGCAGCACGCCGGCCGCCAGCAGCGGCGCCAGCATGTCGGCGATCAGCTCGCGCGCGATGCGCTGTTGCACCGCCAGACTCTTGCCCACCTGCACGCGCATGGTCTGCGGCGCGTTGTCTTCGCCGTAGTTCACCTCCATGGCCACGAAGCGCATGGGCTTGCCGTCGAAGCTGGCGCTGTAGAGCAAGGGTTCACCGGGCGCGGCGGGTGCAATGGAGGGCTGCGGCAACCGCTGGTTGCCCAGCAGAAAGCCGTCTGGCGGCGCGGACACCATGTACATGATGCGGTCGTCCGGGTCTTGCTCCAGCACGTCCTGCGCAGCGCGTGGAAAGTCGATCAGCAGGCCCGAGCCGATGGGTTTGACCTGGCGCGCGAGCGCCCGAACCGACTGGGTCAGCGACTGGTCGATGCCCTTCTCGGCGTACGAGAGGGCGATGCGGTAGGCCAGCAGGCCGCCCCCGGCCCAGAGCACCAGCTGGGGCAGTAGCAGCCAGATCAGCAGCTGGCGGCGCAGCGACAGGCCCGGCGCGCTCGCCGTCATGGCGCGTTGGCCGATTCGAGCAGGTAGCCCAGGCCGCGGATGTTGCGGATGTTGAGCGTGGAGCCGGCGAGCTTGCGGCGCAGGCGGTGCACGTACACCTCGAGCGCGTTGGACGCCACGCCGCCGGCCTCGCCGGGCTCGGACTGCCAGGCCGCGAGCACGTCTTCGCGGCTGACCACCTGCCCGCTGTGCCGCACCAGCAGGTCGAGCAGCGACCACTCGCGCTGGGTCAGCTCGATGGCCTCGTTGCCCAGCCAGGCGCGCGGCAGCACCGGGTCCACGCGCAAGCTGCCCGCGGCGGGTGGGGG
>NZ_MUNZ01000180.1 GCF_002001205.1 Hydrogenophaga sp. A37
GCGGGGTTCATGGCAGGGGGCAAAAAAGGTGGCAAATTGTAGGCTGGTGCCTGGGCCGAACCGCCGGCCCTTGTAATGAGAAATGCCGCAAACGATGGGTGGTCGTTTGAGGGGTCTGAAATGGCCCTGTCACAAGGCAGGGGGCCGGTTAGCATGCAAACCAAATCCACTCTGAAACTGGCCTTGGTTTGACTGACTGAGGCCCTGTCGTTGCCCTCATGAAAAAACTTCTTTCTCCATCTTTGGGATGGTCCCGTCGCGAATTCGCCCGTTGCGCGGCCGGCGTTGCGGCTTTCGCTGTGCCAGCGCTGCATGCGCAGTCGTCCAACCGCATCGTGCTGGGTCAGTCGGCCGCGTTTACCGGCGCGGCGGCCCAGTTGGGCATTCAGTTCCATGCCGGCGCCAAGCTGTTTTTCGACCAGTACAACGCGCTAGGGGGTTCGGGTCGCCAGCGGGTGGAGATCGTGCAACTGGACGACGGTTACGAGCCGGACCGCTGCGCTGAAAACACCCGCAAACTGCTGGCTGACGACGTGTTCGCGCTGTTCGGCTACATCGGCACGCCCACCAGCGTGGCAGCGCTGCCGCTGGCGACCAAAGAAGAGGTGCCTTTCATCGCGCCCTTCACCGGCGCCATGTCGCTGCGTCAGCCGTTCAACCGCATGGCCTTTCACCTGCGCGCCTCGTACAACGACGAGACCGAGTTGATCGTGCGCAACCTGCACAACCTGGGCCTGACCCGGGTCGCGGTGTTTCACCAGAACGACGCCTACGGCAGGGCCGGGCTCGACGGCATGACGCTGGCGCTGTCGTCGCGCAACCTGAAGCCGGTGGCGACCGCCACGGTCGAGCGCAACTCGGTGGACGTGGCCAGCGCGGTGACAACGATCAACGCCGCCAACCCACAGGCGGTGGTACAGATCAGCGCCTACAGATCGTGCGCCGCGTACATTCGCGCCGCTCGCAAGGCGGGATACGGCGGCAGCTTCTACAACGTGTCTTTCGTGGGCACGCAGGCACTGGCCGACGAGCTGGGCAAAGACGGTGCCGGCGTGGTGGTGTCCCAGGTGATGCCCAACCCCTACGCGGGTTCCAAGCCGATCACACGCGAGTTCCGTGACGCGATCGCCGAAGGTGGCAACAAGGTGCAACCCAACTTCTCCAGCATGGAGGGCTATCTCGCCGCCAAGTTGGTGGCCGAGGGCTTGCGGCGCGCCGGGTCGCGTGTGACCCGAGACTCGCTGATCAGCGGGCTGGAGGCGCTGGGCGAGCAGTCGTTGGGCGGGTACTCGGTGTCGCTGAGTGCCCGCGATCACGTGGCCTCGTCGTTCGTCGAGCTGTCGATGCTGACGGGTGACGGCAAGATCCGGACCTGAGCGCTTTCAAACCGGCACCAAGTTTCTCCATGGCCAGGCGTTGACCCACTGCGCCAGCGCATCGGGCAGCGAACCGGTGGCCGCCGGCAGGCCCAGGTGCACTGCCGCCTGGTTCAGGGCCGCCAAAGGGTCAGTGAGATCCAGCGCTTGCGCCCCGTTCTGCTTGCTCAGCTTTTCGCCGTTGTCACCCATGACCAGCGGTGTGTGCAGGCAGCCCGGCGCCTGCAAGCCGAGTGCCTGTTGCAGCAGCCACTGGCGCGGCGTGTTGTCGATCAGGTCCTCACCGCGCACGATCTGGGTGATGCCCTGCTCGGCGTCGTCCACCACCACCGCCAGTTGGTAGGCCCACAGGCCGTCGGCGCGCCGCAGCACGAAATCGCCCACCTCTGCTGCCACGTCCTGCGATTGCGGGCCCAGTCGGCGATCACTCCAGCGAAGCACGCCAGGCTTGACCTCAAATCGCCAGGCCCGCGCTTCTCTGCCATGGAGTCCACCGCGCTCGGGTCGACAGGTGCCCGGGTAGACCGCTGCATGGTGGCGCTCACGCGCCAGTCCGGCGGCGTTCAGGGCGGCTTCGATGTCTTTGCGCGAGCAGGCGCAGGGGTAAACCGCATCGGTGGCGATCAGCCGGTCGAGTGCGGCCTGGTACAGGGTGCTGCGGTTCGACTGCCAGACCACGGGCTCGTCGCTGACCAGGCCACAGGTGGCCAGTTGCCGAAGGATGATTTCATCGGCCCCTGGCACGCAACGCGGTGTGTCCACGTCTTCGATGCGGACGATCCAGGTGCCGCCGTGGACGCGCGCATCCAGCCAGCTGGCCAGCGCCGCCACCAGCGATCCAGCGTGCAAGGGACCGGTGGGGGAAGGAGCGAAGCGGCCGCGGTAGGGAAGGACTGGATCGGCTGACAAAAGAATGTCTCCGGAGCGCGTGACTGTGCCAGCAGACACCGCGGAACCGGCTTCACCGGACCGCAGGGGGTCAGATCACCGCGAGCGCCAGCTCCAGCCCGGAGACAAAGGCGTCTTCGACCCGGTGGCCCAGGCACCAGTCGCCACACAGGCCAATGCCCAGTTCCTTGTCGAAGATGTAGGAATGACCCAGCGTTTGCTGGGTTTGCGCAAAGCGCCAGCGGTGCACCACGGCATGGCTGGGCGTGGCGCGGATGCCGGTGATCTCGGCGAAGCCCTTGAGCAGCTTGGCCTTGACGCGATCGGCGTCGTCTTCCAGGTGCTTGGTCGACCAGGCGGGGCTGGCCTGGATGGTCCAGCGCTCGATGGGTTCGCGGCCGGGCTTGCTGTTTTCGCGGGCGAGCCAGCTGATGCGGTGGTGCGTGCTGCGCGCCGCGTTCCACTGCGGTCCCAGGTGCGGCAGACCGGGCTGCATCGCATTGGGGTAGGCGACCATGAGGGTCCAGCAGGGCGCGACCTGCACCGAGGACAGCTGGTGCCGAAGGTGCGGCGCGTGGCCGGAGGCCAGCAGCAGGTCGTGGGCCTGCAGGTGCGGCAGGGCCAGCAGCACGCGGTCAAAACCGCCCATCACGTGTTGCCCGCCTTCCGCGTCCTCTGCGCGCAGCTGCCATTGTTCGGGGTGCAGCACATCGCGCTCGATGTGGGTGACGCGTGTTTCGGTGAAGGTGCGCGCTTTCAGCTTGCCGAAAAGTTCGGGATGGGCCAGCGGCTGGGCCCAGTGATTGACCAGCCCGCTCATGCCGGGTACCGCCACGAAATGGGGCTCTGTCGGGGGCGGCGCGCTGGCCAGCACATGACCCAGTTCATCGAGCACGCGCACCGTGCTCACGCTCCAGGGCCGCACCATGGCCTGCGCGGTGAGCAAGGCTCGGGCGAAGCGCTTGTCGCGCACGGTGAAGTACTGCGCACCGTGGTCAAAACCGCCGAATTCGGTGCGGCGCGTGGACATGCGTCCGCCAAAGCCGCGGCTCTTCTCGAACAGGGTGACGCGGTGCCCGGCCTGGACCAGGGTGCGCGCACAGACCACGCCGGCCATGCCCGCCCCGACCACCGCAAAATGCAAGGTGCCTGGACGGTCGGCGGCCTTGGCCTTGGGCGCACGTGCGATGGAAACAGGGGGGCGGGAGCGTGACGTCTTGTTGTTTTTCATGGCGCTGTGCGATGGTTGGATGGGATGGTTGCACTTTAGCAGTCCTCGTGCGCCCGACGCTCTGATTCACGTCAGCCGAGGTGATGGTTTTCCAGCAGGGCGCTGCGTGTGGTGGGGTGTTGCAGGCGGTCGAGCCACCAGCGCAGCGCCTGCCCCGTGTCGGCCGCGTTGCGCGAACGTCGCCAAGCGTAGGCCAGGCGAATCACATGGTTGGGGCGCTGCACGGCCTTGACCACCAGGTGGCCCGCCGTGATGTAGGGCTGGGCCAGCGGCAGCGGCAGGAAACCGCAGCCCAGGCCGCGCAGCTGGGCTTCAAGTTTGTGCTGCATGGTGGGAACGGTCAGCACGTCCTGCCCCGGCAGGATGTTGAACGACTGGCCATTGCCGCGCTGGGTGCTGTCGGCCACCGCCACCGCGCGGTGGTGGCGCAAGTCGTCGTCGCACAGGCTGTGCTCCAGCGCGGCCAGCGCGTGGTGGGGGGCCACCGCAAACACAAAGCGCATCTGGCCCAACGGCGCGGTCTGGATGTCGGGCAGCGAGACCTCGGCAAACACCCCCAACGCCAGATCGGCCAGGCCGTTCTGCAAGGCTTCCAGCGTGCCTGACAGCGTTTCGGCGCGCAGCTTGAGGCGCGTGGGTGCGCCGGTCGCGTAGAAGGCTTCACACAGCTCGAACAGGGTGCCGCGCGCCATGATGGCGTCTGCCGCAATGGTGAGCTGCGGTTCCCAGCCGGTGGCGACCCGTTTGACGCGCTGAGCGACGGCGTCCAGCTCGCCCAAGAGGTACTGCCCGGCGCGCAGCAGTTCGGCGCCAGCCGGTGTGAGCTGGGCGCGGCGCGCGCTGCGATCAAACAGCAGCACGTCCAGCGCGTCTTCGATCAGCCGCACACGGTAGGTCAGGGCGCTGGGCACCATGCCCAGTTCGCGTGCTGCGGCCGCCATGCTGCCCAGCCGTGCCACGGTTTCCAGCAAGCCCAGGTTTTCCGGCGACAGGGCGGAGCGAGGTGTGTGGGTGGCCATGGTTCTATGGGTGCAGAAAATGGAGGTTGATCGGGGTTTTAATTCAAACGGATTGAATGATGCCATCAAAATCATGCCAACCACAACCGCCCAGCGCTGCCCACAATAGGTACCAAGTCAGCGCCTTGCTGACCCTATCGGAGACCCACCATGATGCAGATTCGCCGCTCACAGGACCGGGGCTACGCCGACCACGGCTGGCTCAAGAGCCACCACTCCTTTTCGTTCGCCGGATACCACGATCCCGCCTGGATGGGCTGGGGGAACCTTCGCGTGATCAACGAAGACCGCATTGCTCCGGGTACCGGCTTCGGCACCCACGGCCACCGCGACATGGAAATCATCAGCTACGTGCTGCAGGGCAACCTGGCACACAAGGACAGCATGGGCAACGTGGTGGGCATCCCGCCGGGTGACGTGCAGCGCATGAGCGCGGGCAAGGGTGTGATGCACAGCGAGTTCAACCACGCGCCCGAGCAGACCACGCACTTTCTGCAAATCTGGATCGAACCCAACGTGAGGGGCATCGCACCCGGTTACGAGCAGAAGACCTTTGCTGACGTGGACAAGCGCGGTCAGCTCAAGCTGGTGGCCTCGCCCGATGGCGCGCTAGGTTCGGTGAGCATCCACGCAGACGCGGCGCTGTACGCCGGGCTGCTGGACGCGGAAGACAATGCCGAACTGGCGCTGGATCCGCAACGCAAGGCCTATGTGCACATGGTGCGCGGCACGCTGGACGTGAATGGCCAGCGTCTGAACACCGGCGACGCCGCGCTGTTGCAAGGCGAAACACAGCTTCAGCTGGCCCACGGCGAAGATGCCGAGGTGCTGGTGTTTGATCTCGCGGCCTGATATCCCTGTTTTTTTCCTGTCAACCCTGTCAACTTTTTCCCAAGGAGATTTCCATGAATGCGCTGCAAAACCCTCTCGCCCTGGTGTCCCGCCTGCTGCTTGCCGCCGTGTTTCTGCCCGCTGGCATTGGCAAGATCACCGGTTTCGAAGGCACCGTGGGCTACATCGCCTCGGTGGGCCTGCCGATGGCGACACTCGGCGCTGTCGTTGCCATCGTGGTTGAAGTGCTCGGTGGCCTGGCGCTGCTGGTCGGCTTCGGCACGCGCTGGGCGGCGCTGGCGCTGGCGCTGTTCACGCTGGCTGCCTCGTTCTTCTTTCATAACTTCTGGGCGGTGCCCGCTGAACAGCAGCTCATGCAACAGATGCTGTTCATGAAGAACATTGGCGTGACCGGTGGCCTGCTCGCGCTGGCGGCCTTCGGTGCCGGCGCCTTCAGTCTGGATGCCCGTCGCACGAACTGAACCGTTTTCCCCGTCGTTTCAAACCCGCGCCCTGGCGCTCTCTTTCTGGAGTTATCAAATGGCAAATGTTGTGGTGGTCTATCACTCAGGTTACGGTCACACCCAGCGCATGGCGCAATCGGTGGCCGAAGGCGCTGGCGCGGAGTTGATCGTGATCGACGCCGAAGGCAACCTGCCCGAAGGCGGCTGGGACACGCTGAACGCGGCCGACGCGATCATCATGGGCTCGCCGACCTACATGGGCATGGCCAGCTGGCAGTTCAAAAAGTTTGCTGACGCCTCAAGCAAGCCCTGGTTCACGCAAGCCTGGAAAGACAAGGTCTTCGCCGGCTTCACCAACAGCGCCACCATGAACGGCGACAAGCTGTCCACGCTGCACTACCTGTTCACGCTGGCCATGCAGCACAGCGGCATCTGGGTCGGCACGGGCATGATGCCCAGCAACAGCAAGGCGGCCCAGCGCAACGACCTGAACTACGTGGGCTCGTTCAGTGGCGCCATGGCGCAAAGCCCGTCCGATGCGGGCGCCAACGAGATGCTCCCGGGTGACCTGGAAACCGCGCGCCAGTTTGGTGCCCGCGTGGCTGCCGTGACCGCTCAGTTCAAAGGCTGATGTGGTCTGAGCGCGGTGCATGTCCCGGATGGGTAACATCCGAGACATGAAAATCTTCTCGCTCCTTCCCTGGGCAGATTGGCTGGCGCTGGTCTGCTTTTTTGCTTTGTGGATCGGGTACGCCTGGTTTGCGAGGGTGTGGGGGCAGCGGCGCTCGTCGCTGCTGGTCACCACCAACCGCTATCGGGGGTACTGGATGCGCCAGGCGGCCATGCGCGATCCGCGCATGCTCGATGGCCTGATCACGCAGACGCTGTCGAACACCCCCGCCTTTTTTTCCTCCACCTCGATCCTCGTGATCGGCGGATTGTTCGCGCTGCTGGGCACAAACGACAAGGTCACCGAGCTCATGAGCGAAATCCCTTTCGCACAGACGACCTCACTGGTGGTGTTCGAGTTCAAGATCTTGGTGTTGGTGGCGATCTTTGTTTACGCCTTCTTCCGCTTTTCCTGGTGCATGCGGCAGTACACCTTTGTGGCCCTGGTGATCGGCGCCATGCCGCCGCCAGCGGAGTTCAAGTCGGGCAAATTCGACGCGCTGAAGTACGCAGACCGAGCCGCCGCCATGGTGGGAGCGGCGGCAGAAACCTTCAACGACGGCCTGAGGGCCTACTACTTTTCGTTTGCCGCGCTGGCCTGGTTTGTGTCGCCTCTCATCATGGTGATGGGCACGCTCACGGTGGTGGCCATTCTCTACAGCCGCGAGTTTCACTCTGACGTGTTGCGGGTGCTTCGGGACTGAGCGCTGGCTCAGGCCGTGTTTTTCACGTGGGCCAGCGATGCGGCCGCGAACACCAGGCCCACAGCGATACCCGCAAACACGTCCAGCGCGACGTGCTGCAAAGTCGCCATGGTGGACCAAATGATGGCGACGCACTGCACCGCCGAGATCCATTGCAGCACGGCAGGGGTTCGCAGCTGTCGGAGGATGCGCTGAAGCCAGCAGAAGCTGAACACCGCCGAAGCCACGTGCAGCGATGGGCACGCGTTGCCCGGCGCATCCATGTCTTTGACGAAAGACACGCCCGGATAGAGGCTCCAGTCCATGTCGAACACCGGCGTCTGGGTCGGAAACCACCAGAACAAGGCCAGGCAGAACAGGCACATGGCCCCCACCCACACGCCAAACCACACCAGGGCACGCAAATTTCCCAGCACCGCCGGTGGCAGAAAGACATAGAGCCACAGGCTCAGATACACCGGGAACGCGGTCGGTGTGAATTCGATCCAGCGATCAAGCCAGATCTCGGGCATGACCACGGCATCGGTGCGCGGGTTTTTCAGGATCCAGAAGTAGCTCCAGAAAAACAGGAACATGAAGGTGGTGGTGCCCACGCCCTTCAGCGGCCAATAGACGACAAACCGGCGGCCCAGCCGGCCGAGCCATCCCGATGTGTCGGGCGGACCCTGGGCTGCATCGGTGGGTAGCGGATCAAAAGGGGCTCGTTGGACGCACGCGGGGTCGCGCTGTGGGTGGGTCATGGTGGCAATGGGAGAGCGGCTTCGTGCATTGTGCCGGCTGTACAATCAAAAGCTGAAAATTCTGTGCTGATCGGCGGTGTGAGCCGGGCCTCCGGCGCTTTGCTGGCCCTTCGCACCTGCTCAGCATGTGTGAGCGGAGGCAGGGTCGAAGCAAGACAGCCCATCATGAAATGTATGCCATGCAATCGACCGAACTGATTCGCCAATTTCTCCATGAGCGTGTGGGAATCCAGCCAGACCAGGTGGTCAATGAGGCATTGCTTGCCGATCTCGGTGTTGACTCGCTGATGCTCGCCGAGTTGATGTTCGAAGCCGAAGACCGCCTGGGCATCTCCATCGAATCCAGTGTGACCATTCCGAAAACGGTTGGCGAAATGGTTCGGTTGATCGACAACCTGCTCGCGGCCAAAGCAGCCAAAGCCGCGCAATCATGATCCGCCACCGTGTGGCCATCACGGGCCTGGGAATGGTCAGCCCGTACGGAGGAGGCGTGGACGCTTTCTTCGAGCACCTGCTTACCGGTCGCTCTGCGGTGCGTTACCTGCTGACCGAAGACAAGCCACGGCCCTTGTCCATGCCGTTCGTGAGCTGCAGTGAGTTTGACCCCGCTGCCGCGCTGGGCAAGCCGCTCGCGGCCATGATGGATCGCTTTGCCCATCTCGGCGTGTCGGCGGCCTTTGACGCCTGGCAAGACGCGGGTCTTGAACGATTGCCATCCAACCCCGAAGACCGCAATGACTGGGCTTGCATCTGGGGCACCGCGCTGGGCGGCATTCTGGCCTTTGAAAAGGGCTACCGAGAGATGTGGCAAAACGGGCGCGAACGCGTCTCGCCGCTGTCGGTGGTGATGGGCATGAACAACGCGGTCAATGCCCATCTGTCCATTCAGCTCGGGTTGGGTGGGATCAGCATGAGCCACACGGTGGCTTGCGCCTCGTCCACGGTGGCGATCGGTGAGGCCTTTCGCCGCGTGCGCTCAGGCGAGGCCACAGTGGCCATCACCGGGGGATCCGATGCCACCCAGGCTTATGCCGTGGGCAAGGCCTGGGAGGCCATGCGGTTGGTGGCGCCGGGCAATGTCGATACAGCCCCCATGGCCTGTCGACCTTTTGCGGCGGATCGCGCTGGGCTGGTGTTGGGCGAAGGGGGTGCCGCCATGGTGCTCGAGGACTGGGACCATGCGATGGCAAGAGGGGCCCGCATTCACGCAGAGATCGTGGGCTACGGCGCCAGCTGCGACCGCAGTCACCTGGTTCGTCCCGAGGCGGAGGGCCAAGCCCGTGCGTTGCGGGCGGCGCTGGCGGACGCCGGTCTGGTCACCAGCGACATCGGCTACGTCAATGCCCACGGCACCGCCACCGTGGAGGGGGACCCCATCGAAGTCAGCGCGCTCAAGACGGTGTTTGGCGAACATGCTTCTTCGCTGGCGGTGAGCGCCACCAAGTCCATGCACGGTCACCTGATGGGAGCGGCGGGTGCCATCGAGGCGCTGGCCACGGTGCTGGCGCTGCGCGAGCAGGCCATTCCCCCGACGGCCCATCTTCGGGGCCGGCTCGATCCGGTCTGCGAAGGGGTCGATCATGTCTTTGAAGGGCGACGAGGTGTCCCGCTGGGTGCTGCCTTGTCCAACTCTTTTGCCTTTGGTGGCAGCAACGCCGTGTTGGCCTTCCGTGCTGCGCCTCACCCCTGATTCCGAGAACCACGACATGTCCCAAGTACCTGATATTTCTTTCGACGACCTCATGGCTGAGGTGGCCGCGCTGATCGTGGAGGCCCTCAACCTGGAGGTGCAGCCCCAGGATGTGAAGCCCGACGATCCGCTCTACGGCGAGGGGCTGGGCCTGGACTCCATCGACATGCTGGAGATCTCATTGGTGATCTCGAAACACTACGGTTTCCAGTTGCGTTCGGACAACGAGAACAACGACAAGATTTACGCGTCGTTGCGTGCGCTCTCAACCCACGTCGCCAGCCAACGCACCAAATGACCTTGGGCGTTTTGCGGGTCCCAGCAGCGGGGTGGCCAGGGGTGTTCGGCGCAGGGGCTCCTTGCTTGAAGGCGTTCCCATGAGTTACCTACCGCTGATCAGCGACCGCGGTCTGGACGACATCCTGGCCTGGCGCCCCACTGGCCCCGTGACGGTGGGCGAGTTTGTGGCCGATGCCCAGGCACTTGCGGCGGTGCTTCCTGCAGGCGACGGGGTGCTCAACCTGTGCGAGGACCGCTACCACTTCGCGGTGCTGTTTGCCGCCTGTTTGCTGTCCGGCAAGACCAGCCTGCAACCGGCTTCTCACTCGGCCGAAACCCTGCAACGGCTCGTGCTCGACCAGCCCGATTCGTTCGGCGTCGTGGATGGCGCGTTTGAATCGGCCGGGCTGGCCTGTATCGATTTCCCTGATCTGGCCACGCTGCCCCGTCCTCGTGTGGTCGAGATGCCCATGGTGGACGCTGACCGCGTGGCTGCGATCCTGTTCACCTCGGGCTCCACCGGGCTGCCGCAGCCGCACGCCAAAACCTGGGGTCGGCTGGTGCAAAACGGCCGGGCCGAGGCCATCGGTCTGGGTTTGACGGAGCGGCCGCCCGTGCTCGTGGGCACCGTGCCGGCGCAACACAGCTACGGGTTCGAGTCCACCTTCCTGATGGCACTCCACGGTGGCTGCAGTTTCTGGAGCGGCAAGCCGTTTTACCCACAAGACGTGGTGGACGCGCTGAACGCCGTGCCGCGCCCGCGCATGCTGGTGACCACGCCTTACCACCTCTCGGCCCTGCTGGCGTCCGATGTGACGTGGCCAGCACTGGACACCTGCCTGTCGGCCACCGCGCCGCTGGGCGCCGAGCTGGCCGCGCGCGCTGAAGCCCGGGGCGGGGCGCCGGTCCATGAAATCTACGGTTCCACCGAGTCGGGTCAGCTGGCCTGCCGGCGCACCACCGATGGCCCGCTGTGGAAGCTGTTGCCCGGTGTGGTGCTGGAGCAGGAGAACGACACCACCTACGCCCGTGAGGGCCATGTGGAAGGCCGGGTGCCGTTGTCGGACATCATCGAATTGAAAGATGCCGGGAGCTTCCTTCTGCACGGTCGGCATGCCGATCTGATCAACATCGCCGGCAAACGCAGTTCGCTGGCTTATCTGAACCACCAGTTGTGCGCCATCGAGGGTGTGCTTGATGGTGCTTTTTTCCTGCCCGATGACACCGCAGAAGACGCTGGTGGCATTACCCGTTTGACCGCGTTCGTGGTCGCGCCCGGTCTGGCGGCGGATGCGCTGCAGCGCGCGCTGCGCCAACGCATCGACCGCGTGTTTCAGCCACGCCCGTTGGTGCTGGTCGATGCACTGCCTCGCAACAGCACGGGCAAGCTGCTGCGCACGACGCTGCAGGCGCTGTACCAGGAGCGCGTGGCGCATGGCCGTGTTTGAGCGGGCCTGGCAGGTGCCACTGGACCACCCGGCCTTTGCCGGCCACTTTCCTGGGCACCCCATCGTGCCTGGTGTGCTGTTGCTGGACCAGGCCGTGTTGCTGGCTCAGCAGCACCTGGGGCGTCAGGGGGGTGCCTGGCAGGTGACCCAAGCCAAGTTTCTCAGCCCCAGCGGCCCTGGGGACGAGTTGGTGTTCTTGCTTCAGGACGGCGTGCGTGGCGGGGTGTCGTTTGTGGTGCGCTGTGGCGATCGTGATGTCGCTTCGGGCAACCTGCAGCCCTCGATCCCATGAAGGGCGCCTCCCACCCGACCGAAGCGCAACCCGAGTGGATGCGGCGCCAGGAGCGCAGCAACCTGGCCATCCTCCGTCTGATGGTCTGGATTTCACTCTCGTTCGGCCGCCGTGCGGGTCGGATCGTGTTGCACGGCATTGCCACCTACTTCGTGCTGTTTGCCCCGGCCGCGCGTCGGGCGAGCCGTGCCTACCTGCGCAAGGTGCTGGGGCGCTGGGCGGGATGGCGCGACGGTTACCGCCACGTGTTCAGTTTTGCGAGCACCATCCACGACCGCATCTACCTCCTCAATGACCGCTTCGATGTGTTCGACGTGGAGGTGGTGGGCGACAAAGCCTTGCTGGAGCAGCTTCAGAAGCAGCCGGGTGCGCTGCTCATGGGTGCCCACCTTGGCAGCTTCGAGGTGCTGCGCGCCATGGGGCGTGGCAAGAAGGGGCTGCGGGTGGCCATGCTGATGTACGAGCAGAACGCGCGCAAGCTCAATGCCACACTCTCCGCCATCAACCCCAAGGCGATGCAAGATATCATCGCTCTCGGGCGTCTGGAGTCGATGCTGGAGGTCCGCGACAAGCTCGACGAAGGCTTTCTGGTGGGCATGCTGGCCGACCGCTCACTGGGCGATGACGCCACGCTGAATGTCGATTTTTTGGGTGAAACGGCGGCCTTTCCGCTCGGCCCCTGGCGCATGGCGGCGATGCTCAAGCGCCCGGTGTTCCTGATGGCGGGGCTGTACCTGGGCGGCAACCGTTACCAGCTGCACTTCGAGCCGCTGGCCGATTTTTCCCAGATCGAGCGCGGCGGGCGCGACGCGGCGATCAAGGGCGCTGTGCAGGCCTACGCAAACAGCCTGGCCCGCCTGTGCAAACTGGCGCCGTACAACTGGTTCAACTTCTTCGACTTCTGGAAACCATGAGAAACCCCCCTGCGTCGCTTCGCGCCCTCCCCCCTTCTGCGAAGGGGGACGCACCCTGTGGCCCGGCGAAGCCGGTTCCACGGGCGCCCTGGGGGGTGCTTCTGCGCTCCGTCGTGCTGGCTTTGGCGGGGTTGGGTGTCTTGACGGCCGCGCACGCGGCGTACGACATCGATCAGCTGATGACCGATCTGGCGGGGCAAAAGGGCGGGCGGGCACGCTTTGTCGAAAAGCGCCACGTGGCCCTGCTCGACAAGCCGGTGCAGGCCAGCGGCGAGATGGTGTACAGCCCACCCGACAGGCTGGAGAAGCGCACCTTGCTGCCCAAGGCGGAAACCATGGTCCTGGACAAAGACACGCTCAGCATGGAGCGCGGGCAGCGCAAGCTCACCATCAACCTGCAGAGCCGCCCGGAGGCGCTGGCTTTCGTCGACAGCATCCGCAGCACGCTCGCTGGCAACCGCAAGTCGCTGGAGCAGAACTACGCGCTCAAGCTGCAGGGTGAGAGCGCCCAGTGGGTGCTGACCCTGGTGCCGAGCGAGCCCGCCATCGCGGCGCTGCTCCAGCGCATCACCGTGACAGGGAGCAAGAGCCAGGTTCGCCACATCGAGTATCTGCAGGTGGACGGCGACCGTTCGGAGATCAGCATCGAACCGATCGAGGCGCAATGAGCCCCGCCCGGCCGCCCGAAGGGGCTCGCACCGCAGTCCGCCGGACGGAGGTCTCAATAGGCCCCGCCCGGCCGCCCGAAGGGGCTCGCACCGCAGTCCGCCGGACGGAGGGTCTCCAGTGAGGTCGTCTGCGGTCAAGGTGTTTCTGGTCTGGCTGGCGCTGATGCTGGCTGGGGTGGCCGTGGTGTGGAACAGCCGCTTCTCGGCGGACATGTCGTTCTTTCTGCCATCCAAGCCCACGGCGGAGCAACAGGCGCTGGTGGGGCAGCTGAAGGACGGCACGGTCTCGCGCCTGCTGATGCTGTCGATCGAGGGTGGCGATGCGCCCCAGCGCGCGGCGGTCTCGCGCGAGCTGCGCAAACGCCTGGCCAGCGACCCGGCCTTTGTGTCGGTGCAGAACGGTGAGGCGGGCGGGTTGGAGAGCGAGCGCGATGTGCTGCTGCGCCACCGGTACCAGCTCAGCCCGGCGGTCTCGCCCGAGCGCTTCACGGAAGAGGGCCTGAGGTCAGCGGTGACCGATACCATCGATCTGCTGTCGTCGCCAGCGGGCGTGTTGCTCAAGCCTTATCTGGCGAACGATCCCACGGGTGAGGTGTTGGCCGTGCTGGGGCAGCTGAACCCGGCGACGCAGCCGCAGACCCGTGCGGGCGTGTGGGCTTCGCGCAATGGCGAACGCGCCATGCTGCTGTTGCAGACGCGCGCGCTCGGTTCCGACACCGACGGTCAGGCCGCAGCGATCAACACCGTGCGCCAGGTCTATGCCCAGGCGCTGCAGACCACCGGCCATTCGGCGCTGACGCTCAACCTGTCCGGGCCGGGCCAGTTCGCGGTGCAGTCACGCGAAACCATCAAGGAAGAGGTCGCTCGGCTGTCGCTCATCAGCTCCGTGGCCATCTGGCTCGTGCTGTTCTGGGTCTACCGGTCGTTTCGCCTGCTCGCCCTGGGGCTGATCCCGGTGCTCAGCGGCACGCTCGCCGGCATCGTGATGGTCAGCCTGGTGCACGGCACGGTGTTTGGCATCACCGTCGGCTTCGGGTCGGCGCTGATCGGCGAGGCGGTCGACTACGCCATCTACTATTTCGTGCAGGCCGGCCACCAGGGGGTCGATCAATGGCGCCGGGTGTTCTGGCCGACCATCCGGCTGGGCGTCATGACCACCGCCATTGGTTTCGGTGCCTTGTTGTTCTCGGGTTTTCCGGGCCTCTCGCAGCTGGGCCTGTACGCCTTGTCGGGCGTGGTCACTGCGGCCCTGGTGACCCGTTTCGTGCTGCCCGCGCTGACCGGTGCGGGCGTCAACGTGCCGCAGTCCGGGCCCTGGGTAAAGAAGGGTCTGTCGCTGTTGAACCAGGCCCACCACCTGCGCTGGGTCGCGTTGGTGTTGGCCGTGGTGGTGGGCGCCTACCTGTGGCAGGTGCGCGACGGTCTGTGGGACGGCAATCTCTCGGCGCTGTCCACCGTGAGCGAGGCCGAAGCCTCGGCCGATTCGCGCATGCGGACGGACCTGGCCGCGCCCGATGCGCGTTACCTGGTGACCGTGACGGCGCCCGATCAGGAGGGCGCTTTGCAGGCAGCGGAACGCGCGGGTGAGCGGCTGGACCAGCTGGTGGAGCAGGGCGTGATCGGGGGCTATGACAGCCCCGCCCGTTTCCTGCCCAGCGAACAGCTGCAGCGCCAGCGCCTGTCCAGCCTGCCCGAGCCGGCCGAATTGCAGGCCCGGCTGGAGCGGGCGCTGGTCGACTCGCCTTTATCGGCCAGCAAGCTCGGACCGTTCCTGAGCGACGTGGCGGCGGCCCGTGGACAAGGCGTGATGCGCCGAGCCGATCTGGAGGGCAGCGCCCTGGCGCTGGCGGTGGACTCGATGCTGACCCGCACCAAGGACGGTGGATGGAGCGCGATGATGCCGCTGCGCCCCACGGCGGATGCTGACGAGTCCAGCCTGCCGGCCGACCGGCTTCGCACCACGCTGGCCGGCAGCGGGGCGGTGTTTGTCGATCTCAAGACCGAATTTGAATCCCTCTACGGTGGCTACGTGAGCGAGGCGGTGCAGTTGTCGCTGGCGGGTGTGGCCGCGATCGCTCTGCTGCTGGGGTTCACGATGCGTTCGGCCGCGAGGCTGTCGCGGGTGTTGTTCACGCTGGCGCTGACCGTGGCCTGCGTGATTGCCCTGCTGCACCTCTCGGGCGCGCGCCTGCACCTGCTGCACCTGGTGGGCATGCTGCTGATCGTGGCCGTGGGCTCCAACTACGCACTGTTCTTTGACCGCGCCGCAGCGGGAGAACCGCTGGACGAGGCCACGCTGATGTCCATGGCCGTGGCCGTGCTCACCACCGTGATCGGGTTTGGCACGCTCGCCAGTTCCAGCGTGCCGGTGCTGCAGGCCGTGGGCATCACGGTCGGGCCGGGCGCGTTGCTGGCGCTGCTGTTGTCGGCCGTGCTGGTGTACCCCAAAGGTGGGAAGTGAGCTCCACGGAGCGCCATAAATGCGGCGCCGACAGCGTGCTGATCATGCTGCCTGGTGCCCTCATGACGCCCCAGCACATGGTGGCGGCCGGGTTGTTTGCCGAGGTGAAGCAGAGGGCGCTGGCGCTCGACCTCATCGCGCCCGACCTGCACGCCGAAGGCGCCGACAACCAACTGGCGTTGCGCACCCTCGAAACCGATTGGCTCGCCCCTGCGCGCGAACGCTACCAACGGGTGTGGCTGGGTGGCATCTCACGCGGTGGCCAGCTGGCTTTGTCGTGCCTGGCGGGGCGCCAGGGTGAGATGTACGGCCTGTGCCTGCTCGCCCCTTATGCCGGTGGGCGCATCACCACCAATGCGATCCGGCGGGCCGGTGGGCTGCACGCCTGGCAGGCAGGAGCTGCCCAACAAACCGATCCCGACGTGCGCCTCTGGCAGTGGCTGAAAGAACCACTGCCCTCGGTGCCGGTCTTCATGGGCTATGGCGCACAAGACCGTTTCGCTGACGGCATGCAGATGCTGGCCGAGCAGTTGCCCGATGCGACCCACCTCACCGTGCCGGGCGAGCACGACTGGGCGGCTTGGTTGCCGCTCTGGCAGCGCTTCCTCGACCTGGGCCACTTTTCCACCCTGCCATGAGCCGCCCCTGGACCGTGTCTCCCGCGCTCAAGGCGTCTGCCGTCCTGCACGCAGGCGCTGTGGTCGGCGCCCTGGCGGTGCCGGCCCTCTGGCCATGGGCACTGGGCGCAGTGGCGCTGAACCACGCTGTGATCACCGGCGCGGGCCTGCTGCCGCGCACCAGCCTGCTCGGCCCCAACCTCACCCGCCTGCCGGCAGCGGCGCAAGCGCGGCGCGAGCTGGCGCTGACCATCGACGACGGCCCCGACCCACAGATCACGCCGCGCGTGCTCGACCTGCTGGACGCCGCCGGCGCCCAGGCCAGTTTTTTCTGCATCGGCTGGCGCGCACGCCAGAGCCCTGCGCTGTGCCGTGAGATCGTGGCGCGCGGTCACCGGGTCGAGAACCATGGCGACTCGCACTCCAACGCGTTCTCCCTCTTTGGTCCCCGGCGCATGCATGCCGACGTCGCAGCCGCTCAGGCCACGCTGTCTGACATCACCGGCCAGGCACCGCTGTTTTTCCGCCCCACCGCCGGCCTGCGCAACCCGTTTCTGGAGCCGGTGCTTGCCAGCCTCGATCTGCGGCTCGCGGCCTGGACCCGCCGGCCCTACGACACCCGCGACGGTCGCCCGCAGCAGGTGCTGCAACGCCTGACCCGAGGTCTGGGCCCCGGCGACATCCTGCTCATGCACGACGGCCACGCCGCCCTCACGCCCGAGGGGCAAGCCGTCATCCTGGCCACCTTGCCACTGCTGCTTCAGCGGCTGAAGGCCGAGTCCTTGCAGGCCGTGACGCTGCAGCAGGCGCTCTCATGAGCGAAACACAAGGCGACGCTGAGCCAGCGACCCGGGCGTTTCTGAAAACCCTGCGGGCCGACGCGAGCCGCCGCTTCTGGGCGGGAGGCCGTTTCGCTTTTTTCCATGCCTGGGGCAAGCTGGGCGGTGACCCGATCTTTCGGGAGCTGCTCCGGCGCGGCCTGTTGCCCTCGGGTGCCCGGCTGCTCGATCTGGGTTGCGGGCAGGGTTGCCTGTTTGCCTGGTTGCTGGCCGCTCAAAGCCTGTCTGAGCGGGGGCAGTGGCTTCCCGACTGGCCGCCCGCACCGAGCTTCCAGTATCTGCGCGGTGTCGAATTGCTGCCGCGCGACGTGGAGCGCGCGGCAGCGACGTTCGGCGGGCACCCGCTGGTGCAGGTGGAGCAGGGCGACATGACCCAGGTGGATATCGGGTCGGTGGACGCCGTCACCATCCTGGATGCACTGCACTACGTGGACCACGCCGCCCAGGAGCGCTTGCTGCAACGCATTCGCGCCGCGCTGCCGCCCGGCGGCCTGTTCCTGACCCGTGTGGGCGATGCCAGCGCGGGGTGGTCGTTCAGGATGTCGAACTGGGTTGATCGCGCCGTGACCCTGGCGCGCAGCCACCAGCCGCCGCACCTGTTTTGCCGCAGCCTGGGCGAGTGGCAGGCGCTGCTGACCGGGCTGGGTTTCGAGGTCGACACCGAACCGATGAGCGAGGGCAAGACCTTCGCGAACGTGATGCTGGTGTGCCGCGCTCCGGCTTGAACGCGTTCGTTTGAACCCTTCCTCTACACTGCGGGTTTTGACGACCCGCCGCCCCACGTGACCCCTCTGCAACTCTCCACCTACACACTGACCACCGCCCTCGGGCGCGGGCTGGAGGCCACTCGCGAGGCCTTGCGCGCCGAACGCTCTGCCCTCGCACCCTGTGCGTTCGAATCGGTGGAACTCAACACCTGGGTCGGCGAGGTTCAGGGTGTGGATGCCCAGGCGCTGCCAGAGGCGCTGGCCCGCTACGACTGCCGCAACAACCGCCTGACCCTGATGGGTCTGGAAACCGATGGGTTTGCCGAGCGTGTGCGTGAGGCGGTTGCCCGGTATGGCGCTGATCGCGTGGGCGTGTTCCTCGGCACCAGCACCGCCGGCATCCTGCAGACCGAGCTGGCCTACCGGCGGCGCGACCCGACCAGCGGCACACTGCCCGACGACTTCCACTACCGCACCACGCACAACGCTTTCTCGCTCGCCGAGTTCACGCGCGACCACTTCGCGCTGGAAGGCATGGCGATGGCGATCTCCACCGCGTGTTCGTCCAGCGCCAAGGTGTTCGCTGCCGCCGCGCGCCAACTCGCGCTGGGCACCATCGACGCGGCCATCGTGGGCGGTGTCGATTCGCTCTGCCTGACCACGCTCTACGGCTTCGCCTCGTTGCAACTCACCTCGTCACAACCCTGCCGGCCCTACGACGCGGCGCGCGACGGCATCTCCATCGGCGAGGGTGCGGCCTTTGCACTGCTGGAGCGTGCCGAACAACCCGTGCCTGGCACGGTGATGTTGCTCGGCGTGGGCGAGTCCAGCGACGCGTACCACATGTCGGCGCCGCACCCGCAGGGACTGGGCGCGCGTTTGGCGATGGAGTCCGCGCTGCGCTCGGCGGGCCTGGCCGCTGGCGACATCGATTACATCAACCTGCACGGCACCGCCACGCCCGCCAACGACTCGGCCGAAGGGCAGGCCGTGAGCGCGCTGTTCGGCGACAGCGTGCCGGGCAATTCCACCAAGGGCTACATGGGCCACACCCTGGGCGCTGCGGGCGCCATCGAAGCGATCATCTGCGCCATGGCGCTGACCGACGGGCGACTGCCCGGCAGCCCGGGCACTGGCGCGCTGGACCCGGCCATACCGATCCGCTACCAGCTCAAGGGGGGAGACGCCTCACTGCGCTACACGCTCAGCAATTCGTTCGGGTTCGGCGGCAGCAACTGCAGCCTCGTGTTGGGGATCACGGAATGAACGCCCAACCTCTGCAAGCCTGGATCAACGGCATCGGCCTGATTGCGCCCGGCCTGCCCGACTGGGCCACCGCAGCGGCGGTGCTGCGCGGTGAGGCGGCTTACGTGTCGGCACCGAGTGTGCTGCCCGTGCCGCTGCTGCTGCCCCCGGCCGAGCGCCGCCGTGCCAGCCGCGTCATCCGGCTCAGCCTGGGCGTGGGCCTGGAGGCGGTGACGCATGCCGGTGCCGACGCCTCCGCGCTGGCCACCGTGTTTGCCGCCTCTGGCGCCGACGGCCACAACTGCCATTCCCTGTGCGAGCAGCTCGCGGGCGAAGACCGCCAGATTTCGCCCACGCGCTTCCACAACTCGGTGCACAACGCCGCCGCCGGCTACTGGGGCATCGCCATGCACAGCATGGCGCCGTGCCAAGTGTTGGGCGCGTTCGACGCCAGCTTCGGCGCCGGCCTGCTCGACGCATTGGCCCAGGTGGCGATGGACGGCCAACCGGTGCTGCTGGTGGCCTACGACAGCGAGTACCCCGAACCGCTGCACGCCAAGCGCGACACGCCCGACTGCGGCGGCGTGGCCTTGTTGCTGAGCGCCCAACGCGGCGCCGCTTCGCTGGCGTCGATCACGGTGACGCCCAGCCGGGTGGCAGCGGAGGTGCTGGGCGACGCCGCCATGGAAGGGCTGCGCCAGAACATCCCGGCCCTGCGCGCCTTGCCCCTGCTGCAGCGCCTGGCGCGCGGCACGGCCGGCCCGGTGGTGCTCGACTACCTCGTGCCCATGCAGCTTCAGGTGGACCTGCAACCGTGTTGAACAGAGACTGGATCGCCGCGCACATTCCCCACCAGGGCAGCATGTGCCTGCTGGAGAACGTGCTCGAGTGGAGCGAGCAGCGCATCGTCTGCGAGGCGCTGAGCCACACCGACCCCCTGAACCCGCTGCGCGCGGCGGACCGCCTGGGCGCGGCCACCGGTGTGGAGTACGCCGCGCAGGCCATGGCGGTGCACGGCGCCTTGCTCGCGCAGTCGGCCGCTGCGCCCACCCAGGGTTACCTCACCAGCGTGCGGGCCTTAAGCCTGCACGTGGACCGGCTGGACGACCAGGTCGGGCCGCTGCGCATCAGCGCCGAGCGCCTCTCAGGCGACGCGCGGCTCATCCTCTACCAATTCCACATCCACCACGGTGAGCGCTGCCTGATCGAAGGCCGAGCTTCGGTGGTGCTCGACGCACAGACCCTATGACTTTTTCAGCGAAAAGCAGGCGCGCCTTGGTCACCGGCGGCAGTGGCGGCATCGGCGCCGCGATCTGCCAGCGCCTGGCCGCCGACGGCCACCACGTCATCGTGCACGCCAACCGGGGCCTGGAGAAGGCGCAGGCCATCGCGGCGCAGATCGTGGCAGAGGGCGGCAGTGCCGAGGCCGTGGCCTTCGACATCACCGACCGTGCCGCGACCGCTGCCGCGCTCGAAGCGCTGACCGAGGTGGGCGCCATCCAGATCCTGGTGAACAACGCCGGCATCCACGACGACGCGGTGTTCCCCGGCATGAGCGGCGAGCAGTGGGACCGCGTGCTCGACGTGTCGCTCAACGGCTTCTTCAACGTCACCCAGCCGCTGACCATGCCCATGATGCGCACCCGCTGGGGCCGCATCGTCAGCATCTCGTCGGTTGCGGCCGTGGCGGGCAACCGGGGGCAGGTGAACTACTCGGCGGCCAAGGGCGCCCTGCACGCCGCGAGCAAGTCACTCGCACTGGAGCTGGCGAGCCGGGGTGTGACGGTCAACGCCGTGGCACCCGGGCTCATCGCCACCGGCATGATCGAGGGCACGTTCGATGCGGACATGGTCAAGCGCATGGTGCCGATGCAGCGGGTCGGCCAGCCGAAAGAGGTGGCCGACCTCGTGGCCTTCCTCGCCTCCGATCAGGCGGGCTATATTTCCGGGCAGGTGATTTCGATCAACGGCGCGATGATCTGAGCGCGCCAACGCTGCCATCAACCGGCGGCAAGGAGTTCAAGTCATGAAGCAACGCAAGGTGTTCTGGGGTCTGGTGGTGGCATGGGCAGGCCTGATGGCCCCCGGTCTGGCCCAGGCCCAGGCAGACAGCCCGGCGCTTGAAGCCTGCCTGCAGGCCTGGGGCAACAACCACCCCTTCGGCAGCCGCCCCACCTACCGAACCCTGGCCACCTCGGTGAAGGTGTTCGGGCGCGGTCCCAGCACCGCCGACCGCGAGGTCACCGACACGCCCGCGCTGATCCTGGTCAACCCAGGGGTGAACGTGATGGGTGCTTCCGAGATCGAGCTGCTCAACCCCAACGGCTGGTACTGCCTGCGTTCGGCCGTCAACGTGATGGGGGGCATGGACATCAAGCTGCACTGCCGCGCGCGCCTGGCCTCGGCCTCGGGTGGCACCACCGTCTGGGGCGGTGACAACGCGGCCAAGGGGGTGACGGTGATGGGCGCGATCACGGTTGAGCGGGTCGGTTGCCCGGACACCTGATACGGCTTTGCCTTCAAACGTATAACTTCGTTGCTTCGCCTTGCCGTGCTGTAGCACTGTCTGCGGCTTCGCGCCTTGTTCTACGCTTGAATGCAAAGCCGTATGATGCCCGCTTCTGTTCGGGGTCAGCCGCCTGGCGTCTGACCCATGCGCCGCAGTTTCGGCGCCACCACCGGCACCGTCAGCATGGTGCTGGCCACGGCCATCAACAGCAGGGCGGTGAAGGTCTCGTTGGTGATGATCTGTTTGTCCAGCAGGATGTTGGCGAAGATGATCATGATCAGCGCCTTGGTCTGCAGCAGCCAGCCGATGAGCGACGCCTCTCCCTGGCCCCAGCCCAGCACCTTGCCGGCGATGCGCACACCGATCAGCTTGCCCGCCACCGACACCACCAGCAGCAAGGCAGCCGCCGCAAACACCTCGACACCCCCGACCGCCCAGTTGGTGCGCAAACCGGTGGAAAGGAAAAACACCGGCATCATCACCAGCAGCACGTGGTGGCGCAGCTGATCGAGCTTTTCCTGGTTGAACCAATGCGCGTCCATGATGGCGCCCGCGAGGAATGCACCGACCATGAAGTGCAGGCCCGACCAGTCAGCGCCGAAGCCGCACAGCGCCAGCCAGATCAGCGCCACGTACCAGCGGTCTTTCTCGTCCAGCCAGGCCATGAGGCGGCGAAACGCCCAGCCCAGCACCACGAAGCCCACGAGAAACACCACCTGCTTGCCGATGCGGCTCCAGTCCATCAGGATCAGAGCCAACACCCCCCAGATCGCGATATCGTCCAGGCTCGCGTAGCGCAGGATGCGCTGGCCCAGCGGGGCACGCAGGATGTCGAGCTTCTCCATCAGCAAAATCAGGATGGGCAGGGCCGTGACCGCGCAGGCCATGCCAATGCCCACCACGAACTGCCAGCCCAGCGCCTTGGGGCCGATCCAGCCGTCGAACCCCAGCAGCACGACCGCCGCGCCGCAGCCCAGCAGCAGCGGTGCACCCAGCGCCAGGCCAGCGGTGATGCCGCTTTCGCGGCGGTGTTTCCAGGCCTGGCCGAGGTCCAGCTCGATGCCGGCGATCATCACGAACAGCATCACCGCCCACCAGGCCACGCCGTTCAGCGACTGCACCACGGGCGGGGTGAACACGAACTGGTAGTACTCGGGAAACCATTGGCCGAGCACCCCAGGGCCGAGCACGATGCCCATGAGGATCTGCACCACCACCAGAGGCGCGAAGTAGTCGGTCTTGAACACCCGCCACACCAGCCAGGGCAGGCTGAAAATGATGAGCATCGCAATGAGGAAGAGTTCGGTGGCGTTCAAGGTTTGGTTCCGGTGAATTCGCGAAAAATGCCCAGGCTGACCGAGCAGTCCACGTCGGCAAAGCCGGCGTGGCGCAGCGCGTCCAGAATGGTGTCGGGGTCGAGCGCGGCTTCGATGGTGTCGCCGTAGTAGGCCCAGAGGCGCTTCACGTCGGCGTGGCGGCCGGTCAAGCGGGCGAGCAACGGCACCAGCACCGAAATGTGAAACCACAACGCGCCCCGCAGCAGGCGGCTGCGCGGGCGGCTGATTTCCATGATGCAGACCTTGCCGCCGGGGCGCAGCACGCGCAGGTACTCGGCGAACGCGCTGCTGAGGTCACCGACATGGCGCAGGGCGTAGCCCATGGAGACAAAGTCCACCTGCGCCTCGGGCAGGGGAATCGACTCGGCATAGCCCTCCAGGGTGTCCACGGCCACTTTCTTGCGCAGCTCGGCGAGCATGCCGGGGGAAGGGTCGAGCGCGATCACGCGCCCCTTCGGTCCCACCAACTCGACGCCCGCCACCGTCACCAGGCCGGTACCGGCCGCCACGTCGAGCAAGCTCATGCCCTCACGCAGGCCATTGCGGCGCAGCACCTCGCGGCGGTACCAGGCGCCGCTGCCCAGGGCGGTGAGGGCTTCGGCACTGTCGTAGCCGGTGGCCGCTTCGTCGAACATCGCCTGCGTGACGCGGCGGCGCTCGTCTTCGTTGTGGAAATAGGTCTGCAGGCGCGGATCGGCCTTGAGTGCACCGCTGCGGTGCGCTTCGGGTTCGCTCATCTCAAGCTCCCGTCGCGCTCAACCGGCGCCAGATCAACAACGGCAGCCGCCACACAAACCCGATGAACAGCCGGGTGTGCATCCAGGTCAGCAGGGTGTTGTCGCGCAGGTATTTGAAGTGCGACACACCGCCTTCTTCGGCGCTCAGGTAGCGCACCGGCGCGTCGATGTTGACCGGCCGCACGCCCGCCCAGCACAGGCGCACCACGGCCTCGGGGTCGAAGTCGAAGCGGCGCATGAAGCGGTTGCCGCGCATGACCTTGATCAGCGGCGCGATCGGGTAGACGCGAAAACCGTAGAGCGAGTCGCCCACACCCATCCACAGCGTCTCCAGGTTGGCCCAGCCGTTGGACACCTTGCGGCCGTTGACGCGAAGCGCGGGCGCTTCCGGGCCGAACACCGGCTTGCCCAGCACCATGGTGCCAGCGTCGCGCTGCGAGGCGGCCATGAAGGTGGGGATCAGGTCGGCCGGGTGCTGCCCGTCGGAGTCCATTGTGAGCGCGTGCGTGAAACCGGCCTGGGCCGCCAGGGAGATGCCTTCGAGCACGGCGGCACCCTTGCCCTGGTTCTGCGGGAGCACGATGACCTTGAGGCCCGGGTCGCCCTGTGCCAGCGCCTGAAGGCTTTGGTCGGTGCCATCGGTGCTGCCATCGACCACGACCCAGACAGGAGCCCATTGCGCACGCGCCTGGCGCACGGTTTCCAGCACGCCGGGACCGGGGTTGTAACTAGGGATCAGCACCAGGTGGGTGGTGGAGGGGGTGGGCGTGGTGCGCTCAGTCATCTTGGGCAGGTGGGGCGGGCGGGACGATCTCGCGGCGGAAATACGCGTCCAGTTCCTGGGTGAAAGCGGTGAAGTCGGCGGGGGCGTCGAAGCGCCGGCCCAGGCGGGCACGGACATGGAGCGGCAGCACCGGCCGGCGGAACAGCGGCCAGGCCTTGCCCAGGTAGGGCGTGGAGAACTCCAGGATCACGGTCTGCACCGGGGCCTTGGCGCGGCTGGCGATCATGCCCAGCGTGAGCGTCAAGGGGTTGATCGGGAACGCGGTGGTGCGGGTTCCCTCGGGAAAGATCAGCACCTGCCCGCCCGCTTGCAGCCCCTCGCGGCTCTGCCCGACGATCTGCATCACGCCGTCGTTGCGGATGTAGCGCGCCAGCCGGGCGGCCGAGCCGAACAGCAGGTTGTCCATCAGGCCGGCCTTCATGACGCAGATCACGTTGGGCAGGCGCGAGATGATCAGCACCGCGTCGAGCAGGGAAGGGTGGTTGGCCGCGATGACCAGCGGGCCTTGATCGCGCAGGCCGTCGAGTTCGCTCAGGTCGAAGCGGCAGGCGCACAGCGTGCTCAGGATGCGCAGGTAAAAACGGAAGCCGTGCATGATGACGCGCCGGCCCACACGCTGGCCCAGCGGCGCCGGCAGCAGGGGGTGGAGCAGCATCGCGAAGGGCAGCCAGGCGAGGCAGAGCGCCGCCAGGCTGCCCAGGCCGATGTGCATGGCCACGCGCTCGTACAGGGCCCACAAGGGGCCGCTGCGGCGCAGGCTTTGCTCACTCATCAACCACGACGCGCTCTGCCGATTCACCCAGGATCCAGGAGACCGCCACACCGGCGGCGACGTAGTTCTTGGTGCGCACCAGCGGGCTGTCGGCGAAGCGCGCCCCGCTCAGGTTGTCGTAGCGCAGGAAGGCGCCGACCCAGTGTTTCGGGTAGCGCTTGGACACGCCCACGACGTACTGCATGCCCGCGAAGCCGCCGCCAGCGGCGTAGGCCGGGCGATTGGCGGTGGCATAGGCGGCATCGACGCCGTAGAAGTAGTGGTGCTGCTTGCGGTCGCCGAAGAGCGGGCCGAGTTGCATCCCCAGGTTCCAGTCGGGCAGGCCGGACAGGTCGCCGATGTCGAGGTTGAGCTTGGGGTGCACGACCCAGCCCAGGCTTCTGGAATTCTTCTCCAGCGTGAAGGCCGCGCGCATGGGCAGCAGCAGCTTGAGCTGGCGGGCGCGGTTCTCGGTGCGCCACAAGGTCAGGTTCAATTGAGGCCCGAGCTCGAAGTTGGCCTTCAGGTCGGGCATACCGGAGCGCACGCGGATGTCGTCGCTGGAGGCGGGCGGCGACAGCGCCACTGAGAAGGTCAGTTCCGCGAGGTCCGAGTCGAACAGCTCGGCGCGCACGCCGTCGCGGTCGGCCTTGAGGAACTCACCCCGGTAGACGAAGTAGGGCGAGGGCAAAAGAAAGTTGTGGCGCTGGTCGGACCCGCGGTAGGCGGGGAAGCTGACCGCGGCGACGCCGACACCAGCCTCCCACAGGGGCTTTTCTTCGGCCGCTAGGGCGGACTGGCCGACGGCGCACAACAGCAGGGCGCCAGCAGCCGTCCGTTTGAAGGAAGACATCGGCAGAGGGCTGTGGGTGGGGGTCATGCGTTGTACAGAGCGTGGTCGTCCACCCGGCGGATGTTGAAGCGGCGTCGTTGCCAGGCCATGAACGCGCGTTTGGGTTGCAGGATGTTGGCGGTGTAGTACAGCGCTTTGAAGAACAGGATCGAACGCCAGATCGGCGTCTTGCCGAACACGTCGCCCGCCAGCACCGACAGGATGGCTTCTTCGACACGGAAGATGTTTCGGGGGCCCATCAGGAAGTCCCGCATGATGGGGTTGGTCACGCGGTAGATGAACCACGAAAACGCCTTGGGGCCGTGGCGCATCACGCGGTCAAAGCGCTTGAGCGCGGCGCCAGCCTTCTTCGGTTCGCGAAGGCAGGTGTCAACGGTGTCCGCCCCCACCACCGCGCTGTGCATGGCCAGCCAGACGCCCGATGAGAACACCGGGTCGATGAAGGCGTAGGCGTCGCCCAGCATCAGGTAGTTGGTGCCGTGGTTGCTCTGCGAGACATAGGAGAAGTTGCCGGTGGCCTCGACCGGGCTCACCTGGGTGGCGTTCTTGAGGCGCTCCACCAGCTGTGGGCTGGTTGCGATGTTGTCCATCATGAACTGCTGCAGGCTGCGCTGCCCACGCGTTTTCATGTGGTACGGCCAGGTGACCATGCCAATGCTGGTGGTGCCGTTGGTCAGCGGGATGAACCAGAACCAGCCGTGGGCGAACCAGAAGATGCTGATGTTGCCTTCGTCGCTGCCTGCCCTCCGCTGCGCGCCGTCGAAGTGGGCGTAGACCGCCGAGCTGTTGTGGCGCGGGTTGCGCTGCTTGATCTTGAAGCGGTTGGCGAGAAAGGTGTCGCGACCCGAGGCGTCGATCACGAAGCGCGCCCGCCACCGTTTCTCATGGCCTTCGTCGCCGCGCGCGGTGATGTCGGCGCCACCATCGGCCAGAAAATCCACCGCCGTGACCTTGACGCCTTCGTGTGTCTCGGCACCTTTGGCTGCCGCGTGGCGGAACAGGATGTCGTCGAAGTCGGCGCGGCGCACCTGGTAGGCGGCGGGCATGGATTTGTCCCAGGCGCCTGCGAAATGAAACGTCTGTGTCCAATCGTGATCGGGCGACACGAACTCGGCGCCGGGCTTGTGCATGCCGATGGCCTTGACCTGTTCGGCGATGCCCATCTTTTCAAACAGAGGCAGGTTCGCCGGCAGCAGCGATTCGCCGATGTGGAAGCGCGGGTGGTGGGCTTTTTCGAGCAGCACCACGTGGTGCCCCTTCTCGGCCAGCAGGCTGGCCACGGTGGAGCCAGCGGGGCCGCCACCGATCACGAGCACGTCACAGCTTGGGCCGGGTTCGCCCTGGGCCTTTGGATTCATGGGATGGGACTCTGAAAGGCCGACCGATCGGTCGGCGTTGATACGAGGCGAATGGCCCCAAATGATAGTCGCTTCGGTGTCGCTGAAGGCATTGGGCAGGCCCGGAAGCTGGGTCGTGGTCGACCCCACTCAGACGATGTTCAGTTGACCGCTTCGGGCAGCATGCGGGCCATGTCGGACGGCCCGCCGTCGAGCATGCTGGCCGGGAGCAACAACACCAGTTCGTCGGCCTTCAGCCCCGGGTGATCGCTCTGGGCCCGCTGAAGAATGTCGGTGGCGAGCCGTTGCAGCTGCGTGTGGGAGCCACGGATGCGGGCCACGAAGCCTTCGGTGTCCAGATCGTCGTTCAGGCTGCGGTTGAGTTCGGCAAACCAGGGAATCGCGGCCTGGTCCAGCATCACCGCCGGGTTGCGCTTCAGGCTCAGCGTGGACCACTGGCGCAGGAAGTTCTGCACCGCCACGTTGAGCTGCTGGCACTCGGCCAGTTCGGTGCGCAGGGACGCGAGAACCGACAGGTCGGTCAAGCGCTGGTGGAAGAAGAACTGGGCCAGCACGCCCCAGTAGTAGGTGTAGTCCCAGATCACCTTGACCGGCAACACTTCGGGGTCGCCAAACAGCGGGTACTGGTCTTGGTACAGCGCCATGGTGCTGTCGTAGAACGAATGGAACAGCTGGTCGAAGATCTGCGCGCGCGCGCCCAGGCGCTCGCCCCGGCGGTCCATCGCGATCAGCTCAGTGATGTAGGTGTTGCTGATGGCAATGAAGTCGCTGCCTGGCGAGTAGAACGGGTCAAGGAACAGGCCAGCCTCCCCCGTGAGCGCCCAGCGGTCGGCGGAAAACACCTGCTTGCAGCCATAGGAAAAGCGCTTGAAGAAAGCGAAGTCCTGCAGCAACTCGCGTTTGGGGTCCAGTTCGTCGAACAGCAACGGCTGGTAGCGCTCCAGCCAGGTCATGGCCTTGTCGAAGCTGTCCATGGCGGCGAGCGGGTGGATCGCCGGGTCGGCCACGATGCCCACCGAATGCGAGCCCGAGGCCAGGGGAATCAGCCAGACCCAGTAGCCCGCGCCCACGAGGTGGTTGGTGGAGAGCCAGCGCGCCTGTGGATTGCAGCGCTCGCGCCACTCGATGTTGTCGCTCCATTGGTCGAGGTGGATGCGGTCCTTGATGCGGAACCACACCGCGTGGGCCGCGTGACCGTTGGGCTCGGCCAGGTTGAGCTTGCGCTTGAGCAGGCCCGCGCGGCCGCAGGCGTCCACCACCCAGCGTGCGTTGACGGTATGCGACACGCCTTCGTGTTCGTACACCACCTGGTGCCTTGCATCAGGACCTGTCTGATCGTCGGTCAACTCGATTTGCCGCACCATGGCGCCTTCGATGAGCTCGATGCCACGGTGCTGTACCTCGGCCCCCAGGAAGTTCTCGAAGATGCCGCGATCGATCTGGAAGCTGGTCACCGACAGGAAGCGGCTCGCGCCGATCTCGGTCACCTGATCGATGTCGCGGCGGCCCTCGGAAAAGAAGAACCGGAAGCCGAACTTGCGCAATTGCTTGTTCTGGAGGTGGTCACCCAGCCCGAGCACTTTGTCGAAGTAGTGGGCGCCGATCTCCACCGACGACTCGCCCACCTTGTGCGCCGCTTCCGGGGCCGGGAGCGCGCGCCGCTCCAGCACCAGGATGCGAATGTCGGGGTCGCGCTGTTTCAGCTGCAGGGCCAGCGTGAGGCCGGCCAGCCCGCCACCGAGGATGACGACGTCGTGAAGAGGGGGTGTATGGACCATGGGCGGAAGTATCGCCTCAAACGGCGGCCGGGGGAGCGGGCGTCGGATGCTGCTGCCGACGGCAAGGGACTCGTTAAAATCGACAGCTTCCCCACCGGGTCTGCCGCGCACCTTCTGAGTCGCCGGCACGGCATCCGTACCGCGCGCCCACCACCTCGGGGAGTGCTCCCCCTTTCCTCGATCAAGCGCAACCCATGCCACCCCACCTGCCTGCCGTCACCGAAGTTCTGCCGCCTGACGGGATCGCCGAGCCGAGGTCCTCGGTGTGGCACTGGGTTCGTGGGGTCGGGCTGGCCGTGCTGGCCGTTGCCTGGGCGCTGACGGCCCATTTCACCAGCGCCCATCAGGAGTCCTCGGGTTGGGGGGCTCTGCTGGCGCTGACGCCCATGAGCACCGCCTTGGCGGTGGTGTTGTGGCGCATGCCCGCTCGCTGGCTCGGCACCTTGCTGGGTGCGGTGGTGCTGGCCGGGCTGGTCTGGTTCTGGCCGTTTCTGAAGGGGCAGGTGGCGCTGCTGTACTACCTGGAGCACCTGGGCGTGTACCTGCTGCTGTCGGTGTTCTTCGGGCGCACGCTGTCGGGCCCCGAAGAGTCGCTGGTGACGCGCATGGCCCGCAGCGTGCACGGTGGCGTGCTGTCGCCCGCGCAGGCCGTCTACACCCGGAAAGTCACCCTGGCTTGGTGCGTTTTCTTTGCCGGCATGGCGCTGGTATCCACGCTGCTGTTCCTGCTGGCCCCCATCGTGGTCTGGTCCACGTTCGCCAACCTGCTCGGCGGTCCGCTGATCGCCCTGATGTTCGTGGGGGAATACCTCTGGCGCCGCCGCGTGCTGCCCGAAGAAAAGCCGGCCTCGATGGCCGATGCCGTGCGCGCCTGGAAGGCCCAGCGCTCGGACAAGGCTCGATGAGAGGCTGAGAGGAAATCGGTCATGCCCGCCTTGACGCCCCCAACCACCGCCAGCCGCGTTGCAAATGCGCGCCGTAGCCCGAGCTACGGCTGTGCTTTGCGCCTTGCCAGCAGCGCTTTGGGACGCCCTTTCGGGCATGCCCAATTCCCTCTCAGCCTCTGACGCCGCACGCACCTCCCGCTCGCAGACCCTCCCCCGAGACAAGATTCACCGATGTTCATCCACCTTCGTCTGCACACTGAGTTTTCTGTCGTCGATGGCACCAACCGCATCGACGATGTGGTGGCCGCGGCGGCCGCCGACGGCCAGCCCGCCCTGGCCATCACCGACCTGAACAACCTGTTTGGCGCGGTCAAGTTCTACAAGGCCGCACGCGGCGCAGGCGTGAAGCCGCTGCTGGGCGCCGAGGTGATGCTGCAGGGCTTTGCCGAAGACACCCCAGGCGCCATGCCCGGCAGCCACCAACCGGCCGCGCCGCGCGTGATCCTGCTGGTGCAGGACAAGCAGGGTTACCTCAACTTGAGCGAGTTGCTGGCCCGCGCCTGGACCCGCAGCGAAGGGCGCAGCGGCGCGCTGGTCCACCGCGAGTGGCTGCAGGAGCTGAACGCCGGTTTGCTGATGATCTCGGGCGCGCAGGCCGGACCGGTCGGCCAGGCGCTGATCCAGGGCGACACCGAGCGCGCCGCCGACATCGCCCTGCAGCTGGCCAGCCTGTTCACGCACCGCTTCTACATCGAGCTGCAGCGCGCGGGCCGTCCCGACGACGAGCGCCACGTGGTCGCCTCGGTGCAACTGGCCGCCCGCCTGCATCTGCCCGTGGTCGCCACGCACCCGGTGCAGTTCCTCGAGACCGACGACTACGAGGCGCACGAGGCCCGGGTCTGCATCTCCGACGGCGAGATCCTGAGCAACAACCGGCGCGTGCGCCGTTTCACGCGCGAGCAGTATTTCAAAAGCGCCGCGCAGATGGAGGCGCTGTTCGCCGACATCCCCAGCGCCGTCGCCAACACGCTGGAGATCGCCAAACGCTGCAGCCTCACGCTGGTGCTGGGCAAGCCACAACTGCCCAACTTCCCGATCCCGCCGGTCAATGGAGTGGTGATGTCGGTCGACGAGTACTTCCGTCACGTCTCGCACGAAGGGCTGGAGGGCCGGCTGAAGCACCTCTTCCCCGACGCAGCCAAGCGCGAAGCGGTGCGCGCGCGCTACGTGGAGCGCCTGGAGTTCGAGCTCAACACCATCCTGAAGATGGGCTTCCCGGGCTACTTCCTCATCGTGTCGGACTTCATCAAGTGGGCCAAGGAAAACGGCTGCCCGGTGGGCCCGGGCCGGGGCTCCGGTGCCGGCTCGCTGGTGGCCTACGCGCTGCTGATCACCGACCTCGACCCGCTGCAGTACAACCTGCTGTTCGAGCGCTTCCTGAACCCCGAACGCGTCTCGATGCCTGACTTCGACATCGACTTCTGCCAGTCCAACCGCGACCGCGTGATCGACTACGTGAAGGACCTCTACGGCAAGGACGCCGTGAGCCAGATCGCCACCTTCGGCACCATGGCCGCGCGTGCGGCGATCCGCGACGTGGGCCGCGTGCTCGACTTTTCCTACGGCTTCTGCGACGGCATCTCCAAGCTCATCCCCAACAAACCGGGCATGAGCGTCACGCTGCAGTACCCGCCCAGCCCGAAGGTGGAAGGCGACAAGAACAACTACGCCATCGAGATGGAGCCGGTGCTGGCCGAGCGCATCCAGAAGGAAGAAGACGTCAAGACCCTGATCGAGCTGGCGCAGAAGCTCGAAGGCATGACGCGCAACATCGGCATGCACGCCGGGGGCGTGCTGATCGCGCCGGGCAAGCTCACCGACTTCTGCCCGCTCTACATGCAGCCGGGCAGCGATTCGGCGGTGAGCCAGTTCGACAAGGACGACGTGGAGGCCATCGGGCTGGTGAAGTTCGACTTCTTGGGCCTGGCCACGCTCACCATCCTGGAGATCGCGCGCGAGTTCATCATGCAGCGGCACAAGGGCCAGGAAAACTTCCGCTTCGAAGACCTTCCGCTCGACGACCAGCGGGTCTACGCGCTGTTCTCGCGCGGCCAGACCGAGGCCGTGTTCCAGTTTGAAAGCCGCGGCATGCAGGGCATGCTGCGCGACGCCAAGCCCTCGCGGCTGGAAGACCTGATCGCGCTCAACGCGCTGTACCGTCCGGGCCCGATGGACCTGATCCCCAGCTTCGTGAACCGCAAGCACGGCAAGGAGCCCATCGAGTACCCGCACCCGCTGGTGGCCGAGATGCTCTCCGAGACCTACGGCATCATGGTCTACCAGGAGCAGGTGATGCAGACCGCGCAGATCCTGGGCGGTTATTCGCTCGGTGGTGCCGACATGCTGCGCCGGGCGATGGGCAAAAAGAAGGCCGAGGAGATGGCCGAGCACCGCGCCATCTTCCGCGCCGGTGCGGCCAAGAACAACATCAGCGAAGAAAAGGCCGACGAGGTCTTTGACCTGATGGAGAAGTTCGCGGGCTACGGCTTCAACAAGTCGCACGCCGCCGCCTACTCGCTGCTGGCGTACCACACCGGCTGGCTCAAGGTGCACTACACCGCCGAGTTCTTCTGCGCCAACATGACGGTGGAAATGGACGACACCGACAAGCTCAAGGTGTTGTGGGAAGACGCGCAGAAGATGGGCCTGGCCTTCGAGCCACCGGACGTCAACCGCGGCCGCTACCGTTTCGAGCCGGTGACCGACAAGCTGATCCGCTACGGCCTGGGCGCCGTCAAGGGCACGGGCCAGCAGGCCATTGAGGCCATCGTCGCGGCGCGCGAAGGGCGAGGCGAAGGCCCGAACGGCAGCGAGTCAGGCCCGTTCACCAGCCTGTTCAATTTCTGTCTGCGCGTGGACCGCCAGCGCATGAACAAGCGCACGGTGGAGGCGCTGATCAAGGCCGGCGCCTTCGACGCCTTGCACCTCAACCGTGCCGAGCTGCTGGCCTCGGTGGACGTGGCTTTTGAATACGCCGCCGCCACGCAGGCCAACGCCAACCAGGGCGGTCTGTTCGACATGCTGGGTGGCGACGACCACGGATCCAGCACCCAGGAGCCCGATCTGGTGCCCACCACGCCCTGGGGTGTGAAGGAGTGCCTGACGCTGGAAAAGACCGCCATCGGGTTTTATTTCTCAGGCCATCTGTTTGACGAGGTGCGGCGCGAGGTGCGGCGCTTCGCGCGCACCGAGCTGGGCGATGTGAAGGAGAGCCGCGACCCGGTGATCCTGGCCGGCATCGTGACCGACTTCCGCATCATCAACGGCCAGCGCGGCAAGCTCGCGCTGTTCAAGATCGACGACCGCACGGCGGTGCTGGAGGTCAGCGCCGACGAGAACCTGATCAATCTGCACCGCAACCTGCTGAAAGACGATGAACTGATCGTGGTGCAGGCGGTGGCCCAGCCCGACCGGTTTTCGGGCGGCCTGCGGCTCAAGATCCAGCACATCTGGGACCTGGCCGCCGCGCGCTGCCGCTTCGGCAAGTACCTGCGGGTGGCGGTCAACGGGCACCCGCCCGCCGTGGCCGAGCTGGTCAAGGCGTTCCCGCCTCGGCGCGAGGTCACCGAGCTGGGCGAGGTGGCGCGCGGGCTGCCGGTGCGGCTTGCGCTGCTCCGGCCCAGCGCGCAATGCGAGTTGCAACTGGACGACCGGGCGCTGTTCTTTCCCACCGACGCGGCCCTGGCGAACTGGATGGCGCAGGCCCACGACCGGCGGGCCGAAATCGTGTTCGATTGAACCGGTGGGTTCCTCCCGGTGCCTCAAATCGGCCGGTTGCGCCAAGCCTGTCACGCGAAGGCCGATCTCCTGGTTCAAGGCGGGTTCTGGCACGCCGATGATCTAATGAACCATGAAACTCCAACACAAGGCTTGGGCGCTCGTGCTCGTGATCGTCGGCCTGTCAGCCCTGGGCACGATGTTTGGTGCACGCCACATCGTCGCCGACTCCTTCCGCCAACTGGAATCCGAGCGGGCCACGCGGGAGGGTGAGCGCGCGCGCCGCGTGCTCAACCAACAGCTGATGGGACTGTCTTCGACCGTCAAGGACTACGCCCATTGGGCGGATGCCGTGCGCTTCGCCCAGGGGCGGGCCCCCACGTTCATGGATGACAACTTTGAAGTCAGCAACCTGGGCTACCTGCGCATTTCAGAGGTGATGGTGTTCGACACGCAGGGGCGCTTGCTGTCCAGCATCACCTTGACGCCCGATGGCGGGTTGGGGACCGTGCCAGTCGAGCGGGCCACGCAACTTTCTGGATTGGTCGCGCCGGTGCTGGCCGATGTGAGCGCTCAGACCACACTGCAAACCTACCGCGCCGAGACCGGCCGTCTGGAAATGCTGACCGCCGCCGCGATCCGTGACCCCGGCCAGCCCGGCGATGTGCCACACGGGGCCATCCTGATGGTGCGTCATTTCGACGATACCGAGCTCCAGCGCTTCAGCGACGTGCTCATGGTGCCGGTGAAACTGTCTTTTGATACCCCGGACCATGAAACGAACAGTGCCCACCTGGTTCCGACGGACGGGGAGCGGGATGAGCTCCACGCGGTGGTGAAAGACGCCGACGGGCGCGCGGTCGTCGAGCTGGTGCTGAGCCTGGACCGCGATCTGCAGCGGGTGGGCAGCGCCCTCGCGTGGCAGGGTATGGGGCTGTCATTGGTGGCGGGGCTGCTGGCGAGTGTGGTGCTCGTGGTGCTGCTGGACCGGTGGGTTTTGCGCCGTTTGCAACGCCTCCTGGGCGAGGTGCAGGCCATCACCGAACGGGGTCCGACGGCCGCCGGTGAGGTGGTGGTGGAAGGTCGTGATGAACTCGGCCGCCTGGGTGAAGGGGTGAACCTGCTGCTGGCCCGCGTGCGGGCCGATGCACAGCATCAGCACGCAGCCCATGAGCGCCATGAGGCGCTGCAGATCCAGCTGATGCAGAGCCAGAAGACCGAGGCGCTGGGCCGGTTGACCGGTGGCATTGCGCACGATTTCAACAACTCGCTGGCCGCCATCACCGGCTGGGTGCGGCTCGCGGCCGAAGACGTGGCCACCGAACACCCCAGCCAGGAAGCACTGCAACAGGCGCTCAAGGCCACGCGTTATGCCGATGGTCTGATGCGGCAGCTGCTGGCGTTTGGCCGGCAATCGGCACCCAAGCTGCGGCGGCTGCATTGGTCCAGCCTGATTGAGGAAACCCGCCAGATGGTGACCTCCGGGTTGGCGCGCGAGTGCGACGTCTCAGTGGCCTACGAGGTGGACGACGACGAGGTGGATGCCGATCCGACGCAAATGCAGCAGGTGCTGGTGAACCTGCTGATCAACGCGGCCGACGCCATGCAAGGGAAGGGGCGCATCGAGCTCAGGCTCAACGCGCTGGTGATGCCGACTGGTGAGGGGTTGCCGCTGCCGCCCGGTGCCGCCGTGCTGAAGCCGGGGCGCTACCTCGTGCTCAGCGTGCGCGATCACGGCCCAGGCATCGCGGTGGAGCTTCTGGACCGCGTGTTCGAACCCTTCTTCACCACCAAGGCCAAGGGGCGCGGAACCGGTCTGGGCCTCTCGGTGGCGCAGGGCATCATGGCCCGCCACCACGGCACCATTGGCCTGGTCAGCGGCTCCGACGGTGCGTGCTTTTACCTGTACTTGCCCGTCAGCCGGCGCGACGAGGCCATCACGCCCGCCACCTCGCCCGGCGGGCCTGGCCAGGGTCGGCAACTGCTGTTTGTCGATGACGACCAGTCGGTGCGCCATGCCTGGAGCGCGCTGCTGGATCGCAAAGGCTGGCACGTGACCCGTTCGCGCGACGGCGAAGAGGCCTGGGCGCAGTTCTCGCAGACCGGCAAGCACTGGGACGTGGTGCTCACCGACCAGTCGATGCCTCGGCTCGATGGCGTGGGGCTGGCCCAACGCATTCGGGCCACCCAGTCACCACCGCCGGTGGTGCTGATGAGCGGTCATGTCGATGAAGTGAGCCCCGAGCTGCTCAAGACGCTGTTTGCGGCCGTGTTGCACAAGCCGGTGGATGCGGCCGAACTGGACCGGGTGTTGCAGGGGGTGGTGCAGAGTGCGTAGGTCGCAGTGACGGACGCATTTTTGAGCCAGCTGACGGATTGAATGATCGAGTGTCAATCGTTTGGCCGAATCCCGATGGTGTAAGGAGACGGTACCCGTCCATCTACGTCCTTTGGCATAGATCCCATTCTGTCAATGGCGCGGAGCGCTTGGTCATCCCATGCATCATTCCCGCTTGACCTGGACACACGGCGGCTGACGATGTTGCCGTCGGGTGAAGAGCGCACCTCAATGTCTGTCACAAGATTGCTTGGATATTCAATGGGTGATCGAATGTTGGGCTTTACCCGAGCAGCCACGCGTCCTCCATAGCCCGACGACGGGCCACTGGACTGCTGGGCGGAACCGCGCGCCTCCGGGCCACCGCTGGCGCCAGCTTGGCCCATGATGCGGCGCATCTGGTCTTCGCGTGCAGCCGCAGCCGCACGATCAGCCCTGAGGTCTTCAGCGGCCTTGCGCTCTTGGTCCTGTTTCTTTTTCTCGGCCAGCTTCTTAGCGTCTTCCTTCTTCTTCGCGTCGGCGAGTTTCTTCTCTTCCTGCTTGCGCTCCAGCTCTTCCTGTTTCTTTTCAGCGAGCTTTTTCTTCAGTTCTTCGGCCTTCTTCTCTTCGAGCTCGCGTTTTTTCTCTTCCTGCTTTTTCTTCTGCGCGGTCGCGATGTCGGCCTGCTTCACCACCGGTTCGGGAGGGGGCGGCGCCGGTTTGGGTTCTGGCTTGGGTTCTGGTTTCAGCTCGGGTTTGACCTCCGGCTCGGGCGGCGGTGGAGGCGGGGGGGGCTGCACGGCGCGCGGCGCAGCCTCGCGCGGCACGGCCGACCAGATCTCGGCCTCGAAGCTGACCGGCTCTTCGTCCTTCTTCCAGTGCACGCCCCAGGTGAGCGCGGCCATCAGCAGCGCGTGCGCGACCAGTGCCAACCCCACGGGCACGGTCCAGCGGCCTGAGCGCGGCGGCTTGAGGTCGAGGGTGTCGGCGGTGACCTGCATGGTTCAGCGGCTGGACTGGACGGCCAGACCCACGCGCTCGACGCCCGCGCGCTTGAGCGTGTCCATGGTCTTGACCACGGTTTCGTACTTGATGCCCTTGTCGGCGCTGATCACCACCGGCACCTTGGCGGGCTCGGCGTCGCCGGCGGCCGAGCCTTGCAAGCGGCTCACCTCGCTGGCCAGTTGTGCCATCTTGATGCTGGGGCTGCTCTTGCTCGACGACCCCAGCCGCACCTGGATGCTCTCGTCCTTGTCGATCACCACCTGCACGAAGCTCTTGGGCTGCACGTCGGCCTGGCCCACGCTGGGCAGGCTGATCTGGCTCGGCGAAATCAGCGGCGCGGTCACCATGAAGATGATCAGCAGCACCAGCATGACGTCAATGAACGGGACCATGTTGATCTCGTTCTTGGTGCGGCGCACGCGCCCTCGTGAAGTGGCGGCCATGGTCAGTGTCCCGAGGCGGATTGGTTGCCGAGGTTGCGCTGCAGGATGTTGGAGAACTCTTCCATGAAGGTCTCCATGCGGTTCGCGACGCGGTCAATGTCGGTGGCGAATCGGTTGTAGGCGACCACGGCCGGGATGGCGGCAAACAGGCCGATGGCGGTGGCCACCAGCGCTTCGGCGATGCCCGGTGCGACGGTGGCCAGCGTCACCTGGGCCAACGCGGCCAGGCCGGTGAAGGCGTGCATGATGCCCCAGACCGTACCGAACAGACCCACATAGGGCGCCACGGAGCCGACGGTGCCGAGGAAGGAGAGGTTGGTTTCCAAGGCGTCCAGCTCACGCTGAAAGCTCGCGCGCATGGCGCGGCGCGCGCCGTCGAGCAAGGAGCCGTTGTCGGTGATGCGGCGCTCGCGCAGCTTCTGGTATTCGCGCATGCCGCTGGCGAAGATGCGTTCCATCGGGCCGCCGTGGCGCGCGCTCTGGGCGGCGGCGGCGTACAGGTCGTTGAGGTTGGCCCCCGACCAGAACTCGCGCTCGAAGTCTTCGTTGTGCGAGTTCACGCGCCGGATGGCAAACACCTTTCGGATGATGGCGGCCCAGCTGATGATGGACACCACCCCGAGCAGGACGACCACGGCTTGAACGACCCAACTGGCGTTGAGCAGCAACTGGACAATGGAAAGTTCTTGAGGCATGTTGGCGTTGCGGTTGGGACAGGTTCAGAGGTCAAAGGTTCCCGGCGGACAGCGCGTGGATCACGCTGGCGGGAATGCGTTGGGGTCGCAGGGTGGCGGCGTCCACCCAGCCGATGCGGATGCTGCCTTCGCAGAGCACCGTGGGGGTTGCGCCTTCGTGTTGCAAGAGCGCACTTTGCTCGATTGTGAGTGAGGCCTTGCCCGATTCGGTCACACGCGCCGTCACCAGAAGTAAATCGTCGAGCCGGGCAGGGCGGTGGTAGCGCAGTTGTGTGCTGGTCACGACGAACATGCCACCGACCTGCTCGCGCAGCGCCTGCTGCCCCACGCCCAGGTGGCGCAGCCATTCGGTGCGGGCACGCTCGAAGAATTTGAGGTAGTTGGCATAGAACACGATGCCGCCGGCATCGGTATCTTCCCAGTAGATGCGCACAGGCCAGCTGAAGATCGCCCCCACGCTCCCCGCTGCGCTGGTGTCGCTGCCCCCCGAGGGGGCTGGCCCCGCCTTGGGGCGGCCCGGCGGCGGTGCTGCGAGCCTTGGCTCGCTCACAGCGCAGCCTCCAGCCTGGCCACGGCTTCCTGCAACTGGGGCAGGGCGTTGGCGGTGGAGAAGCGCAGGTAGCGGCCGGGGTCGGCGAGGCCGAAGTCGCGGCCGGGCGTGGTGGCGATTTGGCAGCGGCGCATCAGCTCGAAGGCCAGTGCCCAGCTGCCGCCTTCGTCGGGCCGGCCGCCCTGGGGTGGAATGCCCCAGCGTTCGCACAGGCCACGCACGTCGGCCCAGGCGTAAAACGCGCCGTCGGGCATCACCGGCACCGTGAGGCCGAGCCGGTTGAGTGCGGGAATGAAATGGTCTCGGCGCGCCTTGAATTCGGCGCGTCGCCGTTCGTACTCCGCCAGGCTTGCTGGCTCGAAGCAAGCGAGGGCGGCGTGTTGCGCAATGGTGCTGGCGCAAATGAACAGGTTTTGCGCAAGGCGCTCCACGGCGGGCACCAGCGCGGGTGGCACCACCAGCCAGCCCAGGCGCCAGCCGGTCATGTTGAAGTACTTGGAGAAGCTGTTGATGCTGATGACCTCGTCGCCCAGCCCGTCGGGCAGGCCGAGTGCGCTGTGGCCGTAGGCCTCGTCGTAAGACAGGCCGAGGTAGATTTCATCGACCAGCGTGGCACCGCCCTTGTCGCGCACAAAACGCGCGATGCGCTCCAGCTCGTCGCGGGCAATGGAGGTGCCGGTGGGGTTGGACGGCGAGGCGAGCAGCACCCCGCGCGTGGCTGGGCCCCAGGCCGCGGCCACGTGCTCGGCGCTCAACTGGAACCGGTCCTCAGGCCCCGAAGGAATCAACACTGGCGTGCCCTCGGCGGCCTGCACGAACTGGCGGTTGCAGGGGTAGCTGGGGTCGGGCATCAGCACCTCGTCACCCGCCTCGATCAGCGCCAGGCAGGCGAGCTGCAGCGCGGCCGAGGCACCGGCCGTGACCACGATGCGGCCGGGGGCGATGCCCAGCCCGAAGCGGCTGGCGTACCAGCCACTGATGGCTTCGCGCAAGGCGGGCAGGCCGGTGGCGGGGGTGTACTGGCTGCGCCCGTCGTGGATGGCGCGCTCGGCGGCCGCCTGCACCAGCGGCGGCGCGGTGAAGTCGGGCTCGCCGATGTTCAGGTAGACCATGGGGCGCTGCCCGGGCCGCGCTTCGCGGGCCATCTCGGCGGCGGCCTTGGCCAGCTCCATCACATAGAAAGGTTCGACGCGTTGGGCGCGTTGTGAAATCCGCATCGGTCTGGGCAGGCCTCAGGCGGGCCGCGAAGCGGGCTTGCGCGCTGGCGAGGGCGACGCGGCCACCTCATCGGGGCGCAACTGCGCGGCGATCTTGTGCAGCACGCCATTGACGTACTTGTGACCGTCGGTGCCGCCAAAGGACTTGGCCAGCTCCACACACTCGTTGATCACCACGCGCCATGGCACATCAAGGCAATGCTGGAATTCGTACGCGCCGATCCACAGCACCGCGCGTTCGATGGGCGAGAGCTCGACCAACGGACGGTCGAGCAGCGGGGTGATCAGTGCGTCGAGCGCACCCGCCTGTTCCACGCAGCCGTGCAGCAGCGCGTCGTAGTGCACGCTGTCGGCCTTGTGGAAGCCCGCGAGGTCGCGGGTGAACGCGTCAATGTCCCCCGCGTCGTTGCGGCCCACCATGTGCTGGTAGAGGGCCTGCAGAGCGAATTCGCGCGCGCGGGTGCGGGCCGATTTGTCGGCGGCTTTGCGCGGCTTGGGGGTCAGGGTGGTGGGTTCGGTCATGTTCATGCGATGTCGTCGAGCAGGTGGGCCATCTCGATGGCCACGCGGGCCGCGTCGCGCCCCTTGTCCACCTGGCGGGCCACGGCCTGTTCCAGGTTTTCAGTGGTCAGGATGGCGTTGGCGATGGGCGTGTTGGTGTCCAGCGAGACGCGCGTGACGCCGGCCCCGGACTCGTTGGCCACCAGCTCGAAGTGGTAGGTCTCGCCGCGGATGATGCAGCCCAGCGCGATCAGCGCGTCAAAGTCGTCGCGCTCGGCCAGCGCCTTGAGGGCAATGGGCACTTCCAGCGCGCCGGGCACGGTGACGTGGGTGATGTGTTTCTCCAGCACGCCCAGGGCCAGCAGCTCGGCATGGCAGGCATCAAAGAGCGCGTTGGTGATGCCTTCGTTGAAGCGGGCCTGCACGATGCCAATGGACAGCTTCTTGCCGTCGAGCAGGTTGGAGGTGCCTTTGTCTGCGCCAAACATGGGTGGTTCTCTCTCGGTGGTCGTTGGAGTGAATGGGAGGGTTGGGTGGCGTGGCTGGTGCCCGTCTTCAGGCCGCGTTGGTCGGGGTGCCCAGCATGCGTTCCACATAGCGCGCCACGGTGTCGATTTCGAGGTTGACGGCGCTGCCATCGGTCAACTGACCGAGCGAGGTGTTTTGCACCGTGTGGGGAATCAGGTTGATGCTGAATTCGCAGCCGGCGGCACTGTCCACGAAGCTGTTGATGGTCAGGCTCACGCCGTTGACGGTGATCGAGCCCTTGTAGGCGAGGTACTTGCCCAGTGAGGCGGGCGCCAACACGCGCAGTTCCCAGCTTTCGCCCACCTGGGCGAACCGGGTGACCTCACCCACACCGTCCACATGGCCCGACACGATGTGACCGCCCAGACGGTCGTTGGCGCGCAGGGCTTTTTCCAGGTTCACCTGGCGGCCTTGCTCAGACAGGCCGGCCGTGCGCGCGAGCGATTCCGCTGAGATGTCGATGGAGAACCGCCGTTCGGCGGGGTTCAGGGATGTGACAGTCATGCAGGCGCCGTTGAGCGCGATGCTGTCGCCAAGGGACACGTCGTCCAGGTAGCCAGGCGGCGCCTCAATCGAGAGACGCTTGCCGTGGTCCAAAGAGCTGCCCTGGGCGTGGAGGTCGGCGATGCGCCCCACGCCGGTGATGATGCCGGTAAACATCGGCGTATTTTCGCAGGGTTTGGGCCGGCTTCCTCTGGGCCGTCCAACGAAAGATGAAAAGCACGAATGGCGGCGGCCTTCACGGGCCGCCAGACGGGTTCAGGCGCGCAGAAAATCGTCTCGCCCGCGCACCCGTGCCACGACGCGGAGGTCGTCGCCCACCGGGTCCACCGATTGAAAGGCCAGTGCAAGGCCTTCGTCCAGAGACTGCAGTGGCCCGAAACCCGCCATGCCCATGCCGCCGACGCCCAGCAGCGTGGGGGCCAGGTACAGCAACAGCTCGTCCACCAGACCTTCGCGCACCCACGACCCATTGAGCTTGTGACCGGCCTCCAGGTGGAGCTCGTTGACCTCGCGGCTGGCCAGGTCGTGGAGCATGGCGTTCAGATCAACCTTGCCCTGGGGGTTGGGCAGGGCGATCACGGTGGCGCCCAAGGCTTCTAGCGCCTGCTGCTTGCGTGGCTCAGGCTCGGCACAGTAGATGAAGATTTTCCGGGTCAAACCGTGAGCGGGTGCCTGAAACAGGCGTGCGGTCAGCGGCGTCTCGAGCCGGCTGTCCACGATGACCAGGTGCGGCTGGCGTGGTGTGTCCACCAGCCGCACGTCAAGCATGGGGTCGTCTTCGAGCACGGTGCCAATGCCGGTGAGCACCGCACAAGCGCGGGCGCGCCAGGCGTGGCCGTCGGTTCGAGCCGCTTCGCCGGTGATCCACTGGCTGACGCCCTTGCCCAGCGCTGTGCTGCCGTCCAGCGATGCCGCGACCTTCATGCGCACCCAGGGGGTCTTGCGGACCATGCGGCTGAAGAAGCCGATGTTGAGTTCGCGCGATGCCCGAGCGGCGGCGCTGTCTGCCGCGAGCACCTCCACCTCAATGCCCGCCGCCCGCAATCGCGCAACGCCTTGGCCGGCCACCAGCGGGTTGGGGTCGAGCGTGGACACCACGACCTTGGCGACCTTTGCGGCGATCAGGGCGTCGCAGCACGGCGGTGTGCGGCCGTGGTGAGAGCAAGGTTCCAAGGTGACGTAGGCGGTGACACCTGCGGTGGATTCACCCCGCGTTTGCGCATCTCGCAGGGCCATCACCTCGGCGTGAGGGCCGCCGGCTTGCTGGGTGTGGCCAGTGCCGATGTGACGACTTTCCGCTGTGGTGAGAATGCAGCCAACTCTTGGGTTGGGATTGGACAGGGAAAGACTGCAAGCTGCCGCTTCAAGCGCCGAATTCCATGGGTGAGATGTCTCGTCCAAGGGGCCCTTTCAGCGACCCCAGCAGTCAATCGTCAGCATCGCTCGGTTGTCCAACACGTTGTTGGCACCCTTCAGGTTTTGCTGGTTGAGCAGCAAGGTCCCGCAAGTGTCACTCGCTTGTGCTCCCACTGGTACCGCCTGCAAGGTGAATGTGCCGGCGGTTGGCTGGCCCAGGACAAAGCTGATGTTGTACCGGGTCGCTGGGCCACCGCCAAGCGGAACTGCGCTCATTCCCGTGGCCGCTATGAATGCGGCCCCCACCGCAACACCATCCTGCGTGGCGTTGTAGCTGCCAGACAGTGAGTAGTTTTGCTCCATGCGTTGTGCAATCGCCTGCAGGAAGTTCTTGGCCTCCGCCCTGTGACTCCGCAATATATAGGCGTTGTAGCTGGGAAATGCGATAGCAGCCAAAATCCCAATGACCGCAACCACAATCATCAACTCGATCAGTGTGAACCCCCTGGCGGCGGATGGGGGACGGTGATGTTTCATCATGTTCATTTGGTCAGGATCTCACGCCAGTTGTAGCGCCCTTTCGGTGCACCACTGCCCAAGACCTTGTTGGTGGGATCTTCGCAGGTTACCGGATTGTTGCTGCTGTCCCTGCATGTGCAGGTTGAATCCGTCGCCGGGTCACAGGGTTCAGGTTCTTTGGGCTTGCATCCATCCTGATTGCACACCACCACCTGGTCATTGTCTGGGTTCGAGTAGGTATTGCTGACCTTGACCACACCCGTTGAGTTCACCGACAGACCGCCTGTCAGTTGACCATTCACCAACAATGTACTGGCGCCTCCAGTTTCCAGCTTCACACCCATGATGAATCCTGAGTTTGTGGGGTCGCACGCGTCACCCGAGGGTCTGGTCGTGGCAAAAAGCACGGTACCGGTGTCGGGCGGCAAGGTCGAGTTGGACAGCACCCGCTCACCGCCAGTGAAGGCCATGCGCCATCCCTTTTTACCGGTGAGATCGGGGTTGGACCAGTTCCTTCCTATCAGACCATCGCCAAGATTCTGGGTGCTGTACGAAATCACTTCCAACTGGTTCAGAAGAACAGTCAAAGAGGTGGATGGTTCGTTGTCAACCAGACTGTAGAAGCCGGTCACCGAAGTGCTGTCGGTGTAGTCACTGTCTTCGTTCAACTTGCCCGTGCCGAACGAAACAATCCAGCCCTGGTCGCCCTTTTCTATGGATGGTGCCGTGGTGATGGGTTGACCGGTGGCCAGCAAAACCCCGAGATAGCGCCAGGCGCCGCCCGCAACGGCAGGGTCCGCGACCACGTAGGCACCACCCTGCAACTTGGAAAACTGGAACTTGTGCAGGTTGCCTTCGAGGTCTCCGGCGTACACCGTGTCGATCAAGCCATCCCGATCCGTGTCCACAGGCGTTGGCGTGGCAAGTCCGTTGTCGGTGCCGTTGGCGGCTTGCAGTTTAATGTCGCTCGCTCCCGTCACGGCGTTCAGCATGAACAGAACGGCGTCACCAGTGGTCGCCCCAAAGCCATTGCCCACGATCACCCGCCACACGCCGCCCGGCACGGTTGCGTCGGCCACTTTGGCGATTTGCTGATAGGCACCAGAGACCGGGTCTACCGAAGGTTCGTTGAAGGTGTACCCCAGATCAGCGTCTTGGGCTGGCGTGAATTCCCACATCGGAATCGCGCTCAACGCGGCCTCTGTCAAAGTTGCAAAGTCCTCTTGATCGGTAATGTCCAGTGCATAGAACCCCCTGCCACCAGCGCCGAGACCGCCCACGAGCATGGTGCCCCATGTGCTTGCTGTTTTCTGGAAGTCGCCGGTCATGGGCGTGCTGTCGACAAAAAATTTGTGCTGAAAATTGAGGTTGGACAGGCCTGACAGGTTGGCATACACCGAGCTGGGAATGTAGCCAAACAGTTCCTTGCCATTGGTTCCCGAAAATGCATGGAGCATTCCATCATTGCTTCCCACATAAACAACCGGCGGGCGGTCCTTGTTGGTCAGCCGATAGGCAGCGTGGCCGTTGAATGTCGCACCGAACAACGCAGGCCCGGGGCCGGAAACGTAGTTAACACCCGAGTTGACGATGTCTCCCAGCAGCTTTTCGTGGCGCCGGCGGAAAACACCGGCATTTTCATTGGTCCGATCACCCCTGAGGTAGTTGACGCGGTCTTGACCCAAGGTGTCGCTGGGTTGCAGCGCTGCCTGCTGGGCTGTGTTCAGATCGTTCCACTGAAACGCCATCTTCGAAAAGCTGGCGGAGGTGCGCCAGGAGGTGAATATCTTTCTTGTGGTGGCGGTCAACGGAGTGGTCTGCAGCGTGGGCGCAGTGGTTTTGAACCAGCTTGATGCCTCCCATGCTGGGTTGTCTGTGCACTGTCTGGCTGTTTGTGCAGTACCACAAGCCCGCAGCGTGCCACTCCAGTTTTGAGGGTTGTAGCCGGCGTAAAGAATCTGGCTGTCCGATGTCTGACGGCTGGAGCTCACTGCCGCGCTCGATGCGGAGTTGACGCTGGATCTGGTGGCAATGTCTGCAAACGCAGCAGACAGCCCGGCCCGCATCAGGGAGGGTGTGCTGCCCGCAAACCATGTGTCGGGCACGCCGTCTGCGTTCGCATCCCACGATGCAGCGGCCGTATTGGGATTGTTGCCGGCTACAGCTGTCGTATCAAAGCCACCGTATTTGGCGGCCAGCCAATACTGTGAACGCAAAGTACCCGCATTCGGCATACCGCCTACTCCGTTGCCGTTTTCGAGCACGTCCACAAAATAGGTGGAAATACGTTGGTCACCGGCCAAATCGCTGCGGATGTCGTTGGTGTTGGCCCAATGGGCGAGGCCAGCAACATATGGTGTCGGTGTTCCAGCGCCACCTGCCCAGCCGTTGACGCCGGATCCATCCCGTGCATCCGGCATGTTTTCCAAGCCTCTCGTGATGTTCCAGAGATTCTGCACATTCAGGTTATTGGGGTCTGCGGGCAAATTCCCGGGACAGCCGGAATTGGTGGAGCCCGGCAGATCGCCATCGCAATGGGTGTAGATGTCACCGATCGCCAGCATGAAGTTCTTCTGGCAGGTATTGATCATCGGATCACGGCTGTTGCCGCGCAACAATGTATTGCCCGTGATCACCGGAAACCCGTCCAAGAGCGCAGGTGTCAGATTGTTCGTGTATTCGGCGGGCAGGGCATATCCGCGCATATATAGTTGAGCGGCATAAAAAAGTTCACTGACTGGGTCGTTGCCTTTGTAGCCTGCTGCGTAGCCGAACTTGTTCAGGTAATTCATCAAGCCTGAGTTGGTTACACCGTTGGCAGCCGAATCGGTAGGATCCGGATCACCCCAAATGACACCGGTGGTGCTGTTCCACTCGGGATTGGGGTTGGTAATCACACCTGTTTGGGTGGCCGCCAAAGGGCCGACACTCTTCATGGCGGCGCGAAGCACGCCACCGTTCCGGTCATTGCCTGATTGATTGAGATAGCCAAACGCGCCGAAGCGCAAGGCATTGGCGTATTCCTGGATCAGCCCCTCGGGCTTGGCAACACCCGTGTATCTGGCCTGGCAGTTGGCTTCCCTCGCCACGCCACCGACAGCGATACAGGCCTCAACCCGGATGTTGAAGCATTGGCTGGTATTGGCAGCGCCAGGGAGCGGTGAGTTGGCACAGGTGTCCCGCTGGTCGGTGGCATCCCAGTTCGCCCAATTGTCGTTGCGGTTGTTGATGACGAACTTCGAACCGTACCCCCCAGACCGAACCCATCTGTTCACTGTCCTCATGGCAGCCGGTACGCCGGGTGTGGTGGTCAGGATCCGTTTGATATCGTTGTATTCATTCCGGTCACTGAAAGACCGGATCAAAACGGTGCGGGTGGTATTGTCGCCAGGGTGTGTGGCCGACTTGGTGGAGAAATCATCACGCGTGCCACCCGTCATGACCGACCTGAATTGGTCCAGGTTGGTCATGGTCAGCCAATTCAGCAGATTTCCATTCCATTGGGTGTTCGCCGGGCAGGATCGGTCTGCGTTCGCCGCACTCGCAGGGTTGAACACTTCATTGGCTGTTGAGTATGTGTAGCACTTTCGGTTGTCGAAGTAGCCGTCATAACTTTGCAATGCCACGTAGTCTTGATTTCTGTACGACACCTGAAGACCAGTGGGATGCTCAACCGACAATGCCAGCATCACATTGCCCGGAACCGCGGTGCTCTGTGGCGGTTGGGTGCTGGGCGTGAAGGCGGACGCAGCCGTGACCATTAACAAGGTCAGCAAGGCGATGCTGGAGCGGTGCAAGACTGAGGTGTTCATGATGTGCTCTGTGTAGACGTCATGCAGGTGAAAAAATGGACTGCAGCGTGACCGAAGTTCGACCGTTGGGCCCGGATGTGCGGCCAAATCCCACGGCCGTGATGCGGAAAAACACCTTTTGACTTTTCGATTGCAACAAGCTGGGTGCGGGGAAGACTTCAATCAGGTAGCGAGGAGGCGTCACGCCTTGAGGGGCGTTGCCATCCGGTCCAACGAATGGAGCTTCGGTGAATTGGCCGTATGCCACTGTGGGAACGGCTGCCGCAATCGTGCCCGCACACGCACGGGCGGGCGCCGCATTGTCCAGCCAATCAGCACCGGTCCAAACGGGTTGCCCGCATTCAGTGGAAGCGTTGTATGTGAAAACGCCTTGAAAGGGAGTGGTTTGGCCCCGCCCCCCATCTGCAAAGGCTACTTCTGGATTGGTCGCTGTATCTGTATTCCAGAAATTAGCGGCTTCAGACGTTGTTTTTGGACGAGTCCCATCGGGTCGGAGCGGATTGCATGCGACGAGCGCACAAAGTTGGCCGTCAAATCGCAGACCCAAAACGTCTCGCTCTGCATCACGCAACGCCATCTCGGCGTATTCCCGGGCGAGCGCCCTGTCTCTGTCGTTGGCGGACATGCGCTCTTCAAACAAGGATCCGCGCAGCGCCATGACGCCAAGCGATGACAACACGATAAGAAAAATCAAGGCCGTGACCAGCACGAACCCTTTTTGTTGGTGGGAGTGGTTCATGGCGAACTAGAGCGGAGTGGCAAACACCGCATTGCGGAGAGAGACAACGGACGTGAAGCGCTTCCAGAGACGGGTGTCGCCCGCGACCCGGTCGATGTTGGGCAAGAAGGCTCCTACCCCGTCTCTTTGGCAGGTGGGTCGTGTGGGTTGAAGCACGGTGGTGCCTTGCGCAGCCGGCCCCCGGTTCACTTGATCGGTCGCAGAAACGATGCAAATCTCAACCGCCGTCACACCCGCCCACCCTTGGGTGCTGGCTGACACCAGGGCGGCGTTGATGTACTGCGATTGAGCGCCCCCAGCGGCCGCCTCGTTGGCTGCAAGTCCAGGAGCCGCCATCTGATACCTAAGGATGAATTCTTCAACGCCGGAGGCAATGTCTTGAATAGCTGCGCCTCCGGATCCTCTGCAGCCCAACTGGGACACTCCACCTGTCACTCGCACCGAGAATTGATTGATGACCAAGCTGTCGCCATCCGTGGTTCCTGCGTCGGCGGAACCGGGTGTTGCTGGGGCCTGCTGGAGGCAATCCAGTCCATCGCCAGTGTTGGTGTCGGCGGGGAGCAGGCTGTTGGTTGCGTTGGCCGCAGTGATGGGAACACCTTGGTATGCGACGCGCAACGTGTGCTGTGTGGCATTGGCCGCGCCACAGCTTTGCACAAGTGGCGGAGCCGCTGATGTGATGCCTTGAGGCGTGTTGTTCATGGCACCATCACAACCATACACAGGTGTCAACCCAGCATAAAAACGAGAGATGGGTGTGGCAATGGTGCCAATGGCGGGATCCCTGACATAAATGTTTGACAGAGAAACTTTCTTCGCGTCAAACAATGATTCGGCCTGTGGGTTGCCCGCCAGATCCAAGTCAAATAGATCAACATAGCCGGCCTGCATCAAATTTTGCCGGAGAAGGCGCATCACAATCCGCGCGGGATCGTTCAGTTGCGCCTGATCTTCGCGTTGACGAAGTGAATTGTTTGAATTGACATACACCGTTCCAATCGCAGTGAGAATGATCAATCCGATTGCCAGGCTGACCATGACTTCAATCAGAGAAGTGCCTGATTGAAGCGAGCGCCGTGAAATATTGTTCATGGTGTCACCCACAGATTGAGGCATCGAACCCCATCCACCAAAGGGGGAGGACAAGAGGGATCGGTGGGATCCACGTTCAAATTGGCCTGTGTGTCTGTTTCGAGTTGCGCCTTCTCTCTCCACATCACGACAACACGTCTTGCGTTTGCCTCGGTCGCCGCAGCGCCGTCTGTCACTGGGAACAGGGACCCCCGACCTCCTGGTAATGAGCGCGCCAAGGACTCGCGCCACTCGCGGAGATCACGTTGGGCTGCCTGGGCCGCGGTGCAAACAAGTTGCCCGCTCAATCCACACCCTGGATTTGCAGGCAGGTCATCCGCGTTGTCGTAGTCATCTGCGGCCAAATACCCCGATTCAGGAGTGATGGTGGCGGCTGCGAGGTTGGTGCGGGTCAAAATGGAACTGTTGACCCGCATTTTTTCAATGATGAAATCGGCTTGGAGCAGCGCTTCAGTTCGCGCGGATGACGTTTGCTGGAAACGGGTGGATGCGAGTTGAAGCCCTGCGGCGCCAAGCAAGCCGATCGCCACAACAAACATGGTGATCAGCACCTCGATCAGCATCGCCCCTGACTCTGCAGTGGGATATTGCCTGCCTGAAATCCGGGTCTTCTTCATATTGAGCAACTACCTGGAGTGGAAAGGGTAATTCTTCCTGCCCGATTGATGGTGATGGCCCGGGTCATGGCTGCAAAATGGGTGTCAGTTGGGCATGCTTGGATCGTCGCACCAGCGAAATTGCTGGCGGGAAGGCCGTTTGGCAAAAAGGTAAAGATGCGTGTGGCTGCCGTGGTTGCGTCAAGCCGGAACAACGCGTTTGGCAGCGTGTCTTGCAAAATGATTTGTCCCGCAGCATTGGCTTGAGGTCCGGTTCGAACGATCCAACCCAAGTTGTAGCCAGTGTTGGTGCAGTTGACACCGTCCGAGCTGGGGCAGATCGTGACGGGATTGTTCAGACGAACGGCTTCCGACCTTGCAAATTGAAGTGAAGAGGTGAAATCGTTGACCGATGAACGCAAGGCGTTGCGGATGCGCATTTCTGTCCAACTTGGCGTTGCCAGCATCGCGAGAATTGCCACGAGCGCAACCACGACCATCAGCTCAATCAGCGTGAAGCCAGCCTGGCGTGCTCTCGGCGAGGTTTTGGGGTGCATGGATTTCGACGACATGACAAGAGTGTGCATCGTCTTAATCGAGAGCATTGGCATGCTTCCGATGAAGGTTGGGAAAGATACGACAAGCGGCAAAAAGTACTCTTGTCAGATCTGCGCATCCCACAAGCTCGACTGAATTCAGCGTCGCACTTCGTCCACCAGCGCCCGGAATTCATCAATGTCTTCAAAGCTGCGGTAAACACTGGCGAACCGGATGTAGGCCACTTTGTCGAGCTTCTTGAGTTCGCGCATGACCATTTCGCCCAAACGGGCGGCGGGTATCTCCCTGACGCCGAGGTTCAGCAGCTTTTCTTCGATGCGCTCGATGGCGGCATCCACCTGTTCGGTGCTCACGGGGCGCTTGCGCAGCGCCAGCGCAAAGGATGCGCGTAACTTGGCCGGCACGTAATCGACGCGCCGGCCATCTTTCTTCACCACGGCCGGAAAGCTGACTTCCGGCCGCTCGTAGGTGGTGAAGCGCTTCTCGCAATGGCCGCACTGGCGACGGCGGCGGATGAAGTCCGCGTCTTCGGAAACCCGGGTCTCAACGACCTGGGTTTCCAGGTGGCCGCAGAAGGGGCATTTCATCGCGCAGCGTGGCCAGCCGGTATCACTTGTAGACCGGGAAGCGGGCGGTCAGCGTGTTCACCTTGGCGCGCACGGCCTCGATGTTCGCCGGGTCGCGCGGGTTGTCGAGCACGTCGGCGATCAGGTTGGCGGTGAGGCGGGCTTCTTCGTCCTTGAAGCCGCGGGTGGTCATCGCGGGGGTGCCGATGCGCACGCCGCTGGTGACCATCGGCTTTTCAGGGTCGTTCGGGATGGCGTTTTTGTTGATCGTCATGTGGGCGCTGCCCAGCACGGCTTCGGCTTCCTTGCCGGTGATGCCTTTGGCGCGCAGATCGACCAGCATGACGTGGCTCTCGGTGCGGCCGCTGACAATGCGCAAGCCACGGGAAACCAGGGTTTCAGCGACGATGCGCGCATTGGTCAGCACCTGTTCTTGATAGACCTTGAAGTCGGGCTGCAGCGCTTCCTTGAAGGCGACGGCCTTGGCGGCGATCACATGCATCAGTGGGCCTCCCTGCAGGCCGGGGAAGATCGCGCTGTTGATGGCCTTCTCGTGTTCGGCCTTCATCAAAATGATGCCGCCGCGCGGGCCGCGCAGGCTCTTGTGGGTGGTAGAGGTGACCACGTCGGCGTGAGGTACCGGATTGGGGTAGACGCCAGCGGCGATCAGGCCGGCGTAGTGAGCCATGTCCACCATGAAGATGGCGCCCACGTCTTTGGCCACTTTAGCGAAGCGCTCGAAGTCGATGCGCAGGCTGTAGGCCGAGGCGCCAGCGATGATGAGCTTGGGCTTGGTCTCTTGGGCCTTGCGCTCCATGGCTTCGTAGTCGATCTCTTCCTTGTCGTTGAGACCGTAGGAGACCACATTGAACCACTTGCCGCTCATGTTGAGCGCCATGCCGTGGGTAAGGTGACCACCTTCGGCCAGGCTCATGCCCATGATGGTGTCGCCGGGCTTCAGAAAGGCCAGGAACACAGCCTCATTGGCCGATGCGCCGCAATGCGGCTGCACGTTGGCCGCGTCAGCGCCAAAGATCTGTTTGACCCGGTCGATGGCGAGTTGCTCGGCCACGTCCACGTACTCGCAGCCACCGTAGTAACGTTTGCCCGGGTAGCCTTCGGCGTATTTGTTGGTGAGTTGGGTGCCTTGAGCGGCCATGACGGCTGGCGAAGCGTAGTTTTCGCTGGCGATCAGCTCGATGTGGTGTTCCTGGCGCGCGTTTTCCAGCTGGATGGCCTTGAACAGCTCGGGATCGGTTTGCTCGATGAGGATGTTGCGGTCGTACATGGGTGGCAGTCTTGGGTAACGTGGATCCCCATGGCCCGGCGGTTCCGGTGGATGGGGGCTGCCCAGGCGAACGGCTGAACGCCCTTCGATGGGCGGTACGCTTCCCAGTGGTTGTCCCGGCCGCCGCGATGTCGCAGGGCAGGGGGGCCACGTCAGCACGTTGCTTCCAATGTTGGAATGTGCCTATCGCCAGTTGCGTACAGGGAGAGTTTATCCGAGAGGCACCTTGCACTGCACGCCGGCCCCGAGACTTTGGGGGCTGCCAAGCAATCAGGAGCTGGACAGGTCGTTCTCCACAGCGGGTGTTTGTGGATGAACAACGTTCCTCTCTGTTGGCGCTGTTTCCAAGAACCCGGTTTGTGTGGGGTGGGCAAGCTCGGGCTCGACGGGTGCCGGCACAGGCATGGCCGAGTAGATGGGAAACGTGGTGGGCATGGGTTTGCCCAGGGCCACGCTCTGGATCCGCAGGTGTTCTGCCATCACTTTGTTGATGTAGTCACTGCCGTCTGTGGTCACCGCGCCGACGTACAAGCGCAGGCCACCTTCAATGGAGCCGGCCCGCTTGATGCACTCCTGCAAGACTTTGACACCCACGCGCAAGTTCGAGAGGGGATCGAACGCCGCCATCTGGCCGCCAAAATCTTCGTATTTATCTGAGTGCACACGGGTCAACACCTGCATCAGCCCCTGAGCGCCCACAGGACTCTGGGCGTAGGGATTGAAGCGTGACTCAATTGCCATCACGGCGAGGATGAGCGTGGGGTCCATGTGAACCTTTTCACCGACGGTGAAGGCTTCAGCCACCAAGGTGCTCAAGGGTTCGGGGGCCACCCGGTACTTTCGGCTGAGCCACTGAGCCACGTTGGCCTGCTGTTTCGGCAGCTGATTGGGGGTGACCGCCGTGACGCGCTCTACCAACTCCGGCTCGGCTGCCGCCACCGGATCAACTGGAATGCCCATGTCCTGACGCTGAAGCAACCAGCCCAGGGCCTTTTGCTCGACGCTGTCGCGTAGATCGCCGCGTGCGGCCAAGGCAATGGCGGCGATGGCCAGCGCGCAGCCAAGGAGCGCCATGCCGTTGTGGGTGAACTCCACAAAACCGCGGTACATGTCGGAGAGCGCGGTGCGGAGGGTGGTGGCCGTGGCAACTGAGTTGCTCTTGGAGGGCCATAAGGTTTGCGTTGTCATGCTTTCGCTCCTTGCAAGGCTGCGCCGACCGTGTGAGGTGGGGCAACTGGGTGGGGCGCCATCGGCGACGCACCCTTGGGGCGCGCGGTCGGTTGAAACGGATTCAATGGCGATGCGGGTTTACCCTGGATGGGTAAGCGGAGCGAATGGTAGGTGCAGGTTAATGCCAAGTCAATGTTTTAAACGGTGTTTAAAACAATAATTGGTTATATGGAGGGGTTGTTGACTGTCCGGTCGCAGTTTTCTAGCAGGGTCGTTAGTCAGGCTGGGCTTTGCCGGGCGAGGGCAGGATCGAACCGTTGATCGGGTGGAGGTTGAAGTTTCCTCTGGGTTCAGATGTATTGAGGGATGTTCTCTGTCAGTGGGCGCAACCCAATGTAACGACCAGGGTGAAGGCTTGATGTTCAAGGGATTCGAGCGTAGTCTGCGGTTGTCGGTCATCACGACCGGCATTCAGCCAGCAACGCGGTGCAGCCGCTCACTGGCCCCCAACGGGAGCAATCTCTTGCTTCCAGGCTGGAGAGACATCCAACTCCCTCCGCCAAAACCGACGGCAAGTGCAAATTGCCCGCCGTCAACCCCGGAGGGCCCTGCCCGCCGGGGTTTCTTTTTGGGGGTGCGCGGGCGGAAAGGGCGTTCCTGGCAACACCAGCGACAATAGAGTGGTTTGTCCATGACACCGGCCCGGTGCTGACACATCCTCTCTTTTCGAACCACCTGTATGTCGCTGTTCTCTCTGCGCAAGAACCCTGTTCAGTCCAATACTCCCGCCCCTGCTGTGAACACGTCTGTCTCCTCAAAAAGTGCTTCTTCCTCTCAACCACACCCCCTTGATGCGGTGACGGGCGGGGCTTTCTCGGCGCCCACATCCGGTGAGCGGGCTGCCCGCATCCGTGAGTGGCTGGTCACCGAGCCAGGGTTGGAGCAGATGAACGAGGTGTTCAAAGAGCTGTCGCAGCGAGATCGGGGCGCCGCCAAGCCCCTGAAAGAGAAACTGGATGAATACAAGCGTCAGAAGGCGCAGGAGCACATCGCGGTGGAATGGGCTCAGAAGGCCGAGAGCCTGATCGCGCAGCCCCGCCTGAATCTCGCCGATGCCATGGCCTGGCAGCGAGACGCTGCAAGGGCGGGTGCGCCGCTGTCACGTGAGCCCCTGGCAGGGCTCAAGGTCTCGCTCGCCGAGCGGGTCAAAGCGATTGAAGATCTGCAGCACCGGGTACAAGTTGAGCGTGAATCTGCGGTGTTGATGGCGCAGCGCATTGAAGTGCTGTCCACAAAGCCATGGCGTGAAGCCCTGGCGAGCGCGCCGTCCTTGCAGGCCGATGTGGTGGAGTGGCAGCGCCAGGCCAGCGGTCTGGCCGACGATGCCCAGTGGCCCAGCGTCGAACCCAAGTTTCCGCCCATGCTCGACGCCTCGCGCAACCAGCTCCAACTGGTGTGGGACGCCTTTGAAGCCGCACTGGCCCAGGCCGTGGCGGCCGACGCCGATGCCAAGGCTCCGCTGCCTGCGGTGCCTGTGTGGGCCGACGAGTTGCGTTTGGCGAGGGGCGAGGCGGCTGCGGTTCCGGCCGAAAAGGCCGCGCACGATGCGCAGGCCGCTCAGGAGCGCCGTGCCAAGGTGCTGGCCGAACTTGATCGCGCCCTGGGCGTGCTGGAACGCGAGCTCGCCGAAGGGCATGGCAAGGCCACGCCCAAGGCCGCAGCCGATGTGCGTGCGGTGCTCAAGTCGCACAGCCGCCTGATCGGCCCTGAACTTGAAGCCCGTGCCCACGCCGCGCTCACGCAGGCCGGCGATCTGGAGGACTGGCAGCGCTGGCGCGCCGACCAGCTGCGCGAGGAACTGGTGAAAAAAGCCGAAGCCTTGCTGCAGGCACCCGAAGGCCAGCGCATCGGCGGGCGCAAGATGCAGGAGACCCTGCGCAGCCTGCGCGACCAATGGAAAACCACCGACCAAGGTGGCCAAGCCAATCACGCGCTGTGGAAACGGTTTGACGAAGCCTGCTCCGAGGCTCACAAAGTGGTCGAGATTTGGCTCATCCAGGTGCGCCAGCAGGCCGACGCGCACAGGGCGCAGCGCCTGGCCATCATCGAAGAACTCAAGGCTTGGACCGACGCTCATACGGACAACACCGACTGGAAGGCCCAGGTGCGTGAGTTGCATGCGTTCTCGGAGCGCTGGCGAGAAGCCGGCCACCTAAGCGAGAAGGCGTTCGCCGAGATGCAGCCGCTCTGGAAAGGCGCCATGCACACGGCGCACGCTGGGCTGGAAGCTGCACAAGCGCAGAGCGTCGCACGGCGCCGTGCACTGATCGAAGAGGCCGCCACCATGGGCGCTGCGCCGCAGTTGCGAATCGATGCCGTCAAGGCACTGCAGCAGCGCTGGCAGGCCGAAGCCCATGCTGTGCCGTTGGAGCGCAAACAGGAGCAAAAGCTCTGGGAGGCCTTCCGCCAGCCGATCGACGAGGCCTTCGCCCGCAAGAGCAGTGAGCGCGAGAAGGCCGCAACCGCACTGAACGCGCACGACCAAAGTGTGCTGGATGCTTCGCAAGCTGTGGATGCCGCCATTGCCAGTGGCGACGCCCCGCAGATCCGTGCAGCGATGGCCGCGCTGGAAGCGGCGTTGCGGGGGCAGGCTTTGGCTGCGGCTGCTGCGCCGGCACCCGAGGCCGCCGTCAAGGCTGTTGCGGCGGAGCCAATCGCAGCATCTGCTGATGAGTCACTGATGGACGAGGCTGCTGGCGAATCGGTGCCAGTTGAGGCAACCACCGCCGAAGCTGTGGTGCCTGCCAAACCCGTTGCTCCACCGAAGAAGATTGTGGCCGTGCGCGGCGATGATCGCCCAGGCATGAAGAAAACCGAGCCCGCTGGCCGAGACGACCGCCGTGGCCCCGCGGGCCGCGACAGCCGAGATGCGCGGGGTGGTTTCGGTGCGCGTGGGGAGGGGCGTGAGGGCAGGGGTGGTGAGCGTTTTGATCGCGAACCGCGTGGCCCGGCCTTGCCTCGTTTGGGTGATGCCGCCTTCCGCGCTCAACGCAATGCCATCGAACACGCTGAGGCCGCGCTGCGCAAGCTTGCTGCCCAGGCTCACGGCGAGGTGCTGACCCAACTGATGACGGCATGGGAGCAGCGCGACGCGGCCCAATTGCCCGCGGCCCAGGCCTTGGGTTCTCGTGTGAATGCGGGAACGCGGAGCACCTGGACGCAGAGCGTGGCGGCTCCAGCGGTCGCTGCGGTGCCGTCCGATGCCTTGTTGCGCCTGGAAATGGCGGCCGAGGTGCCGACGCCAGCCGAGCATTTGGACGCGCGCCGCATGCTGCAGCTGCAACTTCTGACGCGCCGCCACGACGCGCCGCCGACCGAAACCTGGGCGCAAGACGTGGGCCGTGTGTTGGCTGGACCTTTCGAGGCGAACGCCGCTCGGCGCCTGCAGAACACGCTTAAGGTGTTGTTGAAAAAGTAACGCCCCCACAGTGCTGCGCGCGCCCTCATGGGGCGACGTGAGCGGCCCGGCGAAGCCGGTTCTGCCGCCGGCCGCCGCATTCAGGGTGGGTAATGAACCCCACTCCTGATCGCTGCTGGGGCCGCTCTGAAGAACCCATCGTATAGCTGCAGCAGGCGGGGGAACTCATGGGCAAACCGCTCGCGGCTGACGAAGTAAGCCTCGCAGGTCACTGCAAAAAACTCCGCCGGGTGGGTGGCCGCGTAGTCGTCCAGCCAAGGTGCTTCACCGCCGAAACGCTCGGCCATGGCCACTGACTCGCAAAACTGTGAATACGCTGCTTGCATGACACTGCGCCAGTGTTCGCGTGCGGCGGCCGCATTGGGTTTGTCCAAGAACCCAATGGGCAAGGGCGGCGCGCCATCGGGGCTTTGCCCTCGTTGAATGCCATGCATGTCGAACTTGTGAACAAACTCGTGGATCACGACGTTTTTTCCCTGCGGGGCCAGCTCGGCGGCTCGGGCCACGTCTTGCCAGCTCAGCATGATCGGCCCGCGGTCCATGGCTTCGCCCGCCAGCACTTCGCTGTAGCGGTGCACCACCCCCACCCCGTCAGTGACTTCACGCTGAGCCACCGCAGCGCCGGGTTGCACCACGATACCGACGAAATCGCTGTACCAGTTGAGGGCCTGTATCGGGTTTCGTGTTATCTCTCCCGAAGGCAGGCCGACATGCAGCAGCGGCAGACAGGCCTGAGCCGCAATGTTCAAAGCCATGGCGTCGGTGATCTTCAGTCCGTGCGCGCCATGAAATTCTTTCTCTTGCAGAAAGTGCCCACAGAGGACACGGAGCTGCGCCAGCGATGTTGGAGAAAGCTCGGCCAGAAAGGGCAACGTGTGCACCGTCTGGTTCCATAGGCGGTCGTTGATGGTGGGGGTGGGGCGGATGCGGCGCGGCAGCCAGGACTGGATCGAGCGGAGCAGGGTGTGGACCATTTGCCGCACATGGAGGCGCTCACGCCGTCTTCAATGGCAGGCGCTGCAGTCCTGTTGCGGTGAGCCGCAGCACTTCGGCTCGGGGGGGCTGGGCCTCGGCGTCCCAGTCGCTGAGCACGAAGCGTTTCAGGCCATCGCCCAGATCGTGGGTGGCGGGTCGGTGGGTGTGGCCGTGAATCAGCGTTTGGGCTCCGGCTTGCTGCAGCCACTGGCGCGCGGCTGGAGTGTCCACATCTGCCCAGAGCTGAGGGTCGTGGGCACTGTTGCGTTTGCGGGCCTCGCTCTGCGCACGAAGTCCGCGCGCGACGGCTTCCCGTTCGATCAGCGATTGCGCAAGAAAGGCGGATTGCCACTCGGGGCTGCGCACCTCTGCGCGAAATTGCATGTAGTCGGTGTCGTCCAGGCACAAGGCGTCGCCGTGGCTGAGCAGCCAGCGCTGTCCCTGGAACGCCAGCACCGTGGGGTCGGCGAGGGCATGCATGCCGAAGGCGCTCATGCCCTCATGGCCGAGCAGGAAGTCGCGGTTGCCGGCCATGAAATACACCGGTGTGTGTTGGCTGTGGGCATGTAGCAGGTCGGCGCAGCGGCGCCAGAACGCGGGGTCAATCCTGTCGGCAGGTGCCTCCAGCACATCGTCGCCTACCCAGACTTCAAACAGGTCACCCAGGATGAACAGCGCATCGGCCCGCTCGGTGGGGGGGCGCTGCAGGAACCGCTGCCAGCAAGCGAAGGTGGCGGGGTGGGATGCCTGCAGATGCAGGTCGGAAATGAAATCGACCGCTTGCCACTGCGCGGGAGCACGCAATTCGGCGAAGCGGTCGGTGAGCGAGGCGTTCATGAAGAAGGGGGCCGAAGCCCCCGCAGGTGGTCAGAGTGCGACGGCTTTTTCGATGATCACGTCGTCCTTGGGCACATCGTCGTGGAAGCCTTTGCGGCCTGTGGCAACGCCCTCGATTTTTTTCACGATGTCCGAACCCGACACCACCTTGCCGAACACGGCGTAACCCCAGCCTTGCGCGCTGGGCGCCGTGTGGTTCAGGAAGCCGTTGTTGGCCACGTTGATGAAGAACTGCGCACTGGCGGAGTGCGGGTCGTTTGTGCGGGCCATGGCGACCGTGTAGAGCTCATTGCGCAGACCGTTGTTGGCTTCGTTGTTGATGGGGGCGTCCGACGGCTTTTGGTTCATGCCGGGTTCGAACCCGCCACCTTGCACCATGAAGCCCGGGATGACCCGATGGAACACCGTGTTGTTGTAGTGACCCTTGTTCACGTACGACAGAAAGTTGGCGGTGGACAGCGGCGCTTTGTCGGCGTCGAGTTCGAGTGTGATGACGCCAAAGTTGGCGATGTGCAGTTCGACTTGGGGGTTGGCCATGTTCATTTCTCCAGAGTGGCTTTGAGGATGGTGACTTGTGTTTTGGGTACGTCGGAAGGGAAGGGGCCGCCTGAACCGGTGGGCACTTCCTTGATCTTGTTGACCACGTCCATGCCGCTCACCACCTTGGCGAACACCGTGTAGCCGAACAGCGGGTCCGCACGCAGAAGGTTGGCACGGGGCGTGTTCTCGTACACGCGGCCGCCGTATTCAAAGCGGGGCACCGGATCGCCAGGAGGGATGGGCGTCGGGTCCAAAAAGGCATTGTCCTTCACGTTGATGAAGAACTGCGACGAAGCCGAGTTTGGATCGTTGGTGCGGGCCATGGCCACGGTACCGACCACATTGCGAGGGCCTCCGCGCTCGATGGCGGCCTGGCCTTCGTGGACCACTGGGGCGCGTGTGGGCTTTTGTTTGTAGCTGCTGTCGAATCCGCCGCCCTGGACCATGAAATTGCTGATCACGCGGTGAAAGACCGTGCCGTCGTAGTGCTTGTCGCGGACGTACTGCAGAAAGTTGTCGACGGTTTTGGGTGCTTTGTCTGGATACAGTTCCATCACGATATCGCCCATGGATGTGGTCAGGCGCACTTTCGGGTGGGCTGTCGGCGCAGGAGCAGGCGCCGGGTTCTGTGCATGGGCAGAAAAGGACAGCAGTGCGGCCACAGCCGATGCGGTCAAAAGACGGCGACAAGCGCCAGATGTTGCCTTGCGCAAACGGGACATCAAGGGATTCCTTCGTAGAAAATTTTCCACTGGCCGCTTTCGCGCGCCCAGTATTGGCGACGGGTGATACCACGGCTCTGGCCCAATGCCACCTCTCCGAAAGTCACCACCATGGTGTCTTGATTGTCTTGCCAACGCAGCATGGACAGGTCTTTGAGTTGCAGCTCACGTGGACCTTTGGGGCCGAGCATCTCCGACTCCATGCGCGTCCACCATTGATCGCGCTCTTTGCCAGGGTTCTGAAAGCGACTGGAGTAAAAGTCTTTGAATCGATCGATGTGCCCTTCGCTTTTCGCGTTGCGCCACGACTCAAGCGAAGCTTCGAAGTCTTTCCGGTCTGTGCTCAGCGTGTCAGGCTGCACCCACTGCAGCTCGGGTGCGATCACCACCGGGGTGGTTCGAATCTGAATGGTCGAGAGCAGCTTTTCCAGGTCAGGATTCGATAACACCACACAGCCGTCCGAAGCCTGCGGCGCGCGCACAAATTGCTCCCTGGGCGTGCCATGCAGCCAGATGCCGCTGCCGGTCTTGCCGCGCTGCACGTCGAGCGGATTGGGGTAATTGATCGGCAAGGCGCCCACCCCGTAAAGGTCGGGCAGATTGTCTGGGTTGAGGTTGCTGGTGATGTAGTACACGCCCAGCGGCGTGCGCTTGTCACCTTCCACCGCTTTTTCGATACCCGACAGGCCCACCGAAATGTAGAAGTCGCCCAGCAACTTCAGCTTGGGTGGTGGCGCAAGCACGCTGCCAGAGGCCGATGGCGTCTGGTTTTCAAACAGGTACAGCCTGGAGCGCGACGCATCCACCGCAATGGCATGGCGGCTCTGAGACGACAGGGCAAGGAACTGGGTAGGAATGCTGCCTTCGGGTGGACGCTCGGTCAGCGCGCTCAGTCGGCGGCGAGATTCTTCACGGAGCGCCGCCAACTGCTGCGCGGCGGCGCGGGCCTTGGTGTCAGGCACATCGCCGAGTTGGCGAACCGGGCGCATCTGCAGGCTCAACAGGTCACCATGCACCAGGTGGGCGAGGTGAAAATTGGGGTGGTCACGCACCAGCTGATCGGTTTTTGCTAAAGCCTCCCGGTGCTTTCCCTCACTGATCAGGCGGTAGACCGCGATCAAACGCGCTTCGGCTTGCCCCAGCAGTGGCGAGACGCGAGCGAGCCCTTCTTCCGACAAACTTTGAGACTGAAGACCCGAAATGACAGTGTCTTTGATGCTTGTCTGAGTCGCGCCTTGCATCTTGGCCAGCGCACTGTCCAGCATAGAGGGTGTCGCTGGGGACGACGCGGAGAGCGAGCTGGTGCTGAACTTCAGCTTGTCCAGCGAGGTCTCATGTGAACCATCGCGATCGACATAAGCAGAAAAAGCAAGCCAAGTTGCAATCGCCGCTCCCAAGGCCAACGTGCCCGTTAACCACCGAGGGACACTGCTGGAGCCTGTGGGCAGGTAGGCGGTCGGGACGCTGGCGTGCCCTCGTTGAAAGAACCGCCGACCGGCCATCAGGAACCTGTGGATTCGCGCACGATCAGCCAGCGATTGCCACTCTTGACCATGTCCAGTGTCTTGCGGCTGGACACGCTGAGCGAGTCGGAGGTGTAGTCTTGCTTGAAGCGAGCAGACGCACGGTCGCCCGTGACCGTCACGGTGACATCGCTCAGGTCCACGCCAATGCGGTTGCGAGGCATGATCCGCGCCTTGCGATCAGCTTCCCAGGCGCTGCGTGACTGGCCTCCGGGCGGCGTGAAATTACCGGCGTATGCGCCCAAATAGCCTGTCATGTTTTTGCTGGCCCAGGCCTTGGCCCAGGCCTGAACCGCCGCCTCGACATCGGCCTGGGCATTGCCAGCCGCGGGGGCTTGTATAGCAGCAGTTGAAGGAGGTGTTGCCGATGGCGTCGTTGCAGTAGCAGGTGGTGCAACGGGCGGTTTGGTTGCAGAGGCCACAGGTGGCGTCACCGTGGTTGTGGGCTTGGTGCCCTTGGTGTCTACAGCAAATAGGTTGCGGATCAGATTCAGCTTGGGAGCAACCGCAGGGTTTCCAGCATCGAGCTGCAGGGCTTTGCTGTAAGCCTGACTGGCCAGCTTGGCGTACACGTCGCCCAAGTTTTCATGGGCTGTGGCGTAGCTTGGGTTGGTTCGGATGGCCATTTCCAGCGCTGCACGCGCCTTGTCGAACTGGCTCTGGCCGGCGTACAACACGGCCAAGTTGTTGTAGGGCTCGGGCAACTCGGGGAAATCTTCCGTCAGTTTGGAAAACGTTGCTATGGCCTCTGCGGGTTTGCCGCCTTCGGTCTGTATGACGCCCTTGATGAAGCGCATCTGAGGATCACGAGGCTTTCCTGCGAGGTACTGGTCCACCTTGTTGAGCGCTTCTGTTAATTGGCCAGCTCGCATCAGGCGGTTGACTTCGGCATAGTCGTCAGTTTGAGCCATGACAAATGACGAGGCCAAGGCGGCTGACACGGCCACGGTCAATGCCATCAGGCGCAGCGGGGCCGCGACCCGGGTGTGGACAAGGCCACGAACGGAAGTGGTCAGGACAGAGGATGTTTTCATGGGGTGGATCATGGGACCTCAGGTGGCGAAAGCGGCAAGGCGAGGGCCTGAAACGGTCAGCTTACAAGACTATAGCGCTCTGGCAGGCACGGCTGAATGGCATCAGGCTGGCTATACTGACACATTGTATCTGAGGGTACTCGCCAGGAGGCTCCTCGCTGGCGCGATGTCAGCCTCGTCTGCGCACCCACTCCCCCTTGTTTTTATTGCTCCAGATTGCCTCGTTTGAGCGCTCCGTCGGCTTTCTATCGTCGAGGTCGGTACAACGTGTTTCTGGCAATGTTTCCTACATGACTTTGCGAATTTTCAACACCCTGTCGCGCAGCATTGAGCCATTTGCGCCCCTGGAACCAGGTCATGTGCGCATGTATGTGTGTGGCATGACGATCTACGACCTGTGCCACATCGGTCACGCCCGGATGATGATGTCCTTTGACGTGGTGCAGCGCTGGCTCAAGACCAGTGGTTACCGTGTGACCTATGTGCGCAACATCACCGATATCGACGACAAGATCATCAAACGGGCGGTGGAGCGGGGCATCACCCTGCGCGCATTGACCGATGAGATGACTGTTGCCATGCACGAGGACATCGCCCAGCTGGGGATCGAACCTCCCAGCATTGAACCGAGGGCCACCGAGTACGTGCCGCAGATGCTCTCGTTGATTGAACGTTTGAGGGCCAATGGACTGGCCTATCAGGCGGAGAACGGCGACGTGAACTACGCCGTTCGCAAGTTCGAGGGCTACGGCAAGTTGTCGGGTAAGTCGCTGGATGACCTGCGCGCGGGCGAGCGCGTGGCCGTCGCTGGCGACAAGAACGATCCTCTGGATTTTGTCTTGTGGAAATGCTCCAAACCGGACGAGCCGGACGAAGCGCGCTGGGCGAGTCCGTTCGGGCCGGGCAGACCGGGGTGGCACATTGAGTGCTCCGCCATGTGCGGTGCCACGCTGGGCGAGACTTTCGACATCCATGGCGGCGGTGCCGATCTCCAGTTTCCGCATCACGAGAATGAGATCGCGCAGTCAGAAGGTGCGACCGGTCAGCCGCTGGCCCGTTTCTGGATGCACAACGGCTTCGTCCGGGTGGACAACGAAAAGATGTCCAAGAGCCTGGGCAACTTTTTCACCATCCGTGAGGTGTTGGAAAAATACGATGCCGAGACGGTGCGATTTTTCATTCTTCGCGCCCACTACCGCAGTGCCCTCAATTACAGCGATGTGCATCTGGACGACGCGCGGGGCGCGCTCAAGCGCCTTTACACCGCGTTGTCGCAAGTTCAATCTTGCCCGCCCGAGCTGATCAATTGGGGTCAACCATTTGCAGCGCGTTTTCGCGCCGCCATGGACGAGGACTTCGGCACGCCGGAGGCGGTGGCCGTGTTGTTCGACCTGGCGACCGACGTCAACCGAAGCAAGGATGTACAACTCGCCGGTCTGCTCAAGGCGCTGGGTGGTGTGCTGGGTCTGCTGCAGCAGGACCCACAGGTTTACCTGAAATCGGGTGGAGCCTCCGAGGGGTTGGATGTGGTCCACATTCAAGAGTTGATGGCTGAACGTGCCGCCGCCAAGGTGGCGAAGAACTTCGCTGAAGCTGATCGGATACGCCAGCAGCTTCTCGCCCAAGGTGTGGTGCTCAAAGACAGTCCAACAGGCACCACGTGGGAGCGCAGTTGATGGCTTCATCGGTCTTGCCCGACGTCGGTCCGGATGCGCCAGATTACTGGCAGGAAGCCTGCCGCCATCTCATGAAGCGCGACCGGGTGATGAAAAAGCTCATCCCCTTGCATGCCGGCGTGTGCCTGCAGTCGCGAGGTGATGCTTTCGTCACGCTGGCGCGCAGCATCGTGGGGCAGCAGATTTCGGTGAAAGCGGCGCAATCGGTCTGGGATCGCTTTGCGCTGTTGCCGAAAAAAATGGCGCCAGCCCAAGTGCTCAAGCTCAAGGTGGACGACATGCGTGCCGCGGGCTTGTCGGCGCGCAAGGTCGAGTACCTGGTTGATCTGGCTTTGCATTTCGCCAACGACCAGGTGCATGTGAGCGCTTGGGCCGAGATGGACGATGAGGCCATCATTGCCGAGCTGGTGGCGATACGGGGCGTCGGGCGGTGGACGGCCGAGATGTTTTTGATCTTTCACCTGATGCGACCCAATGTGCTGCCACTGGACGATATTGGCCTGCAAAACGGGGTCAGCCGCCGCTATTTTTCAGGGGAACCGGTGAGCCGCAGCGAAATTCGCGAAGTGGCGGCCTCCTGGGCGCCGTTTTCGAGCGTCGCCACTTGGTATATTTGGCGCTCGCTGGACCCGCTGCCGGTCAGCTACTGAAACGTCCCGGACGTCGTTCGAACAAGACCAAAGGAGTCACACCTTGGCCAAAAGAAATTTTCTCGACTTCGAGCAACCTATAGCCGAACTCGAAGGCAAGATCGAAGAGTTGCGTTACGTGCAGACCGAGTCGGCTGTCGACATCTCCGCCGAGATTGAACAGCTGTCGGGCAAGAGCCTGCAGCTCACCAAAGACATCTACAGCACGCTCACGCCTTGGCAGATCACCAAGATCGCACGCCACCAGGATCGGCCGTACACGCTGGACTATGTGCGCGAAATCTTCACGCACTTCCAGGAGCTGCATGGTGACCGCCACTTCTCGGACGACCTGAGCATTGTGGGCGGACTGGCCCGATTCAATGGCCAGCCCTGCATGGTGCTGGGTCATCAGAAGGGCCGCGACACCAAGGAGCGAGGTCTGCGCAACTTTGGCATGACCAAACCCGAGGGCTACCGCAAGGCGCTGCGCCTGATGAAGCTGGCCGAAAAGTTCAAGCTGCCCGTGTTCACGTTTGTGGACACCCCCGGTGCCTACCCCGGTATCGACGCCGAAGAGCGCGGTCAGTCTGAGGCCATCGGCCGCAACATCTTCGAAATGGCGCAGCTCGAAGTGCCCATCATCTCCACCATCATCGGGGAGGGCGGCTCGGGTGGCGCGCTGGCCATTTCGGTGGCCGACCAAGTGCTGATGTTGCAGTACTCGGTGTACTCGGTGATCAGCCCTGAGGGGTGCGCCTCCATTCTCTGGAAGACCAGCGACCGCGCCAGCGATGCTGCCGACGCACTGGGCATCACGGCGCACCGGCTCAAGGCGCTGGGTCTGGTGGACAAGATCGTGAACGAGCCCGTGGGCGGCGCACACCGCGACCACGGCCAGATGGCCGCCTTCCTCAAGCGTGCATTGGGTGATGCCTGGCGTCAGTTGGCCGACCTCAAGGTCAAAGAGTTGGTGGACCGCCGCTACGCGCGTCTCAACAGCTATGGCCGCTACACCGACACCAAGGCCGACAGCAAGCCTGAAAAGCGCTGACGTGGTCCCGCCAGCGCCCAACCCGTGCGGGCCGGCGCTGATCCGATGGTTCGCCAGCGGGCCACCCTCTGTTTCTAACCCCATCGCAGTCGCCTACAGCGCTGGAGCCGACTCCACCGCCTTGCTGCTTGCCGTGCACGAACGCTGGCCCGATCGTGTGATTGCCTTGCATGTGCACCACGGACTGCAGACTGCGGCTGATGATTTCGAGTCGCGGGGCCGCGCCTTCTGTGAACGGTTGGGGATTCCGTTCTCATCAAGCCGTGTGCATGCTGCCCATGAACCCGGCCAGAGTCCCGAAGACGCTGCGCGCCAAAAGCGCTACAGAGCCTTGGCCAGCATGGCGCAGGATGAGGGAGCTGCTTGCGTGCTGCTGGGGCAGCATGCCGACGACCAGGCGGAGACGCTGATGCTGGCGCTGAGCCGCGGGGCCGGGTTGCCCGGGCTGGCTGCCATGGCCGAACGGTTTGAGCGGCACGGTGTGGTCTTCGGCCGTCCCTTGCTCGGACTGCCTTCAAAGGTGTTGCGTGAGTGGTTGCTGACCCATGGTCATGACTTTGTGGACGACCCGACCAACGCCGACCACCGGTACACCCGCAACCGCATCCGCGCGCTGCTGCTGCCGGCCTGGGAAGCCTGCTTTCCCGGCTTCCGTCCCATGCTGGCCCGCAGCGCCCGACATGCCGCGCAGGCGCAAACCCTGCTGGACGATCTGGCCTGCATCGACATGGCCCAGACGGGAGCGCCGCCTGCCATCTTGATGTTGCAAGCCCTGAGCCGCGAGCGCCAGGCCAACGTGCTGCGGCACTGGTTGCACCAGATCGCCGGGGCGGCCGCCAGCACCGCGCAGCTGGACGAACTGCTGGACCAGGTCGCCGACTGCACCACCCGCGGCCACCGCATCCATCTCAAGGTGGCGAGCGGTTTCGTGGCCCGCGAGGGCGGCCGTCTGGTGTTTCTCCAGCCGGGAAACACCCCGCCGATATAATTCCAAGGCTTTGCCGGGCGGATCTGATGGTCCTCCGTTCACAGCCGCAAGACCTTGCATTGCGGTCAACTCAATCTCTTCTCCAACCTCGTCCAAACCGATGGCTTTGATCGTTCACAAGTACGGCGGCACCTCCATGGGGTCCACCGAGCGCATCCGCAACGTGGCCCGGCGCGTCGCCAAGTGGCACAGGGCCGGTCACCAGATGGTGGTGGTGCCCAGCGCCATGAGCGGCGAAACCAACCGCTTGCTCGCCCTGGCCAAAGAGCTCGCCCCGAGCAAGACCGACAGCGCCTACGGCCGCGAACTCGACATGCTGGCCGCCACCGGCGAGCAGGCTTCTTCGGCCTTGCTCGCGATTGCGCTGCAGGCCGAGGGCATGGCCTCGGTGAGCTACGCTGGCTGGCAAGTGCCCATCAAGACCAACAGCGCGTTCACCAAGGCCCGCATCGAATCGATTGACGACCTGCGCGTGCGCGCCGATCTCGACGCTGGCAAGGTGGTCATCGTCACCGGCTTCCAGGGCGTGGACCCGGACGGCAACATCACCACGCTGGGCCGTGGCGGCAGCGACACCTCGGCCGTGGCCGTGGCCGCCGCGTTGAAGGCGGCCGAATGCCTGATATACACCGACGTGGATGGCGTCTACACCACCGACCCGCGCGTGGTGCCCGAAGCGCGCCGCCTGCTGCGCGTGAGCTTTGAAGAGATGCTGGAAATGGCCAGCATGGGCAGCAAGGTGCTGCAGATCCGTTCGGTGGAATTTGCCGGCAAATACAAGGTGCCCCTGCGCGTGTTGTCGAGCTTCACGCCTTGGGACATCGACCTGAATGAAGAAGCCGCCTCCGGCACCCTGATCACTTTTGAGGAAGACGAACAAATGGAACAAGCCGTCGTTTCCGGCATTGCCTTCAACCGCGACGAAGCCAAGATCTCCGTGCTCGGCGTGCCTGACAAGCCAGGCATCGCGTACCAGATCCTGGGCGCGGTGGCCGAGGCCAACATCGAAGTCGATGTGATCATCCAGAACCTGAGCAAAGACGGCAAGACCGACTTCAGTTTCACGGTGCACCGCAACGACTTCCAGAAGGCCATGGACCTGCTGAAGAACACGGTGGTGCCCGCGCTGGGTGCGGCCGACGTGGTGGGCGACGCGCGCATCTGCAAGGTCAGCATCGTCGGCATCGGCATGCGCAGCCACGTGGGTGTGGCCAGCCGCATGTTCAAGTGCCTGAGCGACGAAGGCATCAACATTCAGATGATCTCGACCTCGGAAATCAAGACCTCCGTCGTGATCGACGAGAAGTACATGGAGCTGGCCGTGCGATCACTGCACCGCGAGTTCGATCTGGACCAGACGGCCGACAGCATCGCCCATTGAGGTGTTTGCCTCCTCTTCAGGCAGATTGGGTCCACAAGTTGAGGCATAATGCGAGGCTCTGGAGTGATGACCGAGTGGCCGAAGGTGCTCCCCTGCTAAGGGAGTATGGGGTGTAGAGCCTCATCGAGGGTTCGAATCCCTCTCGCTCCGCCAGTAAGACAAGGCTCCCACGCAAGTGGGGGCCTTTTGTCTTTCTAGGCCCAGTGTTTTCGCGGGGTTGCGGGCGGTGGCCGATTCTCTGTGAATTCTCTCGAGGCGCCATTTATGGCCGATGCAGCGAGCCATTCTCTAACGCCGGTTTTTGGCGGTGAGGCTTTTGGCAAAGCTTCAGGCCAATTCAATCAGCGCGGGCCTTTGATCAGCATGCTGCCTTGTGATCTCACCAGTCCATGGCAGGTAAGGGTGATCAGACGTTGTTGAGGTGGGGTAGGGTAGTGCGTTCGCAGCGGGAGCGTGATTCCGCCGGCGCGCTCAGAAGCGGCCTGTCAGCGCGGTTTTGTGGCCCCGCCACTCATACATGACAAGTGACAGCGATTTCGCGGTTCGAGAGCGCAACCTGTAATGCACTGAACTCGATGGGGAGCATCTTGGGTGTCCCGTGTCTGGATTCAGCACGTTTATGCGACAACCTGAGAAAGGCCGCCGCGTCCGGTGTTCCGGATCGTGACGGTGCCGTATGAAATGATGCTGCATGCCATTGAGTTCCGAAGACCTCCAACAAATCGCAGCGCGCACCCTGGCGCACTACGAACAGCACGCAAAGAGCTACTGGGAAGGCACGCGTGACCACGACGTCAGCCAGAACATTGCGGCGTTGCTGAAGCACATCCCCGGGCCACCGCCCTTTGACTTGCTGGATTTCGGTTGCGGGCCCGGGCGCGACCTGCACACCTTCAAGGCGCTGGGCCATCGCGCCGTAGGCTTGGAGGGCGCGCCCAGCGCGGCGGCGCTCGCGCGCGCACACAGCGGCTGCGAGGTGCTGGAGCAGAGCTTCCTGCACCTCGAACTGCCCGCACAGCGCTACGACGGTGTTTTTGCAAATGCCGTGCTGTTCCATGTGCCCTCTCAGGTGCTGTCGCAGGTGCGGCAACAACTGCGGGCCTGTCTTCGGCCGGGCGGCGTGCTGTTCAGCTCCAACCCGCGCGGAGATGGCCAAGAAGGCTGGAACGGTGAGCGCTACGGCGCATTCCACGACTGGCCAACCTGGCGCGGCTTGATGACCGCCGCCGGCTTTGATGAGTTGGAGCACTTCTACCGTCCGACAGGCCTACCGATCGAGCAGCAGCCGTGGCTTGCGAGCGTGTGGCGCAAGCGCTGAGCCCTGGCTCCAAGGCACTGCGCATCTGCTGGTCTGCCGCTGCAGCATGTGCAGCCTATGACTGTTCGACGCTTGATCGGCTCGGCAGTCAGATGCCCGGGGTGAGTCGGCACGCGATAGTTGTGGTCCTCGATACTGGATCCTTCGATCCGTTGAATGACCAGTGACCGCTGCCGGGCTTGACAGCGAATTAGCAGACTCGGCCAGAAACTGAATGGCCACAGTCGAGGTCAGCTCCGCAGCGAAAGCGGTAGTTCACGAGCCGGTCGCGCTCGACCGACTCGGAGCGCGGAGCGGTCTTCCGAGGTCGCCTGTCAGGCGGGCCTGCACCATGCTATTGGCTTGACGTAAGGCGTTGCTTGTAGGATGCATCTTGGCGGTGCAATTTCGATTGCATCTGGGAGTACAAGAAAAGTCTGCACTATGTCCTTTGAAAACCTATCAATCGGCCGCTTGATCATTCACGAGGTCTTTGCACGCGGTGCAGATAAGGCCTTGGTCCCACCAACCTATGGAGGTCAGCTCTTAGTGCTTCCCCTGGACGCTCGGGATGCCTTGCAGGCTCGGATCACAAATGCCCTCGGAAAATCGTCCCATGGCGTTGAAATGGCGATCCGAGAAGTTGGAGCGGACAGCCCTTGGCATCGGGCCAAAGAGATCATCGAGTCGCAGGGCAATGACGTTCAGTTTGTAAACCTGTCCCAAAACATTGCCAGCAAGCTGGCAGTTGCGCAGACCAATCGAACGATCCCTGGTGGCATCGTTGTGGTGATTGAAGGTACCTGCGGCAACCCAGTCCGGTCCTTCATGTGCGTCATCAAGGCAGAGCCCCATGGGGGTTTCACCAAGCGGCAAGCGGGTGAAAATCTAACCTTGGAGTACATCAAGGAACTCATCCTCACTCCCCAAGCAAAGTTGTACAAGATCGGGGCTTTCCTGCGTGCTGATCAGGCTGCTGCAACAAATCAGCAGCCTACCAACGGCTGGAAGGCCTTCTTGTTTGACGACCTAATCACTCTGGGTAACAAGCTGTCCGCTGCTCAGTATTTCTACGAAGGTTTTCTGGGCTTGGAGTTTCCATCCAATAGTGCATTTCAAACAAAGCAGTTCCATGCACTGACCAAGGACTTCATCCGCAATGCGAATGTGGACTCCGAAAGAAAAATCGATCTTCTGAATGCCCTGACCACGTACCTCAAGGCGGATCAGGCTGCCACGATCCAAGTTGACGTGTTTTCTCAGACCTATCTTGGAGATGCAGTACTACAAGACGCCTATACCGCCTACATGGGGCAGAAGAATTTTCCCGCCACGGCAATCCACAAGGACCTCTCTGAGGTGCAAAGCCAGTTGCGGCATCGCAAGCTGACGTTTGGCCACGATATCAAGTTCACAGCACCTGCGGATCAGTTCGAGAACTACGTGCTGGTCGAGTCCATCGACGGTGAAGCTGATGAGCATGGCATCGTCCCTAAGTGGACCAAGATCACTGTGCGCGATCACATCCGAGATCAAGAGTGAAAGAACAAGAAATCCGTGAGAGGTGGGAAGCTGACAAGCCCCTGTATAGGGCTTGGGCCCAACTCATCGCTCAGGAAATCGAACGCAAGCTTATTCCTGCAATTGCTCCTACCCCTCTGGACTACTTTTTGAAGGTTCCCATGGTGCCTCGCCTTAAGGGAGACACCAGCTTGATTGACAAGGCGCTGTATAGAAGCAAGCCCTACAAGAATCCGTATGAGGACATCACCGACAAGGTAGGCATGCGTTACGTGGTGCTCCTGACCACGCACATCGACACCTTCTGCTCGATCATTGAGAGCGCTGAATGTGGGGCCTTTTGGTCCCAAACCAAGGACAAGGACTACGAAGAGGAGCGACTGGCCAAACCTTTAGAGTTTTCCTACCAGTCCGTTCACTATGTGTTGCGATCTAAGGCGGGCCTATCGATTGGTGTCCAGAATCTCCCCGAAGGCCTTGCGTGTGAGGTGCAAATCCGCACGCTTTTGCAGCATGCTCACAGTGAGCTAACCCACGACACGCTCTACAAGCCAAAAACCACGGCAAAGCCTTCGGTCAAACGCACCGTCGCCAAGAGCATGGCCTTGATTGAGGCCACGGACGAGTTCTTTGAGCAAGCAATGAAGGATCTCGCCAGTGCCAACGAGTCGCAAAGGGTGCTGCTGGACTACTTGAGCAGTGCTTACAAGAAGGGCACAGGTCTTGAACCGGGTCAGGAGCGATCCAATCAGCTTGTGCTGGATGCCTTCATGGAAGTTCTGCCCCAGGATGCTCCTGTACACATTGAAGAGTTCTTGACGGCCAAGACCTACGTCTTTGACAAAATCAAAGAGCAGAAAGGGCAACGGCATTTCTTCAACCAGCCAGCAGTGCTCCTGGCCTACTTTCTTGTTGAGAAGATGCCTGCCCAGACTCGTGAGCATTGGCCCATAGATTCCGACGACCTTGCCAAGGTGTTTAGCGACCTCGGGGTCGCGTACTAGTCAGACTTTGCGACCCGAGGTTAGGCCGGCATATTCGCCTATGAAATTCAAACCTCGAAATCTGAGAGCCTTGGCCTACTGTGTCATTGGTGATGCCTATCACTTTCCTTGCCGGTCGATCTCCCATATTGAGCTGCTGCCGGCTTCATTGATACCCACCTTGGTTTTTTGAGTTTGTTCGAATATTTACGGGACTGCCGCAGCCCAACGTCGAATGCCGACGCGTCGAGTATTAAAACCGCTCCAGAACCGGGGCGATTAACCCTTGCTTAGATGGCCCCACTGGAGTAGAGAATGAAACCACTGGAATGGGTGAGGGAAATAGCTTGCAAACCGAACTGTGGAAATGCGTTTGAACGCCTTGTGCGTGATCTTGCATCTGCCATACATAAAGAGTCAGCCTACTCATACCCCTCTAGAGATGGCGGAATCGATGTACATATTCCCGATCTTGGTCTTGCGTGGCAATGTAAGTTTGTCAACCCCGGCACAACGATCACAAATGTAGAAAATCATATCAAGAGGGAAATTGATGGAGAGTTCAAGAAACTTCATAGCCATCTCACGACGGAAGGATCAACAGAGAAGCAGAGTCAATTCAATGTATGGGCCGATCCTGCAGCAATCAAGTCATACACCTATGCCACCTCAATCAGACTTCCGACAGCTCAGTCACGTGGAGCTTTGGAAACTTACCTGCGTAAGCAGCTAAAGGAGCTCGCAAAGGCCACCAAGCTGATGCATTTGAGGAAGACAAAAGCGGTGATCTGGGATTACCAAACCATCTCAGTCAAGATTGATGAGTTTCCGAACGTCCGGCTCAGGTGGTTCGAGCTCGACCTTCCGCATTCAGTTGAGACGTTCTCGGACTGGAGGCAGCGTAGGCGCGGAAATGAGAACGATCCACAGAAGCGAAACTTTCATGCATACCTTTTCGGGGACGTCATGCCGTACCAGCTGCACCCAGATTCGTCCAGCAGGCCGGAGTCTATTCTGCGTTCCTTTCAGGAGAATTCCTCTACGAGGGTAACGCTGATACACGGCGGGGGTGGGCAAGGCAAGTCAAGGCTCATGGCCGAAGTGGCTGGCTGCGCAGAACGCTTGGGCTGGAACGTCCTCATGCTGTCGTCTACGGCACGGGAGGACCTACTTGACACTGTGGTCAAAGTCGCGGCTGATTCTCCGACTCTTCTATTGATGGACTATGCCGAGAACTGCAGCTCATTGGCCTCGATATTCGAGCGTCTCAGAACTCTCAATGAAAGCCAACATTGCCAAATCGCTCTTCTCCTGGCTAGTCGTACAACGTCCCCAATCGAAGGAACGGTCTTGGACGACGGCTCGGTAACGAAAGTTCACATCAGCTCGAACAAGTTAGACCAAGTCCAAATCATCAAGCAGATGCTAGGAGCAGAACTTGGTGATTTGGCGGACAAGTGTATGAACATCCCCGTGTTTGCGGCGTTCATACGACTGCTCCGTGACAGAAGGCAACAACATAGTTTGGATGAACTCAGGCGAGAGGAAGACTTCCACACCTGGATTCGCAAGCACGTAGTAGGCCCAGCTGCAAATAAACTGGCACTTGCCAAGCTGTGCTCGTTGTTGCCATGCTCAGACTCCATCATGACCCAGGCATGCGAACTCGACCTAGCGGTCGCGAGTTACAGGGATTCGATGCTGGCAGATGGCTGGGTGATCTATTCACCTGGGGCAGACAGTGAAAGTTGGCAGGTTGCACATGACCTTATCGCTGACGGAGCCTTTGTTGATGCTCTGTCAGGTGCCACAACGGCGAACCACCGCGCAAATGAAGTGCTTAAGTTCGCCCACGAGAACCAATCATGCGTGCAATGCATCCGTGCCTTGAATCGCGTTGCTGATGAACCCTGCATCGCCAGCGTTGACTGGCCCTCCTTGTTCACTGCGAAGGCCAGTGAATGGCTACCGTTCCTGTACGAGATTGCGCGCGGCCCGCTCGTGCCAAAAGAACACATGCTCGCCATGATGCAGTCCATGGGAGTCGGCATGAATCATTTGAATGAAAGCCAACAGATCCGAAGGACTCTTGGTCTAATCGTGAGAGATGCGGCGTTCAGGAGTCGCCCAATCTCTGAGGCTGAGACACAGTGGGTTGAAAAGTTGGTGCAGCTCTCCGCCGAGACTGAAGCCGCGTCTTTGATATCCAATTGGCTTCGATCTGACAACTGCAGTATCAGAGCGAACGATGCCGCTATTGCATTGCTTCGCGAGCATTCAACACTCGAACAAGCTGGGCACTTGTATTCAGGATGGCTGAGCTCTGGACGTCCATTGCATGCAGTTTCCGCTCAGTTGAACACATGGCTCGTGCACTACAACAGCACTCCTAACGCCATCTTCCCAATCGTTGCTTGGCTTAAATATTTGAAGGGAAATAATGTTCTAACCAATAGTGATGATTACTTTGCAGAAGATTCATCGATTGGCAGCGTGGTTCATCGCTGGCTTGTCGCAGAAGTGCGTTACAAGAGCGCAGCAGCTGGCCGACTATACGTAGCCTGGATTAACGCGATGCATGACTTCAAGACTTTCGAGAAGAAGACCATGATCTGGCTGCTGCTGCATCGCGAGCAGTTTGTCGCAAAATACGTGTTTGTAGCCTTGCTGTGGCACGGGTATCCACCCGAGAAGGTGAGCGAGCATCTGGAGGCTTGGCTTGCTAAGCCCGCGAATGTCACAGATTGGGCTGCTCGCATTGTCTATGCCAATTGGCTACGAGCAGGTGGCAGTCCGTCACTCGTTCGAGAACCGATGCTGAAGTGGCTCGCCACGAAAGGGCCGGTTGATCAGACGCCCTTTGCTGCGACTCTTGAAGGCGGCAAAATGGTACTGACAGCTTGGCTCGAGTGGATCGGTGAATGCGATTCAGTCGAGCCATTCGTTGTCCAATTGCTTGGCAGCAATCAGCAGCATCTAGATGACAAGGCGCACTTTGTCTTCCTGAGCTGGCTGACGGCAGGAGGCGATCATCGGGTAATCAAAGAGCAACTAATCGAATGGCTCAGGCGCCCACCTGGAACCATGTTTGTGGAGCAAGAACAAGTCTTAAGTGCCTGGTTAAAGTCTGCAGGCATGAATTATGACGATGCAGAGCCCTTTGTCCGACGCTGGTGTGATGACATGCCGAACGCGGGCTTAGATAGAGCCGACTTTCTTGTCGCACACTGGAGAAACGTAGGCGGGGCTGCTGAGGTGGTGCTCAATGCCATTGAGCAGAGAGCTAAGATATGTGGCATGCCAACAGACCTCTATTTTGCTAGAACTCCGAGGGTTAAAGGACAAGCAGTCGACTTGGCGATCCTGACTGAGCATATTAAATCTACGGATTGTCCAGCGCTTTTTTTAGATGAAGTCAAAAGAGGAATTCTCGCCGCTGAAGAACTGCCAAGAATAGATTTTGACCATGTAGTGCGCCGTTGGATTGAACGAATGGGCAGAGAGGGAGTCGTTATCTTACGAGTTGAGTTCTTGCAGTGGGTCAATGGGCTCATGAAATTCTCTCAAGCGCCTTTCGCGCTTGCAGAGATGCTCGGTGTGAATGATATCGGGGAGATTGGGCAGAGAGTTGAGCGGCTCGCCATAGACGAGCTGAGATTGAAGACCCGAATCGGGCATCACCTATTCATATTCCGCGGCTGGATTCGCTCGGGGCGAAAGCTTGCCGATGTCCTTGACTTGCTGAAGGACTGGCTTTCAGCGGGCCATGGAATAAGCAACATCAAGTGTGCTGAGATCCTGCAAGCACTGCAAGCGTCTGAGTTTGGTCAACAGGAGTGGGCGTTGCAGGCAATCAACCGGTTTACAGAGAAGCACGGGGGCGAAGCGTTCGACAATTGGATCGAAAGGGGGTAGCTATCGAAGCCGAGGACAGGCAAATCTTTTTGTCGGTTTTCGGATTGTCCATGTACCTGATTCAGTACCATTCAGGAGCACGAACTTCCGGATGCGGGGGTTCACCCGCGATCTGTCTCGATCAAGATTTCTCACCCCAAAGACCGCTTTTGTCGAAGCACAGGCTTCGCGTGCAAATTCGGTGAGCGAAAGTTTTCAAAGTTGGGACTAAACCGCTCGCGCGGTAATCGCTCCGACGGAATCGTAGTTATTCGCGCTTCCGCTGGTTCTGCCAAGTTGACGGGTGAGGCCCGCCGCGCTCTTCGACAGGATTTGAGCCATGAACTCATTGACGTCCTCCGTCTCCCCGTTGCGCCAACGCATGATCGACGACATGCGGATGCGCAAGTTCAAGGGCAAGACCCAGATCCATTACATCCGCGCCGTTCGAAGTCTCGCCGCCTATCTCAAACGATCGCCGGACACCGCCACCGCCGAGGACCTTCGGGCCTTCCAGCTGCACATGGTCGAGACCGGCACGGCACCGCCGACCATCAACTCCACGCTCAGTTGCCTGAAGTGGTCGCCTTGAACGATTGAACCCATCGGTTTCCGCTGCACCGACGCGAAGGTCGCTTGCTTGACCGCACCAAAGCCCTTGCCGGCCTGATTCGCCTACCTGTCAGGGTTGACAGTGAGAACCCTTGCCAAACTCCAAAAGCCGACACCATCGCGGCCTCAGAGGAGGCATGGGGAGATTTCCGTCGGAACTGGGCCCGCATGGGAAGGCGATGAGAACGGTGTGGAAGTGCGTGCTGTCATGGCTTGTGCCCGAACAGCGGTAGTCCGAATTGGGTGCATGGAAACAGGGTCCTAAACCAATGAATCCACCTACAGCGTCGTTGTCGGCGGTCGTTGGTGGACACGCGGAGTTGACGCAGTGCAAACAAAACAACCTTTGAAAGGCCATCAATGAATATCGCAGTGATCAACACCGGCGGCACCATCAGCTGCGCCGGTAGCCCGCTGACCCCCATGTCGGCGGCCGACTTCGCCAGCGCCTGCGAAACGCTGATCAACCCGGTGCTGTTGCAGAACTATCCGACGCTGAGCGTGCACTACGTGGTGGATCTGCCGTTCCCCGAGTCCAGCACCCTGACCCTGGACAGCACCAACCTGCAACCAACCGACTGGTGTCGCATCGCCGGCTACATCCTGCAGAACTACGACACCTACGACGGTTGGGTGGTGCTGCACGGCACCGACAGCATGGACTTTAGCGGCGGGGCCTTGCCCTTCCTGCTCAACGCGTTCGATGGCCAAGGCAACCAGATCGCGGCGCTGAGCAAGCCCGTGGTCATCACCGGCTCACAAATGCCGATGTTCTACCGCCCCGATTCCAACCTGCCTCCCACGGCACTGATCTACAACACCGATGCATTCCAGAACTTCTGCGGAGCGGTGGCCGCTGCGCAGAGCGGCATACCCGAGGTGTGCGTGTACTTCCAGAACCACATCTACCGTGGCAACCGCGTGCTGAAAACCAACGCCAGCCAGTTCAACGCCTTTTCATCACCCAACTACCCGGCGCTCGGCGAGTACGGTGTGGAACTGACCATCACGCCGGCCAACCTGCTACCCGGCCCGGTCAGCGCTTCGGTCAGTCTGGACAACCCCAGCACCCGCGCCCTGGCCCAAGCGCAACTGAGCTTCATCGCAGCGAACATCAACAGCTACCCGGTGATGCAGTTCAACGCTTTCCCCGCGTGGTATTCCTTCCCTGCCAGCGGTGGCGCTCCCGGTTACCCCAGCGACACCAGCCCGCGCGCCGGGCTGCTGGCCAGTCTGATCGGCGCCTGCGTGGCACCCGCCATCGGCGTCAAGGGCCTGATTCTGGAGTCCTACGGCGAGGGGAACTTCCCCTCGGGCGATCCCGACACCCCCAGCAACGGCGCCACCTACCAGGCCCTGCTGGCCGCCAACAACGCTGGCGTCGTCATCGTCGACTGCACCCAGGTCATCAGCGGCGTGGTCAACAACAACGCCTACGCTGCCGGTGCTTGGCTGCCGCAGGTTGGCGCCCTGAGCCCCGCCGACATGACACCCATGGCCGCGTTGGCCAAGCTCATGGTGCTGCTCACCACAGCCGCCTACCAAGGCTGGAGCGGCGACGTGGTCAAGAGCCTGTTCCAGCTCAATCTGCTCGGCGAAAAAATGAGCACCAGTAGGCTAGACAGTCGCGGCGATTACACGCTGCTGGTGAACCAATGCATCAGCACGCCCGACGGCAGCGCCAGCTTCTGCAACGACCCTGTATCAGGCCCGATTTTGCAAACCAGCACAGGCCAACATCTGTGGACTGCCGTGCCCAACCTCTCAACCACCGACTTGCCTGGCGTTCTGACCATGCAAAACGACGGCAACCTGGTGTTCTACAGCAGGAACAACGCCCCCTTGTGGGCCAGCAACACCGGCATCTATGGCGGCGCCCCTTCGCGCTGCGAGTTGAGCGGTTCAACCAGCACTCAAAGTGTGAATCTGAGCTTGTTCAACTATGTAGCCGACACCACCAGTGCCATTTTGTTTTCCCAACCCTGAATGAAGGAGAGAAGTTTGAACACACCCGCACGCCAGTTCAAGTTCAGTGGCCGCATCGCGCCGCAGGACGTGCTCCACCAGACCACCACCACCGCGCTCGGTTCCACCGCGCCCGATGAGCACTACCTCGCGCCCACCACCGTCAGCGTGACCATAACCACGCCCGCGCCCACCCACGTCATTGGCGTGCCGCAATACAGCCCCACCGTGGTGGGCAACCCGGCCGGTGGCTACAACCCTGCCGGAGACTGCAACGGCAATTTCATGTCCGCCAAGTTTCAGCCCAACAACAACTGCTACGCCTACAGCTGCAACATCACGCCCAACACCTTCCCGCAGCCGGGCCGCGCCACTGGCTCCCTGCTCACAGCCGCCGACATGACCGGCACCGTCGCCAGCGTCGGGGCCACCGTCAGCGGCTACGCCGTCAACGACGGCCTGCAATTCGTCGGCACCACCATGACCGACCTGATGTCGTTCAAATCCACCCACCAAGGCACCACACCGCCCGGATTGCTGGGCGCGGGCAACCTGGGAGGCCATTTTGTGGCCCTCATGATTTCGCCCGCAGGCGACGCCAACTGGCCCGGTGACTACCACTGGGCGCGCTGCGACAACTCTTCGGGCGGTTGCAACAGCTGGTCGCAAAAAGATGGCAACGACCAAGTCACCAATTTCGACTTCGCCGGCAGCCCCATCACCGACCCCAGCACCGCCAACTGGACCGTCAACCAAGGCCCTGTGAGTGCAGGAAGCCCTTCTGCTGGCAGCGACCAGTTGGTGAGTTACGCGTTTTATTGCTACATGTTTGTGCCAAGCAGCGGCGTTGATATCATTTGATCAACCATTCCAGGTGCGCTACGCCATTAAAGGCTCATGCATGGCACTTGGAGTCATCGGGTTTACTGCCGTTCGCTTTCATTGTTTTCCCGGATGTAACGCGTTCCGATGCGTCCGAAGCAATAGTGCGACTCGCTGCAGACCTCGCTGTGGCAACGTCCGCTCCATATAGGCACGCGTGCGTCAATTCATGGCTTGCTATGGATCGATCCCCCGAGTATGCGTTGACTTCTGCGAGAACAAGGCCGCGCAAGCCAGGAAAGGGCGCGAGTGCAAGTTCCCGGACCGCGAATCAGCGTTTGCCAAATGGCCACAGCTGGAGAATGGTGTCCCATGGTCCTTGAGCGAAGCGCAACTGCGGCGCCTCCCCTTTTCTTAGTATGTCCTCCGCTGTAATCAAGTGATTTGACCGTGCCCCTGAAAAGTGGAGTTCTTGGCCTTGTTGAAAATACCGACAAGGAGTCAAGGAATGACAGCAGCAAAGCAGGTGCGTGCGCAGTACACGCAGGAGTTCAAGTTGGAGGCGGTCCGTCAAGTGAGCGCCGGTCAGGCCATTGCGGTGGTGGCCAAGGTTTTGGGCATCCCCAAGGCCAGCCTGGGTAACTGGGTTCGCCAGGCAGCCAAAGGGGCATTGAGCGGCGCCGGGGGAGAGGACAAGGCTGCACGGGTCTCGCCCGAGCAGATGGAGATAGCGCGTCTGCGCGCTGAGGTTGCCCGGCTTCGAATGGAGCGCGACATCGCAAAAAAAGCCGCGGCGTACTTCGCGCAGGACACGCTGCGAGGTAGTCGGCTCTGAAGAACCCTCGGAACCCGCATGAACACTGGCCTATTGGGGTGATTTCGGGGTCGCAGAACTCCCAGTTTGAATTCCAATAGGGGCAGTTTTCTGGGAGTTCTGCCGTGCCGTTTGCCTGCCCCGCCACCGACGATTTCTTCCGTTCGCGCATCGACCACATGATCGACCTGCGCCACCCGCTGGCCGTGCTGGCCTCGCGCATGCCCTGGCAGGAGATCGAAGCGCGGGTGGCCCAGGTCTTCTCTCGCAAAGGCCGCGCCGGTGTGGCCATGCCCGACCTGGACCTCTTCGGAGAACAGGTGCAGCGATCCCCGGTAGCCAGCAACGCCGGGCGCCCTCGCGTGCCGCTGCGCATCATGATTGCGCTGCTTTACCTCAAACACGCCTTCAACGAGTCCGACGAGGGCGTGGTGGCCCGCTGGGCCGATACGCCGCGCTGGCAGTTCTTCTGTAAGCGTCCGGCGAACCCATGTTGACCACCGCCGACAGTCCTGTCTGACGATCAGATGTCAGTGGGCTGCCAGCGGTGCGGCAAGAGCTCGTCGATGCGGCTGGCCTTGTGCATGGGCAGCCGCGC
>NZ_MUNZ01000091.1 GCF_002001205.1 Hydrogenophaga sp. A37
CCCGTGACCAGGCGCCGTACCACCTCTGCATCGATCTCTGACATACGTGTCCACCTTGTTCTACATGGACTCGTAGCTTCCCCTCTCAGGCCCTCTGTGGGAAGACGTAGTTGGATGACCGCTTACAGACAACCGGCGCCACCGCGCCTATCTCTGCACTCACCTTGAACACAGTATTGGCTCGAACCAAGGCTCTTGAGCTGCTGGATTTGGGTCCAAATCCAGCATGCGACAAGGCCGCTTTTGGGTGGAACATAGGTCCATCGCAAGGCCCAAACCACCGAACTGAACCGGGACTGCACAAACTGAACCGCGAGCGATCCACGGCCGAACCGCCACCGAACCGAAATTCCACGATGAAGCTGGTCCCCAAAGAGCCGCCAGGCCGCAGCACACGCAAAGCACGGGGCTTTGCTCCCGACATGCGGGAACTGCGGGCACAGGGCTACACCTTCGAGGCGATTCGAGAGGCGCTGGCAGCCGCAGGCGTTCACGTCAGCAAAGCCACGGTGCAACGCGAAGTGGCGAGGTTGGCCAAAGGTTCCGCCACTGCCGTGGCCGCCTCTTCAGGATTTCGCTCAGGCCACGAACTTCAGAGCGCGGAAACGATGACCGGGACGCCGGCACTACGACCACCGCCACTGGCCTCTCCAGACAGCCCGGCCGAAGTCGACCTGCGCAGCGGCAAAGAAGTCGCCGAGGCATTCACCAGCAGCCGGATCACCAACCCCCTTGTTCGCGCCAGGTTCAACGCAAAGGAAGCCCCATGAAGATCGCCGTCATCAACTTCTCGGGCAATGTCGGTAAAACCACGGTGGCCCGGCACCTGCTTCTGCCTCGGATCGCAGGCGCCGAACTGATTGCAGTTGAAAGCCTGAACGCCGATGAGGGTCAGGGTCAAGCTCTGCGCGGACGGCAGTTCGGGGAGCTGCAGGAGTACCTGCAAACCATCGACAACGCGGTGGTGGACATCGGGGCCAGCAACGTCGAAGAGCTGCTCGACCTGATGCGGCGGTACCGGGGCAGTCACGAGGACTTTGATTGTTTTGTGGTGCCCACCGTGCCTGCACTCAAGCAACAGCAAGACACCATCGCCACACTGGTGGACCTGTCGCGGCTGGGCTTGCCCGCTTCCAAGATCAGGCTGGTGTTCAACATGGTCGAAAGCGGTCTTCAATTCAAGACCACGTTCTTTCTGGTGCTGGGCTTTCTAGCCGAGCAGCGCATCGCCACCGCCAACCCGGACTGCCGCCTGGGCACGAACGAAATCTACGCCCGGATCCGCAACAAGGGCATAGACCTCGCCACCCTGGCCGGTGACGACACCGACTACAAGGCCTTGATCGTCAAGACCAAGGACACCGCCGAAAGGCTCGCTCTGGCCCAGAAGCTGGCCACGCGGCGCCTGGCCAGCGGCGTGGTGCCGGAGCTCGATGCCTGCTTTGCGGCGCTCGGCCTCGGTGCAGGCGGCGCAAACGACACGGTGCCACTGCACTCACCTACCCCATGCCCGACCTGACCACAGCACGCGAAGAGCTGATGGCCGTGGCCATCGGCCAACTGGGGGAACTGCTGGACCGCATGGATACCCTGGCGCCCAACCTGGACGCAAGCCGCATGGAGTTGCTGATAACCAGTACCGATCTGGCAAAAAAAGTCGAGGCCTATTCAAAGCGGATGGATGAAATCACCGAGAACGCGAAGCTGCAGACGGTGAAGCACATTGCCCGCCGCGCCGACGAAATGGCCCGGGGGACTGTGGAGACACAGACCCGCGCCGTGGAGGAAGCGGCGCGCATGGTGTTCCGCAATGAAGTCGGCCCGGCCCTGCAGCGGGTGGCGCTGCCGCTGCAGGACGTGGCAGACCTTGCCCGCAAAGGTGCACGCCCCTGGGAAGGGTGGCTGCTTCACGCCGCGACGGCGGTGCTTGCTTCGGCCATCAGCTGGGGGATGGCCGCTTGGCTGTGGCTTCGGTAGAAGCCGCGGCGGGAATGCGCGAGCCGGCGGCAGCCGGCGAGCGCGTTTCGGATTTTCTGGGGCACCACACCGCCCAGCGTTGCGGCGGTGTGGCGTTGGACCCGTTCAGGCCTTGAGCTTGCGCATCTCTTCGGCGAGTACCCACAGCGCGCGGTTCAGGCTCACGCTGCGATCGATGCTGGCCACCGGGCGGGTGTGCAGACGCCGGCCCTTGGCACCGCGCCCGGGCTGGCCACCGCGCAACGCGTTCTCCTGCACCCGCTGGAACGTGGTCCACAGGCTGTTGCCGAAGTCTTCCGGCCGACGGGCTTCGATCAACTGCTCGGCGGTCACCGGGGCCGGTGGTTCACCCTCCCCCCGTTCACCGTAGCGCAGCGCCAGGGCGGCGGTGGCAAAGGCTTGTTGTTCCTCACGCTGCAACGGCAGGGCCTTCATGCGGTCGGTGGATGCGTCCACTACCTCGAAGTCCTCCAGCACCCGGAACGCGCCTTCGATCACCTCGTCCTGGATGTTGCCCTTGTGGGGGATGCGGATGTCGTTGGTGACGTCGCCCACCACCAGACCGTTGCAGCAGACAAAACGGAACACGCCCGCGAGCATCTGGTAGCTGCTGGCGCCGTCGTGGCTGTTGATCAGGATGATCTCGTTGGCCTCGGGGCGGGTGTTCACCTGCCCTGCGTGGCGCATGCGGATCATGTGTTTGGTGAACTCGGTCTTGCCTTCGATGCGGCTTTTGCTCTGGGCCACCATGAAGGGCTCGAAGCCTTCCTGGCGCAAACCGCGCAGCACGGCGATGGTGGGGATGTAGGTGTAGCGCTCGGAACGGCTGCCGTGTTTGCCTTCGGCAAAGATGGACGGCGCGGCCCGGCGCATCTGGTCTTCGGCCAGCGGGGTCTCGCTGCGGATGACGAATGTGTTCTGACCAAAGCGAGCGGCCAGGCGGGGGGCATGGGCGGTAGAGATCATGGTGATGCTCCTGGATCGGTGAATGAGGAAGAAACGGGATGAGGGATACCGGGCGGCCGAACCGCCCGGTGTGGTGCTTCAGGCGGTGGCTGGCTGGCGGGCCTGGGAGTCATGGGTGTGGCGGCTGCGGCGGGCTTCGCTCTCGGCCTTGCTGTCGAGGTAGTCGAAGTCTTCGACGGTGAACTCGATCGCGTAGACCTCGCCGCCTTCGGCGTCCTGGTAGTTGTTGTTGTGCAGCCGGCCCACCAGGTTGACGTGGGAACCCTTGCCCAGGTACTCGGCGGCGTGTTCGGCCTGCTTGCCCCAGAGGGTCCAGCGAATCGACACCGCGCGTTCCTCGCGGTCCTCGCCGCTGCCTCGGTGCTGATTGCTGATGGCGATCAACACCGCCTTGGCGAGCTTGCCTTCGCGCCCGTTGACGAACTCGAGCTTGACGGCACCGGCCAGGTGCGCGTGGCGCTGGATGACTTGAACGTTGGCCATGGTGAAACTCCTTGCAAGAGCGACCAGCCGGAACCCGATCCGGGCTCCTCAAAACCGATCCTCTCGCTCGGACTCCCTCGCTCCCGCCCACGGGCGGGCGGAGGGTGGGCAAGGCCCCTTCCCTCGGG
>NZ_MUNZ01000090.1 GCF_002001205.1 Hydrogenophaga sp. A37
GAGCACTGTCGGTTCCACCGGCTTGGGCAGTTCAAGGGTGGGCGGCAGTGCCGGCGGCGGTGCGGTCACCGGTGGCGGAGGGGTGGTACAGGCGCCCAGACACACGGCGGTGCCCAGGCACAGCGCCAGGCGCTGGCCCCGGGTGCTCCGGTGGGCGCGGCGGAAGGAAGAAAGAAGAGGCTCAGGTGGCATGGGGCAATTCGATGCAAAAGTGGGCGCCTTGGCGCTCAGGCAGCAGTTGAACACGTCCGCCATGGGCCTCAATGTATTCGCGCACGATGGACAGCCCGATGCCCGACCCTCTGACGGTGTCCGCAGGCTGGCGCTCGCCACGGTAAAACGGTTCAAAAATGCGCTGGCGGTCGGCTTCGGCGACACCCGGTCCCTGGTCGATCACGTGCAGGCGGGCCAGGCCGACGTCGTCCTGCAGCAACAAACGGATCTGCCCGCCAAGAGGTGAAAAACGGATGGCGTTGGACAGCAGGTTGCCGATGGTCGAGGCCATCTTCTGGCGGTCCAGGGGCACCACCAGCGAACGGCCTTCGGCGCGCACGTCCAGCTGGTGCGACTGCCAGCGCAGCCGCTGGGCTTCGATCTGCTCCTCCACCAGGGCCAGCAGGTCGGTGGGTTCACGTTGCAGCTGGCGGGCCTCGAACGCCGCTGCGTTGAAGCGCAACAGAGTCTCGATCTGGTGCTGCAGCAACTGGGTGTTGTGCTGCAGGATGGTCACCACCTCGGCCTGGCTGGGGTTGAGCGGGCCGGCCACGCCATCGCCCAGCACCGCCACGCCCTCGTGCAGCGAGGCCAGCGGGGTCTTGAGCTCGTGCGACACATGGCGCAGAAAGCGGGCCTTGTCGGCGTCGAGCTCGGTCAGGCGCAGGCGCAGCCACTCCAGCTGCTGGCTGACGCGGCGCACGTCGGGCGGCCCCGGGATGTCGATGGGCAGGTCCAGCCGGTTTTCGCCCAGCCGCACGATGGCTTTTTCGAGTCGCTGGAATGGCCGGGCCAGCCAGATGCCAAACCCCAGCGCCATCACCGCCGCCAGCGCAATGGAGCCCAGCACCTGCTGCGTCAGCTGGCGCCGGCTGTCCTCCACCCGGGACTGCAGCGCGTCGTTGCGGTTGCCGATGATGGTCTGCACCTGCTGGGCGATGGACGCACTGTGGCCGTCGAGCTCGCGGAAGGCGCGGGCCACGGCGCGCTCGCGATCAAAGGCGGTTTCTGGCGGCCCCTCCAGCAAGGCCTCCACCTCGGCCAGGGGTCGCAGCCAGTTGTGGGAAAAGTCAGCGGGAAGCTCATTGCCTTCCAGCCTGCGCAGGATGTCGCGCGACTGGCCAGCGGCTTCAAAAAAGCGCTGGCGCAGCTGGCGGTCGCCCAGCACCAGCGACTGCCGGGCCGCTCGCTCCATGGTCAGGCTGCGCTCGCGGAGCGACTGCGCCGCCGTGCTCAGCGCGATCGCCTGGGCCGTGCTCTCGCGGCCCTGCGCCATCATGGTGTCGAGCGAGAACAGCGCCCGCAACGCGGCCGCACCCAGCAGCGCGCCGATCAGCAGAAACGCCACCAGCAGCAACTGGGGGAACGAAAACCGCAGTGTCTTCACGACCGCTCGCCCGCTGGGAGATCTCGCCCGCGGCTCACGCGGCTTCGCGCACCATCACCTCGCCGCGCAGCGAGTGCGGGAAGGTCTCGGTGATGCGCACGTCGATCATCTGGCCCACCAGACGCGCGCCGTTCGGTCCGGCGGCGAAGTTGACCACCCGGTTGCACTCGGTGCGCCCCATCAGCTCGGGCACCTCGGCCGTGGACTTGCGCGATGGCCCTTCGACCAGGATGCGCTGCACCGTGTCTTGTCGGCTGGCGCTGATGCGCGCCACGTTGGCCTCGATCACGGCCTGCAGGTGCTGCAGGCGCTGGAGCTTCACGGCATGCGGCGTGTCGTCGGGCAGGTTGGCCGCGGGTGTGCCGGGGCGCGGGCTGAAGATGAAGCTGAAGCTGATGTCGAAACCCACGTCGTCGATCAGCTTCATCAGCTTGCCAAAGTCTTCTTCTGTTTCACCGGGAAAGCCGACGATGAAGTCGCTGCTCATGACCAGGTCGGGCCGGATCGCGCGCAGCTTGCGCACCGTGCTCTTGTATTCCATGGCGGTGTAGCCGCGCTTCATGGCCATCAGGATGCGGTCCGAGCCGTGCTGCACCGGCAGGTGCAGGTGGTTCACCAGCTTCGGAATCTTGGCGTAGGCCTCGATCAGGCGCGGCGTGAACTCGTTGGGGTGGCTGGTGGTGTAGCGGATGCGCTCAATGCCCGGGATGTCGGCCACGTATTCGAGTAGCAGGGCGAAGTCGGCGATTTCGGCCGTGTCGCCCATCTTGCCGCGGTAGGCGTTGACGTTCTGGCCCAGCAGGTTGACCTCGCGCACGCCCTGGTCGGCCAGGCCGGCGATCTCGACCAGCACGTCCTCAAACGGCCGGCTCACCTCGTCGCCGCGCGTGTACGGCACCACGCAGTAGCTGCAGTATTTGGAGCAGCCCTCCATGATCGACACGAAGGCGCTGCAGCCGTCCACGCGCGCGGGCGGCAGGTGGTCGAACTTCTCGATCTCGGGGAAGCTGATGTCCACCTGCGGGCGGGCCAGCTTCTCGCGCCGCGCCAGCAGCTCGGGCAGGCGGTGCAGGGTCTGCGGGCCGAACACCACGTCCACATAGGGTGCGCGCTTGATGATCTCGGCGCCTTCCTGGCTGGCCACGCAGCCGCCCACGCCGATCAGCACGCCTTTTTTCTTCAGGTGCTGCACGCGGCCGAGGTCGGAAAACACCTTTTCCTGCGCCTTCTCGCGCACCGAGCAGGTGTTGAACAGGATCAGGTCGGCTTCGTTGACGTCCTGCGTGGGTTCGTAGCCTTCAGCGGCGTTCATCACGTCGGCCATCTTGTCCGAGTCGTACTCGTTCATCTGGCAGCCGAAGGTTTTGATAAAGACTTTTTTGGACATGATCTTCAATGGGGAATGCGCGGCGCCAATGGCGCGCGGGGCCTGTGTGCAGGCGGGTGTCAGCTCGGATGGCGGTGGCCGTTGCCGCCACACGGGCGGCGGTCGACGGGCAGCGCCAAGGCTCAGTTGGCGGCAGCGGCGGCGCTGGCCGCGGTGTGGCGTTTCTCGGCCGCTTCGGCCTCGGTCAGCACCCACACGTCGTGCACCATGCCGTGCGGTTCCAGCGTGTAGTTCACGGTCAGCGGCTGGTTCACCAAGCCGCCCGAGAGCAAGAGCAGGTTGTTGGTGCCGCGGATGCGGGCGCCGGGTGAGAGCTGCGCGGCCTTGCCGTCCAGCGTCACGATGGGCGGCTGCGTCACGACCAGCGTGCCGCGCAGGGCCTTGGCCGGGAAGATGCGGGGCTGGTTCTGTGCCATGGCCTGGGTAACCAGGCCGGCGCCAAGCAGGCCGAGGGCCAGCACGACAGCGTGTCGGCGGGAGAGAAAGATGAGGGTCGTGCAGCGGTTCATGGTGTTCGTCCAGAG
>NZ_MUNZ01000033.1 GCF_002001205.1 Hydrogenophaga sp. A37
AGGACGCGCTGGCCATGGCGTGGTGGCGCCGCCGACCGCTGCCTGGTCTGATATTCCACAGCGACCGTGGCAGCCAGTATTGCAGCGGTGAGTTCCAGGACGCTTTGAAGGACTGGAAGATGCGCTCATCGATGAGCAGGAAGGGCAACTGCTGGGACAACGCGCCGACCGAGAGCTTCTGGGGCCGACTGAAAACGGCCAGCGTGCATGGGCACAAGTTCGCCACCAGAGACCACCGCAACTTCACTACACCCATCGCCAAGAAAGTTCATCCACTGGGCGGATGATGAAGAGAGGTTCGCAGCAAGCATTGGTTCGCGCAATGCAAGTCGTCCGTCGTCATAATCCGTAAGCCTGAGATGGAACTGACTCAGGCGTACGCCTCTGACAAGTTCCGCAAGGAGAACCGCGCATGAACCTGAGCCGTCGTCACCTAGTAGCCCGCGTCGCCCCGGGGGCCATCGCCGCTGGCGCCGTCGCAACGCTTGGAATCTGGTCGGGGCCAAGCAAAGCTGTTGGACAGAGCAATATGCCAGAACGCGACAAGTGGCTGGCTGACTGGCTAAGCACGCGCCGCCTTGGTCCGCCACTTCACGTGCAGAAGTTCCCTGAACGAATCTACATCCTGCTTCAACCAATAAGCTGGGCTCCAGAACCAAGTCAGGCGCCCCTTCCGTCCGTAACCGCACCTCGCGGATTCGTTACTGACTTTGCAAGCGTTCCCCGCCTCTTCTGGACCCTGTTGCCTCCGGATGGAGCGTATACATACGCAGCCGTTCTGCACGATTTCCTGTATTGGGAACAATCCATATCACGCCCTGCTGCAGACGAAGTTTTAAAATTTGCAATGCAAGAACTAAAGGTCGCTACGACAACTTCGGATGCGATTTACACGGCTGTCAGGACATTCGGATCGTCGGCGTGGGATGACAACGCCCGCCTCAAGTCTCAAGGCGAGAAGCGCGTTCTGCAGAAGTTTCCGGACGATCCGGCTGTTACATGGGAAGAATGGAAGAAGAGGACAGATGTATGGTACTAGCACTAGGCTATCCCGTACGTCGAGTCCTGACTACTTTTGTTCTCGCCGGTCTCTTGTCGCTAACAGCCGGCCGCGCCGAGGCTGAAGCCCGACTGGCGCTGCTGATTGCAAATGAGTCGTACGATCCAAAATTGGGGGTACTGAAGCAACCTAAGACGGATGTTGCGCTGATCGAAACCTCGCTACGCAAACTAGGGTTCCAAATCGAGAAGATTGGCGACGCGGGGTTCGTCGATATCCATAGAGCAATATCGAGGCACACCGCTAGGGTGAGAGGCGCCGGAGACAATGCCCTGAGCTTCATCTACTACGCTGGGCATGGCGTCTCGCATCCACAGCTCAAAGCCAACTACCTTATTCCCACGGATGTGACCGAGTGGGACGACAGCAGCGTCTGGGAACGACTGATTGACCTGAAGGCGGACTTGATTGACAAGCTACGAGCAAGCTCTCCGGCGGCGTTCCACTTCGTCGTATTCGACGCATGTCGAAATGAGCTTCAGATAACAAGTAAAGATCGACCAATTCAAATAGGTGGCAAGGCCTTTGTAGCTACACCGCAGGCATCTGGCGTTTTGGTTGCGTACGCGACGCAGGAAGGAATGACTGCGCCGGATTCTGGAAACTACGCCAAAGCCCTGGCGCGAAATCTAGAGATACCAGATGTAGAAGCCGTAACGATGTTCAGGAATGTACAGTTGGAAGTTCAGGCGAGCAACGGTCAGCAGCCATTCGTCATTTGGTCTGGTCTACAGCGCATTTATTTTATGAGCTCTGCCACTCAGGCCACGACACCCGCTAACCCTTCCAACCAACTTATCTACAAGTCATGCCGACTACCAGAGTTTGGGCAAGAAGGCTGGCTTCGAACAGAAGAACATACGGGAAGCACTGGGTGGGTCGGCGGTGGCAACAATCAAAGATGGGGCTGTGACCGAGTTGCTGCAAGTTTCATCGCGCAACGTGCAATCGGACAGCGAAACAAGGTTGAGCACCTTTCGTCGTCAGAACGCAGCAACAAGGATCTCCTTGGGCACGTCACCTACGACTACTCATGCAAGGTAAGAGTTAGTTGGGATCCTCTGTATCTAGAGAGGCGAGATGCAAAGTGTGGCATAGAGAAGCAGTAGAACTGCTGCCTGCGAGATGACGCCTAACCAATCATGAGTTGGCCCACTCGCCCCCGAGCATGAAAGCCCAGTGGAATTGATCTATGTGGCAAGAGTTTTTAGGGGACTACTGCACAGGCTCACTGCAACTCTGAAGATTCTGTCATCGCAACTTTGACTAAGCGAGACCTAAGTCATTGATTCATATAGGCTCAAAAAGAGTGCAACTTTGGTGATGTCCAGGTGGAAGGGTTGGACGTCGCGGTAGGAGCGCGCTGCCACCTTAAGCTGAGCCTACGGTTCGTCGGCATCATCGTCTTCGAGCTCCCAGCTTGAGAGGTTGTCCACCGGCTTCGGCAACCTGCCTTCGAGCCACTCCTTGCATAGCGCTGGAGTGAATGAGGTATGTGTTGGCTCAATTATCCAGGAAAGGTATTCCTTGGGGCCGCCGTTCAAGTAGACCGGCGGTGACACCGGCTTGAAGACTGAAGGCAGTGGCTCCTCAATGGAAACGTAGTTGAGGATGTGACCAAGCTCCTGCACAACTCGCCAAGCCATAGGGTGCTCAATGTCGATACCAAATTTGACCCACCACAGACCGCCCTCCTGCACACCGCTGCTTATATGACCTCGCAGAGTCGGCACTCTCGCTAGAAACTCGACGAGTGGCGCAATTCGCGGATCTGTGGGCGTGCTGGGCATTTGGGTCCTTAATCAATGAAAGGGACTTCCCCGCCCCGGGTGGTCCGTGCATTTGCGCGGTACGGCATCAAAGTGCCACGATGGGAAATTCGATCTCTCATCAACTCACTCGCTTGTTGGAAGAAGAATTCCATGAGCATTGTCACTTTCGGAATCGATCTTGCCAAGCACGGGCTTGCGAGTTTGACTCCACAAAGCCTGCCGACCACTGCAACCCGAAGGACAGCTTCGTGCAGCCGAGTCGAACTCCTGCTTTGGGTCGACTTGCGCCGGCTGGGGCCTGAGCAAGCGGGCGGTCGGTCCAACTCCATTGTTGAGTGTCGGCTTCCTGGTGCGGGCAAGAACTGGTGGTCTCGGCCAGGAGCTGCCGGATGGCCAAGGGAAAAGCAGTCGCTCAACGCTGAAGGGTAAGCGTCCGGCCATCCCACCCTTGAGGTCGGCGGCATAAGTGGCAACGATGGTGTCCACCAAACGAGATAGGTGGACACCATGACCGAAGCCAAGAACAAGACCCGTCGGCGCCACAGCGCCGAG
>NZ_MUNZ01000024.1 GCF_002001205.1 Hydrogenophaga sp. A37
GGAAGACTGGATCAATGTCCTGCCAACAGGTGCCGACGACGCCGGCGTTTAACCCCTATCCCCGATCAGTTCAGGTGGGGGAGTTTGAGGTGGCCATAGACGGGGGAATTTGACTGGCCATCAGGGTTCGCGAACCTGATCCAGTAAACGGTTGGACTGCAGAGGCGCGGCAACAACCTCACGAACTTTGTCAGATCTGCTGTACCTGTTCATGCATCCAGTATGCCGCTGTAACTTCATGAATGCAAACACAATTTTCAGATTTGACGCGCCATATTATCTCGTGGCAATTGTGGGTATCTGGTGAAACACGAACTACATCAAAGTTATCCGCAATGCAACTGATCGACGAGATTCGGACCGCCTGGGGATGGACGGGCATCCAGCCACTTGAGGTGGTTGGCGAGAATGAATTCGGAAACCTGATCGTGAAGGACGTGGATGGAAGCTACTGGCGCATCTGCCCTGAAGACAGCGACTGTCGTGTCATCGCGTCGACTCGCCAGGAGCTGGATGCACTCTCGAAGGATCAGGCTTTTCTGCGCGATTGGCACATGTCTGCACTTGTCGACCGTGCTTTCGCCGTGCTCGGAGTCCTTGCAGAAGGGCGAAAGTACTGCCTGAAGATTCCGAGCGTGATGGGCGGAGAGTACAGCGAAGAGAACTTCGGCACGATCGGCTTGAACGAGCTCATTCGCGCATCAGGGCACATCGCGCGACAGGTCAAAGACCTTCCTGATGGCGCCAAAGTCCGATTGGTGATTGCTCCATGACCGCGGATAACAGGTTCGTCGAATGGACCCACAACGGCGGCCAGCGTGGTCGCCATTCTTCAATGCTGAGTGCGCCGTTGTGGCCCATTCACGGCCGACGTTAGGCCTCAACAAGCACTCGCATGAAAGAACGCATTGCTATCTCACTGGTGTTCTTGATAGCCGCAGTTGCATCACTGTATTTCGTCTATCACGGCCACATTTCTCAGGAAACCTCCGGAGTTCTCGCAAACTTGGGAACTGGTTTCATTGGCACGGCACTCACTGTGCTGATCGTTGATTGGCTTTATGAGAGGCGGAGATCGCAGGACAGCTGCAGGAGCATTGCAATGTCCGTCCTGCAAGAGCTTGATCACGCCATTTGGGTATGGCAAGGTGACAGTCGAAACTTTGACCTCGATGAACTTTATTCAAGAATTCTTCAAGCGGAAGAAGACGACCCAATCCCGGCCTACACGCAGAACCTCTTCATGAGACTAGCAACTAGGTGCGTAGGGCATCTAAACCTCAAAAAAGATGACTTGATTCTTCAGCCTAAACTGGCGCAAACCCTGAAGAATTTGTCTAGGCTAGAACTCATACGCGACGTGAACCGAGACTTCGACTTCCACCAATTTAAGGCTATCCTCGCGACTGCCATCGAGAGCCTTTCGGAGACGTGCGACCTGAGCCAACCCAAGAGCATCCAATTGCCCATTACAGCTCACAGAATCACGTCCGAAGAACATCAGCATTACAGGCACTTTGGTAGGCAAATAGATGGAAGCCAGCAACCAATTTGGACTCCATTTAACTAGCGCAGCGGATCTTACCCACGTCCCAATGGAACTTCAACACCGTGCCTTCGCTCTCCAGCATAACTGTCGGTTTAACGCGGACGCCAACACTGGCCATGGCTTCGCCATTGTCATGGCCAGTGTTGGTGCCCTACGCGCTTTGCGCTCCGGCGCCGGTTAACCTGGGCGTTATGCCTAAGGTGATCTGGTTCGTAGCCGCCCTGATGCTGTCCGGCGCAGCAGAGGCGTGCAGCTGCGCCAAGATGCAGGGATCGAAGTGGTTTGCAGAGTCCACATACGTATTTCGTGGGCGTGTCATGGCCACCTCATTGACGAAGAATCCGGGTCTTAGCGACATAGTCGGGACAGAGGCCGTTCAAGCCGAGGTTGCCCCAACCGAGATCTTCAAGGGGCCTCAACGCCCTACCGTTTCTGTCGTCGGTGGCGCGGACTATCGAAATCCGGTTTGTACCCGCGCACTTGTTGCAGGAATGGAATACGTCTTTGCACTGCAAGCGGACATGGCTGTCAGTAGCTGCAACTCTTGGATTGCGGATGACCCGGCTCTTACTGCATTCCTGAAAACGTTTCGACGGCTGAAGGCTCAAGGCAAATGAAGCGGCATAACAGGTCGTTCGACGCGGACACGCACTGGCACTGCGCCGCAAAGCGTGTGGACGAGCCTACGCCATGCGGCGCAGTACCAGTGCGCGCTGATCAACGCTGACGTTAAACATCAATGTCAGCACCCCTCCGTTTTTGGTTCGCGGCATCTTTGGCGGCAATCGGCAGTTTGGGCGTGTACGTGGGATCGATTGCGAACGCTGTGGCACTCGGAAGCACGCTTGGTTATGCGGCCATCTTTCCTGCAATCGCGTTTATTGGTGCCGCACCGCTTCCCGTCAGGGCATTGAAATTGCAGAAATGGCGGTCCGTTGCCTTAGGAACCCTGAGGTATCTTTCTTTTCCAGTGTTCCTGCTGAGTGCCGTTACGCTGGCGCCTGCATTGGTGCAGCATTTCAGCGCAAGCGCCGGGCAGGCGCATGGGATTTATGTTGGTATGTTTCTGACGGTTGCTGGCCTGTTGGCTATTACTTGGCCAGAACTGCTATCTCTTATTCAGCGCAGTCGTCGTGTGCGTCCAATGGATGTTTAACTGGACGCACAAGTCGGACGCCTATGGCGCCGCTTGCCTTCAGCGTAAGCGTCCGGCGAACCCATGTTGACCACCGCCGACAGTCCTGTCTGACGATCAGATGTCAGTGGGCTGCCAGCGGTGCGGCAAGAGCTCGTCGATGCGGCTGGCCTTGTGCATGGGCAGCCGCGT
>NZ_MUNZ01000023.1 GCF_002001205.1 Hydrogenophaga sp. A37
GCCAAGGCCGCTCCGAGAGCGGCCCCGATGGCGTCCCCTCCGGCCCCGGCCAACGACCATTCCTCCCGCGCCGGGGCAAGCGGTATGGCGCAGGACACGGCACGGCGCCGTGCAGACAACAACGCCGAGGCGCGCCACCCGGCCTTGCCGCCCTTGTTGCAGGCCGTGGCCGAGGGCGATGCCGAGGGCGTGCGCCGCCTGTTGGCACAGGGTGCGGATGTCAATGGCCGCGACGGGACAGGCCGCAGCGCACTCATGCTGGCCGCACAACGCGGCGATGCGGCCATGGTCAAGCTGCTGCTGGAGGCCGGGGCCAACGCCCAGCTGCGCGACCCGCGGGGCCGCAGCGCCGCCGACCTCGCCGAGCAGGCCGGCCACCCCGCGCTGCTGCCGCTGCTGCGCTGACTCAGCGCGGCGCGACGCTGTTCAGCGGCGTGAGCGCTTCGCCGCGCGTGAGGAAGGCGATCAGGTTGTCGGCCGCGAGATCGGCCATGGCGCGGCGCGTCTTGAGCGTGGCGCTGGCGATGTGGGGCGTGAGCACCACGTTGGGCACGGTCAGCAGGTCCGGGTGCACCTTGGGCTCGCCCTCGAACACGTCGAGCCCCGCCGCCGCGATGCGCTTCTCGCGCAATGCCACAGCCAGCGCCGCGTCGTCCACGATGCCGCCGCGCGCGATGTTGACCAGCGTCGCCGTGGGTTTCATCTGAGCGATCTCCGTCGCGCCGATGGTGTGGTGCGATTCGGCGCTGTAAGGCACGACCAGGATCAGGTGGTCGGCCTGCGCGAGCAACTCGGCTTTGCTGACATACGAGGCCTTGCATTCGATCTCGGTGGCCGCGTCCAGGCGCGAACGGTTGTGGTAGATCACCTTCATGCCGAAGCCGTAGGCCCCGCGCCGCGCGATGGCCTGGCCGATGCGGCCCATGCCCAGGATGCCCAGCGTGCTGCCGTGCACCTCGGCGCCGGCAAACATGTCCAGCGCCCAGCGGTTCCACTGGCCGGCTCGCAGGAAGTGTTCGCTTTCGGTGATGCGCCGCGCCGTGGCCATGAGCAGAGCGAAACCGAAGTCCGCCGTGGTCTCGGTCAACACGTCGGGCGTGTTGGTGGCCAGCACCCCGGCCGCCGTCATGGCCGGTACATCGAAGTTGTTGTAGCCCACCGCGATGTTGGCCGCGATGCGCAACTCAGGACAGGCCGCCAGCAGCGTGGCGTCGACTCGCTCACTGCCGGTGGTCATCGCCCCCGCCTTGCCCAGCAGGCGCTGCGCCAGTTCGGCGGGGCTGAGCACCTGGTCGGTGTCGTTGTGATCGACCTCGAAATGCGCCCGCAGGCGCTCCACCACCTCGGGAAACACGGTGCGCGCGATCAGGATGGCGGGGCGCTGATTCATGGCGTTCAGACCGCCAGAAGGTCCACTTCGAACAGCAGCGTCGCGTTCGGCGGAATCACGCCACCGGCGCCGCGCGCACCGTAGCCCAGCGCGGCGGGAATCACCAGGCGGCGCGTACCACCGATGGCCATGCCCTGCACGCCTTCGTCCCAGCCCTTGATCACGTGGCCCGCGCCCAGGGGGAATTCGAAGGGCTGGCCACGGTCTTTGCTGGAGTCGAACTTGGCGCCTTGCACGCCATCGTTGTAGAGCCAGCCGGTGTAGTGCACTTGCACCGGACGGCCGGCCTGAGCGACCTCGCCGGTGCCGACCACGGTGTCTTCGTATTGCAGGCCGCTGGGGGTGGTGATCATGGAATGTCCTTGTGAAGAAGTGAAAACGGAGTGGCGATTATTCCAGCCCGCGCCGCGGTCAGAGGCTGAGCGTTTTTCGGGCGTGTCCGAGCAACGCCTCAAAGCGTGCCCGATCAAGGCGCAAAGCACAGCCATAGCTCGGTCTATGGCGCGCATTTGCAACGCAGAGCGGGTGCGTTTGGGGGTGGTGAGCGGGCATGTGCGGAAGACGCTCAGCCTCTCAGCCCTCGCGCCGCCACACACCACTTCGTACACCTGTTTACACAAGCTTTTCATGGCGAGGGGCATAGGTTTACCCAGCCGGGGTGTACTGGCATCTCCCAACCACCACGGAGTCAGGAGACCCCACATGAACACCAAGACCGCCACCCTCTCCCGCCGCATGGCCCTCAGCGCCCTTGTCGGCGCCAGCTTGCTGACCGCGCTGCCGGCCATGGCCATCGGCCGCCTCACCGATGTGCGCATCGTCAACCGCGACAGCGGCGAGGTGCTGCAGATGTACCGCCACAGAGGCGATGTCTGGGTGGCCGGCGAGCCTGGAGCCCGCTACGCCGTGGAGCTGCAAAACGAATCGCGCGGGCGCCTGCTCAACGTGGTGTCGGTGGACGGCGTCAACGTGATCAGCGGCGATACCGCGTCTTTCAACCAGGCTGGCTACGTGCTGAACCCCGGTCAGCGCTACGACGTCAGCGGCTGGCGCAAGAGCAGCCGGGAGATCGCTGCCTTCGAATTCACCAGCCTGCCGCGCTCCTACGCCGCCCGCACGGGCCGCCCGGACGACGTGGGGGTGATTGGAGTGGCCGTGTTCCGTGAACGCGCGCCGTACCGTCAACCCGTGCCCGAGATCGGCCCCTACGGCCGCAGCGCACCGGCGCCCGAGGCGCAGGGCAAGTCGTCCATGCAGAGCAAATCGCATCGCAGCGATCCGGGCAATGCCGACCAGGAGCTGGGCACCGGCCACGGTGACCGGGAGCGTGACCGCGTGGGAGAGACCGAATTCGAGCGGCGCAACAACCGGCCGGACGAGGTCGTGCGCATTCGCTACGACAGCCGCGAGAACCTGATGGCCATGGGCATCATCCCGACCTACCAG
>NZ_MUNZ01000165.1 GCF_002001205.1 Hydrogenophaga sp. A37
ACCCCGAGATGGTGGGGGAGGTGCTGGACGTGATGGTCAAGCTGGCGCAAGAGGGCATGACCATGATGGTGGTGACGCACGAAATGGGCTTTGCCAAGAAGGTCAGCCACCGCGTGATCTTCATGGATGCCGGCAAAATCGTCGAGGACTGCAGACGCATGGAGTTCTTCGACAAGTCCGAGGCGCGCTCGCCGCGCGCCAGGGACTTCCTCGCAAAAATTCTGCACCACTGAACGCCATTGAGGGCAAGCACCATGCGTCTGACCCTATCGACTCTCTGTCTGTACCTGGCCACTTCGTCAGCCGTGGCTGGGCCTGTGATCGACCGCATCACGCAGCGCGGGTCCGTCGTGATCGGCTATCGAGATGCCTCAGTGCCCTTTTCCTATCTTGACGCGGAGGGCAAGCCGGTCGGGTACGCGATCGACCTGTGCGGCAAGATCTCGGAAGCGTTGCGCAAGACCTTGGCCTTGACCCGTCTGAAAGTTGAGTATGTGAAGGTCACGTCAACGACCCGGATCGAAGCGGTCGCGCAGGGCCAGGTCGATCTCGAGTGCGAATCGACGACCAACAACAGCGAGCGACGCAAGACGGTCGCGTTTTCGGTGCCGCACTACATCACAGGCGCCCGCTACCTGGTGCGTGCAGACAGCACCATCCGTGAGTTGAAGGATTTCCGGGGCAAGACCCTGGCGTCCACCGTGGGCACCACGCCGCTGAAGGCCGTGGAACAAGCCAACAACGAACACCGGCATGGCATTCGCGTCATCAACGTGCCCGACCACGTGCGCGGCGTCGAGATGGTTGAGAGGGGAGATGCCGACGGGTTCGTCATGGACGAGGTGTTGCTGATGGGGCTGAAGGCCAGCCGCCCCGACCCGTCCAAGGTGATGATCGTCGGCAAGTACCTCACGATCGAAACCCTGGGCATCATGCTGCCCAAGAACGACGCTGAGTTCAAGCAGATCGTTGATGCGGAGATGAAACGCCTGATCCTGTCGCGCGAAGCGACCGCCGTTCACGACCGGTGGTTCACCCGCCCCATCCCGCCGAAGGGCCGGTCGCTGGAGTTGCCGATGAACCACCTGCACAAGGACTTCTGGAAGTACCCGTCGGACTGGGTTCCGGGTTGATACGGCGTTGCCTTCAAACGTATAACTTCGTTGCTTCGCCTTGCCGTGCTGTAGCACTGTCTGCGGCTTCGCGCCTTGTTCTACGCTTGAATGCAAAGCCGTATGAGAGGAACAGCCCCGCCGCGCTGCGCGCGACCCCGTCATACCGATGTGCATTCAAAGCGCTGACGGTATTGGTCAACCTTGCCGTGCTGCCAAGCGCGTCTATGCGCGTCGGCGCTCGTTCGGCCGGTTCTCGTTCAGCATCTCGCCCGCGATCTCGCCGATGCGCGCCAGGGCCTGCATGGTGACGGCGTTCCAGGGGCCGGAGAAGTTCAGGCGCAGGCAATTCCGGTAGCGGTCGGTGGCGGTGAACAGCTCGCCCGGGCCGAAGGTGATGCCTTCGCTCGCGCAGCGCTTGAACAGCGCCATGCTTTGAATCACCGGGTCCAGCTCCAGCCAGAGGGTGTCGCCCGAGGGCGGGTTGCTCACCCGTGTGCCGGCAGGAAAGTGGTGGCCGATCAGGTGGCGAGCTTCAAAGCGGCGTTGGCGCATGTGGGCGGTGAGGCGCCGCAGGTGTGCCTCGTAGCTGCCCTGGGTCAGCAGGTCAGCGAGCGCCTCTTCCAGCACCACATTGGTGGCCGCGCCTTGCAGCCTTTTGTGGGTGGCGATGGCGTCGCGCCAGCGGCCGGCCTCGACCCAGCCCAGGCGGATGCCCGGGGTGAGGGTTTTGGCAAACGAGCCGCAGACCATGACGTTGCCGTCGGTGTCCCAGGCCTTGGCGGCCTTGCGGCGTTCGTCACCGGCCAGCAGGTCGTTGAACACCACGTCTTCGATCAGTGGCACCCGCCGCTGCGCCAGCAGGCGCACCAGCCGCTGCTTGGCCGACAGCGGCATCACCGAGCCCAGCGGGTTCGACAGCGTGGGCGCGGCCAGCACGGCCTTGATGGGCTGCGTGTCCAGTGCCAGCTCCAGCGCGGGCAGCGAGAGGCCGGTGGCGGGGTGGGTGGGGATCTCCAGCACCCGCAGGCCCAGGGATTCGATCAGGTCGAGGTAGCCAAAGAAGGTGGGCGACTCCAGCGCCACCACGTCGCCGGGCTGGGTGACCGCGCGCAGGCACAGGCTCACGGCCTGCGTGCAACTGGCGGTGATCACGATGTCGCTGGCGTCCAGCGCGCAGCCCAGGTGCAGGGCGCGTTGGGCCACGGCCTGGCGCAGCGCGGGACGACCCGCGTCGGCCTTGTTGTATTCGGTGAGGCTGCGGCGGTGCACGCGCGAGGCGCGGCCCACGGCCACGCGCAGGCGGGTGTCGTCAAACAGCTCGCTGCTTTGCGGTGAGAAGCCGCCGAAGCTGGCGCGGTCGCCGGGCTGGTGCAGCATGGCGAAGCCCTCGGAGCGGCTTTGCCGCTCCAGCAGGAAACTGCGTTGCGGTGGCGCGCTCAGGCTGGGCTGGGCGATGCGCTGGGCGCGCTTCACGAAGTAGCCCGCTTTGGGCCGGGCCTGCACCAGGCCTTGCTCTTCGAGCTGGCGGTAGGCCTGCATGGCGGTGGAGATGGACACGCCGCGCGTCAGCGCCGTTTCGCGCACCGAGGGCAGGCGCTGGCCGGTCTTGAAGCTGCCGCCGTGGATCAGCTGCGCCAGTGTCTGCGCGATCTGCTGGTACAGCGGCAGGGCGGGGGCGGGTTCGGCCGACGGGGCCGGACACAGCGCAAGGG
>NZ_MUNZ01000021.1 GCF_002001205.1 Hydrogenophaga sp. A37
GTTGAAGGTCTGGCGAAGGCTGTTGGTGGTGATGAAGCCGAAACGGGACACGCGACCTTGTGCGGTGAGCGCCGCAGCACGGCTCCACCAGTACATGACGAAGTCCGCGCTCTCGGGCACTTCGGGCCAGGTGGCGCGCAGCGTCTGCGCGTAGCCGTCGCCGAGCGCTGCGCGCATGGCGCCTGCGCCAATGAACGGCGGATTGCCCACGATGAACTCTGCCGCCGGCCACTCGGCAGGGCGCGGGTTCACATAGGCCCACTGCGCCACCTGCGCGGCCTCGTCGGGCACGTCTTCACCGGTTACCGGATGCTTCTTGAACGTCACGCCATCCCAGCGCGTGATGGTTTTGCAGCTTGCATCCAGCGCGGGTTCGGCGCGGTCGTAGGCGAGCACGGCGTCGCGGTTCTCGATGTTGCCGTAGTCGTGCACCACGGGTTCGGCCACGCTGGCCAGGCCGCGGGTGCGCACATGCCATTGCAGCCAGCCGATCCACAGCACGAGCTCGGCCAGGGCAGCGGCGCGCTGGTTGAGTTCGATGCCGCGCAGCTGCTGCAGCGTGACGGTTTCGCCCTCCAGACCGAGGCGGTCTTGCGTCTCGCCGAGCGCTTCGAGCTGGTTCATCACCTCTCCTTCGAGGCGCTTCAAATGCTCCAGCGTCACGTACAAGAAGTTGCCGCTGCCGCAGGCCGGGTCGAGCACGCGGGTGGTGCAGAGCTGGTGGTGGAAGCGGCGCAGTTCGGCGCGGGCTTCTTCGAGCTTGGCTTCGCGCTTTTTGCCGTCCAGTTCATCGGCCTCTCGCGCGAGCACCACGGCGGCGGCCTGGGCATTGGCCCAGTCGGCGCGCAGTGGCTCCACCACGGTGGGCAGCACGAGGCGCTCCACATAGGCGCGCGGCGTGTAGTGGGCGCCGAGGGCGTGGCGCTCGGTGGGGTTGAGCGCGCGCTCCAGCAAGGTGCCGAAGATGGCGGGCTCGACTTCTTGCCAGTTGGCGTTGGCAGCGCGCAGCAAGCCGTCGATCTGCGTGGTGCTGAGTGGGAGCACGTAGCCATCGACCCCCGCGCCTTTGAAGAGCTTGCCGTTGAAGCGCAGCACGTCTTGAGCGATGGCGGCGTTGAAGCCACCCGCGTCCATGCCCTGCCAGAACACCTTGAGCATCTGCGCCAGGGTGGCGGGCTGTTCGCGGAAGCTCTTGAGCAGATGCACGAAGCTGCCGGTTCCATCGGGATGGGCTGGGAGCAGGCCCACGTCTTCGGCAAACATGCTGAAGAGGCAGCGCGTGAGGAAGGCGGCCACGGGCTGGGGTGCGTGACCCGCGACTTCCAGGCTCTTGGCCAGATCGGCCAGCTCGGCGGCGACGGCGCGTGTGACCTTGGCGCTGACGCGCGAAGGGTCGAGGCTGAGCGGATCGGTCCACAGGGCCCTGAGCCGATTCTGGATGGCGGGGTCGGCCAGCTGCTCCAGGCGGATACGGTGGCTGCGCGGGTCGGGGAAGGGGGTGTAGGTGGCACCGCTGCGGGTGAACTCGGCGTACAGCTCGATCACGTGGCCCACATCGACCACCACCACGAAGGGCGGGCGGCCTTCGGCGGCGGGCAGCGCGCGGGCGTAGTTTTCGGCCTGGGTGCGGGCCTTGAGCAAGGCGTCGTCAAAGGCTTTGGTGGGGGCGGCGCCGGCTTGTTGGGCGGTAACGCCGGCCTTGAGCTTCTTGCTCTCCCACACGAAGTGGCCGCGTTTGTAGCAATCCACCCGGCCCGCGCTGGTGGAGCCGTCACCGTGCTGAAAGGTGATGGGGCGCTCGAACATGTAGCTCTGTTCAGGCGTGGGGTGCGGCGCTTCGACACCGAGCAGCTCACACAGCTGGATGACGAAGCTCTGCGAGGTGGACAGCTCGGAAGCGGTGACGCCTTTCCATCGTTTGATGAAGGCAGCGGCGCTGTCGGTGCCAGCGTCGGCGGTAGCGGGGTTCCCTGATGTGTTTTTATTCGGCATGGCCCGGATGATAGAAGCCGGGCGGGCTGCGGCGCGATCAGGCGCCGGGTTTGCGTCTGCTGGAACGCTGGGCAACCGCTGGATTGGCAGGTGCGGTTGGGGGCCGACGTGCAGTGGCCGAACCATAGACCACGCCGTCTTCGCGTTTGTCCACCGCGAGCACGAGCACAACGAGGTCCTGATCTTCAACCGAATAGACCAAGCGCACGCCCTGCTTCAGCAACTTGATCTTGTAGCAACCGGCCAGCGGGCCGTGCAGTTGGCCGCCGGACACGTGGGGCTGCTCCAGCCGTTTGGCGAGCAGCTTTTTGAGCGGTGTGCGGACCGATCCGTCCAGCGCGTGCCACTCATCGAGCGCTTCGGGCATGAAGCGCAGCGCGTAGCGGTGGGCAGGGTTGTTCTCAGAGCTGGTCAAGGCTCACCTCGACCGCGCGCGACTTGTCGGCCAGGCGGGTCGCTGCCTTGCGGTAGAGATCGTTGTCGGCGAGCTCTTCCATCATGGCTTCGAACAGCTGCGGCTCGACCATGTAGAAGGCGGGACGGTTGTGGTTGAGCACGGCCACGGGGCGGTTGCGCGACTCGCGCAGCACGGCGGCCGGGTTCCTCTTGAACTCGGACATGCTCACAGACAGTTCTGCCAAAACGGTATCCATAAAGCTCCATAAATAGCTCTTAATTTGGAGCCATTTATTAATTCAAGTCAAGCCCCGGCACCAAAAGCACGCCCCATGGCACGCCTGCCCACCGCTCAATGCCCGTGCCGATGGTGCGCATCGGGCGCGTGCGGGT
>NZ_MUNZ01000159.1 GCF_002001205.1 Hydrogenophaga sp. A37
TGCGTATTTCAGCCCATCGTGGACGGCATTTCAGGTTGATGGTGGACGGGATTTCAACGTAGTCGTGGACGGCGTTTCAGTCTGATCGTGGACGCTGTTTCAGCGCCATCGTGGACGATTGGGGGTTGCGCGCAGGTGATTTTTGACCGGGATAGGCTGGCCGCTTTTTGCGGTTCCAGTCAATGCCAACAAACAGAGTCACCATGCGCCGTATCCGAGAGGCATTGCGCCTGCACCTGCAGGCGGGGTTGAGTTACAACGAGGTGGGCCGCGCGCTCAAGATCTCCAAGAGCGTGGTCGGCAAGTACGTCTCCCTGGCCAAAGTCGCGGGCGTCGATTGCGCCGTGGCCGATGGCCTGGATGACGCTGAACTGGAGTCGCGCCTGTACCGTCCCGCGGTGCCACGGGCGAGCCACCAACTGGCCCCCGACTTCGGCCAGATCCACCAGGAACTCAAGCGACCCGGCGTCACGCTGATGCTGCTGTGGGAGGAGTACGCCACCGGCAACGCACTGGCTTACAAATACACCAGCTTTTGCGTCAAGTACCGCGAGTTCGCCAAGACCCAGGCACGCTCGATGCGACAGATCCACATCGCCGGGGAGAAGCTGTTCGTCGACTACGCCGGTTCCACCGTTCCCATCATCGACGCCAGCACGGGCGAGATCACGCAGGCCCAGATCTTCGTGGCCACACTGGGCGCATCGAACTGCACCTACGCCTGCGCCACACCGCGCCAGACCACCGCCGACTGGATCGCTGCCCAGGTCCAGGCACTGGAGTTCTTCGGCGGGGTTCCCAGACTGATCGTGCCTGACCAGACCCGTGCGCTGATCAGGCGTCCCGATCGCTACGACCCGGAGCCCAATCGCAGCTACGAGGAGTTCGCCAAGCACTACGGCTGCGCCATCCTGGCCGCTCGGCCCGCGCATCCGCGTGACAAGCCCAAGGTCGAGGGCTCGGTGCTGTTGGTGCAGCGCTGGATCCTGGCGCGGCTGCGCAACCGGCGCTTCTTCACCTTGCACGAGCTCAACCAGGCGATTGGCCTGCTGTTGGTCGATCTCAACCAGCGGCCGTTCAAGAAGCTGCCAGGCTGCCGACGCAGCGCCTTTGAGCAACTGGATGCTCCGGCGCTGCGGGCGCTGCCGGCAGAGCGCTTCGTCATCAGTCGCTGGAAGACGGTCAAGGTCAACATCGACTACCACGTCGAGTTCGAGGGCCACTGCTACAGCGTGCCGCACCGCCTGGTCGGCGCCCGGCTGGACGTGCGCGTCACCGCAGCGCTGTTGGAGTGCTTCGCCGCGAACCAGCGCGTGGCCTGCCACGCCGTCAGCACCGTGCGCGCTGGCTTCACCACGGCGCCAGAGCACATGCCCGCCTCACACCGGGCGCACCTGGAGTGGACACCGGCCAAGCTCATTGCCTGGGGCGCGCGCATCGGTGTGAGCACCGCCGCGCTGGTGACTTGGCAACTGGAGCGGCGCCCGCACCCCGAGCAGGGCTACCGCGCCTGCCTGGGTCTTCTGGCGCTGGCGCGCAAGTACACGCCCGAGCGCCTGGAAGCCGCGTGCACCCGCGCCATGGCCATCCGCGCGCCCACGCTGCGCAGCGTGACCAACATCCTCAAGTGCGGCCTGGACAGCCAACCTGCGCTGTTCACCTCAGCAGTCAACCCCGTCATTGAGCACGAGAACGTGCGCGGCCCCGATTACTACCACTGACCCCAACTCCCAACTCCCAACCGAAGGACCCATCCCCATGCTGAGCGAACACACCCTGGATCAACTGCGCGCCCTGCGCCTGGACGGCATGGTGCGAGCCATTGAAGACCAGGCCACCAGCACCGCCGCGCACGAGCTACCCTTCGACGACCGCCTGACCATGCTGGTGCAAAGCGAGATCGCCTGGCGCGATGACCGGCGCGTGGCCCGGCTTCTCAAGGCGGCCAAGCTCAAGGTGAGCGCGGCCTGCATCGAAGACATCAACTGGCGTGCCAGCCGTGGGCTGGACCGTGGCCTGATCACCGCGATGGCCGGCGGCGACTGGCTGCGCCATGCCCGCAATCTGCTCATTACCGGCGCTACCGGCAGCGGCAAGACCTGGCTGGCCTGCGCACTGGCGCATCAGGCCGCACGCAGCGGCTTCTCTGTGCTGTACGTGCGGGCCGCCCGGCTGTTCGACGAGTTGCAGGTGGCGCATGGCGATGGCAGCTTCGCTCGGCGCCTGACGCAGCTCGCCAGACTGGACCTGCTGGTCATTGATGACTTCGCCATCTCGCCCATGGGTGCACCTGAACGCAACGACTTGCTGGAGTTGCTGGACGACCGCATAGGGTCCCGATCCACGCTGATCACCAGCCAGTTGCCGGTCAAGGATTGGCACACCTACCTCAACGACCCGACGCTGGCCGATGCCATCCTCGACCGGGTTGTGCACAGCAGTCACAAGATCGTGCTCAAGGCCACCAAGTCCATGCGCGAAACGATCGAGGGGGGCGCCTGCGGCGCCCTGGCAGGGGCCTGAAGATTTGGAGAGATAAAACCGGGGCCAAACCAACCCCGACACCAGCTCCAAGCCAGACCGTTTCAGGCTGATCGTGGACGATTGCGATACATTCACACCAGTTCCTGCGCGCTTCCCCAGCGCCGCCACGGCAACACCGATTCTCCGTCCACGATCAGCCTGAAACAGGCGTCCACGATCGCTGAAATACGCA
>NZ_MUNZ01000020.1 GCF_002001205.1 Hydrogenophaga sp. A37
CGATGAGGCGGGCCAGGCGCAGCAAGCGCGCTTTGCGACGACAATCCCGGCCAACGCCCGCACCTCGGTCTATGAGTCCAGCCTCATGGCCGCACTCAATGCCCATCTGGGCGACATCAAATCCTGGTTGAAGGTCGACTGATCAGAGGTCAGAGGTCGAGCACCAGGCGTGCGCTGCAGGCGCGCGAACAGCAGGGCAGGAACTGGTTGTTCGCCGCGCGCTCTTCGGGCGTGAGGTACTGGTCGTGGTGATCGGGCGTGCCGGCCTTCACGCCGGTCAGGCAGGTGCCACACACGCCCTGTTCGCACGACATGGGAATGTCCAGCCCCGCCTCAAGCAGGGCGGCGAGCGCGCTCTGGTCGGCGCGCACCGGGATCACGCGGCCGCTGCTGGCGATCTCCAGTTCGAAACTGCCGTCGTGGCTGTGGTCCACCGGTGCCGCCGCGAAGTACTCGCGGTGCAGGCGCTCTTCAGGCCAGCCGGCGGCGCGGCCGGCGGCCAGCACCGCGTCCATGAACCCGGTCGGGCCGCAGACATAGAGGTGCGTGCCTTCGGGTGCGCGCCGCAGCGTGGTGGCGATGTCGAGTTTCTGCGTCGCATCGCCGTCGTCGAAGTGGTGGTGGCTGTGCCGGGCATACGCCGAGGCGGCGACCCGCTCCAGAAACGGCGTGCGCTCTCGCGAACGCGTGCAGTGGTGCAGCTCGAAACACTCGCCCTGGTCCGACAGCCGCTCGGCCATGGCCAGCATGGGCGTGATGCCGATGCCGCCGGCCAGCAGCAGGTGGCGGCTGGCCGTGGTGCTCAGCTCAAACAGGTTGCGCGGCGCGCCGATCATGAGCGTGCTGCCTTCTGAGAGGCTGTCGTGCACGGCCTGCGAGCCACCCCGCGAGGCCGGATCGCGCAACACGGCGATCTGGTAGCGGTGGGTTTCGCCGGGTGGGTTGCACAGCGAGTACTGCCGCACCAGTCCGTTGGGCAGGTGCACGTCGATGTGCGCGCCGGCGGTGAAGGCGGGCAGGGCGGCGCCGTCGACGGGCACCAGGTCGAGGCTGCAGATGTCGAGCGCTTCCACGCGCCGGGCCGCGACGCGCACGCGGATCGGCGTGGTCATTCAGCCGCTCCCTTCTCGGCCGCGATCACGCGGTCGATCACCTTGCGCGACTGCACGCCGCCCGCGTCGATGTTGAGCATGAGCAGCTTGCGGCCCGGGTGGGTGCCGATGTTGCGCTGCTGGCGCTCCAGCATCTCCAGGTCCTCCGAAAAAATCTTGCCCTGGCCCTCGCGGATCTGCGCGGTCAGCGCCTTGTCGGCCGGGTTGAACTTGCGTGCCATGCCCCAGAAGTAGTGCATCGAGGTGTCGGTCTCGGGCGTGATGAAGTCGATCACCTTGCTGTAGACCTTGTGTTCGGCCGGCGCGTCGTAGCCGCCGTGGCCGGCGTGCGCCACACCCACTTCGATGATCACGTGGCTGGGCGGCGTGAAGCGGCAGATCTGCCAGCGGTCCACCGGCACGTCGTCGGCCAGGCCCTTGGCGCGCAGCGCGGCCTTCCAGAACGGTGGCGCCGGGATGTCGCTCATGAAGCGGCTGGTCATCACTTCGTCCCCGTTGACCGTGGTCTTGCAGGGCGTCTCGTCGATCTCTTTCTGGCCGATGCTGGTGGAGTGCACGTAGGTCTCGTGCGTCAGGTCCATCAGGTTGTCGACCATGAGGCGGTAGTCGGCCTTCACGTGGTAGAGCCCGCCGCCATAGGCCCACTCGGGGTTGTTGTGCCATTCCATCTGGGGGATCAGCGCCGGGTCGGCCTTGTCCTTCTCACCGGGCCAGACCCAGACGAAACCGTAACGCTCTTCCACCGGAAAACTGCGAATGGCCGGGAAACCGCCGACGCGCTGGCCGGGCATGGACACCGTCTTGCCGTCGCAGCCCATCTCCAGGCCGTGGTAGCCGCAGACCAGTTTGCCTTCACACACCTGGCCCAGCGAAAGCGGCGCGCCGCGGTGCGGGCAGAAGTCTTCCACCGCCGCGACTTTGCCGCCCTGGGCGCGGTAGAACGCGATGGGGTGGTTGCAGATGGTGCGGCCCAGGGGCTTTTCGTCGATCTCGTCGGCCGTGCAGGCCACATACCAGGTGTTGATGGGGAACATGGGGTGTCTCCTTGTGGTGGTCAATCCGCTTCATTCAGCATACTGAATGAAGCGGATTGTACGGAAAGATCGGCTGGCGCAACAGGGGGTCAGACCTCGGGTTTACCCGAATCTGACGGTGGCGCGCTGTTTTCGTTGAGGTGCACGAACTTGCGCAGCAGGCGCAGGAATTCGGCCTGTTCGGCCGGCTCCATGGGCGCGAGCAGCGCGCGGTACATGGGGGCCACGCGGGGCAGCATGTCGGCCAGCACCGCTTCGCCTTCGGTGGTCAGGCGCAGGCTGCGCTGGCGGCGGGGCAGCAACTCGCGCACGATCCAGCCCTTGGCTTCGAGGCGGGTGGCGATGTCGGCGGTGGTGGAGGTGTCCAGTGCCACCTTCTCGGCCAGGGTCACCTGGTCGATGCCGGGCGAGGCCTGCAGCGCGCGCAGCAGTGCGTATTGCACGGGTGTGACCTGCCGGCCGTGGGTGTCGTGAAAACTCGAGACGGCCAGCTGGTGGGCCCGGCGGATCAGGTGGCCGGGTTCGGTCTGCAGCGAGGCGTCGAAGCTGGGTT
>NZ_MUNZ01000172.1 GCF_002001205.1 Hydrogenophaga sp. A37
CCGGCGCCCGCGCCCCAGCCGGCGCCGCCACCGGCGCCCGCGCCTGCGCCTGCACCCGCTCCCGTGCCACTTCCGGAAGATCCGTCCCCACCGCGTGAGGGCACACCGGTCCCGGTCACTCCGCCACCTGTGCCGGCGTTCATGCCCACACCGCCCTTGGTGCACGTGACGGTCGCGGTGACGGAGTCCAGCACGGAAAGTGGACTTTCGGCGACGCCCCTGGGCAACCTGGCGTTGAACGCTCCGCTGCTGGGCGAGGCCCTGTCCCAGGTGCCGGACAGCCTGCTGTTCGCGAACAACGCGCATGGTGAGCACATCGGCCTGATCCGGGAGCTGGGCTACGGTGAGATGCAGACGTTCCAGCCGGCGCTGTACGTGCAGAACGCGGTGCGTCACCAACCCATCACGACCGACCCGAGCCTGTGGGTGCAGCACGCGGTGCGGTCTTCGCAACTGGAATCGCAGCTTCGCGCTGCCGCCGCATTGGCCAACAACTCGGCCACACCCGGCTACAACACGCTGTTCGATCCGTTCGCGCTGGGTGCGCCCCAGCCCGAAGGGTCGCCGGTGAAGGTGGCCGAGATCGAGGCACCGCAGGCGCCTCAGGAGGCGGTGGCCACCGTGCCTGCTCCCGAAGCGCAGGCGCACGCGATCAAGAACGCGGCGGATGCTGCCGAAAAACCACTGGTCAAGCCCCGTGCTGCGGCCGGCCTGCGTTCACAGCTGGAGCGTTTCGCCAAGGACAGAGCCCAGAGCGCGCGCCCGGTGACCCGCACATCCGTCACCAGCTGAACCCCTATTTGAAGATCAACGAGGACTTGAACATGAGCAAACAACAAATCACCCTCTCAGGCGCTGTGCGCATGCTGCCGCGCACCTGGGTGGCCCTGGCGGTCACCGCCTTGATGGCCGGGTGTTCGGTGGCCCCGAAGGCCATCACGGCCGACGAAGTGCGCGAGCGCGTGAAGGCCGACACGGCCCGCATGTACGTGGACCAGGCGCCGATCAACGCGCCCATCAGCATGGAAGAGGCCGTGGCCCGCGCCCTGAAATACAACCTGGACTACCGCCTGAAGAAGATGGAGTCGGCGCTGGCGCAAGGCCTGACCGACTACGCCAGCTACGACATGCTGCCCCAGATGGTCGCCTCGGCCGGCTACCGCAGCCGCAACAACGACTCCGGTGGCGTCAGCATGGGCATCCTGGACGGAGAGATCTCCGACCGCGCCACCACCTCCGACGAGCGCAGCCGCACGACCCGGGGCATCGAGTTCTCCTGGAACGTGCTGGACTTTGGTGTCTCCTACTACCGTGCCCGCCAGCAGGGCGACCAGTTCCTGATCGCCGAAGAGCGCCGCCGCAAGGTGGTGCAGAACCTGCTGCAAGACGTGCGCGCGGCCTACTGGCGTGCCCTGGGCGCGCAGCGCCTCAACGCCCAGGCCGACGACATCCTGCAGCGCGCTTCGCTGGCCCTGGGCCGTTCGCGCGAAGCCGAAACCCAGAAGATCATTCCCCCGGGCCTGGCCCTGGCCTACCAGCGCGCGTTGCTGGACGCCACGACGCTGCTGAACCAGCGCCGCCAGGACCTGGAGTTCGCCAAGCGCGAACTCGCGGCCCTGATGAACGTGCCCCCCGGCCTGGACTTCCAGGTGGCCGAAGCCAACGAAGCCGCGCTGCCGGCCGCGCCGCGCGACGTGACCAAGCTCGAAGACATGGCGCTGCTGCAGCGCCCCGAGTTGCGCGAGGAAGACTTCCGCAAACGCATCACCGCCGCCGAAGCCCACAAGCAGATGCTCTCGCTGTTGCCGGGCCTCACGCTCACCTACGGCCGCCAGCGCGACTCGAACGCCTTCCTCTACAACAACAGCTGGTCCGAGGGCGGCGCCAGCCTAGCCTGGAACCTGATGCGCCTGGTGTCGATTCCGGCCATGAAGGACGCGCAGAACCACCAGGCACAGACCGACGAGGCCCGCCGCATGGCGCTGTCCATGGCCATCCTGACGCAGACGCGGGTGAGCGCCGAGCGCTACCGCATGGCGCTGGAGGACTTCCGTCTGGCCGATCAGGCGGCCCAGGTCGACACCCGCCTGGCCGCCTTCACCAAAGCCTCGGTCACGGCCAAGCTCGACAGCGAACTGGAGGCCATCCGCACCCAGGCCCGCGCCGTGCTGGGCCAGTACCAGCGCGCCAACGCCTACGCCAACGCGCACATTGCCTTCGGGCGCCTGTACAACACGGTCGGTCTGGACCCCATTGCGGACGACTTTGAGGGCAACGACCTGGCCCAGTTGACCGGGCGCGTGAAGGCCCACCTGCAGGCCTCGGAGAAAGACGCCTTTGCGCTGTCGTCCAACCTGTTTGGCCGTGCCGCGTCGGTGAACGTGCACCTGGCGGGCATTCAGGACCCGGTGCAGCAGGTGCGCATGAAGGCCCTGGTGAGCGAGTTGCTGGGCCGTCACCAGATCGCTACCGACGCCAAGGACGGCGTGCCGCTGAACCTGGCGTACCAGTCAACGGAGGCCTACGGCCTGGAGAAAGCCTCCTGGACGCTGAAAGTGACCGATGAGGCGGGCCAGGCGCAGCAAGCGCGCTTTGCGACGACAATCCCGGCCAACGCCCGCACCTCGGTCTATGAGTCCAGCCTCATGGCCGCACTCAATGCCCATCTGGGCGACATCAAATCCTGG
>NZ_MUNZ01000115.1 GCF_002001205.1 Hydrogenophaga sp. A37
AACCCCCAATCGTCCACGATGGCGCTGAAACAGCGTCCACGATCAGACTGAAACGCCGTCCACGACTACGTTGAAATCCCGTCCACCATCAACCTGAAATGCCGTCCACGATGGGCTGAAATACGCACTTGATGTGCTTAGGCCACTGGGCCTGTCGTTCCAAGACGTGGAGTTGCGTAACGTGACATTGGACGTATGGAACCTCTACAGACCAGAAAAATATGAAGTGGACCAAGATGCGTTCAAGGCGGCACTAGCTAGCAAAAAATTCTCGTAAAGTCAAATTTCATAATGATGCTTTGGACAGGTTTAGCGAATATGTGAACTTCACGTCCTAGAGGAAAGTTGGTGTTTTCAACTCCTTAAGGACAGCGTATGCGACAAAATTCCTGCATCAAAGTGCGGCACGGCTTCGTAGATTCCGATGTGGTTGGGCTGAGCGGCGAGAAGCGCGGCGTTGATCGACCAACTTGGCAGCGAACTGAGTCGATGGGTGAACCGCAGTTCATCCGGCTTTCACAACTGCTTGAACTGCTTCCCGTCTCTGCTTCTTCTGTTTGGCGGTGGGTTAGAAGCGGCCGAATCCGGGCCATCAAGCTAGGTCCACGCATCACCGTTTTTTCTCGCGAAGAGGTGATGGAAGTCTTCTTCTCGGAGGCTGCGCTATGAACACCGCCCAAATCCGTATTCCATCGCTATCTGGAGGCGCATCCGAAATGTTGGGTTGGGGTCCAGATACCTCCCCCCAATTTGACGGCGATGACTATGAGGATGCACCTGACGAGTCAGGTGAAGACCAAAGCCTCTGGTTCACAAGCGAACCTGACAATCCAAACTTGCTTTACTTTCGAGGCATTCGAAAAGACGGTCCTGATCGACTCGCAAAGAGAGGGGCCCCTGAACATGGCTCAGAGGAAGAATCGAGCGCAGTAGATGAGCTGGAACCACAACCCATGTTGCCTATCCCCCATGGAGTGACGCCCGACATTCCATGCATTACTTCTGATGATTTTGCAGAAGTGGTGCCAGTGCGATGGTTGATCTACGAACTGATGGCCGTGATGGCTGTCGTCCTCTGGTGGGGGGCTCCTCAGTCTGGCAAGACGTTCGCATTGATCAACATACTGTTTTGTGTGGCACTCGGCTTGCCCTGGGCCGGTCGTGTGGTTGAGCGGGGCAACGTTCTGTATGTGTGCCTAGAAGGTCACACAGGCTTCAAGGTGCGAGTTCGTGTTGCGGAGGCGGAGCGTGGTGTATCGCTTGGCGATCGTGCTCAGTTCGTGGATTGGCCTGTAAACCTTATGCGGTTAGAGCACATTCATGCACTTGCAAAGGTGGCAAGGAAGTACCGCATCAAGCTGATCATCATTGACACGCTCTCGGCATCCATTGCAGGAGAGGGCGATGACAGTAGCAACAAAGACATGGCGCGACTGATTCATCATGCGAGTTTGCTCGCGAGAATGACCGGTGCAACCGTATTGATCACCCACCATACCGGGCGCGACCCCAACGCGTCCATGGAGCGCGGTGCTTCAACCCTGAGGGCCAACGTTGACACCTCAGTCAAGGTTGCAAAGCTCGACAATCAGCACCACTGGGAGGTCGTCAAGTCCAGGGATGGCCCGCCGGGGATTTGTGGGAAGTTTGAACTCGTGCCCTATGAGTATTCGACGAACGATGGGGAAATTATTAGCTCCGTTGTGGTGCGTCACCTGGAATCAGACGGTGTCGTTCATCGGCTCAAGAAGACTGTGCCCCAGGGCAATCAGGCAACAGTTCTCGCCTTCCTTGAGCAGGAGCTTGTGGCTGGGCCGACGGCTGAAGGTGTACCAGAGCCCTCTCCCTCAATTGGTCACGAGGAGGCGATACACAGGTGCAGCGCATTGTTCGCATCGAGTGAACCTAAACACCGCCGCACTCGGGCAAAGGAGACTTTGAGTTCGCTGGTCCGCAATGGTCACCTGCTTGAATCCGAAGACCTGCGTCTGTCGCTTCCTTCGAAGTGATAGTCCACCCGCCCGGTCCGCAATCTCTAGAGGTGCGGTTCGGGCGGGCACGTTCACTACCTACCAATGAAAAATCATGGATACAGGCGTGCCTGATGGTCCACAAAGAAGGCGTCAAAATGAACTACGAAACTCCAGAATTGTTTCTTGAAAAGCTAGCCCTCAGAGGAGGGACCCACACATACACGGAGTTTGCTCAGTACTTCGGATGGGATGTGCCGAAGCCCTCACAGTGGAAGTCATCCAAGATCGGCATGCGCATCGCTGAAATCACTGAAGAGGATGCCAGATTTGGTCGCCCTTTCAGGTCGGCTGTGCTGGTGCGGGTAAAGGAGCAGACCCCGGGACGGGGGTTCTTTGCCACCTACAACCGCACACGAGCCGTGGACGTGATCTCTGAAGAAGAGCGCGATGAGGCGTGGAAAGAAGAGCGCCGGAGGGCGGCTACGTACCCTTGGTGGACCGTCTCAGGCCTCAATGTCGAAAGGTTCTAATTTCCAGCCGTAGTTCAACCGGCTGGGGTGTCGCGGATGCCCGTTCACGGTCATTGAGCCGAAGCGCCGCCATTGGGGCTTGTGCTTGGCCAGCCTTTCATACAGGTCATCCCGGGCCTTGAGGAAGAAGCCGTGGTGCAGAACCGAGGCGCCCCAGGCCGCCCAGATGGTGGGCTTCTTCAGCGCAGCCACAACGCCTTCGATGGCATCCAGATTCTTGGCAAATGCGGCCGGATTGGCCTTGGCCGGAAGATGGCGGTAGTCGGTGGCGCGAACCGGGTACAGGTTGAGCATGACAAAGCCGTCAAAGCCCTCCTGCTGTGCAACCCGCTCGGCACGGGTCACCGTGGGATCGCCCTTTTCCTGGGTGGCTGTGCTGGGGTTCAAGCCGATGATGACAAGGGGTCTTTTGCCGGCTTTTCCAAGCGTGTAGCGCCATTGGTCCTTGTTGTCGCTTGAGTAGATGTCGTACATGCCGGGGCGTCCTTTTGTGAGGGGCGAAAGCCGAATATATGAATTAGTGTTTATGTGAAATAAAGCATAACACCGAGAGTCGGCGGGGTGAAAACCATGGCCCAACTGTTCGGTGAGCGCGTGCGTGCAATGCGTCTCGCGCAGGGCCTGAGCCAGGTCGAGTTCGGTGAGAAGTGCGGCTTCTACCAGACCTATCTGAGTCGGGTAGAGCGGGGGCAGGCGAACCCCACGCTCAACGCCATGGAAGTGATCGCCAATGCCCTCGGGGTCACTGTCTTCGACATGTTCGATGCCATGCGATCAGCAAGCACTGAACCTGAAACCGCCTGACGTTTCGCGTCAAGGACTCAGCCCAGCTGCTCAAACAGGTGCCTTGAGCGCCAAGAAAACCAGATCGCAGCCTTGACCCTCAAGGTCACGCAGCGCGTGTCTGGAGTGCTCAAGCGAGCACGAAAACCTCTGCTGAAAATCCGTTTTGGGGCTCCATTGCAAGTGGATTCCAGGATGGGGGTTTTCAGTTTCTCCGGTGCTCATATTTTCATTGCTATCAATAGCGTAGCGTTTGAGCCAATGAAATCAGATGATGCGGAGTCAAGAAAATACATGCTATTAAATATATAGCAAACTATCTACTGGATTTGGGGGGAGTAAAGAATCGCCTTATTCCATGCGGGTTCCAGAGGGGTCCGAGGTCACTTTCCCACAAATTTGACAGTTCCTCGATCATGGGTTTTGCAAGTGGATTGCAGGCAACCCCAGAACGGGCCTTGCGGAGTGTTTGGTTTTCACAGGAGCACAGGAGTTATGGCAACTCTAGATATTGAAGAGGTCAAGCGGGCCGTCGAAAGCGGGCAAGCGGCGGGCGAAGAGGTCGGTGTGAGTTGGCTGCAGCGACGGTTTCGCCTTGGCTTTGGGACAGCCACAGCCCTTAAGTCGCAACTGATCGAACTGGGCGTGGTGTTTCTCCCCATTGGTGGTAATGGACCAGAGCACCCGGGTGTGCAAGCTGGGCCAGAAGCTTGAGGAGCGTGCAATGACGAAGACAAAAGAACTTGGCGCACTTGCGGTAGCCAATATTTCCAAACGCGGCATCAACTTCGTCGGGGGTGTCCGGGGCCTGGGCTTGAACGTGACCATGTACGGCTCTCGCAGTTGGGTCTTGCGGTACCAGGTCGGCAAAAAGCGCCGGGACATGGGGTTGGGTTCCTACCCTTCGGTCACGCTGGCTGAGGCCAGGGAGAGGGCGCGAGCAGCGCGGTCCAAGCTGAGCCTGGGGATAGACCCCATAGAGGACAGCCGGGCCCTGCGCAGCAAGCTGCTGGCCGATCAGAGTACCGCCATCACCTTTGATGAAGCGGCCAAGAAATACGTTGAAGCTCAGGAGCATGGTTGGAAGAACGCCAAACACGCTCAGCAGTGGCGCAACACCATCGAAACTTACGCCACCCCGGTCATGGGCAAGATGCTCATTCGAGACATCGGGCTGCCTCAGGTCCTTCAAGTCTTGGAGCCGATCTGGCGAGAAAAGACAGAGACCGCGAGCCGACTGCGCGGGCGCATGGACTCTGTGTTCGATTGGGCCATTGCCCGGGGTTACCGAACCCAGCTCAGTCCTGCGCGCTGGAAAGGGCTGCTGGACAAGCTGCTGCCCGCTCCGGGGAAAGTTGCCAAGGTGGGTCACCACCCTGCGCTGCCCTATGCGCAGTTGCCCGATTTCATGATGGCGCTTCGTACCCACGAGGGGGTGGGCAGCGCAGCGCTTCAGTTCTTGATCCTGACCGCATGCCGGTCTGGTGAGGTCAGGGGTGCGCGATGGTCAGAGTTCGACATGAAGGCTGGCGTATGGACCGTCCCTGCTGAGCGCATGAAGGCCGGCAAAGAACATCGTGTCGCTCTGTCTCCGGCGGCCGTCGCCATCATTGAACACCAGCGCTTGAACCGCTTCAGTGATCTCGTGTTCCCAAGTCCGAACCGATCAAAGAGCGATCCATCGGAGGCCGGCATGTTGTCGGACATGACGCTGAGTGCTGTCTTGCGTCGCATGAAGGTGGCGGCCGTACCGCACGGCTTCCGATCCACTTTCCGGGACTGGTGCGCGGAGCAAACCGACTATCCGAACGAAGTGGCCGAGATGGCACTTGCCCATGCGGTACCGAACAAAGTCGAGGCGGCCTATCGGCGCGGCGACTTGCTCCAGAAGCGTCACCGACTGATGGAGGACTGGGCCATGTTCGTGATGGGGTACTTGGCCAACAACGGGGAGGCAGTTCATGGATGAAGACTTCGACGGCGACTGGTCGGACCTGGTCTTTGGGCTGGTTGGGATCGTGTGGTTCGTGGTGATGGTCGTCCTGATTTGGACCTTCGTCAAAGCCTTCTGCCTCTCTGTCCTTGGAATGGATGAGGCGAAGGATGACCGCTGATCTACTTTGGGAAACCGCGTCACTCAAAGGTGGGACGGGGTTGGCAGTCGATCCATGCCGAGTCGTTCCGCGCGGGGCTCCCGTGGCGGCGTTGAGCTGCATTGTTCTCCGGGTCCAAGCCCGTTCCATCGATCGCTCAACTGGATTCGATGCAGGTCCAGGGGCGCAGGGTGCGTCATTGACTGATGGTCTATCACCGGTGCCCGGGTGGATCACAAATTGTTTTGCCATAGGGCGCCGCCGCCATGTGGCTGCATCAACGAACTCGAAATAAAGGACTGTGAGAAATGAAAAATTCGCTGAAGAGCACGGCGGTGAAGGTGCTGAACTGGCACATCAATATGTACAACACCGGTCTGAAAGGTCGGCTGAAACTGATTGGTTTGTGGACACTCCCGTTCTTGATGAGCGGACTGATCGCTGTAGAACCTGAAAGGCGGGTGGAGGTGTCTTCTGGACAGGCGGTCATCCACAAGAGGGTTCAGTCTTGGGCCGCGTTGGACTATGTGGCGATGAAGGTATTGAACGATGTCTATGAGGTAGCGCGGTCGAATCCCGAAGTGAAGCAGGTGCGCGTGTCACTGACGATGAGCAAAGCGGGGCTGTCCGACGAGTACGGCAACCCGGCACAAGAGGACATCCACATGGGTGATCTGACCTGGGACGCCGAAGACCTGCAGGAGGCGCGTCGATACCAGGATCGAAGCCTCTACAGCGTGCACGAAACCCGCAATGCGCTCTATCGCCACCACATCCAGGGCATGCGGGGCGGGCATCTGTTGAAAGACTGAGTGCTCGGAAATGGCGGGTCCTTCGCGAAGCGTTCTGATACCCGCCCGACCCGGTTCTCTTAGGGGGACGGGTCGGGCGGGTGTTGCTACGCGACGTACTCTCCTTGTGGCGCTTTGGGCATTGGGGCTGGCATGGATGGGGGGAGCTATCGCCAGCACCGCCGGTTGCTACGCGATTGCAGATCGGGACGCACGTGGTTACTGTCTAGCGGGGGTGAGTCGGAACTCTGGGCGCTGCTATTCGGTCCGGGAGCACGACAAACGCAAGCTGTGTCTGGCCACGTTGAAGGGGCAGCGCAGCTACTGCCATGCGATCAAAGACGGTGATACGCGGAGGCAGTGTTTGACTGTAGTGAAATGAGGGGTCGAGGTTCGATGCGGCAATGGTGCGAGATCATTTATGGTCAGTCAGTGGTGCCCCGCCTTTGCGGTGAACGTCTGATGAAGCTCATACATTGACGGCGCATGCTTGCCGCAAATTTCAGGGGAACACGATGAGAGTCGATTTGGTTGTACCGTTCAAAGAGAAGGACAAGGCAAAGGCCTTGGGCGCGAGATGGGACAAAGCTCGCATGGTCTGGTACGTGCAGGACTCGGTCGACCTGAGTCGATTTGAACGCTGGCTTCCGGGGCTTGCTGAATTCAATCGAAAAGGGAGAGAGGCTGACCAACTGAGCGAGTCCCGCATGCCGATGCAACCCACGCATTCGGCGTCAAACGTCCAGACAGTTGTGTCAGATTGCGGTTGTGATGCGCTGCCGTGGGAGCACTGCGAGCACACTAGCAGAAGTTAACGCTATGCGTTTTCCAATCAACCTGCTGCTCTCTTAAAAGTAACACAACTAGCATTTGCCATCGGACAAGAGATACGGAGCTAGATGTTTGTAGACATTAATGGCGATTGCGTCGCTAAGAGAAAGTGCGTCAATGTCCCTTTTGGTGGACAGACCTCAGTCCGTGGAGCCTTCGCCTTGCCCGCTACCCGATTTGGTACCTTGAGCTACACGCCGGTACATCCCAATATCACTGATCTCACGAGCAGCAAACTCCGTGAGGTTGTTTCGCGCCACGCTTCCTGGTCTGATGTCCAACGACTCCAGCAAGTTTAGTATTTCTCTCTTGGAAGCCTTTATGGATAAAAAATAGGCTTTCAACGCTTCTGCATTCATGGCCATCAATTCATCTGGTTTTTTCGTCAAATCAAGGCGCTTCTGTTCGACCACAGCCTTTATGAGATCGCGGCGTTTTAGCTTCGATAGTCCAGAGATCTTGAATGCCGGCATCAGTTCACCGACTTCAGCAGTTGTAAGATCACTTCCATCAAGCCCTGCAATTGTGCCTTCCACGCCCAACCACTCGATCAGTTTTTCCAAGTCAATCATCATGGGCACACCTGCATGAATTCTTTAGTCAGAGCTCTGAACTGAGCCGCTTGTTTGACTGCATTCGCCCCTTGGACATCAAACACCGGTTGCCGATTGGCAGCTGCGATTCTCAAACCGTCACCTTCAGTGACGTAGTTGGTGAAGATCTTTCCGGAGCGTCGGAGGCGGTTGTATTCAAGTTGCTCGCTCTGCTTCAATCCCTCTCCATATTCCCTTGCCATCATTCCCATAGAACCGGAGAATTGAGTGTTACGGTAATCATCTTCGACATCAAGAGATCGCCTGATCATCGAAATGTCGTTGTTCACATTCGAGATTTCACCGATAACGGTTGCGACGCCGATTGATGACTGTCTATCCAGCTTGACAGGTGACACGCAATGGTCGGCGACATAAATGATTGATCGCATAACGTCCGAAACTTCTGGATGTGAATCGATCAGTACATAGTCGTAATTTTTACTTAACCCACTCAGCACGAAGCTAATAGTCTTCATGTGCGACAGAAGCGACATGTTGTTCGCTCGAATGTTGTTGGTGCTCGGCAGTTTGTCAACGGATACAGTGGATAAACGAGGATCTGCTGGTATCAAGTCGATTTGACCATTGCACGGAAGGACATCGATTTCTGTCGTTTGGGGCGAAGCGCTGTACAGTTGCTGAAATTTGTTGAACAGCGTCGTCCCTGTCGGCGCCTCACTGCCGAATCCTTCGATTAGCTTGGGAAAGAACCGGCCTGATATGCCTCCGCGCTGATAGTCTGCATCAATGACTAGTACACGCTTGCCTTCATAACGGCCTAGCGCAATAGCAATGTGATAGCAAGCAGTCGTCTTTCCGACACCACCTTTTTCGCTGATGAATCCAACAACTGTAGCCATTCGCAAGTTCCTTATTTCCCTGAATACATCTCAGTTAGCATAGGTCTGGACGTGCTTCACCAATGTTTTGGCGATCATTTCCCCTAACCGCACCGGTACTGCATTACCGATTAGGCGTCCCATCTTACTAAACTTGATGGATGCGCCCTCTGGAGCAAACGCATAGGTTTTGGGGAAGGTTTGGAGCATAGCTGCCTCCCTCAATGAGATGGCGCGATCTTGATCTGGGTGCCCAAAGCGACCATTTCCATACCCGAAACACTGTGTGGTGATCGTTGGGGCTGGCCGATCCCACTCCATCCTCCCATAGACACTTGGATAGGTTGCTCCTGTAGTCTTCTGGTGGCAGGTTGCCTGCAATTCCAACGGCCAATCACGCCAAGTTCCCCCAGGGCGGGATGCTTTGATGCGGGACATATTTAAGGCGCTCAATGAGGGGGCCATGTGCAACTCGTCGTCAGGATGGCTTTCACCCGCTCGGATGGCTGGCAACGCGCCGATCACTTGGCGGACCGTGGAGTTCTGAGCTGCCTCCTTCGTCAATGCCAGGCCTTTGCTCCCCAGTCGCGAAGCAAGGAGCACGAGCCGCTTCCGCGTTTGGGGTACACCTATCGACGTGCATTCGACGACAGCCCACCACTTCTTGTAGCCAGCTAAATTCTTGAGTAGCTGTTCGAAGACCGGATGGTCGGCAAGTTGCGGCACGTTCTCCATTGTCACGAGATCAGGTTTGAGCTTCTTTACCAAGCGCCCGAAGGCAGACACCAAAGGCCACTGGGATTCGTATTCGCTGTTGCGTCCGCTTCGGCTGTACGTGGAAAAAGGCTGACAAGGCGCACAGCCGGCCAACAGGGTTACATCCGCACCGGCGAAATACGGAACGATCTGTACCGCCGTTAAATTCGCGACATCGCACTCCACGAAGGCCGCCGCGTTGTTGGCCTCGAAGGGGTATCTGCAACCCGCATCAATGTCGAAGCCCGCTGTGATGTCTATGCCTCCTCGCACCAAACCGTGCGTGAGTCCTCCAACACCGCAGAACAGATCCACGCCGACGATCTTCGGCGTGCGCTTGTGGGATGTAGTTGATTTGCGTGTCATGCAGGCCTCCGTTCGGGAAGCAAATACTCGAAGCTGTCGAGATACGCGTTGAAGCAGCCAACGACCTCACGCAAATAGTCCACCGTTTTGTCCTTAAGATCGACCAGCCGTGCGACGGTCACATCCTCAGCACATTGAGCAAAAGAAATGGAGCCGTGTGCTAGTCGATTCCGCAGTTGCCTCACGAGTTCCAGTGGCCCCAAGTCATCCTGGAACCGACGCTTAATTGCGCTATACACCGGAGCGCTCACGACCAGTTGGAAGCCGAGGCGCTTACTGATTGCTTCGATGGACTGATCATCCCAATTACCACCACCTCCCTTGTCGATAGTGAACTCCGCAACAGGCAGCGCAGCGACCAAGTGATCGCAAAGGCGCAGTGCGCTCTCCAGTCGATGATCGGCGTTGAGTTCTTCATTCGTCCGCGCTATCACCCGAACCCATTCACGTCGAAGCGACTGGCTCAGATCACTAGGCATCCACCGATTGCTTTCCTTTGCGGCTTCGGTAACAGCCTCAAGGCACCGCGACATGGTTGATTCGACTAGGTTGTACAGTTGCAAGTACACGCTGGAATAGAGAATGCGTTGCTGCTGCGCGGTGATCGGATGCTCAGCGCCTTCCAGCTTGGGTGGTCCGTGCTGAGCCCTCAGCTCTATCGCTGAGAGGAATTCCAGGTAGGCCTCCACCTCACCGAGTCGCTCCTGAAAGCCGGAAACGAGCGCACTCATTTCACGCTCCCAGGAGTTTGTCGCGAACAAACCCAGTGCGTTCCCGGAGGCGCGCGATGGCGTTCGCTCCATCCGAGCCCGTTACCTTTATAAAGTTGTCGTCGTTTAGCCATGGAAGAACATCAGCAACAGCTTCATGGGCCAGGGACGGCCGCTCGATCAGGGCCAGACGCGAACCAACGGCGATGGCCTCGAACCGAGCCCTGGGCGTCGCTTTGCCATTTCCATTTCGCCTGAATCCGTATGGGAATGTCCGCTCAATGAATTCAAGCGTTTCATGGAATTGTGCTTGGTACCGGTCCAGCAACGCTGGATCTTCAGTCGCCCGTACGTTCATCTGTTTCACGTATTTGAAAATGAACTCCGACGGACGATCTTTGTATCCATCCAAACCATCGCTGTAAGCGAAGAACCGCGCAACCAATTCTTCGCGTTCCCGTTCGTCCAACTCCTTCTTTGAAACTGGCGCTAGTGCTTCAAATTTAGCTACGAGTGCGAGTTTAACGATCAAGTCCATGAAGGGGCCTGCAAGTGCCCCTCTACGTACTTCGGCTTTGTTTGCAATTTTGCTGCCCGTGTTGATCCGTTCAAACATGTCGAAGCGGGCCTGCTCATCTGCATGTTCATTTAGCACGATCCCACGGATGGATCGGTTGTTGATCTTTCGTTGCCTGGATTCGGGCAGGTCCGAGAACTTGAACCCCGACAAAGCCGTCAAGCCCTCCAATTCACCGAGTCTGAGGTCACCGAGCACGAACTCCTCAATCGATCGAAGCCGCTGGGAACCATCGACGATCTCAAGCTTGCCGTTCGGCATCTCCCAGAAGAAGAGGAAGGGGATCGGTAAACCCAGCAATAGTGACTCAATGAATCGCGACCTTCGATCCCCCTCCCAAGTGTAAGCGCGCTGATAGGGCGGCACGACGAACTCGCCCTTCCTCATCTTGCTGGCGAGGAGTTCCACAGAGTATTCAGTTAAGTAGAACTCGATCCGCTTAGATAATTCGACGATCTGCGCTTCTGCCAGATCAATATCGGCCGCCGTCTTGGCCTGGATTTCTTTCAGTTTCTTCATACGTTGTTGTCACACTGTTTTGCATGGGTGCGCTTCAAGGTCATGCCTAATTCCACTAATCGTCGAACAGCTTCAGGACGTGTCGGAAGATCCTCCTGCGCCTTTCTCCATGAATCGATTGCATCAAGCTGAGGAGCCTGAAATCGGGTTCCAACGAGAGTGCCTGTGGTGGAAGCTCTTCGCTTCGGCTGTTCGTCAATCATGATAGGAAAGTCAAGTTTTCACGTTAACACGATACCATGAAATCCTTGACAAGTTAATACTGGTCAGACAGCGACTGCCCTTTCTTACGCTGACCGACTGGGGTTCTGTCTTCGCGTTGGATTCTTGTCGCCTCCAATCGAATCAATCCTGTCTTATGCCCTTACCACCGGTACATCCTCCAGCCGCGTCGTGTACTGCGGTGTCCGCCGCTCCTGCTTCATCCCCCATTCCCTTTTTGGCCCTGTCTGCCCCGTCGCCGCCGAGTGCACCGTTCCTTTGCCGTAACGCCCGTTGAGAGCGTCCATCGCCGTCATCAGTCTAGAGCGGTCGCGTGAGGTGGTGATGTCTTCACGCGCAGCAGGTTCAAGGTCCAGCTCCCGCTGCAGGATGTTCGCCGGTTGCAAGTCCATCAGCATCACGCCAGCCTTGATGAATCGAAAGCCCGGCACGTACATGTAGCGCATGCCATCCGCCGCAGCCTGAGCCAGCGCCAGGGTGTCGTCGGTGGGTCGTCGCAGGGGTACCACCACGCTGCGTGAGCATTGCGCCCCTGGGCGGTGTGGCGAGGTGTGCATGAAGACCAGCAGCTCGGTTGCGAGGCTGTGCTGCTTGCGCAGCTTCTCGGCTGCCCGCCCGGCAAATTCGGTCACGGCTTCAACCAGCGGCCCCAGCTCGTGTATGGGCTTTCCGAAAGAACGGGTGCATGCGATCTGCTGTTTGGGACCCGGGGCATCGTCCAGCTCAATGCAGGTCATCCCTTGAAGTTCTCGGACGGTTTTCTCCAGCGTGACACTCCAACCTCGGCGAGCTGTGGCCGGGTCCATGCGGGTGAGGTCCAGTACGGACTTGATGCCACCGTCCTGCAGCTGTTTGGCAATACGGGGGCCCACACCCCAGACTTCGCCAACACCGGTGGCAGCGAGTACATCATCCAGGTCCTGGGCCGGCAAGGCCGCGAGGTTGCAAATCTGCGCCAGTTCCTGGGGGTAGCTGCCGGGCTTGCGCTCAGCCGTCTTGCCGATGTGGTTCGCCAGCTTGGCCAAGGTCTTGGTGGGGGCGATGCCGATGCAGGTGGGGATACCGGTCCATTGAAGAATGCGACTGCGGATTTTGTGTGACCGACCCACCAAGTCACCGCACACCCCCTGCAGGCCAATGAAGCTCTCGTCGATGGAGTAGATCTCCTGGGTCGGACCGAGTCCGGCAGCCAGGCTCATCATGCGGTCGCTCATGTCGCCGTAGAGCGTGAAGTTGGCCGACAGGGCCACCAGCCCGGCATCCTGCTCCAGGTGCCGAATCTGGAACCAGGGTGCGCCCATCTTGATGCCCAGTTCCTTGGCCTCGTTGCTTCGCGCAATGGCGCAGCCGTCGTTGTTGGAGAGTACGACCACGGGCCGGCCGCTCAGGCTGGGCCGGAACACCCGCTCACAACTGACGTAGAAGTTGTTTCCATCGACCAGGGCGTACATGGCCGTGTCCTTTGCATCCGCGATTCGCTTAGACAGTGAAGCGCTTGATGCAGGAAGAAACAACACCCCAGACTTCGACGGTCTGGCCCTCTTTGGGCACGATGTCTGGGAAAGTCGGGTTGGCGGCTTTGAGGCGCATGCGCCCCGCACGCTGGTGCAGCGTCTTGACGGTGAACTCACCATCGACCACCGCCACCACCACATGGCCGTGTTGGGGCTTGATGGCCCGGTCCACCACCAGGGTGTCGCCATCATCAATACCAGCTTCTCGCATGGAGGACCCGGCAACGCGAAGTAGGAAGGTGGCCTGGGGATGGGTGACCAGGATTTGTGTGAGGTCCAGTCGATTGACAACGAAATCCTCAGCCGGCGATGGGAACCCTGCCCGAACATGCCCTTCGGACATAGGCAGCACCAGCGGGGTGGCCGCCAGTGGCTGGGGCGCGGAGCTGGTAGAAATACTGTGCATTTGTCCAGTATAAGGCTGAGACCCGTTTCCGACCAGAATGTCCCTATGTGCTCCAACTACGACGCTTGCACCAAGCCAGAACGCCTGCGCATGTACTTTGGGGTGGAGCCGCCGCCCCGCATCAAGTCCCAAGTCTGGCCGCTCTATGAAGCGCCCTTCATCCGCCGGCACCCGCACAAGGACGTTGGGGATGATGCGGTGCCAGCCAGGGAGGCAGTGGCGGGGCTGTTCGGCCTGATCCCACACTGGGCAGGAGAAATGACCTTCGGCCGGCGTACCTACAACGCACGCTCCGAGACAGTGGCCGAAAAGCCCAGTTTCCGGGATGCCTGGCGCAACGGACTGCATTGCATCGTGCCGGTCGAGTGCATCTATGAACCGGACTGGCGCGGGGGCAAAGCGATGCCCACGCGCATCCAGCGCAAGGACGGCAAACCCATAGGTATCGCAGGTCTGTGGACCAGCAACACCAAGGCGACTGGCGATGAGGTGTTCAGCTTCACGATGCTCACGGTCAACGCCGATGACCACGCACTGTTCAAGCACTTCCACAAACCCGGCGACGAGAAGCGCATGGTGGTGATCCTGAGGGAGGATCAGTATGACGAGTGGCTGGATGCCCCAGCCAGCCGTTCGATGGATTTCATGCGGCAATTTCCGGCTGAACTGCTGATGGCGACCGCTGAACCGGATAGAGGGAAGAAGACCCGTTGACGCCTAGCTGCAGGCTAGTTTCGCGATGATTTCGGGTTGTGGTGGACGTGCGAGTAGGGCATGTGTCCACAAGGTGTCACAACGTGCCACCGCTAACGATGGGTAGTGTGATGGGTAGGAAATGAAAACGGGCCGCGAGGGCCCGTTGTTCATAGTCTGTTGGCGGAGAAAGAGGGATTCGAACCCTCGGTACTGTATAAACAGTACGCCGGATTTCGAATCCGGTGCATTCGACCACTCTGCCATCTCTCCGCGTCGAAGCCCTCCATTCTAGCAGCAGCTTCAGGGCTCTTTTTCTGCGTTCACAACGCTGGACGCGGTGCAACAATCCAGGCACCCATGCTCGTCGATACCCAGCCCGCCACCTACCAGCACGTGCCCGCCACCGCCGAGGTGCGCGACCAATGGGTGAACTCACAACTCATCGGCGTGCTGATGGACAACGTGCTGTCTTCGTTGGCTGCGGCGGCGTTGGCGGTTCCCGTGTTGGTCTTGTTGATGTATTTCGGACACGTACCCGTCATGGCCCTGGCGGGCTGGGCGGGTCTGATGGCCCTCATTCTGGTGTTGCGATACCGGATGCTGGGCATCTACCGCCTGCGCTACGACAGCAGCGAAGGTCCTCACCGCATGGCCTTCGTGAAACGCTACCAATGGACCTGGGTGGCGGTCGCTTTGATCTGGGGTTCCTTGGTGCTCCTGAGTTATGGCCGATCAGACATGGGGACCCAGTTTGTCTGCGGCGTGGTGGTGCTGGGGCAGGGTTTGCTGGCCCTGGTGGCGGTCAGTGCCTACCAGCCGATTTTTCGGCGTTACGCCCACAGCCTTGTGCTGTCGGTGATGGTTGGCGTGATATTCAACACCTTTGTCAATGGTTACACCACCGACTCCCTTCGCATGGCGGGGGGAGCGTTGGTGCTGTTGATGGTGTTCTGGTGGATGCTGACAATGGCTGGCAAACGCCTGCATCAGGTGTACCGCGCCAGTTTCGAGTTGCAATTCTCCAACGAAGAACTGATCGATTCGCTGACCCAGCAGACTCGCGCTTCGTTGCGCGCGGTCGCCACAAAAAACCGCTTTCTGGCTTCGGCTGCGCACGATCTCCGTCAACCGGTGCACGCGTTGAGCCTGTATGCCGACTGGCTGGCCACCGAGCCAGAGATGGCGCGCGACATTTCACCGCGCATCCTGCAATCCACCCGTGCGATCAATGAGCTGTTTGACTCTCTGTTCGATTTAACGCGCATCGACGCCGGCAACTACAAGGTGCGCCTGCAGCATGTGGATGTGGGGCAGCTGTTTGCCGACCTCGCACTGCAATTTGAGCCGGTGGCATCGGGCAAATCGCTCAAGCTCAAGACCCACACCCGACCGACGAACATCTGGGCCGACCCGGTGGTGATGCGCCGGATCTTGGGCAACCTGCTGTCCAACGCGCTACGACACACGTCCCAAGGGGGGGTGTTGCTCGGGCTGCGTCACCGCGACGACATGATGGTGTTTGAGGTCTGGGACACCGGCGTGGGCATTGCGCGCGAGCACCAGCAGGCGATCTTCCAGGAGTTCTTCCGGGTGTCACAGCACCAGGGCACCGAAGACAGCTTGGGCCTGGGGCTGACCATCGTGTCCAAGTTGACCACCATGATGGGCTACCAGTTAGCGCTGTCGTCCGTGGCCAACCGGGGCAGTGTGTTTCGGGTGATGCTACCGTCCTACACGCAGAAACACCTTGTGCCGGACGTCGCGACCTGAGAGCTCCGCAGCGCATCGCCGCAGTGGCGGCCGCCTGGTCTCTTTCAGTTGATCAGAGATCGAGCAAGCCAGCGGTGCGGGCGAGGTGGCTGGCTTGGGAGCGGCTCTTGACGTTGAGCCGACGGAACAGGCGCCAAAGGTGCACCTTGACCGTGTGTTCGCTGATCTGCAATTCCTCGGCGATGTCACGATTGGACAAGCCGCGGTCGAGCATCACCAGCAACTGCTTCTGCCGTTTGGAAAGCTTCTCCGGAATGGTGGGTGCGTTTTCGTCTTCCGGCTCCTCGGCCAGAAACTCGCGCAACACCTTGCCGATTTGTGCAGCTCCGGCGGATTTTTCGACATAGGCGTCGGCGCCAGCTTCGCGGGCCAGATCTTCATAGTCGGAAGCGGGTGAGGCCGACAGCACGATCAACGAAGTGTCGGGCAGCATTTGGCGCACTTCGCGCACGCCAGACACGCCATGGGTGTCGGGTAGCTTCAGGTCCAAGCACACCAATTCGGGCTCACCGTGTTCGGCGATGGCACGGCTGACGGTCGCCAGGCGCTCCAGTTCGATCACCTGGGTAGAGGTGCGAAGGCGGCGCAGCAGCATGACGACTGCCTCGCGCATCAGCGGATGGTCGTCAATGACAAAAATACTCATGGCGGGTGCTGTGAAAGTAGGTGTTCTGGGTTAACAGCATATCGGCAAGAGGCGGGTTTGGCGATAGCGATTTGCACCGGAATGCAGACCTTGTTTTTAGTTTTGTCGCGTCTGGGCTCCCAACGTGGGAACTCGAGACCTCAAGAAAGCCATTGTCGCATCTGAAGGGGCGCAGGGTACCCTGTTAATTGTCGTCTGAATATGCTTATGGCGGCAATCAGGCTGGGTTCTCTAAAAAATGGCGCAAGGCAGCGTCCACTTCAGCGCGGTCGCCGTGATGGCTGAGTTGGTCCTGCAAACTGGCCAAGGCGGCTGGACCCTGTTGCTGGAGCTGTGCAATGGTTTGCGCTGCATCGCGTGGCGAGGCAAACCCAGTGCTTTGCAGTAACAAAGTGCCTTGGGCATTGATCAGCTTGAAATAGAACTGCCCGTCTTTTTCCCGGTACTGCTTGAACCCGGGAGCGGCGACCTTGGCCACTTTGACGACAGGACCAGCCGCTGCACTGTCCAGGGGACGCAGACCCACGGCGTGGCGCAGCCGGCTGGTAAACGGCGTGGCAACGGCGCGGGCCTTTTCTGCACCGGCTTTCAATGTCTTTTCAATTTCTGCCGGGTTTTGAATCAGCCGGTCGTAGACCTCGCGCAACGGTGCAATTTCGCGGTCCAGGCGCTCGAACAGCACCTGTTTCGCGTCGCCCCATGCAATGCCGTCAGCGTAGGCCTGGGCCAGTGCACGGGTTTCCTCGGCGCTGGCGAAAGCCTGGTACAGCTGGAACAGCGCCGATCCCTCGGTGTCTTTGGGTTCGCCTGGTGCGCGCGAGTCGGTCAGGATGCCCATGATCAGCTTCTTCAACTGCTCCCGCGGGACAAACAGCGGGATGGTGTTGTCGTAGCTCTTGCTCATCTTGCGGCCGTCCAGTCCGGGCAAGGTGGCGACGTGATCCTCGATCACCGCCTCAGGCAAGGTGAATTGTTCGCCATAGAGGTGGTTGAAGCTGGCAGCGATGTCGCGTGCCATCTCGATGTGCTGGATCTGGTCGCGGCCGACCGGCACTTTGTGGGCGTTGAACATCAGGATGTCGGCCGCCATCAGCACCGGATACATGAAGAGGCCAGCTGTCACGCCCGCATCGGGCTCTTCGCCGGCTGCATTGTTTTTATCGACCGACGCCTTGTAGGCGTGGGCGCGATTAAGCATGCCTTTGCCCGTGACGCAGGTGAGAAACCAGGTCAGCTCGGGGATTTCGGGGATGTCGGACTGGCGGTAGAAGGTGACCTTCTCCGGGTCCAGGCCACAGGCCAGCCAGGTGGCTGCGATCTCCAGCGTCGAGCGCTGCACGCGTGCCGGTTCGCCTCCTTTGATGAGGGCGTGGTAATCGGCCAGGAAATAGAAACTTTGCACACCCGGTTGCAGACTCATGCGCACAGAGGGGCGCACCGAGCCCACATAGTTGCCGAGGTGGGGGGTGCCGGAGGTGGTAATGCCGGTGAGGACGCGTTGGTTTTTCATGAAGGGGATCAGAACAGCAGGGCGCGCAGCGGGGTCAGCAGCACCTCGATCGCGCTTTGGGTGACGCCCATCAGAGGGTACATCCAGAGGCTGCCCACCACGCCGGTGACGACCAGTGCCATGACGATGAAGAAACCATAGGGCTCCATCCGTGACACCAGCATGGCCTGTTTCCAGGGCAGCAGGCCGACGAGGATGCGACCACCGTCAAGCGGTGGCAGTGGGAACAGGTTGAAGGCAAACATCACCAGGTTCACCATCACGCCAGCGCGGGCCATGCCGACAAAGAACGGTTCTTCCAGGCCGATGGCGGCCCAGATGTAAAGGAGCAAGGTCCACAGGATCGCCTGGAACAGGTTGGCACCAGGGCCGGCCAGTGCGACCCAGATCATGTCGCGTTTGGGGTTGCGCAGGCGACCGAAATTCACCGGCACCGGTTTGGCGTAGCCAAACAGAAAAGCGCCCGAAGTGGCGAAATACAGCAGCAGCGGCATCGCGATGGTGCCGAGTGGGTCGATGTGTTTGATCGGGTTGAGCGAGATGCGGCCCAGCTGCTGGGCGGTGTTGTCACCGAAATGCAGTGCAGCGTAGCCATGGGCCGCTTCGTGCAAGGTGATGGCAAAGAGCACGGGCAGCGCGTAAAGCGCAACGGTTTGTACGATGTCGGCGAAGTCCATCGCTGTATTGTCCCAGACTGCCCGCGACCGGGGCTGTGGCCGGGCGGGTGTGCGTCAAAGGCCCAGCGGTTCCAATGCTCCGCGCCCTTGGCGCACGACGGCTGGCTCACCGCCGGTGCCCATGGGAGTGAGGTCGATCACGGTCGTGGCTTCGAGGGCGCACGCGCCCGCGTCGATCACGCCGGCCAGATCGTGTTCGAACCGGTCACGGATCTCCGTGGCTTCGTTGAGCGGCTCGCGTTCGCCCGGCGCGATCAGGGTGGTGGCCAGCAGTGGCGCGTTGTGCAGTTCCAGCAGCGCGAGCAGGGTGGTGTGTTGCGGCACGCGCAGGCCGATGGTCTTGCGCGAAGGGTGGCTCACGCGGCGCGGCACTTCCTTGCTGGCTTCGAGGATAAAGGTGTAGGGCCCGGGCGTGGCCAGCTTGAGCAGGCGGTACTGGCGGTTGTCCACCTTGGCGTAGCTGGCGAGTTCGCTCAGGTCGCGGCAGAGCAGGGTGAGGTGATGCTTGTCGTCGACTTGGCGGATGCGGCGCAGGCGGTCGGCGGCGGCTTTGTCGTCGAGGTGGCACACGAGCGCATAACTGGAGTCGGTGGGTACGGCGAGCACGCCGCCGCGCTCCAGCAACTGCACCGCCTGCTTGAGCAGGCGCGGTTGCGGGTTGTCGGGATGGACTTCGAAATACTGCGACATGGCCGTATTGTGCGCGCCGCTCGCACCCGCCTCAGCCCTCGGGGGGTGTCAGCAGACGCTGGTTTTCCCGGGCGGTGAGTCGACTTGCCGACAAGCCGCAGACCACGATCAGGGCGACACCGGTCAGCTCCAACCCACCCGGGACGTGGTCGAAGACCAGCCAGCCGCAGAACATGGCGAACCCGATCTGGGCATAGAGGTAAGGGGTGAGGGTGGACGCGGGCGCGCGCGCATAGGCCAGGATCAGCAGGAAGTGACCCACCGTGCCCATCAGGCCAACCAGACTGAGCAGCGCCAGCGTCTTCACGTCGGGCATGGTCTGCCAGAACAATGGCAGCGCGGCGGTGCTCACCAGGGCGCCCACCCAGCCGGTGTAGAAGTGCAGGGTCATCGGGTCTTCGGTGCGGGCCATCTGGCTGGTCAGGATCTGAAACCAGGCGTAGATCAGCACCATCAGCAACGGCAGCAAGCTGGCCCAGTCGATCGTGGCGCCGCCCGGTTGCACCACCAGCAGAGCGCCCAAAAAGCCGCCGCTCACGAGGGTCCAGCGCAGCGGCGACACCTTTTCTTTCAGGAACAGGGCGGCAAACAGGGTGACGACCAGTGGCGTGGTCATGACGAACGCGGTGAATTCGCCCACGGGCATGAACTGCAAGCTCACGAACGACAGCACACTCACCGTCAGCAAGAGCAGGCCGCGCAGCAGCTGGAAACGGGGGTGGCTGGTCCGGAACAGGTCGCGACCGCGCAATGGCAGCATGACGGTGGTCACTGCGACCGCCTGAAACACGTAGCGGAACCACACCGCCACCAAGATGGAGACGAAGGCCCCCACGTACTTGACGGAAGTGTCCAGCACCGCGAAGCAAGCCATCGCGGCGATGAGAAACGCGATGCCCATCGTGACGCGGGCACCTTGGCCGGCGGGCCGCATGTTCGTCAATGGACGCGGGCTTCGAGCAGCTCCCACACCGGGGTCACACCACCGGGCAGATCGGGCAGCTTGCCCAGATCGGTGTGGCTCTCATCCGGGCTGTGGAAGTCGCTGCCACGCGAGGCCATCAGGTCGAACTCGCGGCAGAACTCCGCATACTTCACGTAGTCGGCCTGGCCGTGCGCGCCGGTGACCACCTCGACGCCCTGGCCGCCGTGGGTCTTGAACTCGGTGAACAGCGCGAACTCTTCGTTGGCGGTGAATTTGTAGCGCCCTGGGTGGGCCACGACGGCCACGCCACCCGCGCCGGTGATCCAGCCCACGGCATCGCCCAGGCTGGCCCAGCGGTGAGGCACAAAACCGGGCTTGCCTTCGGCCAGGTATTTGCGAAACACCGCGTTGGTGTCGGTGCAAAAGCCTGCTTCGACGATGTAACGCGCGAAATGCGAGCGTGAGATCAGCTCCGGATTGCCGACGTATTTCATGGCACCTTCGTAGGCTCCTGGGATGCCCACCCTGGCCAGGTCGGCGCCCATGTCGCGTGCCCGTTCTTCGCGCCCGCCGCGCGTCTGCTTCAGGCCCGCGACCAGCGCCGGGTGCGTGTGGTCAAAACCCAGGCCGATGATGTGCACCGTGACGTTGACGAAGGTGACCGAGACCTCCACGCCGGTCAGGTAGGGCATGCCAGCCTGACGCGCCGCGGCAATGGCGCGATCCTGTCCGCCGATTTCGTCGTGGTCGGTGAGCGCCCACAGTTCGACGCCATTGGCCTTGGCGCGCTGAGCGAGGGCCTCGGGCGTGAGGGTGCCGTCGGAGACGACGGAATGGCAGTGGAGGTCGGCGTTGAGGATGTGGGTCACAGAAGTATTCTAGGTTTGACGGGGAGCCCGCGCTCACCCTTGCTCCAACACCCTCATCGGAACAGTGGCCGCCGCCCCGGCCGCAGTTGTTGCCGCTTAGGGTGACACCGCAGGCGGCGCGGAGGTCATCCTGTGTTCCGCAGGCCTGCAGCAATCCCGTTGATCGAGATGTGGATGCCTCGACGCACCTTTTCGTCGCGGTCGGCCTGGTTCTGACCCGCTCGGTAACGCCGCACCAGTTCGACCTGCAGGTGGTGCAGCGGGTCGATGTAGGGGAAGCGGTGGCGCATGGAGCGTTGCAGCGACGCGTTGTTCACCAGGCGCTTCTTTTCACCCGTGATGAGCGACAGCGCGTCGGCCGTTCGGTGCCATTCGGCTTCGATCGCGGTGAACACCTTGCTGCGCAGCTTTTTGTCTTCCACCAGTTCGGCGTATCGCGTGGCCAGGGCGAGGTCGCTCTTGGCCATCACCATGTCCATGTTGGAGAGCAGGGTGCTGAAGAAGGGCCATTGGTTGACCATCTTCTGCAGCAGGGCTTTCTGTTTGGCCACACCTTTGGGGCCCTCCTTGTGCAGGAAGGCATGCACCGCGGAGCCAAAGCCGTACCAGCCCGGCAGTGTCAGGCGGCACTGGCCCCAGCTGAAGCCCCAGGGAATGGCGCGCAGGTCTTCAATCTTCTGCGTGGCCTTGCGGGAGGCAGGGCGCGAACCGATGTTGAGTTCGGCGATCTCGCGGATCGGTGTGGAGGCAAAGAAATACTCGGCGAAACGCGGGGTCTCGTAGACGAGTGCGCGGTAGGCCGACATGCTGGCCGACGACAGCTCGGCAGCGGCGTCCAGAAAGGCTTTGGGCGCCTCGCGCGTGGGTTGCAACAAGGTGGCTTCCAGCGTGGCCGCGACCAGCGTTTCCAGGTTGCGCCGGCCGATCTCGGGGTTGGCGTATTTCGAACCGATCACCTCACCCTGTTCGGTCAGCCGGATCTGGCCACGCACCGTGCCCGGGGGCTGGGCCAGGATGGCCTGGTAGCTGGGGCCGCCGCCGCGGCCCACCGTTCCGCCACGGCCATGGAACATGCGCAGCTGTATCAGTTTCTCGGCGGTGGCATTCAGGCTGTCAAACAGCTCGACCAGTGCAATCTCTGCGCGGTACAGCTCCCAGTTGCTGGTGAAGATGCCGCCGTCTTTGTTGCTGTCGGAGTAGCCGAGCATGATGTCCTGCTCGCTGTAGCCATCGGCCGCGCCCCGGAGCACCATGGCCCGAACGCCGGGCAGTGCGTAGTAGTCGCGCATGATGGGCGCGGCGTTGCGCAGGTCTTCGATGGTTTCAAACAGCGGCACCACGATCAGGTCGCATTCCGCCACCTCGCTCAGCAAACCGCGCATCAGGCCGGTTTCTTTCTGCAGCAGCAACACCTCCAGCAAGTCGCTCACGGTCTCGGTGTGGCTGATGATCGCGTGGCGGATGGCATGTGCACCCAGGCGCCCGCGGCCTGCGCGAGCCGCCTCGAAGATGGTGAGCTCGCCCCGGGCGTGGTCGGAGTAGACCGCGCCCGGCACGCGCAGCGGTCGCGCGTCGTTGAGCTGGCGCAGCAGCAGCGCGCGTTTGTCTTCTTCGCTGAGTGCGGAATAGTGGCTTTCGATGCGCGCGGTGGCCAGCAGCTCGGCCACGACCTCCTCGTGTTTGTCCGAGCTTTGGCGCAGGTCCACGGTCGCAAGGTGAAAGCCAAACACCTCGACGGTGCGGATCAGCGGTTGCAGCCGGGCGCGCGCCAGCGCCGCGCCGTGGTGGCCCATGAGCGAGGTTTCGATGGTGCGCAGATCGACCAGCAGTTCGTCGGCACTGGTGTAGGGGTCTTGTGGGGCCACCGCGTGACGTGCGGCATCGCCACCGGTGAGTGCTTTCAGCGTGGCGGCGAGGCGGGCGTACATGCCGGTCAGGGCGCGGCGGTAGGGCTCGTCCTGGCGGTGGGCGTTGGTGTCGGGCGAACGCTCTGCCAGTGCCTGCATGGCGGGGCTGACCGACGCGAGCATGGCCGAGACCGACAGCTCGGCGCCGAGGTGGTGCAGCTGGGTGAGATGGTGGCGGAGCACCATGTCGGCCTGACTGTGCAACGCCAGCTCCAGCGTCTGCGCGGTCACGTTGGGGTTGCCATCACGATCGCCACCGATCCACTGGCCCATCCGAAGGAAAGTGGCCACGCTCCGGTCACCCAGGCCGTCTTCGAGGTCGCGGTAGATGCGGGGAATCTGCGACAGGAAGGTGGCCTGGTAGTAGCTGAGCGCGTTCTCGATCTCGTCGGCCACCGTGAGTTTGGTGAAGCGCAGCAAGCGGGTTTGCCAGAGTTGCGTCACGCGCGCGCGCAGCTGTCCCTCGTTGTCCTCCAGATCGCGGGGCAACAGGCCTTCGCGCTCGGCGAGCAGGTGGGCGATGGCGCGTTCGCCATCCAGAATGCTCTTGCGCTGCACTTCGGTCGGGTGCGCGGTGAGCACCGGCGAGATGTGACTGTGGGCGAGGGTGTCGAGCACCTTGGCGGGTGACACGCCGGCTTTCTTCAGGCGCTGCAGCGTCATTGCCAGGCTGCCTTCCTGCACGTCACCGGCCCGGTCGTGCACGGCACGTCGGCGAATGTGGTGACGGTCTTCGGCCAGGTTGGCGAGGTGGCTGAAATAGGTGAAGGCGCGGATCACGCTCACCGTCTGCTCACCGCTCAGGCCCTTGAGAAGTTTCTTGAGCGCCTTGTCGGCCGAGGCGTCGTCGTGACGGCGAAAGGCCACTGAGAGCTGGCGGATCTGTTCGATCAATTCAAAGGCGGCCTGGCCTTCCTGCTCACGGATCACGTCGCCGAGGATGCGACCCAGGAGTCGGATGTCGTTGACCAGCGGCTGGTCTTTGTTGGTGCCCGTTTTGGCGTTGGCCGTGCGTTGGCTGGAAGCGGCGGTTGCGAGGCTGCTGGCGGTGGTTCGGCTCATGGTGGGCGCTGCGGAGTTGCTGAAATTTTGGGCAGTGGTCATGCTAGCATTCAAAGTTGCCTGTTCCGTTACCAAGCGGGTACGAAAACGTACCGCGCCGCATCGATCTTCTTTTGATCCCCTACCGTGCCCACTTCAACCTCTCCCAGCGGCCTGTCCATCACCATCGCGACCCGCGAAAGCCGTCTCGCGCTGTGGCAGGCGGAACATGTGAAAGCCCTCTTGCAAGCTTTGGGCCATCGTGTCGAATTGCTGGGGATGACGACACAGGGTGACCAGATCCTGGACCGCAGCCTGTCCAAAGTGGGTGGCAAGGGCCTGTTCGTGAAAGAACTGGAGGTGGCACTGGAAGAAGGGCGTGCCGACATCGCCGTGCACTCGCTCAAAGACGTGCCCATGGACCTGCCTGCGGGCTTTGAGCTGGCTTGTGTGATGGAGCGCGAAGACCCGCGCGACGCGTGGGTGTCGCCGGTGTGTGCGTCGCTGGCCGAGTTGCCGTCAGGTGCGGTGGTCGGCACCTCCAGCCTGCGCCGCCTGGTCTTGTTGCGCGAAGCCCTGGACGCGCTCGGCCGTCAGGATGTGCGCATCGAACCCTTGCGCGGCAACCTTGACACCCGCTTGCGCAAGCTCGACGACGGTCAATACCAGGCCATTGTGCTGGCGGCGGCCGGGCTCAAGCGCCTGGGGTTGTCCCAACGCATCCGCACCATTTTTGAGCCCGCCCAATCGCTGCCCGCGGCCGGGCAGGGCGCCCTGGGCATCGAGGTGCGTGCGGGTCGCGCCGATCTGGTGAGCGCGCTGGCGCCGCTCGTCCACATGCCGACCTGGCTGCGGGTGGCCGCCGAGCGCACGGTGTCGCGCGCCATGGGGGGCAGCTGCTCCATGCCCCTGGCGGCCTATGCGCAGTGGGACGCCCACGATCCGCAGAGTCTGCGTCTGGACGCTGCCTGGGGAGATCCCGAGGGGCGCAGCCCGATCGTGCGCGTGGGGCTGCAGGCGACTGTCAGCACGCTGGCACAGGCCGAGGTCCTGGGCCAGCGCGTGGCGCAAGCGTTGAGCGTGGCGGGTGCCAGGCCTCCGGAGGCTTGAGACCTTGACCGGTACGGCCGACCCGCGACCGGCAACCGAGCGCTGGTCCCGGGTGTTTGTCACCCGGCCCGCTGCAGAAGCCGGGGCCTGGGTGGACGCCCTGCGCAGTCGGGGTTGGCCTGCGCGTGCCTTGCCACTGATCGACATCGCTGAACCTCAAGACAGCCAGACCCTCAACGATCTGCAAAAGGCACGTGCCCATTGGCTCGAGTGGAACGCGCTGATGTTCGTCAGCCCGGCGGCGGTTCACCACTTTTTTGCCCAGGCCGTGCCGGTGTCATCCATGCCCGAACCGGGCACCCGCTTCTGGGCGCCCGGGCCGGGCACCGCTCGGGTGCTGGCCGAGGTGCTGGAGCAGCATGGCGTGAGTTCGGCGTGCATTGATGCCCCTCCGACCGATGCCGCGCAGTTTGATTCCGAACATCTCTGGCCGGTGGTGGCCTCCCAGATGCATGCTGGCAACCGCCTGCTGGTGGTGCGTGGGGCTTCGAGGGCAACACTCGCTGATGAGCGCAACGGGCTGGTCGGCAAGGGTCGAGACTGGTTGATCGAACGCTGCCAAGCGCAGGGTGCATCGGTGAATGCCTGTGTCGCCTATGAGCGCCATGCCCCCCGCTGGACACCCGCCCAGCGCGCCGAGGCCGAATCGGGCACCGCAGCGGGCAGCTTGTGGCTTTTCAGCAGTTCAGAGGCGCTGGCCCACCTCAGCGAGGCCTTGCCACAGGTGGACTGGTCGCGCGCTACCGCGCTCTGCACCCACGAACGCATCGAGGCTTCGGCTCGCGCTGCTGGTTTTGCCCACATCATCGGGAGTCGCCCCGCGCTGTCGGACGTGCTGAGCACCCTAGAATCGGTCAGGAGTCATTCATGAGCACCGACACCCCCGACACCCCCTCCACGGCGCCTGTGACAACACCCGCGCAGATTCCGACGCCGGTCGCGTTGGCGCCTGCGCGCCGGCCCGGCCTGTGGCTGACGGCATTGGCGCTGGTTTTGTCGGTGCTGGCGCTGATGATGGCCGGCCTGTTGTGGCAAAAACTGGGCGACACGCAGAAGGAACTCGCTCGCCGCAGCCAAGACACTGAGACTCAGTCCACCGAGACTCGGGCATTGGCGACGCAGGCCGAGGCCCAGGTGCAGGAACTGCAGGCGCGACTGGCGGTGGCCGAGGTGAAATTGTCCGAGGTGACGCTTCAGCGCAGCCAGCTGGAAGAGCTGATGCTGGCGCTTTCGCGCTCTCGCGACGACAACCTGGTGCAGGACATTGAGTCCGCGCTTCGTCTGGGGCAGCAGCAGACGCAGCTCACGGGCAGCGTCCAGCCCCTGCTGGCCGCTTTGCAGGCGGCTGACGCTCGCATTGCACGCGCGGCCCAGCCGCGGTTGAACCCCGTGCAGCGGGCGATCGCGCGCGATGTGCAGCGCATCCGCGGCACGGCGGTGGCCGATGTGCCCTCGCTGGTGCAGCGTCTTGACGAGCTGGCCCGTCGGGTGGATCAGTGGCCGGTGCCCAACGACGTGGGTCCACGGGCCGTGGCGCGCAAGGTCGCGGCACCGCGCCAGGTTGCGCCTGCGTCTGCCGCACGCGGCAGCGCCCCGTCCAAATCAGCGGTCAGTGGGCCGGCGCCCATTGAACCGGTGGAACCCGTGCTGACTGGCTGGGACCACTTGGCTCAGCGGTGGACGTTGTTCTGGCGAAAGGTGTGGGAAGCGGTCACCCAAAGCGGTCGTGAGCTGGTGCGGGTGAGTCGGATCGACCGGCCCGAAGCCGCGTTGCTGGCACCCGAACAGGCGTTTTTCCTGAGAGAAAACATCAAGCTGCGTTTGCTCAACGCGCGACTCGGCCTGCTGGCCCGGCAGATGGACTCGGTTCGGGATGACTTGAAAGGCATCGACGCAGCGCTGGTGCGCTATTTCGATGCCACCGCGCCAGAGGTCGTCGCTGCGCAGTCGGCGGTGACGCAGCTGCGCGCCGAACTGCTGGTGGTGGCGCTGCCTCAGCCCGAAGAGAGCCTCGCGGCGCTCGCGGTGGCGGCCGGGGGGCGCTGATGAACCAGCAACACCGTCAGGCTGGCGCCATGCGCAGTGTCTTCTGGCTGCTCGGTCTGGCCGCGCTGGCGGTCGCGCTGGCGCTGCTCGTTGGACACAACCAGGCCGTGGTGACGCTGTTCTGGCCACCCTACCGGTTCGACGTGTCGTTCAACTTCGTGGTGTTTTGCCTGATCGGTGGTTTTGTGTTGCTCTACTTGGCCATGCGCGCCATCGCATTGCTCAAGGAGCTGCCTTTGCAGGCACAGCGCTGGCGCAACCAGCAGGTGGAGCGCGCCGCCGTGGGTGCCGTGATGGACGCGCTGGCTCAACTGCTGGCCGGGCGATTTGTGCGAGCGCGGGCCGCCGGACTGGCTGCGTTGGAACAGCTCAACGCCCAACCCTCGACCCAATGGCCGCGCCGACAGCAGTTGCAGTTGTTGGCCCACTTGTTGGTGGCCGAGTCCGAACAGTCGTTGCAAAACCGCAGTGCACGGGACGAGCACCTTCAAGCGGCACTGCATCCCAAGCTGGCGAAGAGCTCGCCAGAAGTGCGGGAAGGTGCCTTGTTGCGCGCGACGCGCTGGGCCGTGGAAGATCGCGATGTCCAAGCCGCGCGCCACCACTTGGCCGAATTGCCACAAGGTGCTGGGCGCCGCATCCAGGCGCTGCGCCTCAAGTTGCGTGTGGCCCGACTCGGGGGGGTGACCATTGAGGCGTTGGAAACGGCGCGCCTGCTGGCCAAACACCGGGCTTTCTCGCCGGACGCGTCAAAGAGCATCGTGCGTGGGCTGGCCCTGGACGCGCTGCGCGAGGCGCACGACCTGTCCCAGCTGAAGGCTGTGTGGGAGCGCTTGGATCCCACCGAGCGCGCCATGCCAGAGTTGGCGCTTGCGGCCGCTGAGCGCGCCAACCGCATTGCGGCGACCGACGACAGCGAAGAGATTGCTCAACAAGCGGTGCAGATGTCTGGTGCCTGGTTGGCACCGGTGTGGCAAGGCTTCTCCGCATTGGATAGCACCCAACAGCGCCAATTGGTGCAGGCCTTGGAGCCTGGGCTGCCACAGCTTGACGCCGCGTGGCTCGCGCGCCTGGAACAGAGCCAGCGCCAATGGCCAAACAATGGCTACCTCCAATACCTGACGGGTCAGGCTTGCCTGCAGCGCCGGCTTTGGGGCAAGGCTGCCCAGCTTCTCGGTCAGGCCAGTCACAGCCTGCATGAGCCCGTGCTGCTGCGGCGCACGTGGTGCGCCCTGGCCACATTGGCCGAAGAACGGGGCGATGAAGCATCGGCGCAGGTTGCCTGGAAAAAGGCGGCGCTGCTGGTGGACTGAGCCAACCCTTGGCTGGGGGGGATGGTTGAATTGCTCAAAGGCACAAAAAAACCGACCCTGGGGTCGGTTTTTTTTGGTCTGCGGCCGTTTCAACCGCAGGCTTCAGGCATCACCGGCCTTCGAAGGGCAGCGTCATGTTGCTCAGGTCTTTGCGGGTCTCCACCAGCACCAAGGCTCCTTCGTCAGCCACGATCACCGGTTTGGGTTCGCGCGGCACATGGATGGGCTTGGGTTCGGCGGCAATCGCGGCTTGCACCTCGGCCACCTTGCTGGCGTCGGAGTTGACCCACTCCAGGCCGCTGGTTTGAGCGACCTGGTTCAGATCGTCCATCGACAGCGTGTAAGGCGTCACCTTGGGCAGACCCGTCGCTGGAGCAAGCGCTGCGGTTGCCTCAACGGGCGCGCGAACGACGACGGGCTTCGGTTCAGCGGCCACCGGGGCGGGGCGAGGAGCTACAACCTGAACGGGTGTTGGTGCTTCGGGCGCGGCTTGGGCCATCACAGGTGCGGGTGCGGCCGGTTCAACAACGGCCACAGGCTGGCTGAAGTAGCTGCGCGTGGGCCGGTCAACATCCACCTCGGCAACGGGGACCGCAAAGGCGGGCGCATCGACCGGCGCTTCAGCGGCGGTGCTTTCAGCGGTTTCGCCTTCACGCGGCGCACGTTCGCGGCGGTCCCGGCCGTAGCGATCGCGGCTGCGACGTTCACGCGGAGCGCGTTGGGCGTTGTCGGCATCCCCTTCGGCAGCCACCGCCTCGGACGGGCTGTCTTGCGTTTCAGGCATTGGGGTGTTGGCCAGATCTTGAGTCGTGGCCACCTCGTTGCCTTCGCCTTCGGATGAGCGACGACGGTTGTCCCCTCCACGGCCCCGTCGCTCGCGGCGCTGGCCCTCGGCGGCTTCGCTGGTCTCCGTCACCGGAGCGGACACGCCCAGTGCGGCCACATCCGCGGCGGGTGATTCGCGGCGGGGGTTGTCGCGACGGTTGCCGTTGCGGCCTTCACCGCGGGTCTGCCCTTCTGGGCGACCTTGACCCTCGCCGCGGCCATCGACACGTGCTTCACCCAAGGGTTTTTCGTTGCGACGCTCGTTATTGCGGCCTTCGCCACGCACTTCACCATTGCGACCTTCGCCTCGTGGGCCACGGCCGCCTTCACGGCCTTCACGTCCCTCGCGACCTTCACGCGGGCCACGGCCATCGGACCGGCCTCCGCGAGCACCACGACCATCGCGACGCTGGTCTCCGCGCCCGTCACGGGCGTTGGCGTCCGTAGCAGGAGCGGGTGCTGGCACTGCCGCCGGCGCTGCAGCTGGGGCAGCGGCGTCGCCGCCACCGAACACGGTCTTGAGCCAACCGAAGAAACCCCGTTCAGCCGGAGCGGCCTTCGCGACGGTTGCAGGTGCGGACGCAGGCGCGACCGCGATGGGTGCGGGAGCGGCAACCGGCGCTTCAGGCTTGGGCATGGCCACGGGCGCCGGGCCGTCCGGCAGGACGCCCTTGATGACAGGTTCCTGCTTGTTGGTGCGTTCCTGGCTGCGGCGGGTGAAGCCGGTGGCTTCGTCGGGTTCGTCGGCGAGCTTGTAGCTGGCGTCGAGGTTGTCCAGACGCGGGTCGTCGTGCTTCAGGCGTTCCAGCTTGTAGTTCGGCGTGTCCAGCGACTTGTTGGGCACCAGCAGCACGTTGATGCGCTGCTTGAGTTCGATCTTGGTGATCTCGGTGCGCTTCTCGTTGAGCAGGAAGCTGGCCACTTCGACCGGCACCTGTACCAGCACGGCGGCCGTGCTGTCCTTGAGCGACTCTTCCTGGATGATGCGCAGGATCTGCAGCGCCGAGCTTTCCGTGTCGCGAATGTGGCCGGAACCACCGCAGCGCGGGCAGGGGATGGACGAGCCTTCGCTCAGCATGGGCTTCAGGCGCTGGCGACTCATTTCGAGCAAACCGAACTTGCTGATAGAGCCGAATTGCACGCGGGCGCGGTCCTGGCGCAGCGCGTCGCGCAGTCGGTTTTCCACCTCGCGGCGGTTCTTCGACTCCTCCATGTCAATGAAGTCGATCACGATCAGACCGCCCAGATCGCGCAGGCGGGCCTGGCGCGCCACTTCGTCGGCAGCTTCCAGGTTGGTGCGGGTGGCGGTTTCTTCGATGTCGCCGCCCTTGATGGCGCGCGCCGAGTTCACGTCCACCGCCACCAGCGCTTCCGTCTGGTCGATCACGATCGCGCCACCCGAAGGCAGGTTCACCGTGCGGCTGTAGGCGGTTTCGATCTGGTGTTCGATCTGGAAGCGGCTGAACAGTGGCGCATCGTCGCGGTAACGCTTCACACGGTGCCCGTGCTCGGGCATCACGTGGCTCATGAACTGGTGAGCCTGCTCGTAGATGTCGTCGGTGTCGATCAGGATCTCGCCGATGTCGCTGTTGAAGTAATCGCGGATCGCACGGATCACCAGGCTCGATTCCTGGTAAATCAGGTAGGCGCCCTTGCCGCCTTTGGCAGCGCCGTCGATGGCAGTCCACAGCTTGAGCAGGTAGTTCAGGTCCCACTGCAGTTCGGGCGCGTCGCGGCCGATGCCTGCGGTGCGGGCGATGATGCTCATGCCATTGGGGTATTCGAGCTGGTCGAGGGCCTGCTTGAGTTCCTGTCGGTCTTCACCTTCGATGCGGCGGCTCACACCACCGCCACGCGGGTTGTTGGGCATCAGCACCACGTAGCGGCCGGCCAAGCTCACGAAGGTGGTCAGGGCCGCGCCCTTGTTGCCGCGTTCTTCCTTTTCGACCTGGACCAGCAGCTCTTGGCCTTCCTTGATCACGTCGTTGATGCGTGCCTGCGACGGCGACGCATTGCCTTGGAAATACTGGCGCGAGATTTCCTTGAACGGCAGGAAGCCATGGCGGTCCTCGCCGTAGTCGACAAAACAGGCTTCGAGCGAGGGCTCGACGCGGGTGACGACGGCCTTGTAGATGTTGCCCTTGCGCTGTTCGCGCCCTTCGATTTCGATTTCGTAGTCGAGCAGTTTTTGCCCGTCCACGATCGCCAGGCGGCGCTCTTCGGCCTGCGTGGCGTTGATCAGCATGCGTTTCATGATGCGTTTCCTTCGGTCTGACACTGACATGGCGCCGGGACGAGCCCATGCACCGACCTGCCGTGAACCAGCGGAAAAGCGCGAACGAGTGGGAGGAATTGCCGGAGAGCCACCGACCCGGTGCCCACCCGGCGTTGGCCGGGTGTGTGGGGTTGTTCGAGGCGGGGCACGCTGTGTGTGCCGCGTCGAACCGCCGGGTCAGGGCGTAGGCGCGTGGACTTGGGTGAGCAGGGAGGGCTTGATGGCTGTCGGAGACATGGATCGCGCCGGTGAGGTCTCTGGCTTCACTTCATCCTCAACCAGCCGTTTCCCTGAGCGTCGTTGGCTTCTCGGGAGGGCGGCTGGCCGATTGGGGTATTCCGTATTCGGGTTCGCAGTTTTCTGATGGTTTCGCCCGTTGCTTCTACCTGGTCGGGGTGCGGCCCCAGCCTCTTCAAGGAGGGTCGGGAGCGGCAGACAGACCCGTGTGCAACGGGTGGCAACTTGTTCCAGTCGGTCCCTGGCATCCGATGCGGGGGGAACTTGCCGACAGTGACTGCCTTAAACTCAAGGAAATCAATCACTTACAGCACACGACTGGTGCAGAGCATTATAGTGCGCTCCCCCGGTCCGTGTGAACGGTATTTCCAGCGGGTTTTCCTTGAATTCCAAGCCCTCCATTTCATCCGCTGCGGCGGTTCAGTACCTCACGGTCGATGAAGAATCGGCTGGTCAGCGGCTGGACAACTTCCTCATCCGCGTGCTCAAGGGCGTGCCCAAAACCCACATCTACCGCATCATTCGCTCGGGCGAGGTGCGGCGAAACAAAGGGCGGGTCGGAGCGGATGACCGGGTGATCGCGGGCGACGTGTTGCGTATTCCGCCGATCCGTTTGTCGGAGCGGGCGGAAGAAAAAATCACCCACCCGGCACCGGCGCGCGAATTCCCGGTGCTGTTCGAAGATGACGCCTTCCTGGCCATCGACAAGCCGGCTGGGGTGGCGGTGCATGGGGGCAGCGGTGTGAGTTTCGGGGTCATTGAACAGATGCGACAGGCCCGCCCGCAGGCGCGTTTTCTTGAATTGGTGCATCGACTGGATCGAGAAACCAGCGGCATTCTTCTGATCGCCAAAAAGAAAAGTGCACTCAAGGTGTTGCAGGACCAGTTCCGCGAACGTGAAACCGGCAAAACGTATCTGGCGCTGGTCAAGGGCGTTTGGCCGGGCAAACGCAAGGTGCTGGACCAGCCACTGCACAAATATCTGTTGCCAGATGGCGAACGGCGCGTTCGGGTTACGGGGAAAGACGACCCAGATGGCATGAAATCCGTGACTTTGGTGAAGGTGGTGCAGCAACTCACTGCACCAGCAGCGCTGTTGGATGTTTGCGCGACAGGGTTCACGCTACTAGAGGTCACGATCAAAACGGGGCGCACGCACCAGATTCGCGTGCACTTGGCGAGCGAAGGGTGCCCAATTGCCGGCGATGACAAATATGGTGACTTTGAACTCAATCGCCAATTGACCAAAAATGGATTTAAGCGCATGTTTCTGCACGCTTGGCGATTGCGGCTGTCGCATCCGATTTCCGGTGAGCCGCTGGAGTTACATTCTGAGTTGCCTCAAGAGTTGCAAACTTGGACAACCGGTAGAAATCGGTATTAGAATCCGTCCGAGCCTCGATAAGGCGCTCAATCGTTGGAAATCAACTGGACCTAAAAAGGACAAACAATGGCAACGTATACCGAACTGATGGCGCAGGCGCAAGCGCTGATGACGCAGGCTGAAGAAGCCCGTAAGAATGAATTGTCGACTGCCGTCGCCGACATCAAGGCGAAGATGAAGCAATATGGCATCACCGTGGCAGATCTGGGTGGTACTGCAGGCGCCAAGAAGCCTGCCAAGACCAAATCCAAAGCGGCCGCCAAGTACAAGGGCCCGAACGGTGAGCTGTGGGCCGGTGGCCCGGGTCGCAAACCGGAGTGGGTTCGTGCGGCATTGGCTGCCGGCAAGAACATCGAGAGCTTCCGCATCTGAGTCGTTGCCCAGCGCGCGAGAAAAGGCACCCACGGGTGCCTTTTTTGTTGGGCTTGACGCCGATAATCGGAACATCTTTTCAAAGTACAACTCATGCGACCGCGCCAATTCGATCTCATTGCTTTCGACTGGGACGGCACCCTTTTTGATTCAACCGCCATCATCGTTCGCTGCATCCAGGCGGCGGTGCGTGATGTGGGCGGGTCGGTGCCTACCGACGAGGCCGCAAACTATGTGATTGGGCTTGGCTTGATGCAAGCGCTCGCACATGCAGCACCTGATGTGCCAGCCGACCGATATCCGATGCTGGGTGAGCGATATCGGCACCATTATTTGGCCCGTCAGCACGACATCAGCCTGTTTGATGGCGTGTTGCCGATGTTGTCGGATCTGAAACTGCGCCAACATTGGCTGACGGTGGCGACAGGCAAGAGCCGGCGCGGTTTGGACGAAGCGCTTCATGCGGTGGAGTTGGAGGGTTTGTTCGACGGTTCTCGCACTGCTGACGAAACCGCCGGCAAACCCAGCCCATTGATGCTTCAGGAGTTGATGCGTGAGTTTGGCGTGGATCCGGAGCGCACCTTGATGATTGGAGACACCACCCATGATCTTCAAATGGCGCTGAATGCGGGCTGCGCGAGCGTGGGGGTCAGCTACGGCGCACACGAGCCAGGGGTGTTCGCCCCATTCGCGCCGCGTTTTGTTGCCCATTCGGTTCGCGAACTGCACGACTGGCTGGACCAACACGCTTGAAGCAGCACCATGAGCCGACTCGACGGTGATGCCTTGCAGGCGCTGTGCAATGGCCATGAGCTCGTCAATGGTGGTGTTGCTGTGCCATTTGACTTGATGTATGCAGGGCAAAGTTGCCGAGCTTTTGCGATCCGCTTTCAAGGACATGTCCATGCCTACCTGAACCGATGCGCGCACGTGGCCATGGAGATGGATTGGCAACCCAACCGGTTTTTTGACGACAGCGGGCAATGGTTGCTGTGCTCAACCCATGGCGCCGTGTACGAGCCGGCCAGTGGCGCTTGCAGAGGCGGCCCCTGTCGTGGAGGGCTGATCAAGGTTCCGCTGGTCGAGCGAGACGGTGTGGTGTTCTGGCAGGCACAATACCCGTTCCAGCCCCTGGTTTTTTGAACAGCAACATATGAACGACGACCCCTTGGATCTCTCTCTTCGTTCCCCCGGAGAGTCACGCCGTGAGACGGGGTGGGAGCGCGAGACCATTGAAAAACTGGTGTTCGCCTCGCTCAAGGAGCAGCAGGCGGCCCGCCGCTGGAAGCTATTTTCACGGTTGCTGTGGCTTTCGTTGATCGCCCTTGTGGTCTGGCTGTGGTTCATACAGGCGAACATGGGCAGCGCAGTGAGCACGCCTCACACGGCGGTGATTGACATCAAGGGTGAGATCGCTTCGGGTGCTGAAGCCAGTGCCGAAAACGTCGTGGGCTCTTTGCGCTCGGCCTTTGAAGACGGTGGCGCCCAGGCGATCGTGCTGCTGATCGATTCACCGGGCGGCAGTCCCGTGCAGGCCGGCATCATTAACGATGAAATCACCCGCCTCAAAGCGTTGCACAAGAAAAAAATCTACGCTGTGGTGGAAGAAACTTGCGCGTCGGCCGCCTACTACATTGCGGCCTCGACCGATGAGATCTACGTTGACAAGGCCAGTTTGGTGGGCAGCATCGGCGTGCTCATGGATGGTTTTGGTTTCACTGGACTGATGGAAAAACTGGGTGTGGAGCGCCGCCTGATGACCGCAGGCACCAACAAGGGCATGCTCGATCCGTTCAGCCCCCAGGACGCTACCCAAAACGCTCACATGCAATCAATGCTGAGTGAGATCCATACCCAGTTCATCGATGTGGTCAAGAAAGGGCGTGGCGAGAGACTCAAAGAAACCCCCGACACGTTCAGTGGGCTCGTCTGGAGTGGCCAGCAGGCGGTTACCCAGGGCTTGGCCGATGGGCTGGGAAGCCTTGATCATGTGGCTCGAGAGATCATCAAGGCTGAAGACATTGTGGACTACACCCAGCGTGAAAATGTGGGCATGCGCCTTGCTCGAGAATTGGGTGTGAGCATGGGTGTGGGTGTTTTCAATGCAGCCAGAGCTGCGGGTCTGCGACTCCAATGACCATCCGCTGATTTCAGTAACGACAGGGTTGACCAATGAAGATTCAAAAAGCCGTTTTTCCCGTGGGTGGTTTGGGCACCCGTTTCCTACCTGCGACCAAGGCCATTCCCAAAGAGATGCTGCCGGTGGTCGACAAGCCGCTGATCCAGTACGCGGTCGACGAGGCCTATGCCGCGGGGATCAGGGAAATGATATTTATCACTGGCCGCCACAAGCGCGCCATCGGGGACCATTTTGACGCTGCTTTCGAGCTCGAATATGAGCTTGAGCGGGGCAACAAAACCGAGTTGCTTCAGATTGTCCACGACATCAAGCCGGACGACATGGACTGCGTGTTCATTCGCCAGCCGCGCCCGCTGGGCCTGGGTCATGCCGTGCTGTGTGCGGAGTGTGTGGTGGGCAACGACCCGTTTGCGGTTTTGTTGGCCGATGACCTGATGGTGGGTAAATCAGGAGGCCCTTCTGTCCTTCAGCAAATGGTCGCTGCCTATGAGCAGAGCCCGGGCACCGTGCTGGCCGTGCAGGACGTGCCACGCGAGGACACTCGGCGCTATGGAGTGGTGGATGTCCATGGTGTCATCGACACCGTGGCAGAGGTTTTTGGCATGGTGGAAAAGCCTATGCCCGAGGCGGCACCGTCGACGCTGGCAGTGGCGGGTCGCTATATCCTCACACCGGGGGTGTTTGAGAGCATTCGTCGCCAACCTCGCGGCGCGGGTGGCGAGATCCAGCTGACCGATGGTATTGCCGCATTGATCGGCACCGAAAAGGTGTATGCCTACCGCTATGAGGGCACACGCTACGATTGCGGCAGCAAGGAAGGCTTCCTGCAGGCCACCATTGACCTGGCATTGGCCAATCCCGAACTGAGCGATGCGGTTCGTGCGCACATGCGGGCGGCACTGGGCTGATCCGCGTCGAGAGACGTTCAGCGCCCGATCAGAAAAACCGCTGGCAGATTCAGCGGGAGCTGCGCACCGAGCCCACGGCTTTTCCATTCGCTGAGCAGCGCGCTGCGCGAGCTTTGTCGAGGCAGACTTAGCCCGCAACTCACCGCCAGACGGGTGTGCGGGTGCAGGGTCTGCAGCAGGGCCTGGAGCAGGGCGGCATTGCGGTAAGGCGTTTCAATCAGGATCTGCGTCTGCCCTGTTTTGAGCGCCACGGCCTCCAGTTCACGCAGGCGCTTGCTGCGCTGTGCCGGGTCCTGGGGCACGTAACCGACGAAGGCGAAATCCTGGCCATTGAGCCCGCTGGCGGCCAAGGCCAGCATCAGCGACATGGGACCTGCGAGCGGCCGTACCTCCAGGTTCATGGAGTGGGCGGCGCGCACGATGGAACTCCCCGGGTCGGCAATCGCTGGCATGCCAGCTTCACACACCAGACCCATGTCGTGCCCCAGCAGTGCCGGTGCCAACAAGGTTCGTGCCTCGTTGTCGCTGGAGGTGGCCGGAGCGTGGTCCCCTTTTTTGTGTGCTTGTCGAGGCAGCTCGGCGATGTGTTGCGCTTGAAGTGGTGCGGCCAGGCCGTTCAGTGCCTCTACCCGCTTGAGGAAGGCCCGGGTGCTTTTCGCGTTTTCGCTGATCCAGTGTGTGAGTTGGGCTGCAATCGCCAGTGTGTCTCCCGGCAGGCACTGAGTGATGGGCGCGGGCACTTCACCATCGGTCAGACAGCCGAAGTCCAGCGGTGTGGGCACCAGATAGAGCACGCCGGGCACGACGGAGAGGTGGGTCACAGGATGTGCACTCCTGCCGCGCGCAGCATCTGGCAGGTGCGGATGAGCGGCAGGCCCACCAAGGCGCTGGGATCGTCGTTGTCGATGCGTTCCAGCAGCGCGATACCCAAGCCCTCGCTCTTGGCGCTGCCCGCGCAGTCATAGGGTTGTTCGGCAAGCAGGTAGCGTTCGATCTCGGCGTCCGTCAACGCCCGAAACACCACCCGGACCGGAGCGAGATCGACCCGTTCAAAACCGCTCGCGAGACAAACGACGGCAACAGCCGTCTGGAAAACCACGGCGTGACCACGCATGCTCTGCAGCTGGGCGACCGCACGTTCATGACTCCCAGGTTTACCCAGCGCCATGCCGTCCAGATCGGCCACCTGGTCGCTGCCGATCACGACCGCTTCTGGGAAGCGCTGTGCCACCTCGTGAGCTTTGGCCAATGCCAGACGCAGGGCCAGCGCCTGTGGGGCTTCGCTGGGTAGCGGGGTTTCGTCAACGTCCGGGCTGACCGTGGCGAAAGGGAGGCGCAGTCGGTTCAGCAATTCCCGGCGATAGCGCGAGGTGGACCCCAGGATCAATGGTCGCGTAGTCGTGTCGTGTCTGGGTGCTGTGTTGTCTGCCATGTCGGTATTGTCCCCGGTTCGAAGGACGGTTCTTTTACACTGCTCGCATGAAAACGAACTCTGACAAGACGTGGAATCCGCGCAGGCTTGATGTTCGCGCATTTGCCGAAGCGGGCGCCACGCTTCAGGCGGATTTGCCTCTGACCGCTTTGATGCGACTGTCGGCCGAGCGTGGCCCGGATGATGGTGGTACCTCGGTGATTTTTTGGCAAGCACATGGAGAGTTGCGCCCGGCCGCTGGTGGTACGCCCGCCGTGTGGATGCACTTGCAAGCAAGTGCTGCTGTGCCTATGAGCTGTCAGCGTTGCCTGGGCTCGGTGAGCATTCCGCTGGATGTGGATCGTTGGTTTCGATTCGTGGCAGACGAGGCCACGGCTGAGGCCGAGGACGACGACAGCGAGGAGGACGTGCTGGCCCTGGAGCCGCGGCCTGACTTGCTGGACTTGTTGGAAGATGAACTTTTGATGGCTGTGCCCTTGGTGCCCATGCACGATGCATGTCCCGCGCCCTTGCCTGCGGTTGCAAATAATTTGGGTGTTTCACCAGAGGCGCCATCTACCCCGCCCCACCCATTTGCGGCGCTGGCCCGACTCCGTAAATGAGTGGATGGTTTGAATTTGGCGATATCAGCCTCTTCGGGTTATAATCCTAGGCTTTGCGCTGGCAACCAGTTGGCTGGGCCTGATGGCAAGTGTCCATTCAGGCAGCAGGCGCACCCGTCACCACCACCGAATTCAGGAGCCCACCATGGCCGTCCAGCAAAACAAAAAGTCCCCCTCCAAGCGCGGCATGCACCGTTCGCACAATGCGTTGAACGTGCCGGGCATCGCCGTGGAGCCCACCACCGGCGAAATCCATCTGCGCCACCACATCAGCCCCAATGGCTTTTACCGTGGTCGCCAGGTGCTGAAAAACAAATCAGAAGCCTGAATGTCTGCTGGTCAGGGTTCTGCCGCGCTCGCGCGTCAGGCTTCCCGGCTGCAGTTCAGGTGCAGGCCCGCATGATCCATGCGGGCTTTTTTTATGGTTGGGGCGCTCTGCGTGCCAGTAACGGAATGTTGACATGATCACCGTCGCAGTGGATTGCATGGGGGGAGACGTCGGTCCGGCGACCACCTTGCCGGCGTGTGCGGCCTTTTTGAGCAGCCATCCACAAGCCCAGCTGTTGCTGGTTGGGCAGCCGGAGGCTTTTCGACCTTGGCCGCAGGTGCTCAACAACGTTCGTTGCCGCGTGGTTGCGGCCAGCGAGGTTGTCGCCATGGATGACCCCGTGGAGGTCGCCATGCGCAAGAAAAAAGACTCGTCCATGCGCGTGGCGATTCAGCAGGTGAAAGATGGGACAGCCCAGGCGGTGGTTTCTGCTGGCAACACTGGTGCCCTGATGGCGATTTCCCGCTACCTGCTCAAGACGATCGACGGCATCGACCGTCCTGCCATTGCCAGTCAAATGCCCAACGCGCTGGGCGGTGCCACAACGGTGCTTGATCTCGGTGCCAACGTGGACTGCACCGCCGAACACCTGCTTCAGTTTGCTGTGATGGGTTCTGCGCTGGTCGTGGCCATCACAGGTCGTGAAGAGCCAACCGTTGGCCTGCTCAATGTGGGTGAAGAGTTGATCAAAGGCAGTGAAGTGATCAAAAAAGCTGGTGTTTTGCTTCGAAATGCTGCCAGTACGGGCGATCTCAATTTCTTTGGCAATGTTGAAGGTAACGATATTTTTAAGGGTACGACGGACATCGTGGTTTGCGATGGATTCGTGGGCAACGTTGCGCTGAAGACCAGTGAGGGATTGGCGACCATGATTGGCAGCTTCATCAAGGCCGAGTTTTCTCGCAGCATTTTTACGAAAATAGGCGCATTGTTCGCTTATCCGGTGATATCTGCGTTCAAAAAACGCATGGATTACCGGCGCTACAACGGAGCTGCCTTGTTGGGTTTGCGTGGGCTCGTGTTCAAAAGCCACGGCTCGGCAGACGCGTTTGCTTTTGAGCAGGCACTGGGCCGGGCTTATGATGCGGCCCAGAACCAGTTGCTCGACAAGGTGAAGGAGCGCATTGCCCACGCGGCACCGCTCATCGCTCCCGAGGGCATCCCCAGCGACCTCAAGAGCATTCCGACGCTGTAACGCCCGTTATCCAATCCCGTATGACACGCTTCGCCCGCATTTCTGGCACCGGCAGTTGCCTGCCCCCCTTGCGACTGACCAATGCCGACATGGTGGCGCGTTTGGCCACAGCGGGCGTTGAAACCAGTGATGAGTGGATCGTTGAGCGCACGGGCATCCGGGCGCGGCACTTCGCGTCGGACGGTGTGTTTGCCAGTGACTTGGCTGCCGACGCATGCCGCAATGCGTTGGACGCAGCCGGCGTTTCTGCGAAAGAAATTGACCTGATCATCGTGGCCACGTCGACGCCCGATATGGTGTTTCCTTCGACCGCCGCCATCCTCCAGCACAAGCTCGGCATTGCAGGTTGCCCAGTGTTTGATGTTCAAGCGGTGTGCAGCGGGTTCATTTACGCCTTGACCGTGGCCGACGCGCTGATTCGGACCGGCAGTGCCAGCAAGGTGCTGGTGGTCGGTTCTGAAGTGTTCTCCCGGTTGCTCGACTTCAATGATCGAACGACGTGCGTGTTGTTTGGTGACGGCGCCGGTGCGGTGGTGGTGGAGGCCAGCGACACGCCCGGCATTCTGGCCACGGATATCCATGCAGATGGAAAGCACGCCGGCATCCTGTGTGTGCCGGGTCATGTCTCGGGTGGTCACATATTGGGTGACCCTTTGCTCAAAATGGACGGCCAGGCGGTGTTCAAGCTGGCGGTGGGCGTGCTTGAAGACACCGCCCGGGCTGTGCTTGCCAAGGCGGGCAGGACAGAGGCCGACATTGACTGGTTGATTCCCCATCAGGCGAACATCCGCATCATGGCCAGTACCGCCCGAAAGCTCAAGTTGCCGATGGACAAGGTGGTGGTCACGGTCGATCAGCACGGCAACACGTCTGCCGCGTCCATTCCTCTGGCCCTTGATTGCGCGGTGCGCCAGGGTCAGGTGAAAAAGGGTGACACCCTGATGCTCGAAGGTGTGGGCGGTGGATTCACCTGGGGCTCGGTCTTGCTGGACTTCTAAGCAAGTCGCCTGCTGCAGGGCTCTTTTCCGATCGATTCGATGTTTGTACCGACCATGACTTCATTTGCATTTGTTTTTCCCGGGCAAGGATCCCAGGCCGTTGGCATGCTCGATGCGTGGGCTGACCACCCTGTGGTGGCGGAGACGCTGAAGGAGGCGTCCGATGCCCTGGATGAAGACGTCGGCTGCCTGATCAAGGATGGCCCCAAAGAAGCATTGGCCCTGACCACGAACACCCAGCCCGTGATGCTGGTTGCGGGAGTGGCCGCTTGGCGGGTGTGGCGCGCGGAGGGCGGTGCGCTGCCAGCCATCGTCGCCGGTCATTCTTTAGGTGAGTACTCGGCCTTGGTCGCTTCGGGCGTCTTGACGCTGGCACAGGCTGCGCCATTGGTGCGGTTTCGTGCCGCTGCCATGCAAGAGGCGGTGCCGGTGGGCACCGGGGCCATGGCTGCGATTCTCGGCATGCCGTCCGCCCAAGTAATCGCCGGCTGTGCCGAGGTGCAGGCCGCCATGGGGCCCGACAGCACGGAAGTGGTTGAGGCCGTGAACTTCAATGACCCGATGCAGACGGTGATCGCCGGCAGTAAGGCGGCAGTTGAGAAGGCTTGCGAAGTGCTCAAGGCCAATGGTGCCAAGCGTGCATTGCCGCTGCCGGTGTCAGCGCCGTTTCATTCGAGCCTCATGAAACCCGCCGCTGAGAAGCTCAAGCTGCTGTTGGCCGACACGGTGTTTGCCGCACCGCAGATCCCGGTGCTCAACAACATCGACGTGGCGATGGAAACCGATGCGTTGCGCATACGGGATGCGCTGTATCGACAGGCGTTTGGCCCCGTTCGGTGGGTGGAGTGTGTGAGCGCTATGAAGGCTCGGGGCGTGTCCACTCTGGTTGAATGTGGTCCTGGCAAGGTGCTGGCCGGCATGGTTAGGCGCATTGACGCCGACATGAGCGGTGTCGCTTTGTTCGATCCGGCCACGCTGGCCGATGTGAAAACCTTGCTGGCCTGATCAAGGAGACGATGATGTCTGAAATCAAATTTGCGGGGCAAGTGGCCCTGGTGACCGGTGCTTCGCGCGGAATTGGCGCGGCCATCGCCCTTGAGTTGGCCGCGCGCGGTCTGATCGTGGTCGGCACGGCCACGACCAACGAGGGTTCTTCCAAGATCAGTTCGGCGTTGGCGGCTGTGCCGGGCGTTGCAGCGGGCTCTCAAGGCGCCACGCTTAACGTTAATGACGCTGGTGCGGTGGATGCCCTGATCGATGAAATCACCAAGACGCATGGCGGACTGCAGGTGTTGGTGAACAATGCTGGCATCACCCGCGACATGCTGGCCATGCGCCTGAAAGACGACGATTGGGATGCGGTGCTCGACACCAACCTCAAGGCGGTGTTTCGCCTGAGCCGCGCGGTCATCCGCCCCATGATGAAGCAGCGCTACGGGCGCATCATCAGCATCACCAGCGTGGTGGGAGCCTCCGGCAATGCGGGGCAGGCCAATTACGCTGCTGCGAAGGCTGGTGTGGCGGGCATGACGCGCGCTTTGGCTCGCGAGCTGGGCAGCAGGAACATCACGGTGAACTGCGTGGCGCCCGGCTTCATCGAAACCGACATGACCGCTGCTTTGCCGGAAGAGCAACAGAAAGCCTTGCTGGGTCAGATTCCACTCGGGCATTTGGGTAAACCGGCTGACATTGCACATGCGGTGTCCTATCTGGCCAGTCCGCAGGCGGCCTACGTCACCGGTCAGGAACTGCATGTCAATGGTGGCATGTTCATGTCCTGACAATTCCTTGCCTTTCTTCCGCCGCAGAGCCGTCCGGCGGGCCGCCTAGAGGCACCTCTCTAGCCCGGCTAAAATGATGGTCTTGTCATCCAACCACCCTCAGAGGGACTTATGAGCGATATCGAAGCACGTGTGAAAAAAATCATTGCCGAACAACTCGGCGTGGAAGAAGGTCAGGTCACCGCTGAGAAGGCCTTTGTGGCCGACTTGGGCGCTGACTCCCTTGACACGGTGGAACTGGTGATGGCACTGGAAGACGAGTTCGGCATCGAGATCCCGGACGAAGACGCCGAGAAGATCACCACGGTCAAAAACGCCATCGATTACGCGATGACGCACCAGAAGGCCTGATCCGTCCATGAGCCGTCGTCGCGTTGTCGTGACCGGCCTGGGTTGTATCAGCCCCGTGGGCAACACGGTGGCTGAAGCTTGGGCCAACCTTCTTGCCGGCAAGTCCGGCATCGATCTCATCACCAAGTTTGATGCCTCGGGCTTCAACTGCCATTTCGGGGGCGAGGTCAAAGGGTTCAATGTGGAGTCGTACATGACCTCGAAAGAGGCCCGTGCGATGGACACCTTCATTCATTTTGGTATTGCTGCGGCAGTTCAGGCGGTTGCAGACTCCGGGCTTCCTACTGGTGATGCCCTGGGGGATGAACAAGCGACCCGCATCGGTTGCAACATCGGCTCCGGTATCGGTGGTTTGCCTTTGATCGAGGCCACGCATGCGGAGTTGGTCAGCCGCGGTCCGCGGCGCATCTCTCCATTCTTTGTGCCAGCGTCGATCATCAACATGATTTCAGGTCATGTATCGATCAAATTCGGCTTCAAGGGGCCCAACATTGCCGTGGTCACGGCTTGCACCACTGGCTTGCATGCCATTGGCTTGTCGGCCCGCATGATCGAGTACGGTGATGCCGATGTGATGGTGGCTGGTGGGGCAGAGTCCACCGTGTCGCCGCTTGGGTTGGGTGGTTTCGCCGCTGCGCGAGCGCTGTCCACTCGCAATGACGATCCCAAGACCGCGTCCCGACCCTGGGACAAGGACAGGGACGGTTTTGTTCTGGGCGAAGGCGCGGGCGTCGTGGTGCTCGAAGAGTACGAACACGCCAAAGCGCGCGGAGCCAGAATCTACGCTGAACTGGTGGGTTTTGGCATGAGTGCGGATGCGTACCACATGACCGCGCCCAATGAAGACGGCCCTCGGCGTTCGATGGTGCAGGCATTGAAAAATGCCGGCATCAACGCTGATCAGATTGATTACCTCAATGCTCATGGCACATCCACGCCGCTGGGCGATTTGAATGAGACCAACGCCATCAAGGCCGCGCTGGGTCACCACGCCAAGAACACGGTGGTGAACTCGACCAAGTCCATGACAGGGCACCTGCTCGGTGGCGCGGGCGGCATTGAGAGCGTTTTCACTGTGATGGCCCTGCACGAACAGAAGAGCCCACCCACCATCAACATCTTCAACCAGGATCCCGAATGCGACCTGGACTATTGCGCCAACACGGCGCGCGACATGAAGATCGAAGTGGCCATCAAGAACAACTTTGGTTTTGGTGGCACCAACGGCACCCTGGTTTTCAAGCGCATCTGATCTGACGCGCTCGCTTTCCAACCTGTTTACGTAGAACATGCGCAGCGCCCCATCGGTCACGTATCCGGTGGGGCGATGTGCTTTTTATGCCTGGCTTCTGATCGCATCGGGTTGTCTGTGCCTGGGTGTGCTGGCTTGGAGCCTGCGTGTCGTGCCGTGGTGGAGCGCTGTGTTTGGTTTGTTGCTCTGGCTGATGTGGGGTGCCGTGGCCGCTGTGAACTGGCGTGATTCGCCGGTCGGGCGTTTGCAGTGGGCCGCGGTGGCGACACCTGTTGATGACCTGTTGAAGCGTGATGGCGCCTGGTTTTGGCACAGCACGGCCTATCAGGACGGCGTGGCGCTGCTTCGGGTGGAGCGGGTGCAAGATTTGCAGCGTTGGATGCTGTTGCGATTGCACAACCCGGATGGCGCCCGGACTTGGGTTTGGGTTGCACGGGCCAGTGATCCACAACGTTGGGACGACCTTCGACGTGCGGTGGTGGCCCGTGGGTGACAGCTGTTTCCTTCGGCGCTTGGGGTATATTCCCGCGGCCCAACCACCAGCCGCATGACCACACCCGACGACCACTCAGCCCCTCCACCTCCGGACAGCGATGTCATGCTGGTGCAGCGCACGCTGGCGGGTGAGCAAAAGGCCTTCGAGATGCTGGTCGTCAAGTATCAGCGGCGGGTGGAGCGTCTGATTGGGCGCATGGTGCGTGACAGCGATCTGGTGCAGGACATTGCTCAGGAGACCTTCATTCGCGCCTACCGTGCGTTGGCCCAGTTTCGCGGTGACGCGCAGTTCTACACATGGCTTTACCGCATCGCGGTGAACACGGCCAAAAAACAGCTGATGGAGCTCAAGCGCGATCCGTTGGTGTTTCAGTCGCAGATGAAATCGGCCGATGACGATGAAACTTCTGGGTACGAACGCGAACTAAACAGCCAGGTTGCCGATACCGAAACACCTGAGGCGGTGTTGGCCAGCAAAGAAATCGCCGAAGCCGTGAACGCCGTCATGGACGGATTGCCTGAGGAGTTGCGCATGGCGATCACTTTGCGAGAAATTGAGGGTTTGAGCTATGAAGAGATTGCACAGACGCTGGAGTGTCCAATCGGCACAGTGCGCTCCCGGATTTTCCGGGCACGAGAGGCCATTTCAAGCCGGATCAAGCCCATGCTGGATCATCAGTCGGGCAAGCGTTGGTAGCCAGCACCTTGGCGAAGATTGCTTCTCATATCGCACAGGAACGCTCCCATGAACGCAGCAAACAGTCAAAACCTGGCCGATGAGTCGGCCCCGACGCCGGCCGAAGCGCGGGGCACGGTGATGTCTGCCTTCATAGACAGCGAACTGTCGTCCTCTGAGCTGGATGCTTTGCTTAGGGACTACGCGGATGACGCGGATGCGCGTGCCGACTGGCAGGCGTACCACCTGATCGGCGAGGTGTTGCGAGGCTCGTCCTCTCCCATCGTGTCTGCGCGGTCGGCACCCGACTTTGTGGCTGCTGTCTGTCAGGGCCTTCGAGCAGAGCAGGCGGTCCAAATGACCTTTTCGCCGCCGACACCTGACGTCCGGGGTCAGGCGGCCAACGACGGCGTTTTCCGTTGGAAGCTGGTCGCAGGACTCGCTTCGCTGGCTGCTGTGATGGCGGTGAGTTGGGCGTTGATTGGTGGTGCTGGGGCGCCTGCGATCAGTGCCGGGGCGCAGCTGGCCCTGGCATCTGACCCGTTGGGTGAACCTCAGGCCAACGCGGTGGTCGTGCAGACGGCTCAGGGGCAGGTGCTGCGCGACACTCGGTTGGAGGAGTTGCTGGCCGAGCACCGTCAGTACGGCGGCATGTCCGCGCTACAGATGCCCGCAGGGTTCCTGCGCAATGCCACCTACGATGCCGCGCCGCAGCGCTGAAGTTGTCATGACCATCGCGCTGTCTTTGGGTTCACTCGGACGGGTTGATTGGCGGCGTTGGACCGCTGTAGGTGCGTTGGCGTTCGGCATGTGGCAGCCGGTGCAGGCGCAGACCAGCGCCGCGGTGCCCACACGCAGTGTGACTGAATGGCTCACCCGCATGCACGAGGCTTCAAGGCAGCGTGCCTATACCGGTACGCTTGTGGTGTCGACCGGCTCGACGATGTCGGCCTCTCGCGTGTGGCACATCTGTGATGGAACGCAGCAAATGGAGCGAGTCGACACGCTGACGGGAACACCACGCTCGACCATTCGGCATAACAGCGATGTCATCACCTTCGTGCCTGAGAACAAGACCGCTTGGATCGACAAACGTGAATCCCTTGGCGTGTTCCCCGAGCTGCTGCGCACGCCCAGCAACGCCATACCCGATTTTTACAGCGTGCGCGAAAACAGCCCCGAACGTGTGGCCGGTCATCTGGCTGATGTGGTGGACATCCTCCCGCGAGACGACATGCGGTTTGGATACCGCATCTGGGCGGAGAAAAAGACTGGCCTGGTGATCAAACTGCAGACCGTGGGGGAGCAAAACACTGTGCTTGAACAGGTGGCGTTCACCGAATTGTTGCTGGATGCCCCCGTTCGGATGGACAAGCTCAAACGGCTCATGGGCGACACCAAAGGGTATGACGTGCACAAACTGGTCTTGAAGAAGACCACACCGGAGGCCGAGGGCTGGCGACTCAAGGACACGGTGCCTGGGTTTCAGTCCATGAGTTGTCACACCCGCGAGATCGGTGGATCGCAGGTGCCTGGGAATGCGCCCATGCAATGGGTGTTTTCGGACGGTCTGGCCTCGGTGTCGCTGTTTGTCGAGCCGTTTGACGCCCAACGACACGGCGCTGAGAAAACCGCCGTGACGGGGGCCACGCACTCCATCACCCGCCGCGTCGGTGCCCACTGGCTGACAGCGTTGGGTGAGGTGCCGCCTGCGACCCTGAGGCGTTTTGCCACGTCGCTTGAGCGCACCCGTTGAGGCCCCCGTGCACGCCTCGTCTTTGCGGAGAGGTTGTCGGAACACTGCTTGAATACTGGTCTTTGGAAAGGACGAACATGAACCGACTTTTGCGGCATCGCCGCCTCGTGCGAGTTTTGCTGACCGCGGTGATCGTGGGGGCTTCAGCGTGCACCTTGACGATGTACCCCGCGTCTGCCTTGGCTCAGTCGGTGAGAGGGTTGCCCGACTTCACCGAACTCGTGGACCTGGTGGGGCCGTCGGTGGTGAATATCCGGTCATTGGAGCGGTCCAGTGGGGAAGCCGCTGCGGGCAACGCCGATGAGCAGATGCTGGAGTTCTTCAAGCGCTTTGGCATCCCCGTGCCGCCGGGGGTGACGCCCCGTGGGCCGCGTCAGGAACGCAACCCCAATGAGGAGGCCCAGCCGCGGGGCGTGGGTTCGGGATTCATTCTCAGCACCGATGGCCTGATCATGACGAACGCCCATGTGGTGGATGGGGCCGATGAGCTGGTGGTCACCTTGCCCGACAAGCGCGAATTCAAGGCGCGCCTGGTTGGCGCGGACAAACGCACCGACGTGGCTGTGGTGAAGATCGAGGCCAACGGGTTGAGTGCGGTGAAGATCGGTGACGTGAGTCGCCTGAAGGTGGGTGAGTGGGTCATGGCCATCGGCTCGCCATTTGGGCTGGAGAACACGGTCACGGCCGGCATCGTCAGTGCAAAGAAGCGCGATACCGGTGACTTCCTGCCTTTCATACAGACCGACGTGGCCATCAACCCCGGTAACTCAGGGGGACCATTGATCAACATGCGTGGTGAGGTTGTGGGTATCAACAGCCAGATTTATTCCCGCTCAGGTGGGTTTCAGGGCATTTCTTTCGCGATCCCGATCGACGAGGCCGTGCGCGTATCGGACCAGTTGCGCTCAAGCGGACGCGTCACGCGTGGGCGCATTGGTGTGCAGATCGACCAGGTCAGCAAAGAGGTCGCCGAATCGCTCGGTTTGGGGCAGCCCAAAGGCGCGTTCATCCGGGGTGTAGAGCCCAACTCCCCAGCAGCAAAGGCGGGTCTGGAGCCTGGAGACATCATTCTCAAATTCGACGGGCGCGACATTGAAAGGTCGGTGGACCTGCCCCGCTTGGTCGGGAACATGCGTCCCGGCACCAAGAGTTTGGTGACGGTGTTCCGGCGCGGTAGTCAGCGTGAGTTATCGATCACGGTGGCGGAGTTGGAACCCGAGCGCGCCGAGCGCAAGCCGACCGCACCTGAGAAACCTCCGGCGGCGTCTGGCGCAGTGCCGTCGCTGGGTCTGACGCTGGCCGATCTCAGCGCCGCGCAAAAGAAAGAGCTCAATGTCAAAGGCGGTGTTCGAGTGGAATCCGCTGAAGGCGCGTCTGCGCGCGCGGGCCTTCGAGAAGGTGATGTGATCGTGGCAGTGGCCAACGCTGAGGTTGGAAGCGTTAAAGAGCTCGAAGGTGTGCTTGGCCGCCTCGACAAGTCGAAACCCATCAACGTGCTGTTCCGCAGGGGAGACTGGGCTCAGTACGCCGTGATACGCCCCCAACGCTGAGGAGATGGAAAACTCGAAACCACCCCAGAAAGCGCAAATAACCCCTTGTCTTGATTGGGATTGGGGGTTGTTTTTTTGTGGTGACCGATTTGTCGCTGACCGGCGGTGGCGCCGCCGCCACAGTCAACGACGGTATAAAGTTGGTGAACACTCACAGCGCTTTTGGGGCTGTTGACCAAATTGGATAAAATCTAACGTTTTGTGATGCTATTGCGGTGGCGAACGCTCTTTGCGGTTCACCATGTGGGAGCTGTTCCGACCGCCAGGTATCCGTCCACAGCTGCTTCACAAGTTGCCCTGTTTTCCTGTGGATTAATTGTGGATAAGTTGTGCGTTGTTGCGTTGCAACAGGCGGCCGCGAGTGGTTCCAGGGTGTGCGTCCCGGGCTTTTTGCCTACAATGAAACCCCAACTATCGCAGTTGCCATTGATTGTTGGTTACGGGCGCGTCAACACCTGACGCGCCCTTTTTTATGGTCGCCACAGGTGGCGCCATCCTTGTGTTCCTTGGCGTTTTCTTGATGAACCACATCCGCAATTTTTCGATCATTGCCCACATTGATCATGGCAAGTCCACGCTGGCCGACCGCATCATTTCCCTCTGTGGAGGTTTGTCTGATCGCGAGATGAGTGAACAAGTGCTCGACTCGATGGACATCGAGAAGGAACGCGGCATTACCATCAAGGCACAGACCGCTGCCCTCAAGTACAAGGCGCGTGACGGGCAGGTCTACAACCTCAACTTGATCGACACGCCCGGGCACGTCGACTTTTCATATGAGGTGAGTCGCTCGCTTTCTGCCTGCGAAGGCGCGTTGCTCGTGGTGGATGCAAGCCAAGGCGTGGAGGCTCAGACGGTGGCCAACTGCTACACCGCGCTTGACCTGGGTGTGGAGGTGGTGCCGGTCCTCAACAAGATGGATCTGCCCAATGCCGATCCGGACAACGCCAAGGTCGAGATCGAGGACGTGATCGGTATCGACGCGACCGACGCCATTCCATGTTCGGCCAAGACCGGCATGGGCGTCGAAGACATCCTGGAAGCGGTGGTCGCGCGCATTCCGGCGCCCAAGGGCAATCCGGACGCACCTTTGCGCGCCATGATTGTCGACAGTTGGTTTGACACCTATGTGGGTGTCGTGATGCTGGTGAGGGTGGTGGATGGCCACCTGCGCAAGGGCGAACGCTTCAAGATGATGGCGACCAACACGGTCTACAACGCCGACAACCTGGGGGTCTTCACGCCGGCCAACGAATCGCGCGAATCCTTGGAGGCAGGCGAGGTGGGTTTCATCATCGCGGGCATCAAGGAACTGCAGGCGGCGAAGGTCGGCGACACCATCACGCTGGAAAAGAAACTGCCCAACAACCTTGGCCCAGCTACCGAGGCATTGCCCGGCTTCAAGGAAGTGCAGCCGCAGGTGTTTGCTGGCCTGTACCCGACAGAAGCAAGCGAGTACGACGCCCTGCGCGATGCGCTGGAGAAACTCAAGCTCAACGACGCCGCGCTGCACTACGAACCTGAGGTGTCCCAGGCGCTGGGCTTTGGTTTCCGTTGCGGCTTCCTGGGCTTGCTGCACATGGAGATCGTGCAGGAACGGCTGGAGCGCGAGTTTGACCAAGACCTGATCACCACCGCACCCAGCGTGGTCTACCAGGTGGTCAAACCCGACGGCGAGGTCATCATGGTGGAGAACCCTTCCAAGATGCCCGACCAGGGGCGGTTGGAGGAGATCCGCGAACCCATCGTCACCGTGCACCTCTACATGCCGCAGGAATACGTGGGTGCGGTCATGACGCTGGCCAACCAGAAGCGCGGCATGCAGCTCAACATGGCCTACCACGGCAAGCAGGTCATGCTGACCTACGACATGCCGCTGGGCGAGATCGTGCTTGACTTCTTCGACAAACTCAAATCGGTGAGCCGTGGTTACGCCTCCATGGACTACGAGTTCAAGGAGTACCGCGCGGCCGACGTGGTGAAGGTGGACATCCTGCTCAACGGAGAGAAGGTGGATGCCTTGTCCATCATCGTGCACCGCTCGCAGTCGCAATACCGGGGCCGCGCCGTGGTCGCCAAGATGCGCGAGATCATCAGCCGCCAACAGTTTGACGTGGCCATTCAGGCGGCCATCGGTGGCAACGTGATCGCGCGCGAGACCATCAAGGCGCTGCGCAAAAACGTGCTGGCAAAATGCTACGGTGGTGACATCACCCGCAAACGAAAACTTCTCGAAAAGCAGAAAGCAGGCAAAAAGCGCATGAAACAGATCGGTTCGGTTGAGGTGCCCCAGGAGGCGTTTCTTGCCATTTTGCAGGTGGAAGACTGATGCAATCCACGATGAGCGCAATCACCGCGGTGGTCCTGGCGGCATTCGCCGCATATGCCGCAGCTTTCTTTTTTGGTGTGGTCGAGGGCAACTTTGCGTTGCTGTTGATGGTGGCCACCACTATCACCGGGTTGTATTGGCTGTCCGAGCGGTTGTTCTTCCTGCCGCAGCGCCGTCGCGATGCCCAGCAACTGCTGGCCTCTCAGACCGAACGCTCGGCGGCCCTTGCCCAACAAGGCTTCGCACCAGCCGGTGCTCAGGACATTGCATCTGCACGCCAGAAGCTGCTGATGCAGCCCTGGTGGCTGGACTGGACCGCGGGCTTGTTCCCGGTGATTCTGGCCGTGTTCGTGTTGCGAAGCTTCTTGTTTGAGCCGTTCAAGATTCCTTCTGGGTCCATGATTCCCACCTTGAGGGTGGGCGATCTGATTCTGGTGAACAAGTTTCACTATGGGGTGCGTTTGCCCGTGTTCAACAACAAGGTACTGGCCAACAACGAGCCGCAGCGCGGCGATGTGATGGTGTTTCGCTATCCACCTCAGCCCAGTCTGGACTACATCAAGCGTGTGATCGGTGTGCCGGGCGACGAGGTGGCCTACCTCAACAAGCGCTTGACCATCAACGGGCAGCCGGTGCAGCGCAGCAACCAGCCCGATTTCTTCGATGGTGAGCAGATGCGTTACACCAAGCAGTTTGGGGAGCAGCTGGAAAGCAAGCGCTACAACACCTTGAATGACGACATGCGGTCGTCGTTTGTGTCTCCCATCGCCGACTTCCCATTCAGGGACAACTGCCGCTATCCGGCAGAGGGTGTGGTGTGCAAAGTTCCACAGGGGCACTATTTCATGATGGGCGACAATCGAGACAACTCCCTCGATTCGCGTTTCTGGGGCTTTGTGCCTGAGGCCAATATTGTCGGCAAAGCGTTTTTTGTCTGGATGAACTTTGGCGATCTGGGGCGCATTGGGTCATTTGATTGAGCGTGGCAATTTCTAGAGGATGAAGTCATGAAACTGAAGCAAGAACAACAAGGCCTGACGTTCTTTGGTCTGCTGATCGTGGGCATCTTGCTCGCTTTCGCGGGCGTGACGCTGGCACGGATCGTCCCCACCTACATCGAATACATGGCGGTGCAGAAGGCTGTGCAGAAGGCGTCCAGCGGAACCACAGTGGCCGAAGTGCGAGGTTTGTTCGACAAGGCCGCGCAGATCGACGACATCACGAGCATTTCAGGCAAAGACCTGGAGGTGGGCAAGGATGGCAACCGGGTGGTGGTTTCCTTCAACTACACCCGTGAGATGCCGCTGATGGGGCCTGCTTATCTGGTGATGAAGTACGTGGGTACTTCTGAGTGAAGCAGGTGTCGTTGATGGCACTGCGCGTGCAGTGCAGCAGCCTTTGAACCCGGAGTTGCTCGCGCTGCAAAAGCGCGTGGAGCATGAGTTTGCCAATCCGCGTCTGCTGGAACGCGCGCTGACACACCGCAGTTTTTCTTCCGACCACTATGAGCGCCTGGAGTTTCTGGGTGATTCGGTGCTGAGTCTGGCCGTCTCGGGTCTCCTGTTCGAAAAACTCAGCCAACTCCCCGAAGGTGATCTTTCGCGGGTGCGCGCCAATCTGGTGAAGCAGGACACCCTGTTCCAGATCGCCTCCGGCCTGGGCCTGGCGGGGTGTCTGCGCCTTGGCGATGGAGAGAAGCGCTCGGGCGGTCACAAGCGACCGTCGATTCTGGCCGATGCACTGGAGGCCGTGATCGGCGCTGTGTACCTGGACGCTGGTTTCGATACCGCCAACGCGCTGGTGCGGCGCTTGTACAGTGGCCTCGAGCTCAACGCCCAGATGAGCGCCATGGGCAAAGACCCCAAGACCGAATTGCAGGAGTGGCTGCAAGCGCGCAAAATGAAACTGCCGATCTACCGCGTGGTAGCCACACTCGGTGAAGCACACAAACAGACCTTTGATGTGGAGTGCACAGTGCAGGAGACGGGCCGCAGTGAACGCGGCATCGGTGCCTCGCGCCGGGCCGGTGAGCAAGCTGCCGCTGCAGCCATGCTGCAGCACCTCACAGTGGGTGGCGCCTCTGATGTCCGCGCTTCTCCTTCCGCAGCCTGATGGCTGTCTTCTTCGCTCCCGATTTCCCGACTCCATGTCCCGCTCCAAAAAAACCGTGCCCACCGAAACCCTGCCTGCAGCACCCACCGCCAATGCCGAGCTGGACGCGATGCTGGCGCGCGCGCTGGGCAAAGGCGATGCGGCCCCGGAAGCCAATTCTGACGCGGACGACGTTGTCGAAGATGTCGCGCCTGGGCCCGTCGACCCGACCCAGCAGCGCTGCGGTTTTGTCGCCATCGTCGGCAAGCCCAACGTGGGCAAATCCACCTTGCTCAACGCCTTGGTGGGCCAGAAGATCAGCATCACTTCGCGCAAGGCGCAAACCACACGACACCGCATCACCGGCTACCGCACCGAAGGGGCCAATCAGTTCGTGTTTGTGGACACGCCCGGTTTCCAGACCCGCCATGGCAACGCCCTCAACCGCTCGCTCAACAAGACCGTTCTGGGTGCGGTGAGCGATGTGGATCTGATCCTGTTTGTGGTCGAGGCAGGGCAGTTCAACCAGGCCGATGCGAAGGTGCTGGAGCTGTTGCCGGCGAACGTGCCGGCCGTTCTGCTGGCCAACAAATTTGATCTCGTGCACCGCCGTGGTGACCTGGCGCCCTGGTTGGCGTCCATGCAGGCACGGCACGCGTTCGCCGAGTTCGTGCCGATGTCGGCCAAGAACACACGCGATGTTCAACGCCTGTTTGGCATCTGCGAAAAATACCTGCCGCTGCAGCCCTGGATGCACGACCCGGAAGAACTCACCGATCGCAGCGAGCGCTTCATGGCGAGCGAGATGGTTCGCGAAAAACTCTTCCGGCTGACCGGCGACGAGTTGCCTTACACCTCGACCGTGATCATCGACAAGTTCGAGCAGGAAGGCCAGCTCAAGCGCATCGCCGCCACCATCGTGGTCGAGCGCGATGGCCACAAGGGCATGGTGATCGGCGACAAGGGCGAGAAGCTCAAACGCATCGGCACTGAAGCCCGTCAGGAGCTGGAAAAGCTCTGGGATTGCAAGGTGTTCCTGGAGCTGTGGGTGAAAGTGCGCTCGGGTTGGGCCGATGACGACGCTCGCGTGCGCTCGTTTGGCTACGAATGACGCTCCCCTGAGCGAACCATGGCCACGCGCCGGTTTTCGGAAGAACCCGCTTTCGTCCTGCACCGCTACGACTGGAGCGAGTCCAGCCTGATCCTGGAGGTGTTTGCCCGCCACCACGGCCGCATCGCGCTGGTGGCCAAAGGGGTGAAAAAGCCTACCTCCCAGTTTCGCCCGGTGTTGCTGCCATTGCAGCCGCTGCACCTGAGCTGGGGCGGCGATGCCGAGGTGCGAACGCTCAAGGCTGCGCAATGGCAAGGTGGCCATGTCATGCCCACCGGCGAAGCGCTGCTCTCAGGCAGCTACCTCAACGAGTTGCTCATGCGCCTTCTGGCCCGGGACGACCCGCATGCCAGCCTGTACGACCACTACGCGTTGGCGGTGCAACTGCTGGCCGAGCGGGCCGATGCCCAGCAGCTGATCTTGCGGGCGTTCGAATTGCTGCTTTTGCGCGACATCGGCTTGCTGCCAGATCTGGCGACCGAAGGCAATACGCTGGCCGTCCTGGAGGATGAGGTGCCCTATGTGCTGAACCCCGAAAGCGGCCTGCGTGCGGCCCATGGTGACGACGCACATGTGCTCTCGGGCGAGCAGTGGGTGGCGCTGCAGACGGCCATGGACGAGGCCGATCCCTTCATCGCCACGTTGCGCGCCTGCGCGGGCTGCCAGCAGGCCCTGCAGCCGCAGCTGCGCTTCCTGCTGCACTACCATAGCGGTGTTCGGGTGTTCAAGACCCGCCAGCTGATGCTGGACATGCAGGCCATGAGCCGCCCGCGCGTGACCCCCGAATCCGGCCCAACCAACCCCCAGGCTTTGCCATGACCATGGCCTCTTCCCGATCCCACCGCACCGCGTTGTCGGTCAACCTGAATAAGGTGGCTTTGGTGCGTAACACGCGTCACTTGGGCGTTCCGTCCGTCACGCGGGCGGCCACGCTGTGCCTGCAAGCCGGTGCGCGCGGCATCACCGTGCACCCTCGACCCGACGAGCGCCACATCCGCCGTCACGATGTGTTCGATCTCGCCGAATTGCTGCGGGCCTGGCCCGATCGCGAATACAACATCGAGGGCAACCCGTTTCACAACCTGATGGACGTGGCGCGCGAGGTCAAGGCCCGTGGCCTGCCGCTGCACCAACTGACCTTGGTGCCTGACAGCGAAGGCCAGTTCACCAGCGACCACGGCTGGGCGTTTCCGCAAGATGCCGAGCGCCTGCGTCCGGTGATTGCAGAAGCCCAGGCGTTGGGGGCGCGGGTGAGCCTGTTCATGGATGCCGAAGCGATGCAGATGGCTGGGGCCAAGGCTGTGGGCGCCGACCGCGTCGAGCTCTACACGGAGCCCTATGCCGCCGCCTGGCACACGCCACAGCGTGGTTCGCAACTTGAACGCTTCCGCGCCGCTGCGCAGGCCGCTCTTGATGTGGGCATGGGCGTGAACGCCGGACATGACCTGAATCGCGACAACCTCACCGCGTTCCTGAGCACCGTGCCCGGTGTGAGCGAGGTGTCGATTGGTCATGCGCTGATCGCCGATGCGCTGGAGCTGGGCTATGCCGCCACCATTGCCGACTACAACCGCTGTATTGATGAAGCCCATGTGTAAGCACGCAGGTTTTTCCGCCGGGCCGCCCCAAGGAAAAACGCACCCCCTTGGGGGGCAGCGAGCTACACGCAGTGACGAGCGTAGGGGCCCATGATCTACGGCATCGGTACCGATATCTGTGACGTTCGACGGATCGAAGCGACGTTGCAGCGCCAAGGCGAGCGCTTCGTGCGCAAAGTGTTGACCGATGCCGAATTCGCGGTCTGGCAAACCCGCAGCACCCGCTGGCCCCATCGAGGTCTGCGCTACCTGGCCACCCGCTTTTCGGCCAAGGAGGCGTTCTCCAAGGCCGTTGGGATGGGCATGCGCATGCCCATGACCTGGCGAAGCTGTGAGATCACCAACCTGCCCAGCGGCCAGCCCGTCATCGTGTTGCACGGCGAACTCAAGACTTGGTTCGAGGCGCAAGGCTTGCGCGCCCATGTGACCGTGACCGATGAAACCGACTACGCTGCGAGCTTCGTGGTGGTTGAAAAAAACTGAGCCACCATGTACCCACACGCCCCCCTCATCATCGACGTCGCCGGATACAGCCTCACCACCGCCGAGCGCCAACGCCTGGCGCATCCGATGGTGGGCGGAGTGATCCTGTTTGGTCGCAACTGGCAAGACCGCGGTCAGCTCACCACGCTGTGCCGCCAGATCAAGGCCGTGCGGCCCGACTTGCTGATCTCGGTGGACCACGAAGGCGGGCGCGTGCAGCGCTTTCGCACCGGCGGCTTCACGCATCTGCCACCCATGGCCGCGTTGGGCGCCCTGTGGATGCAGGCGCCTCGAAAGGGTGAGATGGCGGGTGCTCCGGCCCTGCGCGCCACCAACGCTGCGACGGCGGCCGGGTACGTGCTGGGTGCCGAGTTGCGCGCCTGCGGCGTGGACCTGAGCTTCACTCCGGTGCTCGATCTGGACCACGGCGAAAGCTCGGTGATCGGTGACCGCGCCTTTGCGCGCGACCCGCGCGTGGTCACGCTGCTGGCGCAAGCCCTGATGCTGGGTCTGCAGCAAAGCGGCATGGGCAACTGTGGCAAACACTTCCCCGGCCACGGTTTTGTGAAGGCCGATTCGCACCTCGCCATTCCCGTGGACCCACGCAGTCTCAAGGCCATCTTGGCCGAAGACGCAGCGCCCTACGGCTGGCTCTCGAGCAGCCTGCAGGCGGTGATGCCCGCGCATGTGATCTACCCGAAGGTGGACAGCCGGCCTGCGGGCTTTTCATCGCGCTGGCTGCAGGACGTGCTGCGCCGGCAACTCGGTTTCACCGGTGCCACCTTCAGCGACGATCTCAGCATGGAGGCAGCGCGGCACATCGACGGGTGCGACGTGGGTTTTGCCGAGGCCGCGCTCGCGGTGCTGGACGCCGGTGGCGACATGGTGGTGTTGTGCAACCAGAGCGTGGTCGATGGCGGTGCACCGATCGACGAAGCCATCGAGGCCCTGTCCAAAGCCGTCATCGAAGGCCGCTGGCAACCCAATCCCGCCAGCGAAGCGCGTCGCTTGGCACTGCTGCCGCTTGCTGCGGGGATGGACTGGGACACGCTGATGGTCAGCGAGCGCTACATGCAGGCGCTGAACACGTTGCCGTAAGCTGCCAAAGCCAATTCCGCGGTGCGTGCTCGACAAGGCACGCGCTCCGACGGAAGGCGTTCGTTCTCAGCGCTCGACGCCCAGCTTGTCGAGCAGATCCGAGATCAATTCGAGCCGCAGCAGCGGGTTGTCGAGTGTCATCAGTCGGTGTTTGAGCTCGGCCGGCGCGGGCAAGAACTCGGCCCAGCGGTTGGCGACCCAGCCGCTGTCGTCCCATTGGTAGGGCGGTTGCAGGGGCAGCTCGTTCACCCCTTCGGGTTCGCGTTCCTGCAGGTTGTGCAGCAAGCGCTGCAGCGCGTCGCGGGTGCTCGCCAGATCGGGGGGTACTGGCACCACGGCCTCGGGCTCGTCCAGTACCACGTCGCCCACCCACAGGCCGTGCGGCAGCTGGCGGCTGGCCGTCACGTGAAACCGCTGCAGACCCCGGCAATGGATCACCATCAAGCCGGGCTGTGGCCTTTCCAGTTGTTCGATGCGGGCCAGCGTGCCGGCCGGGAAAAAGGCTTCATGGGCGAAACCGTCACCGCCAGGCGGTGCATCGGGGTCGATGCGACGTACCTCGCTGCCTTCGTGCAGGCACACCACACCAAATGGTGCGCCTGCCTTGTGACAGCGGCTGATCATGTCGAGGTAGCGCACTTCGAAGATGCGCAACGGCATCCAGCCGCCAGGAAACAGGACGGTCTGCAGCGGGAACAGGGGCAGCTGGGTCAGCGTCAGTGGTGACGCCGACGGGGACTCGCTCAATCGGCCACCACCGCGTCCGCGCTTTGGCGCTGCAGCATGGCCAGGCAACTGGCGACGGTGGCGCGCAGTTCGCGCCGGTCGCAGATGAAGTCCACCGCGCCCTTGGTGATCAGGAATTCGGACCGTTGGAAACCTTCGGGCAGCTTCACCCGCACGGTGTTTTCGATCACGCGGGGACCGGCGAAACCGATCAGCGCCTTGGGCTCGGCGATCACCACGTCACCCAAAAAGGCGAAGCCGGCACTCACCCCGCCCATGGTGGGGTCGGTGAGCACGCTGATGTAAGGCAGGCCCTTTTTGGCCAGACGGGTGAGCGCTGCATTGGTCTTGGCCATCTGCATGAGCGAGAGCAGACCTTCTTGCATGCGCGCACCACCGGTGGCGGTGAAACAGAGGAAGGGCACCTTTTGCGCGATGGCTTCTTCGACACCGCGCACAAAGCGCTCGCCGACCACCGAGCCCATGGAGCCACCCATGAAGTCGAATTCGAAGCAGGCCACCACCAGGCTCATGCCCTGCACGGCGCCGCCCATGACGATCAGTGCGTCGGTCTCGCCGGTGTTCTCCAGCGCTTCTTTCAGGCGCTCGGGGTACTTGCGACTGTCCTTGAATTTGAGTGCATCGACCGGCAACACTTCCTGCGCCAGCTCGTAACGGCCTTCGGCGTCGAGGAATGCGTTGAGGCGCGCGCGCGCGCCGATGCGATGGTGGTGGCTGCAGTGCGGGCAGACGTTCTGATTTTTTTCCAGATCGGTCTTGTAGAGCACGGCTTCACAGCTCGGACACTTGATCCACAGGCCCTCGGGCACGCTGCGGCGTTCGGTCGGGTCGGTGTGGGTGATCTTGGGAGGGAGCAGTTTTTCGAGCCAGGACATGCGGGTCTCCTAGGAGGGGCCGGGCCTAGGTGGGCCGGCAAAGAAGCTGGATTATGCGTCGAGTGCTTTTCGGATGGTGCGCAGGAAATGCGAGGCGACCGTCACCACTTTTTCATGCGGTTCGTTCTCGATCAGCTGGATGATCTTGCTGCCGATCACCACCGCGTCGGCGGTTCTGCCGATGGCCTTGGCGGTCTCGGCATCGCGGATGCCAAAGCCCACCCCCACCGGCACACTCACGTGTGCGCGGATGCGTGGCAGCATGGCCTCGACCTGGCCCACGTCGAGCGTGCCGGCCCCGGTCACGCCCTTGAGCGACACGTAGTAGACATAGCCGCTGGCCACGCGAGCCACCTGCTGCATGCGCTCGTCGGTCGAGGTGGGTGCCAGCAGGAATATCAGGTCCATGTCGGCGGCGCGCAGCGCGGTGGCAAAGTCCTCGCACTCTTCCGGCGGGTAGTCCACCACCAGCACGCCGTCCACACCCGCCGCCGAGGCGTCGCGAACGAAGCTGCCTGCGCCGTGTTTTTGGTCGTAGCGCTCGATCGGGTTGGCGTACCCCATCAGCACCACCGGCGTGGTGGCGTTGCGCTCGCGGAAGGTCCTCACCATAGCCAGCACCTGCGTCAGACCGATGCCCAGCGCCAGCGCTCGGTCACCGGCTTTCTGGATCACCGGTCCGTCGGCGGAGGGGTCGGAGAACGGCACGCCCAACTCGATCACGTCGGCGCCAGACTCCACCATGCCGTGCATGAGGTCGGGTGTGATGTCAGCGTAAGGGAAACCGGCAGTGACGAAGGGGATCAGGGCCTTGCGACCTTGTGCCTTGAGGTCGATAAAACACTTGTCGATGCGGCTCATTTGGACACCTTCACGATGGCGGTTTCAGTGCCACCTTTGACAGATTGGCCCCGGCAGCTGGGGCGGCAATAAAAATCAGCATTTGACAGATCGGCCACGGTGCCAATGTCCTTGTCGCCCCGGCCAGAGAGATTGACCAGGATGGACTGGTCCGTGCGCATGGTCTTGGCCAGTTTCATGGCGTAGGCCACCGCGTGGCTCGACTCAAGCGCGGGGATGATGCCCTCGGTGCGGCACAGGTAGTGGAAGGCTTCGAGCGCTTCCTGGTCGGTGATACCGACGTATTCGGCGCGACCGATGTCCTTCAGGAACGCATGCTCTGGCCCGACACCGGGATAGTCGAGGCCCGCGCTGACACTGTGGGTTTCGGTGACCTGGCCGTTGTCGTCCTGCAGCACGTAGGTGCGGTTGCCGTGCAGCACACCTGGGCTGCCCTTTTGCAGCGATGCCGAATGTTTGCCGCTCTCCAGTCCTTCGCCCGCCGCTTCCACGCCGATCAGGCGCGTGGCGGCGTGGTCGATGTAGGGGTAAAAGATGCCCATGGCGTTGCTGCCACCGCCCACGCAGGCGACGACCGCATCCGGCTGTTCGCCAGTGCAGCCAGCGGTCTTGAGCATCTCCGGCATTTGCACCAGACACTCTTCGCCGATCACGCTCTGGAAGTCGCGCACCATCATCGGGTAGGGGTGCGGGCCGGCCACGGTGCCGATGATGTAGAAGGTGTTGTCCACGTTGGCGACCCAGTCGCGCATGGCTTCGTTGAGGGCGTCCTTCAGTGTCCTGCTGCCGCTTTCCACCGGCACCACGGTGGCGCCCAGCAGCTTCATGCGATAGACGTTGGGGCTCTGGCGCTTCACGTCTTCGCTGCCCATGTAGACCACGCACTCCAAGCCGTAGCGGGCGCAGATGGTGGCCGTGGCCACACCGTGTTGTCCAGCGCCGGTCTCGGCGATCACCCGAGGTTTGCCCATGCGCTTGGCGAGCATGGCCTGGCCGATGGTGTTGTTGACCTTGTGGGCGCCGGTGTGGTTCAGGTCTTCCCGTTTCAGGAAGATCTGTGCACCGCCTTGCTCGCGGCTCATGCGCGCGGCGTGGTAGACGGGCGAGGGGCGGCCCACGAAGTGCGCGAGTTCGCTCTGGAATTCAGCGAGAAACTCGGGGTCGTGCTGGTATTTGGCGTACGCGGCTTTGAGCTCGTTGATGGCGTGCGTCAGCGTTTCGCTCACGAAGCTGCCACCGTAGATGCCGAAGTGGCCGCGGGCGTCGGGTTGCTGGTAGGTGTCCATGGGGGGTCTCGGTTCAATGGCCCGAGCGACCCAGAAACGGGTTCAGCTCGGACGGAATAAGAGGTTGTCGGCCGCGCGCACGGCGGCGACGAATGCGTGAATCTTGTCGGCGTCCTTGATGCCTTTCGACACCTCGACGCCGGAACTCACGTCAACGGCCCAGGGCCGTACGCGGCAGATGCCATCGGTCACGTTTGCAGGCGTGAGTCCACCAGACAAAACGAGGCGAGAGCTGGCGTTTAGAAGCGGATGTGACCAAGGGAAGGCGTTCCAGTCGAATGATTGACCTCCGCCTCCAAAACCCTCGACATGGGCGTCGAGCAACACGGCTTGGGCGGTGGCAAAGTCCTGCGCGTATTTTAGGAGATCAAAGCCCGTCCCGGCGGCGCCGGTGGGAATGCGGGCGGCGCGGAGAAACGGGCGGCCAGCGGCCACACAGTCGGCAGGCGTCTCGTCGCCGTGGAACTGCAGCAGGGCGTTGGGCACGGCTTGCATGCCGTGTGCGATGAATTCCGGGCTCGCGTTCACGAACAACAGCACCGGCGTGACGAAAGCCGGCAGGCGGCGCGCCAGTTCGCCCGCCCGCTCTGGCGGCACAAAGCGCGGACTGTGCGGGTACAAAACGAAGCCGACGGCGTCAGCCCCGGCCTGCACCGCAGCGTCTACATCTGTCTCGCGGGTCAGTCCACAAATCTTGATGCGTGTTCGAAAGGGTTTCATCAACAGAAGCGACTCGTTCAAGGAGACTGCGGAAGTGGCTCTGCCGGGCCGTCAGTCTCGCCCCCTGAGGGTAGCGCCGCGGGGGTGTGTTTAAGGCAACCAGTCGAAGGCCGGGGTGCGGGTGGGCAGGCCAAAAGCTTCATCGTAGACCGGTCCCAGAAAGTACAGGCCATCGGGTGAAAATGTGGGTGCAGCGGCATCGCGGTCTTTGGCCGCCAGCACCTCGGTCATCCAGGTCGCGGGGTACTTTCCGCTGCCGATGGCGACCAGGCAGCCCATGATGTTGCGGATCATGTGGTGCAGAAAGGCCGAGGCTTCGAACTCGAAACGCCAATAGGCACCACGCCGGGAAATGTCGACGCGTGACATGCGTTTGACGGGGCTGTGGGCCTGACAGGAAGAAGCCCGGAACGAAGTGAAATCGTGTTCGCCTTGCAGCACCTGAGCAGCCTGTTGCATGGCATCCTGATTCAGCGGGCGAAACACCCAGCCCACACGGCCGGCATCAACACTGGGTCGCACCGGTGACTCCAGCAGCACGTAGGCGTAACGTCTGGACCGGGCACTGGCCCGCGCGTGGAAACTTGCCGGTACCTGTCGTGCCCATTGCACCGAAATGTCAGGGGGCAGAAACCGGTTGGTGCCACGGACCCAGGCGTTGTCCGGGCGCTCAATCAGGCTGTCGAAATGCACGACCTGCATCAGGCCATGAACGCCCGAATCGGTCCGACCCGCGCACAGCGTTTGAACCGGGCCCTGCGCCGTGAACTGAGCAAGCGCCTGCTCCAGCCTGTCTTGCACAGTCAGGCCGCTGAGCTGGCTTTGCCAGCCTTCATAGGCGCCACCGTGGTAGCTCACGCCCAAGGCGACGCGACGAGCGCCCGACGGGCTGGTGATCTGCGACGATGACAAGTGCTGTTGCCTGCGGCCCGGAGGGCAGATCAGGCCAAATCCGCCAGAAAAGATTTGGCCTTGGTCTTGAGGGTGCCGGAGGCATCCGCCAACACCTCTTCGGCCAGCGATCGTGCCCCTTCCAAGTCCCCAATGGCTCGGAATTCTTCGGCCAGGGACAGTTTGGTCTCGAGCGGGCTTTCAGCGTCAAGCTCATTACCTGACGTGCCAGCATAGGGAGATTTCGAGTTCAGATCCAGACTCAGCTCGTTCAGGTCAAACGACATCAGTTCAGGAGCGCTTGTTCCAGTCGTGTTCGTCGGTGAGGTCGACTCAACGGGCGCATCAAAGCCAAACTCTGGCAACACCTCGCTATCATCAAAAGTGGACTGCCCGCCCGCCGCTGGTGCGATGGTGGGCGCTGTCAGTGGGATGGGTTCAGAAGGAAAGTCCAAGTCAAAGTCCATGGACCTGGAATTGGGCGAGTTTGTCGGTGCTGGAGATGATGTGAGTGCATCTGTCTGGGAGAGGTCGTCCATGCCCGACATCTGGGCATCCCGTCCATTGGGCGTGGCAGACAGAGGCGCCGGTCTGGATGCTTCCTCCAGCGTGATGTCCAGATCCAGATCCAGATCACCCTCGGTGTCACCGGGTCTCGTGTTCTGTGACAGCGTGCTGATTCCAAATGGAACCGTGTTGGCGGCTCCCATCGGCACAGCGGCTCCGGGCTTGATGGCTGGACTACCGCCAGGCTGATACAGGCTGTTGGAGGGGTCAAGCGCTTTCCCCAGCTCGCAGGCGTGTTCCCATTCGGTGCCTTGACCTTGGGTCAGTCCATATGCTTCGGTTGCAACGACTTCGAAAGCCTTTGCATCACGGCGTTTGGCGTAGATCTCAAGCAGCTTGTTGTGGATGGCCACTCGCGTGGGCGTGCTGCGCATCGCTTCCTTGAGGATCTCTTCGGCTTGAAGATCCCGACCATACGCGAGGTAGACATCGGCTTCAGCCACCGGGTCCACATCACCTGCTGCATCAAGCTGGCTGGGCGAATACACCATGGACGAACCAGAGGCTGTGGCCTCGTTGGTGTCGATGCGCTGACCCCCACTGGATCCGAAAAACGAGTCGGGCTGCAAGCGGCTTTCGAGGAACGAACTGTCTACGCCCGCCCCCTTCTTTTTCTGGCGCATGCGGTAGAACGCCAACCCACCGAGCAAAGCCAGGAGCGCAACGGCGCCCGGCAACACCATGGAGTTGCTCAGCAACTGGTCAAGCAAGGAAGGCTCAGTGGCTGGAATGGGCGCCGCCACCGGTGGTTTGGGAGCTGTAGCGGGAGGTGGTACTGGAGCTGGAGTTGGTTCGACTGCAGGCGCAGGTGCAGGAGGTTCCACCGCTGCCGCAGGCGCTGGGGTCGTTGCTGGAGCAGGTGTGGCGACCACCGCGGGTGCTTGAGGTGTCGGGCTCGCGGGTGCAGCGGCTTTTGCTGTGGCACTGTCTGCAGCGCCTGCCGGGGCAGCAGGACCTAACTTGGCAAGGTCGTCGATGTTGCGCGAGAGTTCGGCCACTCGGGTGGACGCCTCTTTCGCTTGTCGTTCCTTGGCGATCTGGTCTTCTTTGGCTCCCTGACCGGCCACGGCGCCCTTCGACAGGGTGAGCTTGTCCTGGGTCGAGGGCGCAGGCTTCTTGTCTTCAACTTCGGCTTGGACACGGCCGGAGGCCTGACGGTCGGCGGCAGCCACAGCGGCTGCTGGCACAGCACCAGCAAGGCGGCGGCGGAATTCGTTGAAATCGCGGCTTTGAGCCGACACAATGCGACGCGCTTCCGTGGTCGATACCTCGCTGGCAGCGCTCTCGGCAGGCAGATCCAGGATCGCGCCCGCCTTGATGCGGTTGATGTTGCCGCCAATGAAGGCATTGGGGTTGGCGCGCAGCATGGCCACCAGCATCTGATCCAGCGATGCATTGGCCGGGCGGTTCGCTGCGGCAATGCGACCAGCGGTATCTCCGGCCTCGATGCGCACCTGCTTGGGCGAGTTGTCGTTTGACGTATCGGGCGAGGGGCTTGCGGCAGGCTTGTCTTGCGTGGGGCGTGTCGCTTTAGGTGCTGCAGCACGGGCTGCCGGTGCCCCAGGCGCGGTGACTGTGGCGGTTGCAGGCGCGGGCGGCTTTGCTGCCGCTGCTGTCGCTGGCTGTGCGGCCACTCCCGCAGCGAGTGGAGCGGGAACACTCTGCTGCAATTTGGGTGGGTCCAACAGCAATGTGTAGTCACGGATCATCCTGCCAGAAGCCCAGTTGGCTTCCAACACCATGTCAACGAAGGGTTCGTTGACCGGCCGTGATCCCATCAGGCTTAAGAAGGAGCGGCCGTCAGCACGCTTTTGCAGATTGACCTGGATACCGTTGAGTGCTGCGTTGTAGTCCATGCCGGCAGCACGGAAGGCATCAATGGATCCGAGGTTGACGCGCAGGCTGGACGCTTCTTCCGGTGTGATTTCGAGGATTTCGACCTCGGCACGTAGGGGTTCACCCAAGGCGGACTGTATGGCGATGCGACCCAGCGCCAAAGCCTCTGCTTCGCCATGATGCAAGAAGCTGGCACACAGCAGGGCCGCAGCTGCAACCGTGTGCAACCTCGCTGATCCTCGTGGACCGGAGGCTCCGGGAGCGATCACCGTCCTGAAAATGGGAGTTTGGCGGGTGTGATAGGGCACATGTACCTCAACGTAAAAAACCTAGAATGACCATAACATCAACGCATTACGGTGACAAGCTGAGAATCCGCTTGAGTTTCAAGGCCCGCCTCTGGTCGGCGTGCCTGACGCTTTGTCGTTGCGGCTTCACAACGACAAAGCCGGCCTCAAGGCCGGCTTTGTCGGCAAATCAAACCTAAGTACTATCAAGCGCTCAGCAGGATGCGCAACATGCGCCGCAGCGGCTCAGCAGCACCCCACAGCAACTGGTCGCCGATGGTGAAGGCACCCACGTACTCCGGACCCATAGCCAGCTTTCGGATGCGGCCGACCGGGATCGACATGGTGCCAGTCACGGCCACAGGTGTCAGCTCCTTGATGGTCGCTTCGCGCGTGTTCGGCACCACTTTCGCCCAAGGGTTGTCGGCCGCGATCATGGCTTCGATGTCCGTCACAGGCACGTCCTTCTTCAGCTTGAAGGTCAGCGCCTGGCTGTGGCAGCGCATAGCGCCCACGCGCACGCAGAAGCCGTCCACGGGGATAGCGGTCGATCCGAAGCCTTCGCCCAGGCCCAAGATTTTGTTGGTCTCGGCCATGCCCTTCCACTCTTCCTTCGACATCCCGTTGCCCAGGTCCTTGTCGATCCAGGGGATCAGCGAGCCGCCCAGTGGCACGCCGAAGTTGGCCGTCTCGGCGCCGGTCAGTGCGCGTTGCTTGGCGATCACCTTGCGGTCGATTTCCAAGATGGCACTCTTGGGGTCGTCCAGCAAGGCCTTCACTTCAGCGTTCAGCGTGCCGTACTGCGTGAGCAGTTCGCGCATGTGCTGGGCGCCGCCGCCCGACGCTGCCTGGTAGGTCTGGGTGCTCATCCACTCGACCAGACCGGCCTTGTAGAGTGCGCCCACACCCATGAGCATGCAGCTGACGGTGCAGTTGCCGCCGACCCAGTTCTTGCCGCCCTTGGCGAGGGCGTCCTTGATCACCGGCATGTTGACCGGGTCGAGGATGATGACCGCGTCTTTTTCCATGCGCAGCGTGGAGGCGGCGTCGATCCAGTGGCCGTTCCAGCCTGCGGTGCGCAGCTTGGGGAACACCTCGGACGTGTAGTCGCCGCCCTGGGCGGTGATGATAATGTCGCAGCGCTTAAGCGCGGCGATGTCGTGCGCGTCTTGCAGCGTGGTTTCGTTCTTTGCCATCGCGGGGGCTTTGCCGCCGGCGTTGGAAGTGGAGAAGAACAGGGGCTCAATCAGGTCGAAGTCTTTTTCTTCGACCATGCGATCCATCAACACCGAGCCGACCATGCCGCGCCAGCCGACCAAACCAACCAACTTGCTCATTTCAAACGCCCTTTCAAGTAGATAAACAGGTCCAGACCAGACCGACTTGCCCGGCTCGTCTGGCCGGGGAGGGCGCACGACGAACCAGGCTGGATCAGCCCTTAATGGTCGTGGTTTTGATGGTGATTGCGCACGCAGTCACACCGGCCATGGCGGCGGATGCGTTGTTCAGAGCGAACGGGCTGGTGGCAAACATAGCCGGCGATTGTAGCGGAGCATGGCTTGATGTCAGCTGACATCGTGACCCAGAAGACAAAAATGCAAAAATGCAAAAGGGCAGCCGAGGCTGCCCTTTGTTGGTGAGAGTGGGCGGGATCAGTCCAGAGCCTTGACCACGGCGTCGCCCATCTGTGCAGTGCCGACCTTGGTTGTGCCTTCGCTCCAGATGTCGGGCGTGCGCAGTCCCTGCGCGAGCACGTTCTGCACGGCGGCTTCGATGCGTTGAGCGGCCGCTTCCTGGTTCAAGCTGAAGCGCAGCATCATGGCCGCGCTCAGGATCGTGGCCAGCGGGTTGGCCACGCCCTTGCCGGCGATGTCGGGCGCGCTGCCGTGGCTGGGCTCGTACAGGCCCTGGTTTTTCGAGTTGAGCGAGGCCGAGGGCAGCATGCCGATGGAGCCGGTGAGCATGGAGGCTTCATCACTCAGGATATCGCCGAACATGTTGCCCGTGACGACCACGTCAAACGCCTTGGGCGCCTTGACAAGTTGCATCGCTGCGTTGTCCACATACATATGCTGCAATTCCACGTCCGGGTACTGGGCGTGCACCTCGGTCACCACATCTTTCCAGAACTGGAAGGTTTCCAGCACGTTGGCCTTGTCCACGCTGGTGACCTTCTTGTTGCGCTTGCGCGCGGCCTGGAAGGCCACGTGGGCGATGCGCTCGATTTCGGGCTTGCTGTAGCGCATGGTGTCGTACGCTTCTTCGGCACCGGGGAAGTGGCCATCGGTGGCCACGCGGCGGCCACGCGGTTGGCCGAAGTAGATGTCTCCGGTCAGCTCTCGAATGATGAGGATGTCCAGGCCGGCGATCAGTTCGGGCTTGAGGCTGGAAGCGCCGACCAGCTGTTCGTAGCAGATGGCGGGGCGGAAGTTGGCGAACAGGCCCAGGTTCTTGCGCAGGCCCAGGATGGCCTGCTCGGGGCGCAGCGGCCGGTCGAGCTTGTCGTACTTCCAATCGCCGACGGCGCCGAACAGGATGGCGTCTGAAGCCTTGGCCAGGTTGAGTGTGGACTCGGGCAGCGGGTGGCCATGGGCTTCGTACGCCGCGCCGCCGACCAAGGCGGATTCCATCTCGAACTTGAGGTCGAGTGCCTTGAGCACCTTGACCGCTTCGGCGACGATTTCGGTGCCGATGCCGTCACCGGGGAGAACTGCGATTTTCATGTTGAAGTGTTTCGTTGAAGTGAATTACATCGTGTGGGCGAGCCACGGCTTCGTGGCGAGACGCTCTGCCTCGAAGGCCAGGATCTTGTCCTTGTGGCGCAACGTCAGACCGATGTCGTCCAGCCCGTTGATCAGGCAGTATTTGCGGAAGGCGTTGACCTCGAAGGGGATTTCTTCACCCTGTGCTTTGACGATCACCTGGCGCTCCAGGTCGATGGTGAGTTGGTAGCCCGGGAAGGCGTGCACCTCGTTGAACAGCTGGTCCACCTGCGCTTCGCTCAACACGATCGGCAGCAGGCCGTTCTTGAAGCAGTTGTTGAAGAAGATATCGGCGTAGCTGGGCGCGATGATGGCGCGAAAACCGTATTGATCAATGGCCCAGGGAGCGTGTTCGCGGCTGGAGCCGCAGCCGAAGTTGCGGCGCGTGATCAGCACCGATGCGCCTTGGTAGCGCGGCTGGTTGAGCACGAAGTCGGGGTTGGGCTTGCGGCTGGTCGGGTTCTGCCCGGGTTCGCCTTTGTCGAGATAGCGCCACTCGTCGAACAGGTTGGGACCAAAGCCCGTCTTGCGGATCGACTTGAGGAACTGCTTGGGGATGATCGCGTCGGTGTCGACGTTTTCGCGGTCCATGGGCGCCACGAGGCCTTGGTGAACGGTGAATTTCTGCATGATGTTTTTCCCGTGATCAGGCGATGGTGCGGATGTCGATGAAGTGGCCGTGGATGGCTGCGGCGGCGGCCATGGCCGGCGACACCAGGTGGGTGCGGCCTCCTGCGCCCTGGCGGCCTTCGAAGTTGCGGTTGCTGGTGCTGGCGCAACGCTCGCCCGGCTCCAGCCGGTCGGCGTTCATGGCCAGGCACATCGAGCAGCCGGGCTCGCGCCACTCGAAACCGGCGGCCTTGAAGATCTCGTGCAGACCCTCGCGCTCAGCCTGGTCTTTCACCAGCCCGGAGCCCGGCACCACCATGGCGAGCTTGATGTTCTTGGCGACCTTCTGGCCGAGCTTTTTGACCACGGCAGCGGCTTCGCGCATGTCTTCGATGCGGCTGTTGGTGCAGGATCCGATGAACACTTTGTCAACGAAGATGTCGTTGAGCGGTTTGCCGGGCTCAAGCGCCATGTAGGTGAGTGCGCGCTCCATGGCGCCACGTTTGCTGGCGTCCTTTTCCTTCTCGGGATCGGGCACACGGGCGTCGATGCCCAGCACCATCTCGGGTGAGGTGCCCCAGGTGACCTGCGGCAGGATCTGCGTGGCGTCCAACTCGACCACGGTGTCGAAATGCGCGCCGTCGTCGGAATGCAGCGTCCTCCAGTAGGCGATGGCTTGGTCCCATTCGACGCCGGTGGGCGAGAGCGGGCGGCCTTTGACGTAGTCGATGGTCTTCTCGTCCACGGCCACCAGGCCAGCGCGCGCGCCGCCTTCGATGGCCATGTTGCAGACCGTCATGCGGCCTTCGATCGACAGCGCACGGATCGCACTGCCGCCGAACTCGATGGTGTAGCCCGTGCCGCCGGCGGTGCCGATCTTGCCAATGATGGCCAGCACGATGTCTTTGGCGGTCACGCCCTTGGGCAGTTGACCCTCGACCTTGATCAGCATGTTCTTGGCCTTCTTGGCCAGCAGGGTCTGCGTGGCCATCACGTGCTCGACCTCGCTGGTGCCGATGCCGTGCGCCAAGGCGCCGAAGGCGCCGTGGGTGGAAGTGTGCGAGTCGCCGCAAACCACGGTCATGCCTGGCAGCGTGGCGCCGTTTTCTGGGCCGATGACGTGCACGATGCCCTGGCGCTTGGACATGAAGGGGAAGAAGGCCGCTGCGCCAAATTCGGCGATGTTGCTGTCGAGCGTGGTGATCTGCTCTTTGCTGATCGGGTCGGTGATGCCTTCGTAGCCCAGATCCCAGCCGGTGGTGGGCGTGTTGTGGTCGGCGGTGGCGACGATGGAGCTGACGCGCCAGACTTTGCGACCGGCTTGGCGCAGACCCTCGAAGGCCTGCGGGCTGGTGACTTCGTGCACCAGGTGGCGGTCGATGTAGAGGACGGCGGTTCCGTCTTCTTCGGTGTGGACGACGTGTTCGTCCCAGATCTTGTCGTAGAGCGTGCGTGCCATGGCGTGGGTTCCTTTTTCGTGGGGATTTTAGGCGTGGGAGTCTGTGCGACTGGGCTGCCCGGCCTGCTCACCGAGGTGTTTGACCAGCAGGCGGGCGGTGACGGGCAAGGTGGAAAAATCGCGGGCGACGAGGTCAATCTGGCGTGTCGCCCATGCGTCGGTCAGAGGGATGCAAGTGAGCTCCCCCACACCATGCATCAGCTCAAAGGCCCGTTGCGGCATCAGACCCACGCCCAGGCCGTTGTGAATCATGCGGCACATGGCGTCGAGCCCCGTCACGCGGATGCGCAGGCGGATACCGCGCCCGACCGCCGTGGCCGCGGCATGCATGGCCAGGTAGATGGAGCTGTTGGCGTGCAGGCCCACGTGGTCCCAGTCCAGGCTGTCGGCAAAGGCCAGCAACGAACGTTCAGCCAGAGGGTGTTGGTGCGGCACGACGAGCGCGAGATGGTCCTTCCGGTAAGGACAGATCTGAAGATCGGTGGACTGACCAGCGGGGCCGGTGTGGCAGATACCCAGATCGGCGGCACCCTCTTGCACCGCGCGCATCACTTCGGTAGAGAGGTGTTCTTCCAGATCGATCTTGATCGCGTCGTGCTGCCGGATGAAGCTGCCAAGGTCCTCTGGCAGGAACTGCACAATGGCCGAGATGTTGGCATGCACGCGCACATGACCTCGTACACCGTCGGCGTATTCGGACAATTCGCCCTGCATCTTGTCTAGGCTGAACAGCACCGATCGCGCGTGGTGGAGCAGGCTCTGACCAGCGGGCGTGGGGCTGGCGCCTCGTGCATGGCGGTAGAGCAGCGCGGTGCCCACCGTGCTTTCAAGATCGGAGAGGCGCTTGCTCACGGCCGAGGCGGCCATGAATTCCTGCTCTGCTGCTTTGCCGATGCTTCCGCGCTCGCACACCGCCACAAAGAGCTGGAGCGAGGTAAGGTCGAGGCGGCGGGTGAAGCTGCGGTCCGGAGTGTTCATGGCTGACTCGTCGTCAATGACGATGAGCTAATTATTCTCTCACCTTGACTAACAACTTGTCATCGCATTTTGCGATGGGTGTCCCCGCAAAAAGCAAAACCCGCCATAGGCGGGTTTTGTGGATGGGGCCGAGACAGGATCGGCGCGTGTGCTTTATCAGCGAGCTGCCAAGGGCTTGACGGTGCGGCGCTCGGCGCCGGTGAACAACTGGCGCGGGCGGCCGATCTTGTACTCAGGGTCGCTGATCATTTCGTTCAGCTGAGCGATCCAGCCAACGGTGCGGGCCAGGGCGAAGATACCGGTGAACAGGTTGACTGGAATGCCGATGGCGCGCTGCACGATGCCGGAGTAGAAATCCACGTTCGGGTAGAGCTTGCGTGAAACAAAGTACTCGTCTTCGAGAGCAATTTTTTCCAGCTCTTTGGCCAACTTGAACAGCGGGTCGTTTTCCAGGCCCAGTTCCTTCAGCACCTCATCGCAGGTTTCCTGCATGAGCTTGGCGCGTGGGTCATAGTTCTTGTACACACGGTGACCGAAGCCCATCAGCTTGACGCCAGAGTTCTTGTCCTTGACCTTCTCCATGAATTCGCCGACCTTGCTCACACCGCCCTGGCGCTGGATGTCTTCCAGCATGTTCAGGCAGGCCTCGTTGGCGCCACCGTGGGCCGGACCCCAAAGGCAGGCCACGCCAGCAGCGATGGCCGCGAACGGATTGGTGCCCGACGAGCCGCACAGGCGCACGGTGGATGTGGAGGCGTTCTGCTCGTGGTCGGCGTGCAGGATGAAGATGCGGTCCAGTGCACGTTCCAGCACCGGGTTGACCTTGTATTCTTCACAAGGCGTGCCGAACATCATGCGCAGGAAGTTGCCCGAGTAGCTCAGGTCGTTCTTCGGGTACATGTAGGGCTGACCGATGCCGTATTTGTACGACATGGCCACCAGCGTGGGCATCTTGGCGATTAGGCGGATGGCCGCGATCTCCCGGTGCTTCGGGTTGTTGATGTCCGTGCTGTCGTGATAGAAGGCTGACAGGCCGCCCACCAGGCCCGTCAAGACCGCCATCGGGTGCGCATCGCGGCGGAAGCCACGCATGAAGAACTGCATCTGCTCGTTGACCATCGTGTGGTTGATCACGAGCTTGTGGAAGTCGCTGCGCTGGGTCTCGTTTGGCAGTTCTCCGTTGAGCAGCAGGTAGCAGGTGTCGAGGTAGTCGCAGCCGGTGGCGAGTTCCTCGATGGGGTAACCACGGTACAGCAGCTCGCCCTTGTCGCCGTCGATGTAGGTGATGGCCGACTGGCACGAGGCCGTGGACAGGAAGCCGGGGTCGTAGGTGAACATACCGGTCTGCGCGTACAGCTTGCGGATGTCGATCACGTCCGGGCCGATGCTGCCGGCGTACACCGGCAGGTCGACGCTGGGGCTGCCGTTGGAAAACGACAGGGTGGCTTTGTTGTCTACGAGTTTCATGCGATTTCCTTTTAAGGAGGTCTTCTTAAACGGGCTGCCGGGATGCGCGGAGCATGCCCAGCACGTGCGTGACGTCTTCACGGGCCAACTCGCCTTGGGGTGGCTTTCGGCCCAGCAACAGATCCAGCAGATCGTTGTCGGACAAATCCATTAGAACCTCAAGAGCTTCGGCCTGTCTTACGGTCAAGCCAGATTCATGCCTGGCGAAGAAGCTGTCGATGAACAAATCGTTCTCGAGCAGCCCACGGCGGCAGCGCCAGCGCAGCTTGCTCAAACCACGTTGATCGAGCAGGGCGTCGGAGGTGCTGGCGTCCATGATGGGTCGGGTGATGCGCTCAGATCGAGCGCATCACCATCATTTCCTTGATCTTGCCGATGGCCTTCGTCGGGTTCAGGCCCTTGGGACAGACGTCGACGCAGTTCATGATGGTGTGACAGCGGAACAGGCGGTACGGATCTTCGAGGTTGTCCAAGCGCTCGCTGGTGGCTTCATCACGGCTGTCGGCGATGAAGCGGTAGGCCTGCAGCAAACCGGCGGGGCCGACGAACTTGTCGGGGTTCCACCAGAAGCTGGGGCAGCTGGTCGAGCAGCTCGCGCACAAGATGCACTCGTACAGACCGTTGAGCTCGTCGCGCTCCTCGGGGCTCTGCAGACGCTCGGTCTGGGGCGGCGGCGTTTCGTTGATCAGATAGGGCTTGATGCTGTTGTACTGTTTGAAGAACAGCGTCATGTCCACGATCAGGTCGCGCACCACCGGCAGGCCGGGCAGCGGCTTCAGGGTGATCACGCCTGGCAGCGTGTTCATGTTGGTCAGGCAGGCCAGACCGTTCTTGCCGTTGATGTTCATCGCGTCTGAACCGCAGACGCCTTCGCGGCAGGAGCGGCGGAAGGAGATCGTGGGATCAACTTTCTTGAGTTTCATTAGCGCGTCGAGCAGCATGCGCTCGTGGCCGTCGAGTTCGACCTCGATGGTCTGCATGTAGGGCTTGGCGTCTTTTTCCGGGTCGTAGCGGTAGATCTTGAATGTGCGAAGGGCCATGGTGTGTTTCTCCGTGCTTGGTGTGCGGGTGGTCGGGTGCTCAGAAAGTGCGAACTTTCGGGGGCACGGACTCCACGGTCAGCGGCTTCAAGTTGACAGGCTTGTACGAGAGGCTGTTGGTCGCGCTGTCCCACAGCGTGTGTTTCATCCACTCCACATCGTTGCGGCCCAGCGGGAACTCGGCGTCGTCGGCCGGGCGCTCGTAGTCATTCACGGTGTGGGCTCCGCGGCACTCTCGGCGCGCGGCTGCGGAGGTCATGGTGGCCTGGGCGGCTTCCATCAGGTTGTCAACTTCCAGCGCTTCGATGCGCGCGGTGTTGAACACCTTGGACTTGTCGCCCAGTGTGATGTTGGCCACGCGCTCGCGCAGCGCGTTGATCTTGGCCACACCGTCGTCCATGGACGCCTGGGTGCGGAACACGCCAGCGTGCTGCTGCATGATGGCACGCATGTCGTTGGCCACGTCTTGGGCGTATTCGCCGCTGGTCGAGTTGTCCAGACGGGCAAGGCGGGCCAAGGTTTTGTCGGCGGCATCGGCCGGCAGCGGCTTGTGGGTCTTGTTCTTGTCGTTGAACTCAACGATGTGGTTGCCAGCGGCGCGGCCGAACACCAGCAGATCCAGCAGCGAGTTGGTGCCCAGGCGATTGGCGCCATGCACCGACACGCAGGCGCATTCGCCCACCGCGTACAGGCCGTTGACGATTTTCTGCGAACCGCTGCCATCGGGGGCGACCACCTGACCGTGGATGTTGGTGGGGATGCCACCCATCTGGTAGTGGATGGTGGGGACGACGGGAATCGGTTCGCGCGTGATGTCCACGTTGGCAAAGTTGTGGCCGATTTCTTCCACCGAGGGCAGGCGTTTGCGGATGGTCTCGGCGCCCAGATGGTCGAGCTTCATCAGCACGTAGTCCTTGTTGGGACCACAGCCACGGCCTTCCTTGATTTCCTGGTCCATGCAGCGGGACACGAAGTCGCGCGGCGCCAGGTCCTTCAGGGTGGGCGCATAGCGTTCCATGAAGCGCTCACCTTCGCTGTTGAGCAGGATGGCGCCTTCACCGCGGCAGCCTTCGGTCAGCAGCACGCCCGCGCCGGCCACGCCGGTGGGGTGGAACTGCCAGAACTCCATGTCCTGCAGTGGGACACCGGCTCGCGCCGCCATGCCCAGGCCGTCACCGGTGTTGATGAAGGCGTTGGTCGAGGCGGCGAAGATGCGGCCGGCGCCACCGGTGGCCAGCAGCACGGTCTTGGCTTCGAGCACATAGGTTTCGCCGGTTTCCATCTCCAGCGCGGTCACGCCGACCACGTCGCCGTCGGCGTCGCGGATCAGGTCTAAAGCCATCCATTCGACGAAGAAGGTGGTGCGGGCCTGCACGTTTTGCTGGTACAGCGTGTGCAACATCGCGTGGCCGGTGCGGTCGGCGGCGGCACAGGCGCGCTGCACCGGCTTTTCGCCGTAGTTGGCGGTGTGGCCGCCGAAGGGGCGCTGGTAGATGGTGCCGTCGGGGTTGCGGTCGAACGGCATGCCGAAGTGTTCAAGTTCGTACACGACCTTCGGTGCTTCGCGGCACATGAACTCGATGGCGTCTTGATCGCCCAACCAGTCGGAGCCTTTGATGGTGTCGTAGAAGTGGTAGTGCCAGTTGTCTTCGCTCATGTTGCCGAGCGAAGCGGACACGCCACCCTGCGCCGCCACGGTGTGCGAACGGGTGGGGAACACCTTGGAGAGCACAGCCACCTTCAGGCCGGCACGCGCCAGCTGCAGGGAGGCACGCATGCCGGAGCCGCCCGCGCCAACGATCACGACATCAAACTGGCGCTTGGGGAGATTTGCGGTAACGGTCATGGCTTCAGAGCCTCCAGAGAACTTGAACAGCCCAGCCCAGGCAGGACACGAGCCAGACGATGGTGAACATGTGCAGCACGAGGCGGATGCCGGCGGGCTTGACGTAGTCCATCCAGATGTCGCGCATGCCGATCCAGACGTGATAGGCCAAGGCAACAAAGACAGCGAAGGTGAGGGCCTTCATCCACTGAGCTGAGAAGATGGCAGCCCAGGCTTCGTAGCCGACGGGGCCGCTGGTGAACACGACCTGCAACAGCACGATCAGGGTGAACAGCGCCATGATGGCGGCGGTGACGCGCTGGGCGAGCCAGTCGCGCAGGCCATAGTGGGCGCCGGTGACGACGCGCTTGGAACCGAAATTGACAGACATGGGGTTTCCTTGATCGGGTTCAGTACAGGCCGAACAGCTTGGCGCCGAGGACCAGCGTGAGGCCGATGCTCAATGCCAGCGTGACGATGGCCGAGGTCTTGCCAAACTCCTTGCTGACGGCATGGGCCACATCCATGTAGAGGTGGCGCACACCCGCGATCAGATGGTGCAGGTAGGCCCAGATCAGGGCCAGCACCACCAGTTTGAAGAACCAACCCGGCACGTAGCCGATGCCCACCGAGAAAGCAGCGCTGAAGCGATCGAAGGAAATCTCAGATGACACCGAGGTGTCAAACAGCCACACGATCAGTGGCAACAGGATGAACATCAGGCCGCCGCTGGCGCGGTGAAGGATCGAGACCCAGCCTGCTGGCGGCAGGCGGTAAGTGGTCAGGTCTTTGAAGGCGTTGATGTTGCGGAACTCGGGCCGCTTCTTGGTCAACTCGGTCATGGTGGGGGCTTTCTTCCGGGG
>NZ_MUNZ01000022.1 GCF_002001205.1 Hydrogenophaga sp. A37
GTAAGCGGTCAATAGACCGCACCCCTTGCGCTGTCCCGCAGTTCAGATCTTGAGCGCAGTGATGCGCCAGGGCAGCAAGGCCTCGTAGTCATCGACAGTCCTGGCCCGCGGGAGTGCCACCAGCAACGCCCTCAGGTACTGGTACCCATCAACGCCGTTGACCTTACAGGTCTCCAGCAACGAGTACAGGTTGGCGCTCGCGTTGGCGCCGGCCACGGTGTCGGCGAAGAGCCAGTTGCGTCTGCCAATCACAAACGGGCGGATCGAATTCTCACAGCCGTTGTTGTCTACGGGCAAGTGCCCGCTGGTGACGAAGCGCTCCAGCTTGGCCCACTGCGAGGACAGGTAGTGCAGCGCCTTGCCCAGCAAACTGCCTGGCAGCACCGCATGAACGTTGGCCAGCAGCAGGGCCTGGATCTCTTGCAGCACCGGCACACTGTGGGTCTGGCGGCTTTGCAGCAATGCGTCCGCATCCAGCCCTTGCTCTTTGGCCAAGGCCTCCACGCGGTAGAGCTTGCCGATCAGCGCGATGAACCTGGCCGCCAATTGCTCAGGCCCCCGGTTGGCTTTGGGCAATGCCTGCAGCGCGTCATTGAAGTAACGCCTGCAATGGGCCCAACACCCGATGTGCACGAGCTTGTTGGCCAAGGCGATTTTGTTGTAGACCTCGTAGCCGTCGCTCATCAGCACGCCGCCCTCGCGCGCACCGACGTACAGACGCTGCGCCGCCTCGGTGCTGCGTGAGGGTGAGTAGGCGAACAATCGTATGGGTGGGCCCGTGCCGCTGGCGCCAGAGCCATCGGTCATTTGCGCCCACATGTAGCTCTTGGACTGGGCGCTGCGCCCAGCCTCCTTGAGCACCTGGATCTCTGTCTCGTCACCGAAGATCAGCGGGGCGTCCAACACCAGGTCGCGCAGCAGGTTGATGACCGGCTGCACCGCCTGGCCCACGCGCACCACGCTGGCGGCCATGGTGTTGCGCGAGAGGTCGCTGCCGCCAAAGCGCCCCAGCAGGGCCGCCTGGCGGTACAGCGGCAGGCCGTCCACGTACTTGGACGTGATCACCCAGGCCAGCAGGCCTTCGCTGAACAGCCCTTTGGGGATGACTTGCTCGGGCTTGGCCGCCAGACGCAGCGTGCCATCGCAGCACGGGCAGGCGTACTTGACCCGCTCGTGGCGGATCACGCGCACTTGTTGCGGAATGATGTCGAGCTGTTCACTGGCCTCCACGCCAATCTCTCGCAGCACGGCACCGTCGTGCGGGCATACGCGCTCGGATTCGGGCAGTTCGTGGCGCACCACCTCGCGTGGCAGGGCTGGGTCCAGTGGCTTGCGCCCGCGCTTGGTCCGTTTGTGGGCGGGAACCTCGACGGTGTTGTCGTCGGCCTCGGTTTCTTCCTGGGTCGGCTGGGCCGCAGCGCCCAATGACTCGGCCTCGTTGAAGAACATGTCCTTCTGGTGGCCGGCGCTGGCCTCGCTCTTGGCAGCGAACAACTGACGCTTGAATTTGTTGAGCTGCTCCTTGAGCAGGTCGCGCTCGGCGCGCGTGACGCGCAGTTCACCAGCGAGCGATTCGCTGGTCTGGGTGGCCTGGGCCAGCGCCTTTTGCAAGGCTGCAAATTCTTCGGCGGAGGGCGTCAGTTCCATCGACTGCTTCGATCTTCTTGTCGCTCAGGCGGTTCCTTGTGCCGAATATTTTGAGGCAAGTATTCTCAGCCGTGGTCGTTGCCACCTCGTCCGCGTCCGCTTCAGGCGACGCGCTCGTAGAACCGATGTGGGTGTCGCTGCGTGACCGCCAGGTCAATGCCATCGAGCAGCCAGTGCAGTTGCTCGACTGTCAGCGTCGGCACCACCGCCTCGTCTGGCCAGATGAAGCGGTCTTGCTCCAGGCGCTTCATCATCAGCCAGAAGCCGTTTCGGTCCCAGCCCAGGATCTTGACCCGGTTGCGCCGGCGGTTGCTGAACACGTACACCGCCGCCGCGAACGGGTTCATGCCCAGGGCTTGCTCCACCAGGATGGCCAGGCCATTGATCCCCATGCGAAAGTCGATGGCCGGGCGGTGCAGGTACACCGTCAGCGTATCGTCGAGTCGGAACATGGCAGGCGCCCCAGAAGTTCAAGGACGGGCAACAACTCACCTGGGCCCGCATCGCTGAGGTCGACCTCCACCCCATTGGGCAGTCGGGCGTGAAGCCGAAGCTTGAGCGCAGCAGCAGTGGCAGGCACTGCCCTGGGGGCCGCAAGCCGCAGCGGCACAAAAGCATCCGTGCTGGCCATGGCCACGGTCGGCATGTTGGCCCGACTTGTCTTCGTGTCCGCGCCCATGCTCTGGGTGATCCAGCGGCGCAGCAGGTTCGCGTTGATGCCGCATTGCAGCGCCATGCGCGCCACCGAAACACCCGGCCTCATGCACGCCCGCACCACCTCGGCCTTGGCCTGCGGGTCGTACACGGCCCGCCCATCGTTCTTGCGTCCCGTGACCAGGCGCCGTACCACCTCTGCATCGATCTCTGACATACGTGTCCACCTTGTTCTACATGGACTCGTAGCTTCCCCTCTCAGGCCCTCTGTGGGAAGACGTAGTTGGATGACCGCTTAC
>NZ_MUNZ01000019.1 GCF_002001205.1 Hydrogenophaga sp. A37
AATGCGGCCAAGGGGTCGCCAACAGGAGTGAAATTAGCCCGAAAACACCTCTTGATCAGCAAAAATTGCCGCCATTTGAAATTGCGAGCATCAGCCCACGCAGATCCGGGTGTTGTGCAGACCATCCTTAGCCGGGTAGTTAAACGTCTGCCGCAAGAATGTATTTTTCTCCCGCTCGATGGAGTGCATTTTCCCCATGCGGAGCGCGGCATGTAGGGCTTTGTGGTCTTCCATGAATGGCCCACCAAAACCAATGTACTCGTAGTTGGAGATGTTCTGTACGCGTCCTACCCGAGCCAGTAATTCAATGAAAAGATTACGTTCAACAGCCTTGTTCTGGCGCAGGTGATAAGGAATGGTCGATCCGCTCATTCCTTAGCCTCCTTCAGAGCCCATTCAAAAGCCGTTTCACCAACCTCGGATGGTTTAGGGTTGGTTCCTGGGTCGCAAAGGAGATTGGCAACCAATTGCACTTCATCCTTGTGTCGACTGAAACTGATTCTTGCGTGTGTTTTCTCTTCTATTGGGCGTGGAAGCTCTGGGATAAAGCGCTTGCCTTTCATCCCTTTGCGAACATCCTGCCACTTCGCTGCAGGTACGCTTCGCACTGCATCCCGAATGTCAATGGCGCGTGTCTGCGTTTGCATTGATGCGCGTTCATCGGTTTGAGTTTTCCAGTTATTTGTGAAACTCGTGAAGTGCTTCAATGCATCGCGCATAATGTTCTTCACGTCAGCATATAGTGCCGAATTCAGATCTACACCACGTTTTGTGGTAGTCACCGGTAAGAGGCTAGCGTCTTTGCTGATGAACTCAACTATGCCCGAGAGCATGACATATTGGCTGTGGTAAGAGGGAACTCCGGATTCTCCCCACCCGGTTAAATGCGACGTATCATTGGCTACAACCACTCGGTCATTGCAAATAACTGTCCATCCAGCCGTATCTTTAGCCCGCTTACCTTCTTCATAGTCGTCCAACTCTCCTTGAGATGGGAATCTTTCGTACATTCCTAAAATTAGCTGGACTTTCACGCCGTCGGCTTCAGTCTCATAAACATAGGGAGCGATGGCACTTTCTTGCGTTAAATCATTGGCAATTAATGTTTGAAAATCGTTTGGTTCAACTTTTGTTCCATTGACTTTGACTGTGAAACCCTTCTTGATAATGTAGGCGTAGTGCAGTCGTATTTTTTTCTTAATTACTTCTGCAAATCCCCCCTTGTTTGGATGAAATTGCGTTTGAATGTTTGGGAGTAGATCGGTTATTTCAACGCTCACGCCTTGCGAACTAGGAACGCTGGCATTTCGATCCATTTCAAGTTCCCACTTGTCGTCACCGCTGATCCAGTTTTGGTCAATGTGAACCCCAAAAGATCCATCTGCGTGATGGCTTCGAACCCAGCAGTCAGCTCCCATCTTGAATATCGCGCGCTTCATGCCAATGCCATACACGCCAACGGTATGCAGATCTTTATCTCTTTTGTTGTCTTTCCGACCAAAACGGAACGCGTATTCCTTTGCAATGTCTAGCGGAATTCCGCCACAGTTGTCTTTGATGCAAAAATGCTCAGCATCCAGAGTGATTTCAGCCCAATACCCTGCATATGGTTTTGCAGGGTTTCGAGGAGGTTTGTTTTCGTTTGTGCGTACTGCCCCGTCTAAGCAGTTGTCGAGTAAATCGAGAATTGCGTCGTCGAGTTCAATGTCTCGTGTGAGCATCTCGACAAAAAACCGCTTGGTCGGTGATGCGTCAACTTGGTTTTGACTATTTGATTTCTTGCCTGCCATATGGATACTCCCTCATTTAAATCGTTGTCTACAACAGTTTTTTCCCGCGAGTCACGCCATTCAGGTGTCCCCCAGTTCAGTAAACCGTCCAAGAGAGCCTGAAACAAGTGGTCCTGGGATCGTACAACTGTCGTTCGCTTCCGCTAGGTCAAATCTTAGCTGCTGTAGCCCCTCCCCCAGAACCACGATTTACCTCCCGATTTGATGAGCAACCGTCCAGAGTAGAGGTCAGCCTTTGAAACAACGCACTGCCCTACGGGCGGTATCCGGGTCAGCGGTCACTGATCCGAAGAGGTGCATGACAACGATCAGCCTTAAAGCGGGTGCCCGCCGCGATACATACGAATAGCGGACCTTGGTCTAAAGGCTACACAAGCAGATAGCCTTGCACGAGCAGCCACACCGCCCTCGACCTGCTGGACGCAATTGCCCCAAACCTCGAGGCCTGTGAACAGACAAGTCCCCGGCACAGCCCAAACCCGGTTCCCGCCGATGGGATGAAAGCACCTGCTCGGCGCAGCCGGCAGCGCGTGCCCACCCGTGCAAGCACCGAATGCCGGCAGCACGGCCTGCCCCGGTTCGCTCACGAAGCAGGGCAGGCGCATTGTGTCGCACGCGGGGCCGCTGAGGTGGCAGACCGGGTGCAGGTGGCCGGCGAGCACGAAGTGGGTGGGGTGCTTTTGTGGGTG
>NZ_MUNZ01000158.1 GCF_002001205.1 Hydrogenophaga sp. A37
CATGGGAACGATCCTACCCATCGACCTCCACCGCCTCCACCTCAATCACCCCCTCAAACAGGTCGATGGCGGTGGCGGCCACCTGCGCGGTGTCGTAGTAGGCGTACGCGCCCACACCCACCGCGCCCACGATCGGCACCCAGCGCGCCACACCCTTGCCCAGGGCCCGTTGCGCCAGCTTCGTGCCGATGCGCCGCGTGATCGCGCGGATCAGCAGCGGCGAGGCGCGCCGCACCAGCGTGCGCTGCCCCACGCGCACCACCAGGTCGCGCACACCCTGCGCCGCCGTGTGCTGGAACAGGCAATACACCACCTGCTCCGGCGTCAGCGTGGCCTGCTGGCCATACAGCGCGGCGATGTCGGCCACCAGCTGCTTCTGGATCTTCCAGACCCCCACCATCTCGGGGAGGATGGTGAGCCAGCCCAGCGGCCCCGGTGGCAGGGCCAGCGCCCCGGCGGCCAGCGCCGCTTTCGCTGCCGCCGCGTTGGCCTTCTTGCGCGCGTCGTCGGCCGGTGCCTGGCTGGGCTGCTCCTTCGAGGTGGGCAGCTTGCCCATCAGCGACAGGATGGCCTGACCGATCAGGTGCGAGCCTGTGTCTGCTGGGGGCTCGAGAGTGGTGACTGGTTTTTTGCGGGTGGCCATGGAAACTCCTTCGGATGATGCGCCGATGGCACGGCGCCAAGCCTGTGCAGCATATCCTTGCAGGTCCGACACAGGCCACCGCATGGACACCCGACTTCGCTCCCCCAAGCCCCGCGTGCTGCTCACCGGCTTCGACGCCTTCGGCGGTGCTGCCATCAACCCCAGCTGGCTCGCCGTGCAGGCGCTGCATGGCCGGCAGTTGATGGGCCACACCGTGGTGGCCGCCCGGCTGCCCACGGTGTTTGGCGCATCGCTTCAGGTGCTGAACGCCTTGCTCGCGAAACACCAGCCAGCGCTGGTGGTCTGCGTGGGGCAGGCCGGCGGCCGCAGCGCGATCTCGCTGGAGCGCGTGGCCATCAACGTGGACGACGCGCCCATACCCGACAACGCCGGCGCCGGGCCCATCGACACGCCCGTGGTGCCCGGCGCCCCAGCCGCCCACTTCAGCACCCTGCCCATCAAGGCCATGCTCGCCGCGCTGCAGCGCGAAGGCCTGCCCGCCGAGGTGTCGCCCAGCGCAGGCAGCTTCGTCTGCAACCACGTGTTCTACGGTCTCATGCACGCCATCGCCACCCAGCCCGAACTGCACCACACGCGCGGCGGCTTTGTGCACGTGCCCTGGCTACCCGAGCAGGGCACACCCAGCATGTCGCTGGACGACCTGGTGCGCGGCTTGCGCGTGGCGCTGCGCTGTGCGCTGGCCGAGCCGAGCCCGTATCAGAAGTAGAGCGCCACCACCTCGTTCACCGCCTCGTCCATCAGCACCGGCAGGGCCAGCACCGACCGGGCGCCGACCGCCCGAAGGGCCTCCTGATCGGCCGGCGTGTCCGGTGTGGGCAACAAGGTGCTGGCCTGTGCCACGCCGGTGCGCCAGGCCGTGCCGATGGCCCCCAGCGCCTCAAGCTTGTGCACGGTGCTCGCGCCGGTCGTCAGTTCGCCGGCGGATTCGCAGAAGCCTGAAGCGCGCACCAGTCCATCGGGCGGCCCGGGCGGCTGCGTCCAGACCTCCACCCGCAGGGCAATCGGCGTGCTGGGAGCCGACAACAATGCCAACACCCACGACGACGTGCCCCGCACGCTGCAAGGCACCGCCAGCGCCCGGTCGATGCCCAGGGCGAGCGCCGCCTCCTTGCGCAGGAACCGCTTGGACTGGGCGATGTTGGCCATGCAGACGGTCTCGCCCTTTTGCCAAGCCAGGCCCGGTGCACCGGCGCCTCGCGGCAGCCAGCCATCGCGCGTCAGCGCCTCCAGTTGGGCGGCCTGGGCACTGGCGCCAAAGTACCCGTCCACCAGCGACATGTCAGACGAAATCCGCCCGTCGTTGCGCCACAGTTCCACCGTGCCGACCGACGACGCGGCGCCGCCCATCAGCAGCACGACCACGCACTGCAGCGCGTCGCCACGGAACACCGGGCAGGCGACTGCGCAGGTCAGGTCCAAAGCCTTGGCGGCCGCGGCCCGCTTGAAGTAGCTGCCCGAGAGCTCGCGCATCATCAGCGGGTGGCCCAGCTCCCAGGCGCGGCCGGGCAAGCCCTCGCCGCGCGCAAAGATCATCTGCCGTGTGATCGCCTCGAAGGCCGCAGCCCTCGGAAACAAGCCACTCGACAGCTCCAGCGACGCGCCGTCTTGGGTGGGCGTCCAGACTTCGGCGATGCGGATGAAGGTATTCATGCCAAACCCCTAAGCAAATCGCACGCCAACTGGTCGGCCTGCGAGACGCCATGTGCCAACCCGCCCCAAGCTGGGCAGGCGTGGGCTGACACAAGATTGCAACCTGTTTGTCGTAGAACGGGGCATGGTCAAGACCCCGAAGCGCCCCCGTTC
>NZ_MUNZ01000018.1 GCF_002001205.1 Hydrogenophaga sp. A37
GTAAGCGTCCGGCGAACCCATGTTGACCACCGCCGACAGTCCTGTCTGACGATCAGATGTCAGTGGGCTGCCAGCGGTGCGGCAAGAGCTCGTCGATGCGGCTGGCCTTGTGCATGGGCAGCCGCGTGAGCACATCCTTGAGATAGGCATACGGGTCGTGACCGTTCATACGCGCCGACTTGATCAGGCTCATGACGGCAGCCGCCCGCTGACCCGCGCGCAGGCTGCCGGCAAACAGCCAATTGTTGCGACCGATGGCAATGGGCCGGATCTGGTTCTCGATCCAGTTGTTATCCACCGGCCGTTGCCCGTCACCCGCGAACCGGGTCAGCGCCACCCAGCGCCGCAGGCTGTAGTCCAGCGCTTTGGCGGTTGCCGATCCGTCGGGTACCTGGCGCCGTTGAAGCATCATCCATTCATGCAGGGCATCCAGGATCGGCCTGGTCTGCTGCTGCCGAATGGTTTGCCGTTGCTCGGTGTCCAGCTCTCTGACCTCGCGCTCGATGTCATAGACCCGGGCGAACTGCTGCAGTGCGAACTCGGCGATCTGGCTCTGGTTGGCCGCGTGCAGATCGAAGAACTTGCGCCGTGCATGGGCCAGACAGCCCACCTCGGTCACGCCGCTGGCGATCAGGGCCTTGTAGCCACTGAAGTCGTCACAGGTCAGGCTGCCCTTCCAGGCCTTGTCGGTGCCGTGGCCCAGGAAGCGCCGTGCGTGTTCTCCCGAGCGAGACTCGCAGAAGTCGTAGACCACGGCTTTGATGTTCTCGAATGCCCCCGGCGCATAGGCCCAGAGGTAGGCTCGGTGCGTCTTGCCCTCGCCGGGCTTGAGCATCGCCACCGGTGTTTCGTCGGCGTGAATCACTCGGTGGCGCAGGACCTCGGTCTTCAGGGCATCGACCAGCGGCTGCAGCCGCACCCCGCAGGTGCCCACCCACTGCGCCAGCGTCGAGCGGGGAATGGCCAGGCCGGCGCGGCCGAAGATCGCTTCCTGGCGGTACAAGGGCAGGTGATCGGCGTACTTGCCCACCAGCACCTGTGCCAGCAGGCCGGTGGTGGGGATGCCTTTGTCGATGACGTGCGCCTCGACCGGCGCCTGTTGAATGCTCTCGCACTGGGCGCAGGCCCACTTGCCACGGATGTGACGCTCGACACTGAAGACACCGGGCACGTAGTCCAGCTTCTCGGCCACGTCTTCGCCGATGCGTTTCATCTGGCAACCGCACGAGCAGGTGGTGGACGCTGGCTCATGGCGGATCTCGCGGCGCGGCAGGTGCGCCGGCAGGGGCAAGCGCTTGGCCTGCTTCTTCTCGGGAGTGGCCGGTGTTTGCGTCTGCGCCAGCGCATCGATCTCGGTGGCCACGGCCGCCAGGTCCGCTTCGATCTCGTCTTCGAGCAGACTCTTCTGCTCGGGGCTGAAGCGCTCGGACTGGGCAGCGAACTTCATGCGCTTCAAGAGCGCGTTCTCGTGGGTGAGTTTGTCGATGATGGCCTGTTTGAAGGCCAGTTCCTGGTCCTTGGCAGCGGCCGTCTGCAGCATGGAGAGCAACGCAGAGCGCAGTTGTTCTGCACTCAGGCTCTCCAGCGATTGCGGCTCGACCACCATGGGTAGGACTGTGCCAGCGCCAGTGCAGCCGCACCATTGGCGCATGCCCCAATTGGCAAGTGCCTGCGCACAGACCAGCGTCAGATCACGGTGATGACACCACCATCGCCCAGGCGCTGCCAAGGCAGACCCAGCACCAGGGCATCGAACTGCGAGCGGCTGAGTGTCGCCGTTGCATCCCCGTCACGCGGCCAGACGAACTTGCCGCTGTTCAGGCGGCGGGCCGCCAGCCACACACCGATGCCATCGTGCACCAGCACCTTCATGCGGTTGGCACGCCGGTTGGCAAACAGGTAGGCGTGGTGTGGGCGCGCAGCACCGAAGACGGCTACCACGCGGGCCAGGGCCGACTCTGTTCCGGCACGCATGTCCAGCGGCTCGGTGGCCAGCCACAGGGCGTCGATGCGGATCACTTGAGCAAGTCCCGCATCCAGGCCGCGCAGTGCTCGGCCGCTGCCACCGGCCAGGTCAACGACACGCTGGTGGCGCCACGGCGCAATTCCACGCAGATGTCCGCGGCAGGAGCGCAGCTCGCCTGGGGTAGCGCCACAGGTACGAACGTGGGCAACTGCAGATCCGTGCTCGGGCCATGGACCATGCGGCGCCACTTGTGCACGACGTTGGCATTGATGCCGTGCGAGAGGGCCACGCTGGCTACCGAGGCGCCGGGCTGGGCGCACTCGGCCAGGATCTGCTGCTTGAGCTCGGCGCTGTGGCGCCGACGGGTCTTGTTCTTGGCTTCGGTCATGGTGTCCACCTATCTCGTTTGGTGGACACCATCGTTGCCACTTATGCCGCCGACCTCAAGGGTGGGATGGCCGGACGCTTAC
>NZ_MUNZ01000017.1 GCF_002001205.1 Hydrogenophaga sp. A37
AGCCGGTCTGGGACGGTTCCTGTGGGCCGTGCGGTGAATAGGGGAATGGGTCTGCAGGCGGAAGATTGAGAAACCGCCGGACAGCGATGGCCCGGACGTCAAAGAGAGGCCAGGTTTTGAGAATGGCCGAAAGTCGCTCGTCCTGCGGCAGTTGCGGTCGTTGGCCGAGCAGTGCTCACAGAACGGTGCAACGCACGACTCACGCTTGGAACCCTCTCTTCCTCCTCAATTTTCAAGACGGCTGCCCAGAGGCATCATGAAGATGCGAGTCTCATAAAATAACTTTAAAAGGATTACATGGCAAAGATAGAAGTAGTTGATCTGTTCTGTGGGGCTGGCGGACTGTCTCTTGGAGCTGCGCGCTCGGGCTTTACCTTGGCTGCGGGGGTGGAGCTCGACGGGCATGCTCATAAAACCCATACGTTAAATTTCCCGTTGTCAAAGCATTTGCAACTGGACGTTGGCAAGCTTTCAGGCTCGCAAATGCTCGCGGCAGCTGGGGTGCAAATAGGAGCGTTGGGAGGGCTCATCGGTGGCCCGCCGTGCCAAGGTTTTAGTTCTATCGGTCGAAAAGACCCCAACGATGCGCGCAACGACTTGTTCGGTCACTTCATGCGGTTAGTGGCGGAAACTCAGCCCGCTTTCTTTCTCGCGGAAAACGTTCCAGGGATATTGCTGAAAAAAAATGCCGTTGCATTGAAGAAGGCACTCCGGAATGTGCCCGCTCACTATCACATGCTTGCCCCGTTAGAGGTGGATGCCAGCTTGCATGGTGCGCCAACCAATCGCACCCGGGTATTTTTTATCGGCGTGGATGGCCGCAGGCTACCTGCAATGCAAGTACAAGCCTTTGCACCTGCTGCCAATGTGCGAAGTGTTTCCGTAAAGGACGCTCTGGCAGGTCTAAGTCTTGACGTGGACCCTAACCCACCGCCTGACCAATACGTATGGACCCCCGTCGGAGAGTTGCCTGCCGGTGCGTTCTATACCCGCGTGCAAAACCGCATTCCTAAAGGGGTCGGTGACCTTGCGACAATCACGCGCTACAAGATAGCTCGCGAGGTCAGTGGGCATATTGGTACGCTCCATGCACCCGAAATCGCCGAACGTTACGGCGCACTAGCCCCAGGCGAAAAAGACGGCGTTTCCCGCTCGGTTCGGTTGAAAAATGATGGTTTTTGCCACACCTTGCGAGCCGGAACTGGGCCGGAAAAGGGTAGCTATCAGGCCGTTCGACCGATTCATCCTACGGAGCCCCGTGTCATCACGCCGCGCGAAGCTGCTCGCTTGCAAGGTTTTCCTGATTGGTTTTTACTTCCGCAAACCAAGTGGCACAGCTTCCGACAAATCGGGAATAGCGTCTCTCCGCTTGTGGCAGAGGCCGTGCTAACCGTGCTATATCGTCATCTGGAGCAATATTTACAGCTGCCCCAAGAGTTTGCAGCAGCGGCGTAAATCTACAAAATCACCCTTGAAAAGTGGGGGTATTGACGATAATATTTGGCATAGTTTGAAAGCTCCCCGTCATTCGCTCCCGGCACAAATCCAAGATGTTTTTTGAGGTGATCAGCGGGATTTTTGACTGCCTCTTCGTCAATAGGTAGACATTCATCCAGTTTCATTCGCTCTTTTGCTGACAATGCTGGCATATTAATCGACATAGGGGGAGTCCATTCGAGATTGGCAAATGGCCACTTGTCTAGGCGAGAATTTGCAATGAACTGCTTAACTCTCGCATCATCGCTGGCCTTGAATACCATACCGGTTATGGTCAGCATGGTTTGACCGTCGGCGTAAGAAAAAGTCGATAGCGGATGAAAGTATAATTCCGTATTGCGCGCACTGAGGTCGTGCAGGCTATTTTGAACACACCGCTGTAGCGTGGTTGGGTAGTTCTTCGTTTGAAAGTCTTTGTCAGTCAGATCTGCTGGTGCAAAGGTAGGTATTCGAGCTCGTAGAGTTTCACGTCGTTTAACTGCTCTTTGTATCTCAGGAATCTCTGAAAACTGTCCAAGCCCAAGAGTGCTAGCGTTTAGCGTGATTTTTGCAACGTCATAGGTATCCAGCTTCGCTACGACTCCATGAAACTCGTTGAGTTGTTCATTCAAGTCTTCTGCAGAGGTGTAATCCAACCAAACAACAGTACCTTTTTCGCTGAAATTATGTGTGCGAAAAAATTCACTGCTGTCCTTGCAGTGGGGCTGTATGAACTTAGGGAACGTCTGCAGAACCGTCGCCACTGGCACGGGATGTGCGAGATTGACGTTATGAAACAGATGAGCCTGAGCGAGAGCGGATTCGAGCGCAAGACCAAGAGAACGCGCAAGCGCGAGTTCCTC
>NZ_MUNZ01000122.1 GCF_002001205.1 Hydrogenophaga sp. A37
AGGGATTCCACTCAGGGTTACTACCTACTGAACGGAAAATTGTGCGGTGATTTTGTAACGGCGGCCCCAGCCGGTTTCTGGTTCCCAGCGCCTGGTCGGGGCCATGCGGAAACGGGCATCATCTCGGGCTCGATTGAAATCTGGAGTCTGTTGTGGATCTGAATGTCTGGTTGGCCTATTTCGCGGCCGCTTGGGTGATTGCGCTGTCACCCGGCTCCGGGGCGGTGCTCACTATGACGCACGGCCTGGCCTATGGCGTGCGCCGCACCGGCGCCACCATTGTCGGTTTGCAGCTGGGGTTGATGGTGATCCTGCTGGTGGCCGGGGTGGGTGTGGGGGCGCTGCTCATGGCCTCGGCCACCGCCTTCACCGTGGTCAAAGTCGTGGGCGCGGCTTACCTGCTCTGGCTGGGCTGGCGGCAGTGGAGGGCGCCGGTTGACCCGGTCCCCATGGCGCCGTCGGGGCTCCCCCAGGCGGCGGCGCCCGTGGCAAACGAGAGGGTCGGGCCCAGCGTTCGCGAGCGCGTGTTGATCGGCTTCTTCACCAACGTGACCAACCCCAAGGGCATTGTCTTCATGGTCGCGGTGCTGCCGCAGTTCATCGATCCGCTGCGCCCGCTGTGGCCGCAACTGCTGATCCTGCTGGCAACCACGATTTCGGTCGATCTGGTGGTGATGCACGGCTACGCCTTCCTCGCCTCGCGTGCGCAGCGTTGGCTGGCGACCGCCAAGGCGCGCCGCGCGCAGAACCGCGTGTTTGGCGGCGTGCTGGTGGCGATGGGCGCGAGCCTGTTGTTGATCAAACGTTCGGCGGGCTGAAACCCTGACCGCTACCATTGCCGCCCATGAGTGAAGCCCCCTTGAATTCCGTGGACAGACCGCCCGGGGTGCAGCGCGTCACCGCTGCCCTGGCAGCGCTCGGTCACCCGCACCCCCCGGTGATGTTGAGCGACGCCGCGCGCACCGCGCAGCAGGCGGCCGATGCCCTGGGCGTGGCCTTGGGGCAGATCGCCAAGAGCATCATCTTTCGCCGCAAGACCGACGACGTGGCCGTGCTCGTCATCACCTCGGGCGACCTGCGGGTGGACGAGAAGAAGGTGCAGGCCATCGTCTGCGCCGAGGGCGGCAAACTGGGCCGGGCCGACGCCGACTTCGTGAAGGACAAGACGGGCTTTTCCATCGGTGGCGTCTCGCCGCTGGCCCACGCCACGCCGCCCGTGACGCTGATCGATGACCAGCTGTTTCGCTTCGGCGAAATCTGGGCCGCGGCGGGCCATCCGCACGGCGTGTTCCGCCTCACGCCCCACGACCTGCAACACCTTACCGGCGCGCCCGTGCACGACGTGACCGTGCCCGCCATTCCCTGACCCCACATGTTCCTCAAGAAGCTGTTTTCCCGAACCCCGGCGCCCGTGCCCCGCATGCGGCCGCTCATCAACCTTGACGACGCGCGCGCGCGCCACGTGGACCCCGAGGTGCCGTCGCCCTGCATCTCCGTGTGCCAGATGAACCCGGCCACCGACCTGTGCAGCGGCTGCTACCGCACGGTGGAAGAGATCGCCGCCTGGAGCGGGCTGGGCGATCAGGCGCGGCTCGTCGTCTGGGAGCGCATCGAGGCGCGGCAGCAGCCGCAGGGCTAAGAGGCTGAGAGTCTTTCGCTCATGCCCGCTCACCACCCCAAAACGCACCCGCTCTGCGTTGCAAATGCGCGCCATAGCCTGAGCTATGGCTGTGCTTTGCGCCTTGATCGAGCACGTTTTGTGGCGTTGCTCGGACACGCCCGAAAAACTCTCAGCCTCTGAGACCCACGCCGTCAGGGACCGACGTCAAAGCCAACACCTGGGCCAGCACCATGCACGAACTGACCTTCTTCTACGACCCGATTTCGCCCTACGCGCACCTCGCGTTCGAGAAACTGCCGCAGGCGCTCATGGGTCTCAGCGTGCACGTGCGCTACCGGCCCGTGCTGTTCGCGGCGCTGCTCAAGGCCCACGGGCAACTCGGGCCGGCCGAGATCCCGGGCAAGCGCGAGTGGACCTACCGGCAGGTGGGCTGGCTGGCGCATCAGCAGGGTGTGCGGC
>NZ_MUNZ01000015.1 GCF_002001205.1 Hydrogenophaga sp. A37
AGGCACAGGAGAACATCGGCATCGAGGTGGCAGAAAAGCTGGTGAAGTACAGCGACAACGGCACCTCCACTTCGGGAAAGTTGACGGCCGAAGTGGAGGTGCCGTTGTCGCTGTACTTCACCAGCTTTTCTGCCACCTCGATGCCGATGTTCTCCTGTGCCTCCAGCGTGGAGCCACCGATGTGCGGCGTGAGGATCACGTTGTCGAGGCCGCGCAGGGGCGACTCAAACACGTCCTTGTTGCTGTGCGGTTCTTCGGGGAACACGTCGATGGCGGCGCCGAGCAGGGCCTGGTTTTGCAGCGCGCTGGCCAGCGCGTCCACCTGCACCACGGTGCCGCGCGAGGCGTTGATGAGCACGGCGCTGGGCTTCATGCGCGCGAGTTGTGCCGCGCCGATCATCCATTGCGTGGCCGGCGTTTCGGGCACGTGCAGGCTCACCACGTCGGCGGTGGCCATGAGCTCGTCCAGGCTGGTGAGCGGCCGCGCATTGCCCAGCGGCAGCTTGGTCGCCACGTCGAAAAACACCACCTGCATGCCCAGGGCTTCGGCCAGCACCGAGAGCTGCGTGCCGATGGCGCCGTAGCCCACGATGCCCAGCGTCTTGCCGCGAATCTCAAACGAGTTGCTGGCCGATTTCAGCCAGCCGCCGCGGTGCGCCACGGCGTTCTTCTCGGGGATGCCGCGCATCAGCAGAATGGCCTCGGCCAGCACCAGCTCGGCCACCGAGCGGGTGTTGGAAAACGGCGCGTTGAACACGGCGATGCCGCGCTCGCGCGCCGCGGCCAGGTCCACCTGGTTGGTGCCAATGCAGAAGCAGCCCACGGCGGCGAGGCGCTGGGCGTGGCTCAGCACCTCGGCGGTGAGCTGGGTGCGCGAGCGGATGCCGACGAAATGCGCGTCGGCGATCTTGGCCAAGAGCTGATCGTCGGGCAGGGCGCCGGGCAGGCTTTCGATCTGGCTGTAGCCCGCCGCGCGCAGCACGCTGACGGCAGAGGGGTGAATGCCTTCCAGCAACAGGAAGCGGATCTTGTGCTTGTCGATCGAAGTCTTGGGGCCGGGCTGGGCGAGGGTGGTGTGGGTGTGGGCGTTCATAGTTGACCAATGTAGTCGGATATGACGCTGGCAGGCACCTGGGGCGCTCACGCCCCCGGTCAGCCCGTGGGATTCACCACCGAGTTCAACGGCCGCCGATTCAACCGGCCGCTTCCATCCCGTTGCGTTGCTTCGTCTCGGCCGTCTGCGGCGACACCAGAAACGCGAGCAGCGCGCGCACCGCTTCGGGCTGTGTGGAGGTGGTGGCCAGGCCGGCCGAGAAGGTGGTGATGATCTGGATTTGTGCGGGCAGCGGGCCGAGCACGTCGATGCCCTCAAGGCCCATGAGTTCGCTCAGTTGCTGGAAGCCCAACTCAACTTCGCCCTTGGCCACCAGCGAGCCCACGGGCACGCCGGGTGGTGCGGTGACGATGCGGTCTTTGATCTGCTCGGCGATGCCCCAGCGCTCGAACAGTTTGGCGAGTTGCACGCCGCTCGGGCCGGTGGAATAGCCCAGGGTGTGCGCGGCGAGCACGGCCTGTTTCACAGCGGCTTCGCTGGTGATGTCGGGGTGCGGCGCGCCGCTGCGAACGGCCAGCGCCACGCCGGAGCGCACCACGTCAACCTGGCTGCCGGCCACCACCTTGCCGTCGGCGCTGAGCTGGGCCACCGCGTTGGACGCGAGGGCCACGATGTCGAAGGCTTCGCCGGCCTGCACGCGCTTGGCGGCGTCCACACCGCCCACGGATTCGAGCTCGATGATCTGGCCGGGCTGGGTCTGCTGGTAGAGGTTGATCAGGTCGGCCAGCACCTGTTTGGTGGCCATGGAAGAAATGATGCGAATGGGGGACGCCATGCAGCAGCTCCGTGAAAACGTGGATGGAGAGGGCGCCGCAGCAGGGCGGCGCGAACCCTGGCGATTAAACCGCACGCGCCGTTTCGCTCGGCGATGGCGCGGTTCAGCGCAGCCGGCCGATGTAGGTGTTGCGCGGGGTGGCTGGTGGCTCTGCGG
>NZ_MUNZ01000014.1 GCF_002001205.1 Hydrogenophaga sp. A37
TTTTTTTTGGTGCGCCCAGCATGGGCGCACACCTGCGGGTGCAAGTCCCGCTGCGAGCTGGTCACAGTGAGCAAAGTGAAGCGCAACTGCGTGAGGGCGACCGAGCGTAGGAAGGAAGCGTGGAGCGTAAGTCGTGAGCCGATGAACAAGAACCGCATAGAAGGCGCTGCCAAGCAGGGCGAGCGGGCCAATGACCGCAAAGCTCTTGTGACCAAGGCGAAGTGGCGTAGATGCGGCGGCTGTGCGATGAAGGTGTGCGTTCTTACCTGGGGAGATCTCGCCTTGTGGGTGAAAGCCCGACGGCCGAGCCGGAGCGAGAAGTCAGCAGAGGTCGTAGTAGCTGCAAGCCGGGGCCGATGAGGCCACAAGGCCAGAGCGAAGGACCGAACGAGAGTGAGTGAGCGAGGACAAGGAGATGTCAAAGGCCATGCGTCAGATGCCGGCAAGACCTGACAAAGGTGAGTCCGGGCGGGTGGGCGTAGCGCTGGGTGAAGCCCAGCGCGATCCCAGCAGCGACGAAGCCTGCGACCCGCTCCTTGAACACCCGCACACAGGGTTGGCAAAGCCGAAGGTGGGCACAGGTGGCCTGCTGGAAGCGGCGCTGACGAGACAGAACCTGCAAGCGGCGTGGAAGCGGGTCAAGGCCAACAAGGGTGCCGCCGGGGTGGACGGGCTCGACGTCGAGCAGACCGCCCAGGCGATACGCCAGAGCTGGCCCGACATCCGCCAAGCACTGCTGATGGGGCATTACCGGCCCAGCCCGGTACGCAAAGTCATGATCCCCAAACCCGACGGGAGCCAGCGCGAGCTGGGCATCCCCACGGTGCTGGATCGGCTGATCCAGCAAGCTCTGCTGCAAGTGCTGCAACCCCTGATCGATCCCGGTTTCAGCGAACACAGCCACGGATTCCGCCCGGGCAGGCGAGCGCACGATGCGGTCAAGGCCGCGCGGGCGTACGTCCAAACGGGCAAACATGTGGTGGTGGACGTGGACCTGGCGAAGTTCTTCGACCGGGTCAACCACGACATCCTGATGGACCGCGTGAGCAAGCGCATCGACGATGCCGGCGTCATCCGGCTGATCCGGGCGTACCTCAACGTCGGGATCATGGACGGTGGGGTGGTGATTGATCGCCACCTGGGCACGCCGCAAGGCGGGCCGCTCTCCCCGCTGCTGGCCAACGTGCTGCTCGACGAGGTGGACAAGGCGTTGGAGGCGCGAGGCCACAGCTTTGCTCGCTATGCCGACGACTGCAACGTTTACGTGGGCAGCATCAAGGCCGGGGAGCGGGTGATGGCCTACCTCAGGAAGCTCTACGGCGGCTTGAAGCTTCAGATCAACGAAGCCAAGAGCGCGGTGGCCAGCGCCTTCGGGCGCCAATTTCTGGGCTATGCGCTGTGGGTGGCCAAGGGCCGAGAAGTCAAATGTGCGGTGGCGAAGAAAGCGCTGGACAACTTCAAGGCCCGCATCCGGCAACTCACGCGCCGAACAGGTGGGCGCAGCATGGCGCAAACGGTGGAAAAGCTCAGGCCTTATGTGCTGGGCTGGAAGGCCTACTTCGGGTTGGCACAAACGCCCCGAGTCTGGCGAGAGCTGGACGAGTGGTTGCGCCATCGCCTGAGGGCCATCCAACTGCGGCACTGGAAGAGGCCGAAAACGATCTACCGGGTGCTCACGGGGATGGGGGCTACTGACGATGTCGCGGCACGGGTGGCAGGCAACGGCCATCGATGGTGGCGAAACAGCGCCAAGCTGCTCAACAGCGTGTTGACCATGGCGTACTTTGACGGGTTGGGGTTGCCGAGGCTGTCGTGACCTCAAACTCTCGAACCGCCCGGTGCGGACCCGCATGCCGGGTGGTGTGGCAGGGGTGCCTCCGTTATGGGGGCCCCCTATGCCGAT
>NZ_MUNZ01000155.1 GCF_002001205.1 Hydrogenophaga sp. A37
GGGCTACTCCGGTGTCGAGGTGGATGGGGAACTGGGCAGGCCTGAGGCCGCATCGGGCGCCACCCAGGCGCCAAACTTTCGCAATGACAGCAGCCGGTCCGCGCTCACGTGCAACACCGCTTGTTGTGTGTCGTTCTGCAGCGTGAAGGTGAGGCTGGCGCCGTCTTGCCCCAGGCGGCTTTCCTTCAAACGGTTGCCACCCAGGAAGGCCTGTGCCGTGCTGAGGTACAGGTCAAACAGGCGCCGCGCGTCCGTGCCGGTTTCGTTGCTGAAGATGGTTTGCGTGACCATCTGCAGCACGGCCTGCGACAAGCGTGAAAAGCCCAGCGTGTGCCCCCGGGCCAGCCAGTTGCGCAGGCACTGCTCGACCTCGGCGGGTGAGGGCAGGCGGTCGGGCAGCTGCGGGCACTCCATCGCGCCGAAGGCCAGTGGCAGCAGGGTCTGCACGGCCTGGCTGCACAACTGGCCGCGCGCAGCCGCCGTGCCGCCCAGTGCGTTCATCTTTTTGGAGTGGGCCAGGTACACCTGGTAGTAGTCGCAGAACTCGGGCACGGTGCGGGCCTGCTGCACGCCGAAGGCGGCCGCCTCCTGGCGCAGTTGCGCCGGGTTGTCGCCGTCTTGCCCCATGGCTGCTGCGGCCAGCGTGTGCAAGGCCACGCGGTCGTTGAAATCCAGCGCCTGAAACACGGGCGCATCCGCCACACCCAGGTCTTGCAGAAACTCGCTCGCGCTGCGCAACTGCTGCGCGTCCACGAGATGGTGGTCGGCCATGATGCGTTGGGTCTGCTGCACCACGGCGGCGCTGGTGTCGCCGATTTCGGCCTGGCCGAGGGTGCGCAGGTTGGCGCTGCCCAGCGACATGAGCTTGACCGGGCTGACCCACAGGCCCAGCCCCGGCAGCAAGGCCATGGGCGAGGCGTGCAGCCCTTGCTGCACCTCGGCCAGCAGCGTGGTCTCGTCCGCCACTTCGTAGCACACCATGGGGTTGGGCAAGGCCCAGGCCAGCCACTGGGGGCCGCCGTCGATATAGGTCAAGGTCTGGCGCGCGAGCTCAGACAGGCTTTCACTCTTCTGGATCAGCTTGCCGGCAACGATGACAGTCATGGCGTGGGTTCTTTCACCTATCTGTGATGCTGTGATGCGCTTCGCACCAAACGCGGGTCAGCCCGCCGGGTAACCCTTGATGACGTTGGCGGCCGTGGCACCGACCTGGCCGAACTCGACATTGGCCTGCGTCATCACCTGCTGCGCAGCCGTGATCACCTCGACGTATTTCACGTCCTTGGTCGCCAGGAGCTGGGCCATGGCCACACCGATGGCCGTGGTGGCGATGGTGGAGAGGTTGCGCAACGCATCGGCTGAATCCTGCACCGCGATGGCGGTTGACTGCGCCACCGACTGGTAGGCCTTGCCGGCACCGCTGGTCATGACCACCTGCGGGGCCATCGTGGCCATTTGAATCTGATTGACGGTGTCGATGACCTGGGCGTTGGTGTTGTCCATGGCGAATCCTTAAGCGCTGAGAGATGGTCGGCGTGGGCGTAGTTACGGCGCGGGTGGTGCGGGCGTCGGCGCGGGTGCGGGTGCCGGGGTGGGAGACGGGGCTGGAGCAGGTGCAGGTGCAGGTACAGGTGCAGGCGCAGGCGCAGGCGCAGGCGCAGGCGTTGCGCTGGCCTGCTGTGCCAGGCTTTTCAGGTCGGCCTGGGCCTCTTGCGCGACGGTGCTGGTGGCTTCGGCCACACCCTGCAGCGTGGTGATGGCCGCGGTGCCCTGGCTGAAGGCGGTCTGCACCACCACCTCGTTCGATGGGGATGGTGTGGGCCCCGGCAGGGGGTTGACCACCGGCGGCACCGGCGCGGGGGGCACCGGCGGGGGCGTGTAGGGC
>NZ_MUNZ01000013.1 GCF_002001205.1 Hydrogenophaga sp. A37
AACCCCCAATCGTCCACGATGGCGCTGAAACAGCGTCCACGATCAGACTGAAACGCCGTCCACGACTACGTTGAAATCCCGTCCACCATCAACCTGAAATGCCGTCCACGATGGGCTGAAATACGCAGCAGCCCTTCGACAAGAGCCGTTTTGAGATGCCGTTCGACTCCGTTTAGCGTCCGCGCTTTTGTGTATTCTGTGATTTGCCGTTTGAATCAAGGTTTGGCAAAGGAGGGTGTTGGAATGGTCAAGGTCTTTGCCGGTTTCGACATGGCTGGCTTCTGGGAGCCGTCCGAGTACGCGCTCAAGGAGTACATCGGTGCGCCGCTGACCGACGAGGCCGTGGCGGCCGTCGAGCGCAAGTTGGGATACAAGCTGCCCACGTCCTACGTCGAGTTCATGCGGTTTCAGAACGGTGGCATACCCTGCCGGACGAACCACCGAGCCAAAGAGCGAACCTCGTGGTCACACGATCACATTGCCATCACCGGTCTGTACTCCATCGGCGGAGACAAGCCTTGTTCCCTTCTTGGCGAGTTCGGCAGCCCGTTCTGGACAGAAGAGTGGGGCTATCCGCCTATCGGTGTCTACTTCGCCGACTGCCCCTCGGCAGGGCACGACATGGTCTGCCTGGACTACCGGGTGTGCGGGCCGACGGGCGAACCGCAGGTGGTCCACATCGACCAGGAGTGGGACTACAAGATCGTGGTCTTGGCCGCGAGCTTCGAGGCGTTCATCCGCGGCTTGGAGGACGACGGCGCCTTTGACGAAGACGCCTGACCGAGGTGCTACAGCACTCGGCGAAGGTATGCGGTCCTTCATCAAAGACTCGTCGCTCAGCGCGCTCCCGCCGTTGCTGAGCCTGGTCGTTGAACGACTGCTCCAACGAGTGCGCAAAGGCCGCTCCTGGCCGAAAGCACTGCTCCTGACGGACTCCACATAACCGCCATTGAAGGCGGCCGCCCCGGTGCCGGAGCAAAGGCCGCCTACGATGACCACCTCAGATTTCCGTCTGTTCGGAGATTTCAAGAGCGTCGTCGACTTCGATACCCAGGTACCTCACGGTCGATTCCAGCTTGGAGTGGCCGAGTAGCAGTTGCACGGCTCGGAGGTTTTTGGTGCGTCGATAGATCAACGTCGCCTTGGTCCTTCGCATCGAGTGGGTCCCATACTCAGAACGATCAAGGCCAAGGTCACCAACCCAGCGCCCAAGAATCCGGGCGTACTGCCGAGTTCCCAGGTGGGGCGAATCGTGGAGCCTGCTGGGGAACAGAAAGTCATCTGATTTCAGCGCTGCCTGTTTGATCCAGGCTTGAAGGGCTTCTCGGGTAACTCCCGTGATCTCGAACTGGACTGGGCGCTTGGTCTTGTGCTGCATGACGATGGCTCGAGTTGCCACCTGGTCACCATGGGACACGTCGCGGACCTTGAGTGCAACGAGGTCGCATCCGCGAAGCTTGCTGTCAATGCCGAGGTTGAAGAGTGCGAGCTCGCGTACCCGGCCTTCCATCTGAAGACGTACTCGCAGGGCCCAGATGTCCTTCACCTTGAAGGGAGCCTTTTGCCCGACGATCTTGCCCTTGTTCCATGGCTCTTGATGAACAGTGATGCCTGAGTTTTCCATGATGGTCTCCCATCGAGTTGAGGGTCCCAGAGCATGCGCTTGTCAGGTGCCGGCATATTGCGCTGCGTCAAGTCTGAACAGACCCCGATGGCCAGGTCAAATTCCCCCACCCTTGGCCACCCCAAATTCCCCCAGGCAGGACGGCCGGATTATGACGACTCGGGTGTGACGGCGATGCGTGCCGCTGCCTCCTTGAGTCGGTAGCTCTTGCCCTCGAACTCCAGCATTGCGT
>NZ_MUNZ01000118.1 GCF_002001205.1 Hydrogenophaga sp. A37
CCTGCGGGGGCCCTCACCCCAGCCCTCTCCCGCGAGCGGGAGAGGGGGCAAGACCGCTTCTCCGGCGAGTGGGGGCAAGACACGCGTGCCGGAGAAGCTGTCTCACTCCCTCTCCCGCGTGCGGGAGAGGGCAGGGGTGAGGGTGCCCCCGCTCCCGTATTCCCCGCCGCCGACCTGCTCGCCCTCATGCCCCCGCACCACCGCGAGCCGGTGGACATGCGCGAAGTCATGCTGCGCATCACCGACGGATCGGACCTCCTCGAATTCAAGCCCCTCTACGGCGCCGCCACGGTCTGCGCGCAGGCCCACATCGGCGGCCACGCGGTGGGCCTCATCAGCAACAACGGCCCCATCGACGTGGCCGGCGCCAACAAGGCCACGCACTTCATCCAGTGGATGTGCCAACTCGGTCACCCCATCATTTATTTGCAGAACACCACCGGCTACATGGTCGGCAAGGACAGCGAGCAGGCCGGCATGATCAAACACGGCAGCAAAATGATCCAGGCCGTGACCAACGCCACCGTGCCGCAGATCACCCTCCAGTGCGGGGCGTCGTTCGGCGCCGGCAACTATGGCATGTGCGGCAGGGGCTACGCGCCGCGTTTCCTCTTCACCTGGCCGAATGCGCGCACCGCCGTCATGGGCGGCGAGCAGGCTGCGAAGACCATGCAGATCGTGGCCGAGGCCGGCATGGCGCGCAAAGGCATCGCCACCGACACGCCCGAGGTGCAGGCGCAGATGAAGACGCAGTTCGACGCCATCGTGCAGAAGTTCGAATCGCAGGCCGACGCCTTCAGCACCAGCGGCCTGGTGCTCGACGACGGTGTGATTGACCCGCGCGACACGCGCGCGGTGTTGAGCTTCTGTCTCGACACCTGCGCCGAAGCCGCGGCGCGCGAGCCACGCCGCATGCAGTTTGGCGTCGCCCGCATGTAGACACACACGACCAGGAGACAAAGATGCAGTTCACGCACGAACACCGCGAGATTCAGAACACGCTCAAGCGCTTCATCGACGAGCAGATCAACCCCCACGTGGACGAGTGGGAAGCGGCTGAGATCTTCCCCGCGCACGAGGTCTTCAAGCAGATGGGCAACCTGGGCCTGCTGGGCTTGACCAAGCCCGAGGCGGACGGTGGCATGGGGCTGGACTACTCGTACAGCATGGCCATGGCCGAGACCCTGGGCCACATCCACTGCGGCGGCGTGCCCATGGCCATCGGTGTGCAGACCGACATGTGCACGCCCGCGCTTGCGCGCTTCGGCAGCGAGGAACTGCGCGCGCAGTTCCTCGCGCCCGCCATCGCGGGCGACGCGGTGGGCTGCATCGGCGTGAGCGAGCCGGGTGCGGGCAGCGACGTGTCGGCCATCAAGACCACCGCGCGCAAGGACGGCGACGACTACGTCATCAGCGGCCAGAAGATGTGGATCACCAGCAGCCTGCAGGCCGACTGGATGTGCATGCTGGTCAACACCAGCGACGGCCCGGCGCACAAAAACAAAAGCCTTGTGATGGTGCCGCTGCGCGAGAACGGCAAGCCGGTGAAGGGCTTCGAGGTCGGCCAGAAGATCAAGAAGATTGGCATGAACAGCAGCGACACGGGTCTGCTGTTTTTTGACGAGGTGCGCGTGCCGCAGCGCTACCGCATCGGTGCCGAGGGCGCGGGCTTCATCTACCAGATGCAGCAGTTCCAGGAAGAGCGCCTGTGGTGCGCCGCGAGCACGCTGCAGAGTCTCACCAACTGCATCCAGTGGACGGTGGAGTACGCGCAAGAGCGCCAGCTGTTCGGCTCCACGCTGGCCGACCAGCAGTGGGTGCAGTTCAAGCTGGCCGAGCTGAAAACCGAGGTCGAGAGCCTGCGCGCGCTCACCTACATGGCCTGCGAACATTACCTGGCCGGCGAAGACGTGACCGAGTGGGCGACCATGGCCAAGCTCAAAGCCGGGCGCCTGAACCGCACCGTGCCTGACACCTGCCTGCAGTTCTGGGGTGGCATGGGCTACACCTGGGAGAACAAGGTTTCTCGCATGTTCCGCGACGGACGGCTGGCGTCGATTGGTGGCGGGGCGGATGAGGTGATGCTGGGCATTCTTTCGAAGACCATGGGGATCGCGAAGAGGGCGGTGAAATGAGGCTGCTGCACGCCGGCCCTCACCCCAACCCTCTCCCGCACGCGGGAGAGGGAGCAAGACACGGTCTCCGGAGAGAGGGCATTCAACTCCCTCTCCCGCATGCGGGAGAGGGCCGGGGTGAGGGCAGCGCAGGAGACCAACCATGACCACTTTTCAGATCGTCCGAGACCACGACACCGAGCGCTGGACGCTCAATCACCCGGCCTCGCGCAACGCCTTGTCCGACACCATGGTGCTCGCGCTGTTCGAGGCCTGCCTGCGCGCGAAAGACGACAAGACCCTGCGCACGGTGGTGCTCACCGGCGCGGCGGGCGCCTTCTGCGCCGGCGGCAGCCTGGGCGCCTTCGCCAGTGCCATCGGTCAGCCGCTGCAGCCCGGAGAAGACGACCCGTTGATCGCCCTCAACCGGGGCTTTGGCGATGTGTTGCACGCGCTGACCGAGCTGCCGCAGTTGCTGATCGCCGCGGTCGACGGCCCTGCCATGGGCGGGGGCTTCGGCCTGGCCTGTTGCGCGGACGTGGTGCTCGCCACGCAGCGCTCGGTGTTCGCCACGCCCGAGGTCACGCTCGGCCTGCCGCCCGCACAGATCGCGCCCTTCGTCTGGATGCGCTTGGGAGAGCGGGCCGCGCGCGAATGCCTGCTCTCGGGGCGCCACTACCGGGCCGGTGAGGCGCGCGAACTCGGATTGGTGAACGAAGTGGCGGCCGACGGTGAGCTCGAAGATGCCTTGCACGACACGCTGCTCAAGTTCAGCCGAGCGGCCCCGGGCGCAACCGCCGCCACCAAGCGCCTGCTGCAGCGCCTGCGAGGCCCCGTGCCCGACCTGCGCGACGAGGCGGCCATCGCCTTCGTCAGCGCCCTGCGCGGCAGCGAAGCCGCGACCGGCCTGCAGGCCTTCGCACGTCAGCAGATCGCACCCTGGGTCAAAAAGAGCGCTGCGCCATGAAGAAGCTGCTCATTGCCAACCGGGGGGAGATCGCCCGGCGCATCGTCCGCACCGCCCACCGGATGGGCATCGCCACAGTGGCGGTGTATTCCGACGCCGACCGCGACGCCCTGCACGTGCGCGAGGCCACCACAGCGGTGGCGCTCGGTGGCACGGCCTCGGCCGACAGCTACCTGCGCGTGGACAAGCTGATCGCCGCCGCGCGCGCCACCGGTGCGGATGCTGTACACCCCGGCTACGGCTTCCTGAGCGAAAACGCGGACTTCGCCCAGGCCGTGATCGACGCGGGCCTGATCTGGGTCGGCCCGCCGCCCGCCGCGATCCACGCGCTCGGCAGCAAGTCCGCCGCCAAGGCGCTGGCGTTGCGACAGGGCGTGCCCTGTCTGCCCGGCTACTTCGGCAGCGACCAGCGCGATCAGACCTTCGTGGCAGAGGCGCAGCGCATCGGCTTTCCGCTCATGGTCAAGGCCGTGGCCGGCGGGGGCGGGCGCGGCATGCGGCAGGTCGCAAGCGCGGAGCAACTGCTGCCCGCGTTGCTGAGCGCGCGCTCGGAAGCGCTGTCCGGTTTCGGCAACGGCGACCTGTTGATCGAACGCGCACTGCTCGCCCCGCGCCATGTGGAGGTGCAGGTGTTCGCCGACGCGTTCGGCCACTGCATCCACCTCGGCGAGCGCGACTGCTCCGTGCAGCGCCGCCACCAGAAGATCATCGAAGAGTCACCCAGCCCGGCGGTGTCGCCCGAGCTGCGCGCCGAGCTGGGCCGCTGCGCCGTGGCGCTGGCGCAGGGCGCTGGCTATGTGGGGGCGGGCACGGTGGAGTTTCTGCTGGAGGGAGAGCAGGAGCGTTTCGCCGCCGGGCCGCCCCAAGGCGAAACAGCCCCCTTGGGGGGCAGCGACCCGCGCAGCGGCGGAGCGTGGGGGCGTTTTTTCTTGATGGAGATGAACACGCGCCTGCAGGTGGAACACCCTGTGACCGAAATGCTCACTGGCCTTGATCTGGTCGAGTGGCAGATCCGTGTGGCGCGTGGCGAAGCGCTGCCGCTCACGCAAGACCAGGTGCACCTCAACGGCCACGCCATCGAGGTGCGGCTCTGCGCGGAAGACGCGCACTTCCGCCCCCACACCGGCCGCGTGTCGCACTTCAGCGAGCCCGACATGCGCGGCCCCGGCCTGCGCTTCGACCATGCGCTGGAGGTCGGCACCGAGGTCAGCCCGCACTACGACGCCATGCTCGGCAAGCTGATCGCCCATGCGCCCACGCGCGCCGAGGCAATCGAAAAGCTGGCCCAAGCCTTGGACGCCACCGAGGTGCTGGGCCTGCCCACCAACCGCGCTTTTCTGGCGGCCTGCCTGCGCCACCCGGTGTTCCGCGCGGGCGAGGCCACGATTCCCTTTATCGCCGAGCATGGCGACACGCTGCGGGCCGGCCTGCAGGCCACGCCCGCGGCCGAATGCGTGGCCGCGCTCGCCATCGTGTTTGCCTCGCGCCTGCCCGCGATGGCCCTGCCGTCGCCGTTCGCGCGTGGCGTGTGCCTGGGTGATCCGCAGGCATCGACCCCGGCGCTCTGGGCCGCCAGCCTGCGCGAAACCGGCCAGGGCGCCGTGGCGCTGGAGGTGGATGGGCAGGCGCACCGCGCCAGCGTGTCCGCCGCTGCCGACGGACAACGCTGCATCACGCTCAACGGTCAACGCTGGCGCGCGCGCGCGCAGCGCCTGCCGGTCCCCGACCACTGGCAGGTCCAGCTCGACGGTCCTGAGGGCAGCTTTGAGTTGCAGCGCGAAGACCGCAGCTTCACCCCGCGCGAGCGCGTGGGTGGCGGTGCCGCTGCGCGTGAACTGCGTGCCCCGTTCAACGGCAAAGTGCTGACCGTGCACGCCGTGCCCGGTCAGGCGGTGCGGCGCGGCGATCCGCTGCTGGTGATCGAGTCCATGAAGCTGGAGCACACGCTCGCCGCGCCGCACGATGCGGTGATCGAGAGCGTGGGCCCCTCGGTGGGCCAGCAACTCGCACCCGGCCAGCTGTTGATGAGCTTCCTGGTCGAAGCCGGTGCCGCCGCATGAACGCGATGGCGCCCGACTTCACCGACGCTGACGTCGAGGCGCTGACCGACACCGTGCGGCGCTTCGCCAGCGAGCAAGTGCGCCCGCATGTGGACGCCTGGGACACCGCGTGCGAGTTCCCGCGCGCGCTCTACCGCCAGGCCGCCGAGTTGGGCCTGCTCGGCCTGGGCTACCCCGAACACCTGGGCGGCACGCCCGCACCCTGGCGCGCGCGCAACGCGCTCTCGCAGACGCTGGCGCGGCATGGTGGCAGCGGTGGCGTGATGGCCAGCCTGTTCTCGCACAACATCGGCCTGCCGCCGGTGCTGACCCACGGCTCGCCCGAGCTGCAGGCCGAAGTGATTCCCCCGGTGCTGCGCGGCGAGCAGATCGCGGCGCTGGCCATCACCGAGCCCGGCGGCGGCTCCGACGTGGCCAGCCTGCGCTGCACCGCGCGGCTAGACGGCAGCGACTACGTGATCGATGGCGAGAAGGTGTTCATCACCTCCGGCATGCGGGCCGACTGGATCACGCTAGCGGTCAGAACAGGTAACGAGCCCCCACACTTCGCCGCTGCGCGGGTCGTTGCCCCCCAAGGGGGCTCGGCCACCTTGGGGCGGCCCGGCGGTGACCGTTCTGCCAGCCAAGGCGCCAGCGGCATCTCCATGATCGTGGTGCCCGGCGACGCAGCAGGCCTCTCGCGCAGCCCGCTGCAGAAGATGGGCTGGCACTGTTCCGACACCGCGCAGCTGCGCTTCGAGGGCGTGCGCGTGCCGGCGCGCTACCTGCTGGGCGAGGAGGGCGCGGGCTTTCGCATCATCATGGGCAACTTCAATGGCGAGCGCCTCGCCATGTCGGCCATGGCGCTGGGGTTTGCGCAGGCCTGCTTCGACGAAGCGCTCGATTGGGCACGCCAACGCCAGACCTTCGGCGCCCCACTCATCGAGCGCCAGGTGATCCGCCACAAGCTCATGGACATGCAGATGCGCATCGGCTCCACGCAGGCCTGGGTGGACGCGCTCACCGCCCGGGTGGACGAGGGCGACCTGAGTCCGGACTGGGTGGCAAATGTGTGCTTGTTGAAAAACCATTCGACCCAGACCATGCAGTTCTGCGCCGACGCCGCCGTGCAGATCCTCGGTGGCATGGGCTACATGCGCGGCACCGTGAGCGAGCGGATTTACCGCGAGGTCAAGGTGATGATGATCGGCGGCGGTGCCGAGGAGATCATGAAAGAACTGGCCGCCCGGCAACTCAATCTGTGAACGTCAAAAAGCCCCACTAGCGAGCGGGGCTTTCGGCGCCAAGGGCGGGAGGCCCAGGGAAGAGATGCCGTTCAGCGGGCGGCCGTGAGCGCATCCACGGCGGCCTTCGCGGCGTAGCGGGCAGGGAACAGCTCGTTGAGTTTTTTGCCCGACTCGCCGTCGGCCACGATGTTGCCGGTGCGAACGGCTTCGTTCAGCTCGGCCTTCACCTCGGCGCGGGTCTTGCCGACCGAGCGCTCCTGGCTGGGGTAGAGGTCCGGGCGGACCTGGTTGAGCATCAGGCCGCTTTCGTTGTCGGCCGGCACATTGCCGGTGCGCACGGCTTCGGCCAGCTCGGCCTTCACTTGTTCGCGGGTCTTGGGGCCGTCGGCGGCGAACACCTGAGTGGCGGACAGAGCGATCAGGGCGGCGGCGATGGCGGTGATGTGCTTGCGGTTCATGATGAAACTCCTTGTGGGCGGTTGAACGGGGTGGGTCCGAAGCCGGGGGTCTGGCTTCGAGGGGAAAGCCGTCATGCCTTCCCTGGAGATGAATTCTCAAGACCCAAACTCACGTTTTCCGCACAGCCAGATTACAAATATGTCATCCTCCCGAGCGGCCCTGTGTGCGACCATCCTCACCTGATCGGTTCTTCCAACATGAGCTCTGCGATGCGTGTCCTTGTCGTCGAAGACGAACCCAAACTGTCCCAGTACCTGCACCAGGGCCTCAGTGAAAACGGCTATGTGGTGGACGTGGCGCACGACGGCATCGAAGGCAGGCGCCTGGCCACGGGCGGCCGCTACGACCTCATGCTGCTCGACGTGATGCTGCCCGGTGTTGACGGCTATGGCGTGTTGTCCAGCTTGCGCGCCGAAGGCAACAAGACGCCGGTGCTGATGCTGACCGCGCGGGACAAGATCGAAGACCGCGTCAAGGGCCTTGAAGGCGGCGCAGACGATTACCTCATCAAACCCTTTGCCTTCTCCGAGCTGCTCGCCCGCATGGGCGCGCTGCTGCGGCGTGGCCCCTTCGCCAGCCCCCAGTCGGCCACGGTGTTGCGCCTCGCCGACCTGGAGATCGACCTCGTGTCGCGCCGCTGCACCCGCGACCAGCAGCGCCTGGACCTGACCGCCAAGGAGTTCAACCTGTTGGCGCTGCTGACCCGTCGCCGTGGGCAGATACTGTCGCGCACCACGCTGGCCGAACAGGTCTGGGACATGCATTTCGACTCCGACACCAATGTGGTGGAGGTGGCGGTGCGCCGCCTGCGCGCCAAACTCGACGACCCGTTCCCCACCCGCCTGCTCCACACCGTGCGCGGCATGGGCTATGTGCTGGAAGAGCGCTCGGAATGAACCGCAGCACCTCGCTCCAACAGGTCGCCGCCGTGCCCGCCGGGCGGTGCCTGCCCCTGCCGTGCGGCCCATCGATCGCGCGGCGCCTCGCGCGTGCCATGGCCTTGTTCATGCTGGTGGGCCTGGGGGTGCTCAGCGTCGCGAAATACTCCGCCATTGCCATGCGCATGGACGTGGACCAGCAGACCACGCTGGAAGACAAGCGCCAGTACCTGTCGCATGCCATCGGGGTCGCCTGCGAAAACGGTGAGGCCGGTCTGCTTCAGCGCATGACCCTGTTTGACCCCGTGCGCTCGTCCACCCGCCTGAAGCTGTGGCGTGGCGACGGCTCCGTGCTCTTCAGCGACGACATGCCGCCGTTCGCCCACAGCCGTAACCTGGAGTTCGATGTACCGGCCCCGCAAATGACCGGCGGCAAGGTGCGCGTGGCGCTGGAGATGGACACCTCCCACGACCACAGGATCCAGCGCGAGGCGGCGATCACGCTGCTGGTCACCACCCTGTTCGGGGCCGTGGTCTCCGGGCTCGCGATCCAGTGGCTGGTGCGCCGCGAGCTGCGCCCGTTGCTCTCGCTGGCGCGGCAGATGAACGGCATCTCGCCGCAGCGGCTCGACCAGCGGCTGGTGGTCGAGCGCTCGTCCGAAGAGCTCGACCCCTGGGTGGCCCAGTTCAACGCGCTCATGGACCGGCTGCAGCGCGCCTACACGCAGCTCGAAGCCTTCAACGCCGACGTGGCCCACGAGCTGCGCACGCCGCTCACGGCCCTGATCGGTCAGACCGAGGTGGCGCTCTCTCGCGAGCGCAGCGCCGACACGCTGCGCGACACGCTGACCTCCAACCTGGAAGAAATGCAGCGCCTCTCGGCCATCGTCAACGACATGCTGTTCCTTTCACGCGCCGACCGCGGCGCCGTGGCGCGGCGCAGCGAACCCGTGAGCCTGGCCGAACTCGCCCACCAGGTGGCCGAGTTTCACGAAGGCGTGCTGGACGAAGCGGGCCTGCGGCTCTCGGTGGTGGGCGACGCCCACGTCGCGGTGGACGCTTCGCTCGTCAAGCGCGCCCTGTCCAACCTCATGGGCAACGCCTCCCGCTTTGCCGACCACGGCTCCACCGTGCAGGTGACGATCGAGCCCGGCACGGGCGCCGGTGGCGGCGTGCAGGTGGTGGTTGAAAACCAGGGGCCGGCCATCGAGCCCCAGCACCTGCCGCACCTGTTTGACCGCTTCTTCCGCGCCGACGCCTCGCGCTTCTGTGCCAGCGAAATCCACCACGGTCTCGGCCTGGCTATCGTGGCGGCCATCGCGCGCATGCACGCGGGCGACACCTTCGTGCGCTCGCAAAACCGCGTGACGCAGATCGGTTTCACCCTCGGGCCGCAGACCGCCTGAACGTCCGTGGGCTGAGCGCATCGACCACAATAGGCCGATGCGAACCACACCGCCTGCCCCCACCGGATTCGAGCCCGAGTTCATCGCCGGCCTCAAAGCCATCTTTGAAGAAAAAATCGCCTTCAACCAGGTGCTCGGCCTGAAGATCACCAGCCTGCTGCCCGAGCGCGTGATCGGGCGCATCGACATGAAGCACGAGCTGATCGGCCACTACAGCCACAACCGCATCCACGGCGGCGTCATCAGCGCCGGGCTCGACGCCATGGGCGGCCTCGCCTGCATGGCCGCCATCGGCGCACGCCACATGGATGAGTCGCCCGAGCAGCGCCTGCACCGCTTCGGCAAGCTCGGCACCATCGACCTGCGCATCGACTACCTGCGCCCCGGCATCGGCGAGTTCTTTGAACTGCGCGCCGAAGTCATGCGCCTGGGCTCGCGTGTCGCGTCCACGCGCATGGAGTTCCTGGGGTCAGACGGCAAGCTGTTGTCGTGCGGCTCGGGCGCTTATATCGTGTCGTGACAGCGCGCGCCATGCACCGCCGGTCGTCAACGCCGACACAGCGCCTGCTGCGCTGGGCGCGCGTGCTCTGGGCCTCGCCCAACTCGTTCATCGGCCTGGTGCTCGGGGTGTTGCTGCTCCCGGCGGGTGCGCGATTCCGGCGGGTGGACGGTGTGCTCGAAATCGCCGCCCTGCGCCGGCCATCCCGGCGCCACTGGCCCTTCGCCGCCATCACCTTCGGCCATGTGATCCTGGGCATCCACGCGCAGGAACTGGAGCGCCTGCGCGACCACGAGCGGGTGCATGTGCGGCAGTGCGAGCGCTGGGGGCCGCTGTTTCTGCCGGCGTATTTGTTGGCGGGGGCATGGCAGTGGGCGCGAGGCAGGCGGGCTTATTGGGACAACCCGTTTGAGGTGGAGGCACGGCGGATTGGGGGGTGTTGAGAGGCAGGTTGCGACCCCAAGCGGGTCCACGTGAGCGACTGCTTCGACGAAGGCCAGCCAACAAGTGCGGTTTCGCTTTAGTGGCCAGAGGACGTTGCGAAGCCGGACTGTCGCGGCCTTTATTCACAAATTTCGAAGCGCTTGAGAGTCTCTGCTGCTGCGACCAAGTCTTGAACCCCGATGCCGACGAACTTTGCCACTGTAATTTCTGCATCCGACGAGCGCCCGGCTCGTCGGCCCGCCAACACGTCACCGATTTCGCCGGCGACTTGTTCGAGCGCGTAGTTTCCGGCTTTCACGGCGCGGTGCACATCACCGTTGGCGGCCGTGGTCTCGAACTCGTCGACGAATACGCGCGCGCGTCGCAGCGCGGCGGCATCCAATTCGCACTTGGTGGGGTCGTCCGCGCCGACGGCGGTGATGTGCTGCCCTTCGTGCAACCATTCGCCGCGCACAAGCGGTTCCTTGGCAAGGGTCGCGGTGATCAGCACATCCGCCTCGCGTACGGTGCTCTCGAGGTCGGTTGAGACGCTGATCTGGACGGCTGGAAGCTTCTCCTTCAGCGCTGATTGGAGTTGACTGGATTTCTCGGGGTTGCGCGCCCAGATCAGCAACCGCTCGAAAGGACGCTCAAGGTACAAGGCTTGTGGTTGCCAGTACGCTTGCACTCCCGAGCCGATCACTGCGGCTGTCTTGACCTTGGTGGGGGCCAATGCGCGAGCGGCGAGCGCACCTGCGGCTGCCGTGCGAATGTCGGAGAGGTAGTGCTGCTCGTCGAGGATGGCGAGGGTGTGCCCGGTTTCGCTGTCGAACACACCGATGAAGCCACCTTGGGGTTGCCCGCGCTCGAGGTTGACCCTGAACCAAGGCGAGACCTTGACGATGTACACCGCGTGCCCGCGCAGGACGCCGGTTTTCACGTAGACATCGCCCGCTTCGCGCGATGCGGCGGGGAACATCACGATCAAGCCATTTTCGGACTGCCCAGCGCTGGACTCCTGAAAGGCTTTGGACACAGGTTCGATCAGGTCGGCGAATCCCACCCGCGCGCGGATCTCGTCGGCGCTCAGGATACGCACGCTCACGCGGTCCTCGCGATCATCTCGATCTCCACCAATGCACTCGGCGGCAGTTCCTTGACCTTCTCCGTGGTGCGGGCCGGATACCATGCGGTGAACTGTTCGGCGGCATTGCACGAGATTGGCCCTGAGACGTACGCACTGTGTCCCCCGGGTAGCCTCGAACGCCTGCGAGAACTGCGGCGAGCCCGGCGGGCTCGGTGGCTAGAGCTTGTGCTCCACGCCACACACTCTGTATCGCTGGGCTCCATGCTCAGAACCCGATAGTGCATGACCATTTTGTCCGGGACGAGACCAAAGGCGTCATCCTCTGGGTACAGCACCGCGACCTCCGGCGTGCTGCCGGCGTAGGCGCGGATCGCGTCAAGGTCGCGCCACACCGAGAGCAGCAAGAAGCTCGCCCACCGGTCTGCATCGCTCCGCCAAAGCCGAACCTCGAGGCATCCCGGCTGCTGTCGGTAGTCGCTCACGCCCGTCTTGAGCAGGTGGCGATGAAAGCAGCCAGCATGTTCTTGAGGCACCCTGCCGTTCCAGCTCCGGGCGATCATGGCAGTACCTCGAGCGTTCCGCGTCCGACAAAGGCGACATCGCCTCCGACTTTGACTGACTTTGGGGCTTCGCGGTTGCCCTCGGTCTGAATGCGCAGCTGGCTGGGGCGACCGTTGAAGCGGCCCTGGTGCAGCAGGAAGGTCTCCCCTGCACGCGCCAGTCCGTGCTTGAGTCGATACGCGCCAACCGATCCTGCCGCGCTGCCAGTCGCCACGTCCTCAATGATGCCGTCGTTGTTCCAGTGGCGAACCTCGAGCGCGGCCTCATCGAGCAGCACTGCGAACTGAGCACCGAAACCGCGCAACAGTTCGCTGATGTCGCTCGGGATGCCGGCACGTTCCAGTGCTCCGGGCCGCAACGGAACCACCAGGTAGCGCAAACCCGTGCTGACCACCTCAAGTGGCAAATCGTCGCGCAAGTCCCCAGGTTGAAGGTTGAAAGCCTTTGCGATGCTGGCGCGGTCTTGAACCGTACCCAGAAATTCGGGCGTTCCCTGGTCGAGCAGGCCGTAGTAGCCGCGCTCGGTGCGTTCCGTGACGATGGTTACGGTTTTGGCGCTGAGCATCACCCGCCGCACTTGCGCGTCGCTTCCTCGAGACTCCCGATGCAGCACGGCTGCCGCGCCAATGATCGGATGGCCCGCGAAAGGCAGTTCCTCGAACAGATCGAAGACCCGAGTGCGGACGCTCTGTCGGTCTGCTGTTGGCTCGAGAAAGATCGCCTCAAAGTGGCGCAATTCCTGGGTGATGCGCAACATTTGCGCGGCACTCAGACCTCGAGCATCCGGGAAGACCGCGAGGCTGTTGCCGCTGTACGGCTCGGGGCTGAACACGTCAACGTGAACGAATTCAATGGACATGGCGCTCCTCTAAAGCTCGTTGCTGATGGCACGGGCGAAATCTGCGATGGCGCTGTCATTGCGGCGGTAGAACGTCCAGCCCTTCTTTCGAGTGGCGACCAGCAACTCAGCTTCGGTAAGCAAGGTGAGGTGGCGCGATGCAGTGGCCGCTGCAATCCCGAGCTTTTCTCGGATGAAGTCGGCGCACACACCGTCGGACACCAAATCGCCGTCCACCTGCGGCGGGAAGTTCGCGATGGGGTCCTTGAGCCAATCAAGGATTTGGAGGCGGGGTGCGCTGGCGATTGCCTTGAGTCCGCTTAGGCGCCGTCTTTGGTCTATTTTTATATTTCGCATAAAAGCGAATTGTAGATGTTTTGACCTTTGGCGCAAGTACGTGGGGCTGGGCAGCTTTTGCCGCGTCGTGCGGCTCGGGCCTCGAGCGGTCTGCGAGCGGTCTGCTTTGCTCGCCAATGATGACTGCCCCGCTTCCGGAAGTGTCCGTTCGCCAGCCGCCCTGGGAATGACAGTTTCGGTACCGCTGCCGATTCAAATTCCCAGTTGACATCACCACCCATGAGCTGTGTCCGGGCGTTGAACCGCGAGTTGTTGTCTCATTGCGCCTGACTGGAGCCCAATCCGCCGGAACCGGCGATCGTCAGCTTCCTGGTGCGCCATTTGCGAACCTAGAGTTCCGCTCCTGGCCGGGACTGCCTGTTCGCGGTCAAGCCTGGCAGCGGTCCTTGGTCATGTACCGGATCGAAGGACCGCTGTCCACCTGCTGCAGCCGGACCAATCCGGCTGCCTGCGCTTGATCGAGCAGTTGGCGATGCCTGGATTGGGCCCTTGCGGTGCCTGTTTGGTTGATGGGATTCCAGAGGCCAGGTGACGCGTCCGAGCTGCCAGTCTGTCGCCACCGTTGCGGGCCATGACATCATCGATGCGCTATCTATCCACCAGGGGCTGCATCGATGTTGATCAACTGCGTCGTCTACGAAAACGGGGCCAAGCTGGCCGACATTCCGGTCGCTGACATCAGCGACTACATGACCCGCTCCGGCTGTTTCGTCTGGGTTGCATTGCTCGATGCAACGCCGGATGAACTGGACGAGATGAAGCACGAATTCGGCCTGCACGACCTGGCCGTCGAGGACGCGCGGCACGGCCACCAGCGCCCCAAGATCGAGGAATACGGCAACTCACTGTTTGTCGTCCTCCAGTTGCTGGAGGCTGCGGCCGACGCCCCGAACGGCCTGAATGTCGGCGAGGTCGATGTGTTCGTCGGCCCGAACTACGTGCTGTCCGTGCGCAACAAGAGCAAGCTGGGATTTCTCGGCGTTCGCGAGCGCTGTGAGCGCGAGCCCGAACTGTTGCGCATGGGCTCAGGCTTCGTGCTCTATGCCTTGATGGATGCGGTGGTTGATCGCTACTTTCCGATCATCGACGCGCTGGAGGCCGAACTGGAGACCATCGAGCACGAGATCTTCACCAAGGGCGCAGCAAAGAAGATCATCAAGCAACTGTTCGAACTCAAGCAGCGTGCTATGGTGCTGCGGCACGCGGTGGCGCCGCTGCTTGAAGCCGTGGGCAAGCTGCACGGTGGCCGCGTGCCGCAGGTCTGCGCCGGTTCACAGGACTACTTCCGTGACGTGGAAGACCACCTGACCCGGATCGAAACCACGATCGACTCCATGCGCGACACGATCGGCACGGCCATCCACGTCAACCTCGCGATGGTGACCATCGAGGAAGCGGAGGTGACCAAACGCCTGGCGGCGTGGGCTGCCATCTTCGCGGTGTGCACCGCCTTCGCCGGCATCTGGGGCATGAACTTCGAGCACATGCCCGAGCTGAAGTGGCAGTACGGCTATGCCGGGGCACTGACCCTCATCGTTTCGACCTGTTCCTATCTGTTCTACCGGTTCCGCAAGGCGCGCTGGTTGTAGGCGAAAGAAACGAGCAGGGTCCCGCGTCGGCGGCGGCTGCTCACGCAACTCTGTCGAACCACCACACCGACAATCCAGCGGCCACCAGCATGAACAGCCCGGCAAGGTCGGCGAACAGCGCCGTGACCTCGGTCTCGCGCTTTTCGAACACGAGCCGGCTCTTGAGTGCGTCGTAGACCCGTTTCAAGTCGGGTGAACTCCGGCGGGGCGGGCCTGGCCGCACCGCCCAAGGGTGTTGCGCGAGGCATGAGACGCTGGCCGTTGATGTTCGACAAGTCGATTCCCGCGTCCGGGAAGATCGTCGCCAGCGAGATCACGATGCCGCTGCCGATGGCGGTGCCCCGCTGCAACTGGAAACGATCGATCGCAGCGGTCACATCGTCTCGGCTCAGGGTGGGTGGCTGCACCAGCTGCGCCGTGCCGGCATAGGCCACCACGCCGATGCGCACATTGCGCGGCAACTCGGACACGAAGGCCTTGGCGCCGACCTGCGAGGCACTGATGCGGTCCGGCGCCACATCGGTGGCACGCATGCTGCCCGAGACGTCCATGGCCAGGATGATGGTCTGCTGCTGGGTCGGCAGCTGGATCACCGCCATTGGCCGCGCGGCCGACACCACCAGCGCCGCGAAACCAGCGAGCAGCAGGACGGGCGGGACATGCCTGCGCCAGCCGATGGACTTGCCGACCGCCTGCTTGACCAGCGCCAGGCTCGCGAAGCGCAAAGTGACCTTCTTGCGCCGCCGCAGCAGCCAGGCGTACAGGATGACCAGGTTCTGGGTGAAGACCGGCTCGGTCGAAGCGCTCCTGGCCGATCTTCGGGCGACGTTCTCCGCTCGAATATCGGCATCCGTTGTCCGGCGCGCCGACCCCTGCAACTATGCCCGCGGCAGCGTCACCGACAGCAGCTGCGCCGGCACCCCTCGGTCATCGCCGTCGGTCACCAGCAGCAATTCAAAGCCTTTGCCATCATCCGCTACGGCAATCCCTTCGGCCTTGCAGGCCTGATCGATCGGCTCCAGCAGGACCAGTTCGCCCTCGGCGCTGACGATGCCGACGGCCGAGCCCGCACAGCGCCCGTCGGCGTAGCTGTCGGAGGTGTCTTCGGCGGCAGCGCAGAACACCCAGTTGCCGGTCGTCAGGCCGGCAGCGTCGGTGAAGCTCAACGGGACCCCCTCAACTTCGCCCAGCTCGAAAACGCTGACGGACCGAGATGACGGCGTTGGGCCGATGCCTCGAATCCATTGCTCGATATCGGGCCAAGCGAACCGGACGCAGGCATTGACTCTTGACGCTCGGTTGCCGCGTTGCAGCAGGCACAGTTCGCCACCGGCGACGAACAGTCCTTCGATGTTGAGGTCAGGGAACCGATTCCGGAGCGGGTCGTAGAGGGGGGCAAGGTCGACGTGCCTGGCGGAACCGTCGATGGCACCGTGTCCATCCAGCCGCAACAACGCGGCGCGCTGCCGGTTCGGCTTCGAACCCGACCCAACGGCGAGCAAGGCACCGAAGGGATGGCTCTCGAACGCGGGCAGCACCGTCATCGCCTCCAGATCGGGCTTCCCCGCCTTGCGATCTTTGTGACGCTGGGGCAGTTCGCCTGCGAAGAGCCGGAACAAGCGGCCCGGACCGCTGTCGCCGAGGTCGAAGACGCCAAGGCTGTGTTCGTCGTCGGCAATGACATAGAGACGCCGTCCGATCAGCGCCAGGCCGCTGGCCGCGCTCAGGTACTCAATCGCGTCCTCACCGGGCGGTGCCGACACGTCGAGCGTGCGAAGGATTCGAGCGTTAACCACACCGGTTCCCTTTAAGACTTTGGACCTTCGATTGTCGATCCGCTCTGGATTACGCCGTTTCTGAAGCGATGACTACGCTATCTTGTCGGATCGAGCGAACCCTCACCGACATGCGACAAACAGCAATTCTTCGACTGGGCCCTGAAGCGGGGCCAACAAGCTGCCGTCAACCTCGACTATGTGCCGTTGCCGGATTCGGCCGTCGAGCTGCTTGGGTAGAGCTGGGCGGAGCAAGTTCGATCGCCTGTAAGTGGTGCAGTCTGGCCCGACGCCCCAACCTACGGCACTGATCCTCCATCCGCGCAAGCCAAGACATCCACGCCAAGCGAACTCCTGCGGCACACGTAAAGAGATCCATGCTTGCGGGTTCAGGCGCGTGCCGCGAGGTTGGCGCGCGCTTGGCCGCGCAGGTGGGTTATCGCACAGACTTTCGGCGCAGCGTGGACGACAGTCCATCAGTGGCTCAGTCTGGCACTCTGCGACGCCTGAGGCACTGCCGCACCCGGTACGTACCGGCCCGCCCATTCGAGACCGAAAGCCCGTGATGAAACAAGAAGTCCACACTACCACCGGGCCGCAGACGCCGCCCGCTCCCCAGGGCCCGCCACAAGGCCCGACGCATGGGCAGACAGATGCCACTGCCAATCGAGAACAGGTGCGTGAATCGATTGCGCGGGTGCCTGCTCCTCGCGAGTCCAAACGGCCGGCCGAGCGCAGCGACAAGGGCCACAAGGGCAACTGACGGCGCCCCGACGACCCCAGGCGACTGCCAACCTGCACCGACGCCTCGGCTACATGCGCGATGATCGATCGGCTTGATAGATCGCTCGATACCGGTCGCTCGTGACTTTCAGGTGATGGCCGCGAACTGCCATCCGGATCGGGTGCCGATCAAACTGTTTGGTGTTCGGCTGGCCGAATCCAGCACCCAGCTCCAGCCGTGCAGGCGCCGACGCACTTGCAGGCGATTCCTGCTCGTGAACGGGACGATCCACCAAACAGGGGCATTCCCTCACATCGGCATCACCGGGCGATCTTGCGTTCGATCTCGGCGACGCGGCCCGAGTGGAACCGGAGGATTGTGAGCGTCTGAGGGTCCCGGGCGTGGGGGAAGTAGGTCCAGCTCTTCTCTTCGGGGTGACCCCTGACGGCACGGTGGAAGGCTTCGTGGTCGGGCTTGCCGATCTTCAGCACCACCTCCCCTTCGCCCATGCCTTTGCGGATGAACTTGCGCTCCCCGGCGTCTGGCTCTGTGGACAGGGCGGATGCGCTGGCCAGCGAGAGCAGGGCCAGTGCGGTGAATCTTTTGAGGTCCATCGGTCGCTCCTTCGTCAGCTTCAGCAACGCCCGGCCGTGCGCAACAAGGCGTTGCACGCTGCGCCGGGGTCCTTCGCCGCAGGGGCTGGCAGGCTTCCCTTGCCTGATTCCCCCGCCATGGCGGTGCAGATGGCGTCGGAATGCGGTGTCTGCCCGAAGCTCATGGCCTTCTGGAAACCTGTGGCCCCGTACAGGTAGCAGCGATAGGCCTTACCGTCGCGGGTGGTGGCGGTGTAGTTGATGCGACCGCCGGTTTCCTCGCTGCGGTCGGTGATGGTGAACTGGCCGGCGGGTCGCCCGATGGCCTGAGCGGTGCGCTGCTCCAGGCCATCCTGGTCTATGGTGGCGGCGCACCCGGACAGAAGTGCCAGGGCCGCGGCCAGGGGTGCACCGCGTGTGACGAAGGAACGAAGGTGCAAGAAAAGTTCCGTGGTGTGCATGGGGTTCATCGGCCGAAGCAGTTGTCCGCGGGCACGGTGGCCAGGCTGGCGGACACCGCTGACAGCGAGGGCTGGATGCTGGGAATTTCATCGCCCAGCAAGCACAGGCTGTCGCCGGTGCGCAGGGTCCAGATGGCGCCGAAGCGTGTGCCGGTCACGGTCAGGAAGGTGCCCCAGTGCGCGGCCAGGCCCTGGTTGGCCTCGGAGCGCGCGAAGGTCACGGTGCCCAGCTTGGAGGGGCCGGCCAGCACCGATGCACCTTCGCACCCGTTGCCGCCGAAGCTCAACACACCCTCGAAATAGTCCAGGGTGGTGGGGCCGGTGATGCGTGCCCGGAGGAATTTTTTGAACGATTGCGCACCGGTCTTCACGCAGCCTTTCTGCACCCAGTCGCCCTTCAGCGCCTCGATGGACGCCGAAGGGCCGGTGCCTCCCGAGCCGTCATCCGGGGGCGCATCGCTGCCGCCACCGCAGGCGCTCAGGCCCAGTGCCGTCGCGGTGATCAAGGCCAGGGTAGAGCGGCGCGCGGGGCCTTGCAAGCTTGAGAAAACCGGCATGGAAAACTCCTGTGTCAATGTGGAAGCGAGAGCAACGGGCGAGCGACAGCGGCCCGACGGGTGCTGGCCCGGGCGATGAAAACAGGGCCGCGGTCGCGGCGGGGACGTTCAGGCCGGCTTGCGGGCCACGATGAAGACCCGGATGTCTTTGCCCCGGGTGCCGTGCCGCTCGACCGAGACGATCTCCAGCCCCTGCTGCTCCATGGCCGAGACCAGCGCATCCCCGTTGAAGCACAGCACGTGGGGCGCCTTGCCGATGGCGCGCATCAGGGGCAGCGCGAGGTAGGGAATCAGCGGGTTCATCTCGCTGATGCACGCCGTCTTTGAAATCAGCAGGCCGCCCGGCCGCAGGGTCTGCACCGCGAGCGCCAGGGCCTGATCGAGATCGCTCACGAGGTGCAGCAGGTTGAAGGCCAGCACCCGGTGAAACTTGGCCTGGCCGAACACCGGCGCATCGGCGTCGGCCACCGCGAAGCTCAGCTGCGGCACCGGCTGGGCCGCCAGCTTCTCGATGGCGATGTCGATCATGCTGGCCGAGACGTCGGTTGTCAGCAGGCGCCGGGTGTGCGGCGCCAGCCGCAGCGCGGTGGTGCCGGTGCCGCAGCCGATCTCCAGCACGTCCTGATCGGTCGACAGCAGGCCCTTCACGCGCCGCAGCGTCGCCTCGTAACCCGCCATGTCGGCGATCGGGTCGGCGGCGTACTTGCGGGCGATGCGGTCCCAGAAGCGGGCCTTGCGGGCGGCCGAGGCACCCGCCTCGGTCAAGGGCGCAGCGTCGGTGCTTCGGGAGATGGTGGAGAGCGGCATGGGGTGTGTGGAAGGTGGATCGGGGCCCCTCAATGGGCGACACCTGGATGCTATCCATGCACATTGCCGCAGGGAATTGCGCTAAATTGCAGTGAACATATACATAAACGCATGAATCAACTCGACTGGAACCAGCTCAAGGCGTTTCTGGAGACCGCTGAAACCGGCTCGCTCTCGGCGGCCGCGCGCAAGCTGGGCCTGACCCAGCCCACGCTGAGCCGCCAGGTGGCCGCCATCGAGCGGCAGATGGGCGTGACCCTGTTCGAGCGCGTGGGCAAGGCGATGGCGCTCACCCCCACCGGGCTGGACCTGCTGGAACACGCGCGCGCCATGGGCGCGGCCGCCGAGGCCCTTGGGCTGGCCGCCACCGGCCGCTCGACGGCCGTGGGCGGCGTGGTCTCGGTTTCGGCCACCGATGCGGTCGCTGCCTTCCTGCTGCCCCCGCTGGTGCAGCGGCTGCGCGAGCAGGAGCCGGGCATCACCATCGAGGTGATCCCGTCCAACGCGCTGAGCGACCTGCTGCGGCGCGAGGCCGACATCGCGATCCGCCACGTCAAGCCCGAACAGCCGGACCTGATCGCCCGGTTCATCCGCGAGGCCACGGCCTACTTTTACGCGTCAGAGGACTGGGTGAAGACCCACGGCCACCCGCGCAACAGCGAAGACGCCGCCCACCTGCCCTTCGTCGGCTCCGACCGCACGGGCCAGTACCTGGGCTACCTGCGGGCGCACGGCCTGCCCCTGAGCGAAGCGAACTTCAGCTGCTATTGCGACCACACCGTGGCGCACTGGGCGCTGGTGCGCCAGGGCATGGGCATCGGCGCCATGATGGAAGAGATCGCCCTCGACACGCCGGGCATCGTGCGGGTGCTCGACGAAGTACCGGCGGTGCGCTTCCCGATCTGGCTGGTCACCCACCGCGAACTGCGCACCTCGCGACCGATGCGGGTGGTGTTCGAGGCGCTGGCGCAGGGTTTGACGGAAGGCCACTGAGCCCGGGCCTTCGAGTGTTACCACCAGCGAGGCACGTCCCTGCAATACTCTGCGTATTCGTTCCCAAACTTCAATGTCATGGCCCGTTCCTCAATGGGGATGTAGAAGCGCTCCGCAAGGATGAAGAACCCGAGGGGCCCTGCGAACGCTGACAACGATCCCAGCACGCAGGCGGCACCGATCAGGACAAAGACCATGCCGAGGTACATCGGATTTCTGGTGCGACGGAACAAGCCCTCCGTCGTCAGCGTCCCTGGCTCGCCAAAGGTATTGATGTTGGTGCCGATGCGGCGAAACAGCCGCGCATGCCAGTTGGCGACGCCAAGCCCGAAAATGACCAGCAGAATCCCGCCCCAGTTCACGGGCTGCGGCAGCAACAGCAAGACAGGAACCTCCGCGTCGAGCAGAAACATCGAACCGACAAGCAGGAGCACAACGATGGGTGGAAGCAGCAGTAGACGCACGGCAGTGACCTCTGTGTGGAACGGTCATTGCAGTTTGCCCACCCGCGCTCAGAACGCCGATAACCTGGGTTAACGGCATGTGCGTCCCCCATGTACCCACCCTTGAGGTCTTCAGGCGCCTGGCGGGTGGCGATTTGCCCGCTTCAGACGAGCTGACGAGCGCCTCGTGCCCACGCCAACTCGGTCCTGGCGAACCCTTGTTTCAAGCAGGTGAAAGAACGCCCTTTGCCTTCGTGGTCAACCAGGGGGTGATCAAGTTGGTGTACGAAACCTCAGAGGGCGATGCCTGGATCAAGGGTTTTGTGAAGGCCGGTGTGTGCTTCGCCAGTCTGACATCGCTGATGACGGGCGGAGTGGCCAGCTTCTCTGCTTATGCGGTGGTGGACACCCACGTTGACCAGATCGCATTCGGCACGCTGGAGCGACTGGCCGACCGGCACCTAGGTTGGCAGAGGGCGCTCAGCAACGCCTACAAACTCTATGGCCAACGAAAAGAACAGCGTGAGATGGAGCTTCTGACATGCTCCCCCGAAGAAAGGTACCTCAGCTTTCTGTGTGAGCATCCCGAACTCGTTTCCTGCCTCCGCCAAAGAGACATCGCGAGCTACATCCGGGTGACGCCGGTGGCGCTCAGCCGAATCAGATCCCGACTGAAAGCCCAGAGACGGCTGGCGTGAGACCCACGGCACGTCGAAACGCGCGGTTCAACAGGGGCGGGCGATGGCCCGTCGTCAGCGGGCTTTGCCCACTTCGGCCTTGGCTCAGCGCCGGGGCCGCACCCACCACCAGGCCCCCGCCACCAGCGCTGCAAATGCGGTGTACGCCGCCACGAACGCCCACCAGGGCAGGTCCCAGTACAGCAGGCGCGAGAGCCAATGTTCGATGAAACTTTCGCGGTAGGCGGCTTGCCCGGCCAGTTGACGCAGGTCCTGCTCCCACACCGTCAGCGGGCAGAGCTGGCCCAGCCAGGCCTGGGCGGCGATGAACAGCATCAGCCCCAGGTGGGTGAGCCGAAGGCCGCGGTGGCGCACCCAGCGCCAGCCGCGCGCGCCGCCGACGATGACCAGGGGCAGCAGCGCCACGACGAACAGCACGATGCCCACGTGCAGTGCGAGCAGTGCATCGGCGAGCAAGGCGGCGACGATGGGGTTCATTGCGCTCCAGTGTGCCTGTGTTGGCCCCATAAAAAAGCCGCCGGAGCACCAGGCACGGCGGCTTTCACGCATGGCCTGACAACGCAGGCGGCGCGGAACGGGTTCAGTTCGTCGGGTACTCGGAAATCACCTTCCACTTGCCGTCGGTGATCTGCGACATGCGCGAGGCGTTGCTGCCCAGGCGCTTGTTGGGGCCGAAGCTGGCCGGGGCGCTGCCGAAGATGTCGGGCGGAATGGTCATGCTGTCCATCACCTTCACGAAGCTGTCGGTGGTCAGGTTGCCGCCCGCCTTGCCGGCGGCCTTGGTGAAGGTGTCGATGATGTTGTAGCCGTAGACCGAGAACACCGTCGGGTCTTCGTTGAACTTGGTCTTGTACTTGTTGGCCCAGAAGCGCACCGGTTGCGAGGCGTCGTCGGTGTAGGGGTTTTGCACCGTCATCGTGGCGTAGAGGCCGTTCATGGCCGGGCCGCCGAGCTTGTGGATCAGGTCGGTGTAGAGCGCGCTGCTGCCCATGAAAGTGGGGTTGAAGCCGAGCTTGCGCGCGGTGGCGATGCCGCCAATCGTCTCGCGGATGATGGTGCCGAGCACGACGAAGTCGCACTGCGACGAAGCGAGCTTTTGCATCTGCGAGGCGAAGTCGGTGGCGCCGCGCTTGAAGCTGGTTTCTTCGGCCATTTCCATGCCGATGGTCTTCAGGCCTTCCTTGGCGCCGCGCACCACCTCCAGGCCGAACTCGTCGTCCTGGTACATGGTGCAGACCTTCTTGGCGCCTTTTTCTTTCACCAGCTTGGGCAGGGCCATGCGCATCTGGTCAAAGTAGGTGGCGGCGAAGCTGTACTTGAGCTTGTGGAAGGGCTCGTACATTTCGCGCGCGGCCGTCACCGGGAAGAAGTTGACCACGTTCTTCTGGAACTGCACGGGCATGGCGGCCATGTTCTGCGCCGTGCCGAGGTGGCCGACCATGGCAAAAATCTTGTCTTGATTCACCAGCTTCTGCGCGGCGAGCACGGCGCGTTTGGGGTCGTAGCCCGAGTCTTCGACCAGCAGCTTGAGCTTGCGACCGTTGATGCCGCCTTGCTCGTTGACCTCGTCCACGCGCAGGTTCATGCCCAGGCGGATCTGCTTGCCGAAGCCGGCCAGCGGGCCCGACAAATCCTGGATGGAGCCGAGCACGATCTCGTCTTTGCTCACACCTTGTGACTGCGCCCACACGCCGCTGGTGGCCAGCAGCAGGGCGGCACCGATCAGGGGGAATTTTTTGTTCATATGGCTGGTCTCCTTGGGTTGAAACGGGTCGGTAAAGGGGTGGATGTTCAGCGGTACATCGCGTCGATCTGGGCCGCGTATTTCTGCTGCACCAGCTTGCGCTTGAGCTTCATCGTGGGCGTGAGTTCTTCGTCTTCGGCGCTGAGCTGGGTGTCGAGCAGGAAGAATTTTTTGATCTGTTCCACGCGGGCAAACTTCTTGTTCACGCGGTCGATCTCGGTCTGGATCAACGCCTGCACCTCGGGCGCGCGGGTCAGGCTGGCGTAGTTCGAGAACGGCACGTCGGCGTCCTGCGCAAACTTCTCCACGTTGTCCTGGTCGATCATGATGATCACGGTGAGGTAGGGCTTCTTGTCGCCGATCACCACGGCGTCGGTCACGTAGGGCGAGAACTTCAGTTCGTTCTCCAGTTCGCTGGGCGTGATGTTCTTGCCCCCTGCGGTGATGATGATGTCTTTCATGCGGTCGGTGATGCGGAAAAACCCTTCCTCATCCACCACGCCCACGTCGCCCGTGTGCAGCCAGCCGTCGGCGTCAATCGTCTCGGCGGTTTTCTCGGGCTGGTTCAGGTAGCCCATGAACACGTTGGTGCCACGCACCAGGATTTCGCTGGTTGCTGGGTCGAGCCGCACTTCGTTGAAGCTGGCCGCCGGGCCGATGCTGCCGGGCTTCATGCGGTTCGCTGGCACGCCGGTGGCCGCGCCGCAGGTCTCTGTCATGCCCCACACCTCCAGCATGGGCACGCCCAGCGCGAGGTACCAGCGCACCAGCTCGGGCGAGATCGGCGCTGCACCGGTGACGAGAAAGCGCGCGCGGTGGATGCCGATGAGCTTGCGCACGTTGTCCAGCACCAGCAGGCGCGCGGCGCGGAACTGCAGCTTCAGGCCACCGGGCACCGGCTCGCCCTTGAGCACGTGCTCGGCCACGCGCTGGCCCACGCCAATGGCCCAGGCGTAGGCGGCCTGTTGAAGTTGGCTGGCCTCCTTCAAGGTGATCATCACGCCCGAATAAAACTTCTCCCACACGCGGGGCACGGCGGTGAACACGGTGGGCGCGATCTCGCGCACGTTCTCGGGCACGGTCTCGGGGTTCTCGACGAAGTTGAGCTTGCCGCCGGTGTAGAGCGAGAAGTACTCGCCGCCCAGGCGCTCTGCGATGTGGCACAGCGGCAGAAAACACATGCACTCGTCGCTTTCGTGGCGCGCGATCAGGGTGTTGTAGCCCCGCACGGCATGGACCAGGCCACGGTGGCTGTGCATGGCGCCCTTGGGCCGGCCGGTGGTGCCTGAGGTGTAGACGAGGATGGCCAGGTCGTCGGGCTGGTTGGCGGCGATGCGCTGGTTCAGTGCCTCGGGGTGCAGGCGCAGGTGCTCGCGGCCGAGCTCGCGCAGGGCGGCCAGGCTGATCACCTGCGGGTCGTTCAGGTCGCGCAGACCGTCCATGTCGTCGACGATGATTTTCTTCAGCTTCGGCAGCTTGTCGCGCACCTCCAGCGCCTTGTCGAGCTGCTCGTCGTCTTCCACGAAGAGCATGGTGGTGCCCGAGTCCAGGCACAGGTACTCCACCTGCTCGGCCGCGTCGGTCGGGTAGATGCCGTTGGACACGCCGTTGGCGCTGAGCACCGCCAGATCACACAGCACCCACTCCACCGTGGTGTTGGAGAGGATGGACGCGGTCTCGCGTTCGCCGAAGCCCAGCGCGATCAGGCCGTGGCCGATCTCGCTCACCGCCTCTGCCGTCTGGTTCCATGTCCAGCTGCGCCAGATGCCGAAGTCCTTCTGCCGCATCCAGATGTTGGGGCCGCGCTGTTTGGCCGCGTTCCAGAAGATCGCGGTCATGGTGTCGCCGGGGACGACGATCTTGTTTTCGGGCTGGATGGCGGACAGATCCCAGAGGTATGTCATAGGGCCCCCACGCTCGCCACTGCGTGGGCATCGCTGCCCCCCAAGGGGGCGCGAACTTGCTTGAGGCGGCTCTGCGCTGCGTTCATCTGTTCATCTCCAATTTTTCTTCTTCTTCCAGCGCCGGTCTGCCCGCACGCCTTCTGCCTTCATGCCGAGGTAGAACTCCTTGATGTCGTCCTTCTCGCGCAGGCGGGCGCAGGTGTCTTCCATCACGATGCGGCCGTTCTCCAGCACGTAGCCGTAGTCCGACGCGTTGAGCGCCATGTTGGCGTTCTGCTCGACGAGCAGGATGGTGGTGCCGCGCTCGCGGTTGATGCGCACCACGATCTCGAAAATCTCTTTGGTCAGCTTCGGCGAGAGGCCCAGGCTGGGTTCGTCGAGCAGGATCAGGTCGGGGTTGGCCATCAGCGCGCGGCTGATCGCGAGCATCTGCTGCTGGCCTCCCGAGAGCAGGCCGGCGTCTTGTGCGGCGCGCTCGCGCAGGATGGGGAAGTAGTTGAAGACCACCTCCATGTCGCGCGCCACGCCATCGCGGTCCTTGCGGGTGTAGGCGCCCATGAGCAGGTTGTCGCGCACCGAGAGCAGCGGGAACACCTCGCGCCCTTCGGGCACGTGCATCAGGCCCTGCTGCACGATGTGCGCCGGGTCTTGCGCGGTGATGTTGCTGCCCTTGAACTCGATGCTGCCTTTGCGCGGGTCGATGATGCCGCTGATGGTCTTGAGGATGGTCGTCTTGCCCGCGCCGTTGCTGCCCAGCACGGTGGCGATCTCGCCGCGCCGCACCTGCAGGCTCACGCCACGGATGGCTTTGATGGGGCCGTAGGCGCTCTCGACGTTGAGCAGCTTGAGCACCGCGTTGTCGGTGACCGGCGCCGTCATGTGGACGCTCCCACATGGTTCTCGCGACGCAAGCTGGACACGTCGTCCACCGAGCCGAGGTAGGCCTCGATCACGCCCGGGTCGCGCTGCACCTCGGCCGGTGTGCCGGTGGCCAGCTCGGCGCCCATGCTCATGGCGAGCACGCGGTCGGACACCTTGGACACGAGCGTCATGTCGTGCTCGACCATCAGCACCGTGATGCCAAGTTCGTTCTTGATGTCGGCGATCCAGAACGCCATGTCTTCGGTTTCTTCCACGTTCAGACCCGAAGACGGTTCGTCGAGCAGCAGCAGCTTGGGCTCGGTGCACAGCGCGCGCGCCAGTTCCACCACCTTGCGCACGCCGTAGGGCAGGCCGGCGATCATGGATTCGCGGTGGTGCTGCAGGTTCAGAAAGTCGATCACCTGCTCCACCTTTTCACGCGCCTCAACCTCGGCGGCGCGGGTCTTGCCGCTGAAGAAGATCTCGCTCCACAAGCCGGTGCGGCGGTGCGTGTGGCGGCCGATGAGCAGGTTCTGCAGAACCGTTGCATGCTCGAACAGCTCAATGTTCTGAAAGGTGCGCGCGATGCCCAGGCCCGCGATCTTGTGTGGCGGCTGCTCGGTGAGCCGCAGCGTGCCGCTCGGCCCCGCGTAATCGATCTGGCCGGAGGTCGGCGTGTAGATGCGGCTGATGAGGTTGAACACGGTCGTCTTGCCCGCGCCGTTGGGGCCGATCAGCGTGAACACCTCGCCCTTCTTCACGTCGAAGCTCACGTTGTTGACCGCGAGCACGCCGCCGAAGCGCACGCTGAGGTTCTGGGCAGAAAGGAGGATGTCGTCGTTCATGGCATCACTTCAATCGGTCGGATTTCTGGAAGCTCTTCTGCCGCTTGAACAAACCCTTGCGGTAGAACGGGAACAGCTGGAACCAGGTGCGGACCTTGAGCCAGCGGCCGTACAGGCCCATGGGCTCAAACAACACAAAGGCGATCAGCACCAGGCCATACACCGTGCCTTGCAGGCCGGTGGACTGGCCGATGGCTTCGGGCAGGTGGTCCTTGCCCAGCGCGATCAGCTGCGGCATCACGATCAGGAAGATCGCGCCGAGGAAGGCGCCGTGGATCGAGCCCAGGCCGCCGATCACCACCATGAGCAGCAGGTCGATGGACTGGATGATGCTGAACTGCTCGGGCGAAAGAAACTGGATCTTGTGCGCGTACAGCGCGCCGCCGATGCCGGCCAGCGCTGACGAGAGCGCGAAGCTCATGGTCTTGTAGCGCGCGAGGTGGATGCCCATGCTCTGCGCGGAAATCTCCGAGTCGCGGATCGCCACAAACGCGCGGCCTGTGCTGGAGCGCATGAGGTTGACGATGGCGAGTGTGGCGAGCACGGTGACCACCAGGCACAAGAAGTAGAACTCGTTGGTGGACTCCAGTTCCCAGCCGAACATGGCCGGCGGGTTCACCGAGAGCCCCGAGTTGCCGCCGGTCACGCTCTCCCAGCGCGCCAGGCCTTCTTCGACGATGAAGCCGAAGGCCAGCGTGGCCATGCCGAGGTAGATGCCCTTCACGCGCAGCGCCGGCAGGCCCACCACCATGCCCACGGCCGCAGCCAGCAGGCCGGCACTGGCCATGGCGATGGGGAAGGGCACACCGGCGTTGACCATCACCGTTTCGGTGTAGGCGCCCACGCCGAGGAAGGCCGCGTGGCCGAGCGAGAACAGCCCCGTGAAGCCCGCCAGCAGCATCAGCCCCAGGCCCACCACGGCGTAGATCAGCACGAAGGTGAGCTGCGCCAGCCAGTACTCCTCGATCACCCAGGGCGCGGTCAGCAGGAACAGGCCCAGCAGGCTGTACCAGAACACGTGCCCGCCGTGTTTGGTGAGCTGGATGTCCTGGTTGTAGTCGGTCTTGAAAATGAAGCGCATGTGTTCAGACCTTCTTGCGGAGCTTTTCGCCGAACAACCCGTTCGGCTTCAGCACCAGCATCAGCAGCACCACGATGTAGGGCGCGATGTCCTTGAAGCCTTCGGGCAAATAGAAGCCCGAGAACGATTCGACGAGGCCGATGATCAGGCCGCCCACGATGGCGCCGGGCAGGCTGCCGAAGCCGCCGACCACGGCGGCCGGGAAGGCCTTCAGGCCAATGAAGCCCATGTTGGCGTGCACGAAGGTGATGGGCGCGAGCAGCAGGCCGGCCACGGCGGCCACTCCCGCGGCCAGGCCCCAGACCAGGCCGTTGAGCCGCTTGACCGGGATGCCCATGTAGTAGGCCGCGAGCTGGTTCTGCGACGAGGCCTGCATGGCCACGCCCAGCTTGGAGTAGCGGAACATCGCAAACAGCCCGGCGCACAACAGGCCGGTGACGCCGATCACCACGATTTGCTCGGCCGACACGACCAGCGTGCCCAGGCGCAGCAACTCGCCCGCGTAGGGCACGGGCAGGGTGTGGGTGTCGGTGCCGATGTTGGGGATCATGGTGATCAGGCCGCGCAGCACGTAGCCGACACCGATGGTCAGCATGACGATGGAAAACGCGGGCTGGCCCAGGATGGGGCGGATCACCAAACGCTCCAGCACCACGCCAAACAGGCCCATGGAGACGATGGCCGCCGGCACCGCGAGCCAGAACGGAAACCCCAGCGCCGTCATGGTAGCCAGGCCGCCGAAGGCGCCGACCATCATCAGGTCGCCCTGGGCGAAGCTCACCGTTTCGGTGGCTTTGTAGATCAGCACGAAGCCCAAGGCGATGAGGCCGTAGATGCACCCCTGGGCCACGCCGCTGATGAGCAGTTGCAGCAATTGCACGCGCTTGTCTCCTGTTGTTCGGGTGGTCTGGGCTGAGGTCGCTGCTGCAAGTTCTGTGGCACGCCGCGCTGACGTTGTGCGAGGTTTATAGCTGTCTTGCCCCAGACCGGCGCTAGGGTTGACCCGATGGAAAGTCGCCGATGCGCCAGTATGTTTTATTTTTACAAATCAAACGCTTGGTATAAATGTTGCAAACCCGTATGCTGCACCATCTGCTTCGGGAAACACCTCATGAAGTCCATCCGCATCGGCGCCGGCCTCGGCTTTTACGGCGACAACTGGAAACCGGTGGTCGCCAGCATCGAGCGCGGCGGAGTGCAGTTCATTGCCAGCGATCACCTGGCCGAACTCACGCTCGCCATCCTGCAAAAAGACCGCCAGCGCGACCCCACGCTGGGCTACGCACGCGACGTGGTGCCCATGCTGCTGCGACTGTGGCCGTTGATGCGCGAGCGCGGTGTGCGCTTCGTCTGCAACGCGGGCGGCTTGAACCCCATGGGTGCGGCGCAGGCGGTGCTGGCCGCGTTCACCGCCAAAGGCTGGGCCGCACGCATGGCGGTGGTGAGCGGCGACGACGTGTTGCCTCGGCTGTTGGACGATTCGGCGCCTTCGGGCGAACTGGCGCATCTGTTCACCGGCGACCCGGTGGCTGGCGTGCGCGAGCGGCTGGTGTTCGGCAACGCCTACCTCGGCGCAGCGCCCATCGTGCAGGCGCTGGACGCGGGAGCGGACATCGTGATCACCGGCCGCGTGGCCGACGCCGCGCTCTTCCTCGGGCCGCTGGTGCACAGCCTGGGCTGGACGCTGGGCGGCGCCACCTCCTCACAAGACCTGAACCGCCTTGCGCAAGGCCTCACGGTGGGGCATCTGCTGGAGTGTTCGGGCCAGGGCAGCGGCGGCAACTTTGGCAGCCAGGGCGCGTGGAAAGACATTCCCGATCTGGCCCACATCGGCTACCCAATAGCCGAGGTGTGGGAGGACGGCACCGCGCTCATCACCAAGGCCCCCGGCACGGGCGGGCGCATCAACTTCGACACCGTGCGCCAGCAGCTGCTCTACGAGGTGCACAACCCGCTCGCCTACCACTCGCCCGACGTGGTGCTCGACATGGGCGGCATCACGCTGCACGACGAGGGCCATGACCGCGTGCGCGTCACCGGCGCGCGTGGCACGGCGCCGGGCGAGCAGCTCAAGGTGGTGGCCGGGTACCGCGACGGTTTCAAAGCCGAGGTCACCTGGGGCTTCTCGTGGCCCGATGCCTGGGACAAGGCGCAAGCGGCCGTGGACACCATCCGTTGCCAACTGGCCGACAAACACATCCCGCACGACGAGCTGTTCGTGGAGCACCCGGGGCTGAACTCCGCGCACGGTCCGCTGGCGCCGCTGCCCGACCCCGCAACCCTGAACGGCATGAACGAGATCTGGACCCGGCTGGTGCTTCGCACGCAGAGCAAGACCGCCGCCGACGGCTTCGGCCGCCTGTTCCCGTGGATCGGCCTGAGCGGCCCGGCCTACACCTGCGGCTTCACGGGGCTGCACAACACCAGCGAGCTGCTGGGCATCTGGCCCACGCTGATCCCGCGTGCGATGGTGGAGCCGAGTGTGCGGGTCGAACTGTTGGAGAGCGCGAAATGAGCACCGTGCACATCCCCCTCGTGCGCATCGCGCACGCGCGCAGCGGCGACAAGGCCGACTGGGTGGACTTCGGGCTCTTCGCCTGGAACGCCGCGGGCTACCGGCTGCTGGCGCGCGAGGTCACAGCCGAGCGCGCGCGCGCGCACTTCGCGCCCTGGCTGCCGGGCGAGGTGGACGCCTGGGCGCTGCCGAACATCCTCGCTCTCAAGTTCGTGCTCAAGGGCGCGCTGCAAGGCGGCGGTGCGCGCAACCTGAGGCTCGACAACCTGGGCAAGGCCATGGCCGGGGCGCTGCTTCGAATGGAGATCGAAGTGACGGAAGCCGAGCTGGCCGAAGCGTTGGACAGCCCGCGTGTGGGCTGGTGGGGCGATGGCCAGGCATGACGAGAGCCCTCACCCCAACCCTCTCCCCGCGGGAGAGGGCGTTGAAGCCCTTCGCCCCGAGAAAAGCCCATGAAGCGAACGCGTGACTTGCTCCCTCTCCCTCTGGGAGAGGGCAGGGGTGAGGGCCGGCCCGCCCATCCACAGGAAAGAACGAGATGAACCCATCCCCCGTCACGACCGAAACACAAGGCGACCTCTGGATCGTCACCCTGAACCGCCCCGAGGTCCGCAACGCCGTCGACAGTGCTACCGCACAGGCCCTGCACGCAGCCTTCCTGGCGTTCGAAGACGACCCGGCCGCGAAGGTCGCGGTGTTCCACGGCGCTCACGGCCATTTCTGCGCCGGCTGGGACCTGCAACACGGTGCGCGGCTGGCAGCGTCGGGCGAAGCCGGCGGCCTGGACCAGTTGGACTTCAACCCGCAAGACCCACGCGCCCCCGGCCCCATGGGCCCATCGCGCCTGCGCCTGTCCAAGCCGGTCATTGCGGCGGTCAGCGGCGCGGCCGTGGCCGGCGGCATGGAACTCGCGCTCTGGTGCGACCTGCGCGTGATGGAGGCCGATGCCTACTTCGGTGTCTACTGCCGGCGCTTCGGCGTGCCGCTGATCGACGGCGGCACCGTGCGCTTGCCGCGCCTGATCGGCATGGGCCACGCGATGGACCTCATCCTCACTGGCCGAAAGGTCGAGGCCACCGAAGCGCTGCAGATGGGCCTGGCCAACCGAGTGGTGCCGATCGGCACGGCGCGCGAAGCGGCCATCGCCCTCGCGCAACAGCTCGCGGCCTTCCCGCAGGCCACGATGCGCGCCGACCGCAGGAGCGCCTGCGCGCAATGGGATCTGTCGCTGGGCGAAGCCCTGCAGCAGGAGTGGCAGCGCGGACGGGCTCGCATTCCCGACGCGCTGGAGGGCGCCACCCGCTTCGCGCAAGGCCAGGGCCGCCACGGCAAATTCTGACGGTCCTGCTGCGGTGGCGGCTCCCGCCAACCGCGCACGATTGGTCCCCCACGCGGACGCCCTCCAGCCCATCATCGGGGCCATGAACGCTCCCCCGACCGACAGCACCCAGGTGCTCGTGCTGCAACACCTGAACGAAGACGGCCCGGGCTACCTCGGGCAGTGGCTCGACGAGCAAGGGGTGCGTTGGCAGGTGCGGTGCACCGAAGCCGGCGATGCCTACCCCGCGTCGGTGCAGGGTTTGCTAGGCCTGGCGGTGTTGGGTGGCGCCTGGAGCGCCAACGATGACCGCCCCTCGCTGCGCCAGGCTGAAGCATTGATCCGCGAGGCCGACGCGCTGGGCATCCCGGTGCTGGGCCACTGCCTGGGCGGCCAGCTCATGGCGCGCGCCTTCGGCGGGCGTGTCGAGACGCTGGCGAAGCCCGAAATCGGCTGGCATGCGATCACCCACAACGGCAGCGAAGCGGCCCGCACCTGGCTGGGCGACGCGCCGGATGCCGTGGTCTACCAGTGGCACCACGACGGCTTCGTGGCACTGCCACCCGGTGCCGAGCTGCTCGCCAGCTCACCGGCCTGCGCCCACCAGGCCTTCGCGCTGCGGCAGCACTTGGCGATGCAGTTCCACATCGAGATCACGCCGGCCAAGATCACCGACTGGCTGGCGTACCCGGGCCACGTCTATCCGGTGCAGGTGCTGCTGCACCGAGACAGCGTGCAGGACCCGGCCGGCATGCAGGCCGCCACGGCCCGCAACCAGGCGGGCAGCGAAGCGCTGGCGCGCCGGATTTACGGCACCTGGCGTTCGCGCTGGCGGGGTTGAGCCGACTCAGCCCACCAGACCCGGAATGCTCAGCCCGTCCTTCGGAATCGGCCGTGGTTTGCCGTCCATGTCGATCGCCACATAGGTGAGGCTGGCCTCGGTCACTTTCACGTACTGGCCCTGGGCCGAGAATCGCTCGGCGAACACCTCGACCTGCACCGTGATCGATGTGTTGCCCACGCGGGTGACGTGCGAGAAGAAGCTCAGGATGTCGCCCACGCGCACCGGCTGCTTGAAGATGAACTGGTTGACGGCCACCGTGGCCATGCGCCCACGCACATAGCGCGCCGGCAGCACAGAGCCCGCCAGGTCGACCTGGGCCATGACCCAGCCGCCGAAGATGTCGCCGTTGCCGTTGGTGTCGGCCGGCATGGGAATGACCTTGAGCACCAATTCGCGGTCTTGCGGCAAGGCGGTTTGCGGGCGGGGGCTTGATTCGGTGGACATGGGCACAATCTCTGAATAACGATCTCCCCATTGTCCCGCATGCGTCCTTCTTCTTCGTCCCGCGTTTCCATGCCCCTGCCCGCCGGGCCCGACACCGCTGTCGGGCCGGCGCAGCGCCGCTCCGATTGGGCCACGCTGCAGCGCCTGTTCCCCTACCTGTGGCAATACAAATGGCGCGTGGGCTTCGCGCTGGCCTTCATGGTGGGGGCCAAGATGGCCAACGTGGGCGTGCCGCTCTTGCTCAAGGAGCTGGTGGACGCGATGACGATACAACCCGGCAGCGTCGAGGCGATGCTGGTGGTGCCGCTGGGCCTGCTGCTGGCCTACGGCCTGCTGCGCCTGTCCACCAGCGTGTTCACCGAGCTGCGCGAACTGGTGTTTGCCAAAGCCACCGAAGGCGCCACGCGCAGCATCGCGCTGCAGGTGTTCGGCCACCTGCACGCGCTCAGCCTGCGTTTTCACCTGGAGCGCCAGACCGGCGGCATGACGCGCGACATCGAGCGCGGCACGCGCGGTGTGCAGTCGCTCATCTCGTATTCGCTCTACAGCATCTTCCCGACGCTGATCGAAGTGATCATGGTGCTCACGCTGCTGGGCACCAAGTTCGACATGGGCTACGTGTGGATCACGCTGGTGGCGCTGGTGCTCTACATCACGTTCACGGTGATGGTGACCGAGTGGCGCACCACCTTTCGCCGCCAGATGAACGAGCTGGAGTCGGTGAGCCAGACGCGCGCCATCGACTCGTTGTTGAACTACGAGACCGTCAAGTACTTCAACAACGAACTGTTCGAAGCGCGGCGCTACGACGAGGGGCTGGAGAAGTTGCGCCGCGCGCGCATCAAGAGCCAGACCACGCTCTCGGTGCTCAACACCGGGCAGCAACTGGTGATTGCGGTGGCGCTGGTGCTGATGCTCTACCGCGCCACGCAGGGCGTGGCGCAGGGGCACATGACGCTGGGCGACCTGGTGATGGTCAACGCCTTCATGATCCAGCTCTACATCCCGCTGGGTTTTCTGGGCGTGCTCTACCGCGAGATCAAGCAGAGCCTGACCGACCTGGACAAGATGTTCGTGCTGCTGGAGAAGGAGCGCGAGATCGCCGACCAGCCGGGTGCGCAGGACCTGGTGCTCGACGGCCCGCCGGCGGTGCAGTTCGAGAATGTGCGCTTCTCGTACGAGCCGGCGCGCGAGATCCTGCACGGCATCAGCTTTCACATTCCCGCCGGCAAGACGGTGGCGGTGGTCGGGCCGTCGGGCTCGGGCAAGAGCACGCTGGCCCGTTTGCTGTACCGCTTCTACGACGTGACGAACCACGATGACACGGGTCCGCACGGCGGTGGCCGCATCACCATCAACGGCCAGGACATTCGCGAAGTGACGCAGTCCAGCGTGCGCCGGGCCATCGGCATCGTGCCGCAGGACACGGTGCTGTTCAACGACACCATCGAATACAACATCCTCTACGGTCGCCCTGAGGCGGGACATGACGCCGCGGTGGCGGCGGCGCAGGCGGCGCACATCCACGGCTTCATCGAAAAGCTGCCGCTGGGTTACGCCACCACGGTGGGCGAGCGCGGCCTGAAGCTGTCGGGCGGCGAGAAGCAGCGGGTGGCAATTGCACGCACGCTACTGAAGAACCCCCCCATCGTGATCTTCGACGAGGCAACCTCTGCGCTCGACTCAGCGAACGAACGGGCGATTCAGGCGGAGCTGAAGAGCGCGGCACGGAACAAGACCTCGCTGGTGATTGCGCACCGCTTGTCCACCGTGGTGGATGCGCACGAAATCCTGGTGCTCGTCAATGGCGAGATCGTGGAGCGGGGGACGCACGCGCAGCTCGTGTCGTCGGGTGGGGTGTACGCGGGGATGTGGGCGCTGCAGCAGTCGGGCGCCGACTAAGACTTCATGCTGCCCGTCCGCTCATACCGGCTGTGCCACGACAGCGCCTCGTCCAGCAGGTGCGGTGTGTGCATGCCGCCGTGCCCCGCGCGGGCGTTGGCTTCGCTGCGTTCCACGTAGTCGAGCAGGGCGGGCTTGAAGTCCGGGTGGGCGCAGCGTTCGATGATCAGGCGCGAGCGCTGGCGCGGCGACAGGCCTCGCAGGTCGGCCAGGCCTTGTTCGGTCACGACGATCTGCACGTCGTGTTCGGTGTGGTCCACGTGGCTGACCATGGGCACGATGCAACTGATGCTGCCGCCCTTGGCGGTGGACGGCGTCATGAAGACCGAGAGGTAGGCATTGCGTGCGAAGTCGCCCGAGCCACCGATGCCGTTCATGATGCGCGTGCCCATCACATGCGTGGAGTTCACGTTGCCATACAGGTCGGCTTCGATCATGCCGTTCATGGCAATGATGCCGATGCGGCGGATCACCTCGGGGTGGTTGCTGATCTCCTGTGGCCGCAGCACGATGCGCTCGCGGTAGAAATCCAGGTTGGCGAGAAACTCTTGCATCACCGGCGCCGAAAACGAGAGTGCGGTGGACGAGGCCATGGCCATCTTGCCGGACTTGAGCATGGCGAGCATGCCGTCCTGCAGCACCTCGGTGTAACCCTGCAGATCGTTGAACGGGCCATCGTTCAGGCTTTCCATCACGGCGTTGGCGATGTTGCCCACGCCCGACTGCAGCGGCAGCAGCTCGGGCGGCAGGCGGCCTTGTTTCACTTCGTCTTGAAGGAAGGCCATCAGGTGACCGGCGATGCGTTTCGACGCTTCGTCGGGTGCCGAGAAGCGGGTGTCGCGGTCGGGCAGGTGGGTCTCGACGATGGCGATCACCTTGGCCGGGTCGCAACGCAGGTAAGGCTCGCCGATGCGGTCGCCGGCGTGCGTCATCGGGATCGGTTTGCGGTGCGGCGGGCGCTCGGTGCCGTAGTAGATGTCGTGCATGCCCTCCAGCCCCAGGCTGTGGCCGTGGTTGACCTCCAGGATCACCTTGTCGGCCTGGTCCAGCCAGGTCTTGTTGTTGCCCACCGAGGTGGCCGGGATCAGGCGGCCGTCTTCCAGGATGCCGGCGACCTCGATCACCGCCACATTCAGTTTGCCCAGGAAGCCGAACCACACGTATTGCGCCACGTGCGAGAGGTGGATGTCGATGTAGGCCATCTCGCCGTCGTTGATGCGCGCGCGGCAGGTCGGGTCGGACTGGTAGGGCAGGCGCATGTCCATGCCGCCGACCTTGGCGAGCGCGCCGTCGAGCTCGGGGGCGGTGGAGGCGCCGGTCCAGACGCCGATGCGGAATTCTTTGCCAGCGTCGTGGTGCGCCTGGATGTGCTTGGCCAGCGCGAGCGGAATGGCCTTGGGATAGCCGGCGCCGGTGAAGCCACTCATGCCCACGTGGTCGCCGTTTTCGATGAGGGCCGCGGCCGCTTCGGCCGACATGATTTTCTGGCGCAGGCCGGCGTGGGCGATGCGGGACGGGAAGACGGCGGGCGGGTTCTGTGTCATGGGATGAGAATTAAGGGTTAACCCTAGGTTTTTGCTATCGTAACGGAAGCATGTGGCCGCTAAGCGTCAAAAAAGCACCGATTCCCGGGTGATGACCGGCGCGCATAATCCGCGGCCATGGAAACCAAGTGGCTGGAAGATTTTGTGAGCCTGGCTGAAACGCGCAGCTTCAGCCGTTCGGCGCAGCTGCGCCATGTCACGCAACCCGCGTTCTCGCGCCGCATCCAGTCGCTCGAAGCCTGGGCTGGCACCGACCTGGTGGACCGGTCCTCGTACCCCACCCGGCTCACCCCGGCCGGCCAGACGTTGTACGACCAGTCGATCGAGATGCTGCAGGCCCTGCAGAGCACGCGCGCCATGCTGCGCGCCCACACCGCCGCGGCGCAGGACGTGATCGAGTTCGCCGTGCCGCACACGCTGGCCTTCACGTTTTTCCCGTCCTGGCTCTCGGGCCTGCGCGAGAGCTGCGGCCCGATCAAGAGCCGCCTGATCGCGATGAACGTGCACGACGCGGTGATGCGCCTGGTGGAGGGCAGTTGCGACCTGCTGATCGCCTACCACCACACCTCGCAGCCCATTCAGCTCGACGCCGCGCGCTACGAGATGCTGCCGCTGGGGCGCGAGACGCTGTCGCCTTTTGTGAAGCCCAACGAGCAGGGCGAGCCCCTGTTCACGCTGCCCGGCACCGTGGCCCACCCCTTGCCGTATCTGGCCTACGCACCCGGCGCCTACATGGGTCGCGCGGTGGAGCAAGTGCTCAAGCAAAGCCCGGCGCCGGTGCACCTCGACCGCATCTACGAGACCGACATGTCCGAGGGCCTGAAAGCCATGGCGCTGGAAGGCCACGGCATCGCCTTCCTGCCCGCCAGCGCCGTGCGGCGCGAGCTGCGCGGCAAACGCCTGGTGAGCGCCGGGCAGGGGCTGGACACCTCGCTGGACATCCGCATCTACCGCGAGCGGCCCGGCACGCGCAAGGCCAAGGGCACGGTGGATGTGTTCTGGGAAGACCTGGAAAAACACCTGGCCGCTGCGGCCAAGGCCTGACCTGGCCATTTGAGACAATCCGGGGATGACTGCTCCAGCCCCCCAGACCCTCACGATCACCCGCCCCGACGACTGGCACTTGCACGTGCGCGACGGCGAGGCCCTGCGCACCGTGGTGCCGCACACGGCGGCCCAGTTCGGCCGCGCGATCATCATGCCCAACCTCAAGCCGCCGGTGACCACCGCGGCCCAGGCCTTGGCCTACGCCGAGCGCATCCGCGCCGCCGTGCCCGCGGGCGTGAGCTTCGAGCCGCTGATGACGCTGTACCTCACCGACAACCTGCCGGCCGAGGAGATCGCGCGCGCCAGGGATGCCGGTGTGGTCGCGGTCAAGCTCTACCCGGCCGGTGCCACCACCAACAGCGACGCCGGCGTGACCGACCTGCGCAAGACTTACCAGACGCTGGAGGCGATGCAGAAGGCCGGCCTGCTGCTGCTGGTGCACGGCGAAGTGACCAGCCCCGACATCGACCTGTTTGATCGCGAGGCCGTGTTCATTGAGCAGCAACTGCAGCCGCTGCGCCGCGACTTCCCCGAACTCAAGATCGTGATGGAGCACATCACCACGAAAGAGGCTGCCCAATACGTGGCCGAGGCCGACAAGTACCTGGGCGCCACCATTACCGCGCACCATCTGCTCTACAACCGCAACGCCCTCTTCACCGGCGGCATCCGCCCGCATTACTACTGCCTGCCGGTCTTGAAGCGCGAAACCCACCGCCAGGCCCTGGTGGCCGCGGCCACGGGCGGGAATGCGAAGTTCTTCCTCGGCACCGACAGCGCGCCGCACCCGGCCCAGCTGAAGGAACACGCCACCGGCTGCGCCGGCTGCTACACCGCGCATGCCGCGATCGAGATGTACGCCGAAGCGTTTGACGCGGCGGGTGCGCTCGACAAGCTGGAAGGTTTCGCCAGCTTCAACGGCCCGGCCTTCTACGGCCTGCCGCGCAACACCGGCACCATCACCCTGAAGCGCGAAAGCTGGACGCCGCCGGTGAGCTTTGCCTTCGGCGAAGCCGAGCTCAAGCCGCTGCGCTCGGGCGAGGCATTGCCCTGGAAGCTGGTGGACTGACCCACATGTGCGCGTTCGCCGAGGCGGCGCAGACCTGGCCGTCGCCCGATTGGACGCGGCCATGGAACGCGCCGTTTGCCTTGGACGGCGCGGCGGTGCGCGCGGCCTGTGACACCGGCGTTCCGCTGGCACAAGCGCTGACGGAGCGCATCGGCCCCGCTGGCCCCGGCTTCATGCCGCAAACCGAGCTGCCCGAGGGCATCGCCTACGAGCAGTTCATCTTTGACACCGGCCAAGTGCCCACCCGCGAAGGTCTGCACGACTTCTTCAACGGTCTGGTCTGGATGCGTTTCCCCGCCACCAAGCGCCTGCTCAACCGCCTGCAGGCCGCCGAGATCCAGACCGCCGGCGTGGGTCAGGTGCGTGGGCCCGTGCGCGACGCGATCACGCTGTTTGACGAAAACGCGGTGCTGCTGCAGGCACCCGAAGAACTGTGGGACGCGCTGATCGCGCGCGAATGGACCCAGCTTTTCGTGGCGCTGCGACCTTTGTGGGCACAGGCGCGGCTGGTGTTGTTTGGCCACGCACTGACCGAAAAATTGGTGGCACCCTACAAGTCCATCACTGGCCATGTGTACCGCGAGCCGGTGCCGCCGGCCTTGGGGGATGACCTGGCCGCCTGGGACGTCTGGCTGGCCAAGCGCCTGACCGCCGCCGAGCTGGCCAGCAAACCCTTCACGCCGCTGCCGGTGCTGGGTGTTCCAGGCTGGTGGCCCGCCAATGAAGACCCCGCTTACTATGCCGATGCCGGGGTGTTTCGCCCCAAACGCATGCCCGCATGAGGCGCGGCGCCGTCGTGAATGACGCGCCATTTGTTTTTCTGGAATCCCCATGACCTTGCCCGTTTCGCCCTCGTGGTTCCACCTCAACCTGACGCAGGACGCGGACCGCGCCGCGCTCGCCGCGCACTTCCGCGAGACCGGCGTGCGTGATGTGGAGTGCCTGTTCGCCGACGTCACCGGCTACCCGCGCGGCAAGCTCATGCCCGCCACCAGCTTCGCCGCCGGCAGCGAGCTGCGCATCTGCCAGGCGATTCCCATGCAGTGCGTGACAGGCGAATACAGCTACGACCCGATCTTCCCGGACAGCGACCCGGACGTGCGCCTCGTGCCCGATCTCAACACGCTCAAGCGCTCGCCCTGGGCCAGCGTGCCGCGCTACCTGGCGGTGCACGACGCGTTTGAGATGGACGGCAGCCTGTGTGAGTTCGCGCCGCGTTCGGTGCTGAAGAACGTGGTGGCGCGCTATGCCGCAGCGGGGCTCACGCCCGTGGTGGCGCCCGAGATCGAGTTCTACCTGACCGCCGCGATGAGCGACCCGGCCTTGCCGCTGGCCTCGCCGCCCGGCAAGGGCGGTCGGCCCGAAGTGGGCCAGTCGGCCTTCAGCCTGAACGCGCTCAACGAGCTGGCGCCGTTCTGGGACGCCTTTCACGCCGCCATCGACGGCCTGGGCATCCGGGCCGACACCTGGCTGCACGAGGTGGGCGAGAACCAGTACGAGATCAACTTGCAACACGGCGACCCGGTGGCGGTGGCCGACCAGGCCTTCCTGTTCAAGACCGCGGCGCGCGAGATCGCTTTGCAGCACGGCCTGAACGCCGTCTTCATGGCCAAACCCATCGCCGGCCAGGCCGGCAGCTCCATGCACCTGCACCAGAGCGTGGTGGACACGCAGGGTCGCAACGTGTTCAGCCAGGCCGACGGCTCGGCCAGCGAGGCCTTCTTTCACTACATCGGCGGCCTGCAGGCTTACACCCCGGACCTGATGCTCATTTACGCGCCCACCGTCAACAGCTACCGCCGCTACGTGGCCGGCAGCCAGGCGCCGACCAACGTGCAGTGGGGCTACGACAACCGCACCGCCGGCCTGCGCGTGCCGGTGAGCGCCCCCGTGGCGCGTCGGGTGGAAAACCGCCTGGCCGGCGCCGACGCCAACCCCTACCTGGCCTTGGCCGCCACGCTGGCGGCCGGGCTGGCGGGCATGCAAGACCAACGGCCTCCCACGACGCCGGTGGAGGGCAATGGCTATGACCAGGCGCGCGGCTTGCCCCGAACTTTTGACACCGCCCACGAACAAATGGCAGCGAGCGAGCACGCATCGCGCCTGCTGGGTGAGCGCTTCGTGCGCGGCTACCTGGCGGTCAAGGCGCTGGAGCACGACCACTACCTGAACGAGATCAGTGCCTGGGAGCGGCGTTACCTGCTGCCGCAGGTCTGAGGCCGTTGCCCCCACGCTCCGCCGCTGCGCGGGTCGCTGCCCCCCGTTGGGGCTGATCCGCCTTGGGGCGGCCCGGCGGCGGGTCGTTTGCCCGGTCCCAATGCCCTTGGCTTGAAAAGGGCGCCTTGGCCCTCACTATGATCTGCAACGCTTTTTCCCCTCCGGAGCCTTCATGAAACGCATCTTCCTGTTTGTCCTGACCAACTTCGCCGTGATGGCGGTGCTGCTGGTCACCACCCGCATCCTGGGTGTGGACCGTTTCCTCACCGCCAACGGGCTGAACATGACGGCCCTGGCCGGGTTCTCGCTCGTGATCGGTTTTGGCGGCGCCATCATCTCCCTGCTGATGAGCAAGACGATGGCCAAGATGAGCACCGGCGCGCGCATCATCAACCAGCCTCAGAACGCCGACGAGGCCTGGATCGTGCAGACCGTGCAGAAGTTTGCCGAGAAGGCCGGCATCGGGATGCCCGAAGTGGCCATCTACGACGGCGCGCCCAACGCCTTCGCCACCGGCGCCTTCAAGAACTCGGCCCTGGTCGCGGTGTCCACCGGCCTGCTGCAAGGCATGACGCGCGATGAGGTCGAGGCCGTGATCGGCCACGAGGTGGCCCACGTGGCCAACGGCGACATGGTCACCATGACGCTGATCCAAGGCGTGATGAACACCTTCGTGGTGTTCCTCAGCCGCGTGATCGGTTACGCGGTGGACAGCTTCCTGCGCCGCGGCAGTGACAGCAACTCCGGCCCGGGCATCGGCTACATGGTGACCACCATCGTGATGGACATCGTGCTGGGCTTCCTGGCCGCCATCATCGTGGCCTGGTTCAGCCGCCAGCGCGAGTTCCGCGCCGACGCGGGTGCCGCCAACTTCATGGGCCGCAAGCAGCCCATGATCAACGCGCTGGCCCGCCTGGGCGGCCTCACCCCCGGCGAGCTGCCCAAGACCATGCAGGCCATGGGCATCACCGGCAACCTGGGCAAGCTGTTCTCGACCCACCCGCCGATGGAGGACCGCATAGCGGCCCTCCAGAAATTGTGACCCCCCGCGCCGCCTGACGGCGTCACCCCCCAGGGGGCGATGCGAGTGGCCTGGCAAAGCCAGTTCCACCGCATCCTGATTTGGGGCTCATGCATCCGGAGATGCTTCCCCGATAAGAAAGAGCGACCCGTGGGTCGCTCTTTCTATTTCTTCTTACGGCTCCGGCGTGAGTGCCTCGACCCAGAACGCGGCGGAACCGGCTTTGCCAGGCCGGAAGCAAAGCCCCCCGGGGGGTGACGCCGTCAGGCGGCGCGGGGGGTGTCATTCACCTCCAGTTGCGGTCCCACTGTCCGTCGTCACGGTAACGGCGATCCGGGTCGCGGTAATAGCCGCCGGGGCGCTGGCCGCCGATGCGCACGATGTCGCGCTCGGGCTGTGGCTGGTAGTAGCCGTGGGCTGGCCGAACCGGGGCCGCGACCACGGGCTGCACGCTCACGGGCACGTAGCGGCCGGGGGCCCGGTCCGTCTGCATGCTGTACTGGCGGCCCGCGTATTCGTAGACCACGTTGTAGGCCACAGTGCGGTTTTCATAGGTGTTCTGCGTGGTGCATTCCTGCACGGTGCGGGTGTGGGACTCGCCACGGCCTTCGATGTGGTTGCCCAGAATGGCGCCGCCGAAGATGCCGAGGGCGGTGGCGGCTGCGCGGCCAGAGCCACCGCCAATTGCGTTGCCCGCCGCGCCACCGGCGACCGCGCCGAGCAGGGCGCCAGCACCCGAGCGGTGGGCAGGTTCGCGCACGGTCACGTTCTGGCAGACCTCGCGCGGCACGGCGACCTGCTGCACGATGGGCGTGCTGCTGAGCACACGGCCACGTTCGTCCTGCGCCTGGGCGGTGGAGGCGGCGGCCAGGGCGATCACGCCGGTGAGGACGGGGATCAGGAGAGAACGGTCAGGGGATTTCATGGAAAGCTCCTCGGTGGATGGGAGCCTCCATCGTGCGGACCCTGTGTCAAGCCGCTCCTCACTCTGTGTAAAGCTGCGGGGGCAGGTGTAACGCCCTGTGTCTTCAGCCGGTGACCGGCCCGCCCAGCAGGTCTTTGGCCAGCGCCTCGGCCACCTTGAGACCGTCCACCCCGGCCGAGAGAATGCCGCCCGCGTAACCCGCGCCTTCGCCGGCTGGGTACAGGCCGCGCGTGTTCAGGCTCTGCAGGTTGTCGCCGCGCGTGATGCGCAGCGGCGCCGAGGTGCGCGTCTCCACGCCCGTGAGCACGGCGTCGGCCATGTCGTAGCCCTTGATCTTGCGGCCGAACACCGGGATGGCTTCGCGCATGGCCTCAATGGCGTAGGCGGGCAGGGCGGGCGAGAGGTCGCCGAGCTTCACGCCCGGTTGGTACGACGGCGCCACCGTGCCCAGCGCCTGAGACGGTTGTTGCGCCACGAAGTCGCCCACCAGCTGGCCGGGGGCCTCGTAGCTGCCACCGCCGAGTTCAAAAGCCCGCGCCTCCAGCTGGCGCTGCAGCACGATGCCGGCCAGCGGGTGCGTCTGGCCTTGCTGGGTCATCGCCTCGGCCTGTGTGGCGTAGCGCGCGCCGTCGGCCTCGCCGAAGGCGGCGGTCCACAGCGGCGTGTCTTGCGGAAAGGTCTGCGGGAAATCGCCCACGTCGATGCCGACCACCATGCCGGCGTTGGCGTTGCGTTCGTTGCGTGAATACTGGCTCATGCCGTTGGTGACCACGCGGCCCGGCTCGCTGGTGGCGGCCACCACCATGCCGCCCGGGCACATGCAGAAGCTGTAGACCGCGCGGCCGTTTTTCGCGTGGTGCACCAGCTTGTAGTCGGCCGCGCCCAGCAGCGGGTGGCCGGCGTGGCGGCCCCAGCGCGCGCGGTCGATCACGCTCTGCGGGTGCTCGATGCGAAACCCCACCGAGAACGGCTTGGCTTCGAGGAACACGCCCGCGTCGTGCAGCAAAGCGAAGGTGTCGCGCGAGCTGTGGCCCAAGGCCAGCACGGCGCGTTGCACCGGCATGTCGACGGTGTCGCCGCTGTCCAGCCGATGCACACGCAGGCCGGTGAGCTGCTGCTGGCCGTTCGATCCCGGGGCGAGCGTGAGGCCCACCACCTGCTGCTGGAAGCGGATCTCGCCGCCCAGCGCGATGATCTTCTCGCGCATCGCCTCGACCACCTTGACCAGCTTGAAGGTGCCGATGTGCGGGTGTGCCTGGTACAGGATCTCGGGCGGCGCGCCCGCGTCCACGAACTCGTTCATCACCTTGCGGCCCAGGAAGCGTGGGTCCTTGATCTGGCTGTAGAGCTTGCCGTCGGAGAACAGGCCGGCGCCGCCTTCGCCGTACTGCACATTGCTTTGTGGATTCAAAACCTTCTTGCGCCACAGGCCCCAGGTGTCCTTGGTGCGTTCGCGCACCGGTTTTCCGCGCTCCAGCACGATGGGCTTCAGGCCCATCTGCGCCAGCGCCAGCGCGGTGAACAGGCCGCAGGGCCCGAGGCCGATCACCACCGGGCGCTCGGCTTCGCTCCGCGGCCAGCCGGCAGGCGCGTGGCCCGGCGCGTGCCAGGCCATGTCGGGCGTGGGCTGGATGTGCGGGTTGTTGTCGTGTTGCGCGAGCAGGCCCGGTTCCAGCGCCGGGTCGGTCAGCGTCACGTCGACGATGTACACGGCCAGCAGATCGGCCTTGCGGGCGTCGAAGCTGCGCTTGAAGACCTGCAGGTGAGCGATGCCTTCAGGGGGGATGGCCAGTGCCTGTGCAGCAAGTCGGGTGAGGGCGTCGATCGGGTGCGGCGGCGGCGTGCGGTCCTGGTCGGTTTCGGCGGGCGCGTCGGCGGCGCGGCGGTGCTCGGATGGCACCTGTTCGAGAGGGAGTTTGAGTTCGGCGATGCGGATCATGGGCTTGTGTTTATCAAGCAAGGGGCTTCTATTGTCGCCAAAGCGGTGCCGGGCCTGTCGCGGCCCGCCAGGTGCCCGCTGGAGGATTTAAATAAATCCGGGTAAAACAATAACACCCGTATATAATTAGGGTCATGAAACAGATCACTTCCCCCACCTGCACCGCTTTTCTGGGGTACAGCCGCGTGGCGAGCGGCCCCTACGCCGAGGTGGACCGGGTGCTTCGTGCGCTGGGCCCGAGCGACAGCGGCCTGCTGGTCTTTGACGACACCACCGGCGCCCTTGTGGACCACCCCTGGCCGGCGGGTTACGCGCCCGCACAACCCGCCGACGGGCCCGCCGACGCATCCGAAGCAGCGACCGCCGCGCCGGGGGTGGGCCGCCCGCGCCTGGGCGTGGTGGCGCGCGAGGTCACGCTGCTGCCGCGCCACTGGGAGTGGCTCGCGCAGCAGCGCGGTGGCGCGTCGGCCGCGCTGCGCCGTCTGGTGGAAGAGGCTCGGCGCAGCCAGGGCGACCAGGACGTGCAGCGCCTGGGCAAAGAGCGCGCCTACCGGTTCATGAGCGCCATCGGTGGCGCTCTGCCCGGTTTCGAAGAGGCTTCGCGGGCGCTGTTTGCGCAGGACGGTGCGGCGTTCGCCCACCGCACGGCGCACTGGCCCGCCGACGTGAAGGCCCATCTCGCCTGGTTGGCCCGCGACGCCTTTGTGGCCGCGGAGCCTTCCGCCACTCACACCGCCTGAGTGCCGTTGTTTCACCTTTCCCCCCGCTTTTTCCAATGACCCGAACCATGTCACCCCCAGCTTCCGGCCCAGCCCGACCCCTCTGGCGCATCTACCTGGTGTTTCTTGCGCCCATGGTGTTGTCCAACTTCCTGCAGAGCCTCTCGGGCACGCTCAACGGCATCTTCATCGGCCAGATGCTCGGCACCCACGCGCTGGCCGCGGTGTCGGGCATGTTCCCGATCTTCTTTTTCTTCATCTCATTGGTGATTGGCCTTGGTACCGGCGCCTCGGTGTTGATCGGTCAGGCCTGGGGCGCGCGCGAGACCGAGAAGGTGAAGGCCATCGCGGGCGCGGCGCTGGCGCTGGGCGCCTTGATCGGCATCGTGGCGGCGCTGCTGGGCAGCGTGTTTGCGCGCGAGGGACTGCAGGCGCTGGGCACGCCGGCCGACGTGCTCGACGACGCCACCGCCTACGCGCGGGTGATGATGTTGCTGATGCCGCTGCTGCTGGTGGTCATTCTCTACACGCAGTTGCTGCGCGGTGTGAGCGACACGGTGACGCCGCTGCTGGCCCTGCTGCTGTCCACAGGCGTGGGCCTGGTGTTGACGCCGACCTTGATCAAAGGCTGGCTGGGCCTGCCGCCCATGGGCATCCAGAGCGCGGCGCTGGCCGGCTTTGTGTCACAGGCCGCGTCACTGTGGTTCCTGGCCTGGCGCCTGCTGCACAAGCGCAGCGTGCTCGCGCCGGACCGGGCGCTGCTCAAGTCCATGCGGTTGGACGGCGCGATCCTTGCCCAGGTGATGCGCATCGGCCTGCCCACCGGGCTGCAGATGGTGGTGATCTCGATCTCGGAGCTGGTGATCCTGTCGCTGGTCAACGGCCACGGCTCGCAGGCCACGGCGGCCTACGGCGCGGTCACGCAGATCGTCAACTACGTGCAGTTCCCCGCGCTGTCCATCGCCATCACCGCCTCCATCCTGGGCGCGCAGGCCATCGGCGCGGGCAAGGCGGAGCGCCTGGGCGCCATCCTGCGCACAGGGCTGTGGATGAACGTGTGCGTGACCGGCGCGCTGGTGCTGCTGGGCTACGCGCTGTCGCACTGGCTGCTGGGTTTGTTCATCACGCAGCCTGAGGTGCTGGCGCAGGCCGAGCACCTGCTGCACATCATGTTGTGGAGCATGTTGTTGTTCGGCTTCCAGTCGGTGGTGGGCGGCATCATGCGCGCCAGCGGCGTGGTGCTGGTGCCGGTGGCGATCTCCATCGCCTGCATCCTGCTGGTGCAGCTGCCGGTGGCCTACGGGCTGAACCAGCGCTTCGGCCTGGAGGGCGTGTGGATGGCGTTCCCCGTGACCTACGCGGCCATGCTGGCGCTGCAGACCGGCTACCACCAGCTGGTGTGGCGCTTCAAGAAGATCGAGCGCCTGGTGTGACGGTTCGGTAGGGCGATCCGCCGCCGGGCCGCCCCAAGGCGGATCAGCCCCCTCGTGGGCAGCGACTCGCGCAGCGTGGGGGCTGAGGGCCGCAGCGCCGGGCCGCCCCAAGCAAGGCCGCACCCCCTCGGGGGGCAGCGACCCGCGCAGCGGCGGAGCGTGGGGGGCTTTTCCATTGGATAATCGCGCCGTGAAGCGCGCCAGGCCGTCGCTGGCACGAGACCCGAAAGGGTGTGCTGGAGGAACGTCCGGACTGCACAGGACAGCGCAGGAGGTAACACCTCTCCACCGACAAGCCGGACAGGGCAACCTGGAAGGCCCTAAGGTGAGGATCAGAGCAACAGAGACGAGCCGCTTCAGTGCGGGTGAAACGGGCAATCTCTGCGCGCAGCAATACCAAATAGGCCAACGTTGACGTGGTTCCGCGGAGTTGGCGGGTAGGTAGCACCGAGCCGGGTGGGTGACCCCCGGCCCAGATGAATGACGGTCACGTTCGGGGCCCTCGAAAGGGGGTTCAGGACGCACAAAATCCGGCGTATCGGCGCGCTTCACACTATTTTTTGTCGCCACTCAGCCCGTTGGGGGCGCCCTGCGGGCACATGTGCCATGGCGGCCATGGTCCGCGAGTTTGAGGATCTGGAATGTCCTCCCATCACGTGATCCGCCGGGTGTGTGGACGGCTCATACGGTTTCGCCTTCAAACGTATCACTGCGTTGCAACGCCATGCCGTGCTTTCGCACTGTCTGCGGCTTCGCGCCTTGTTCTACGCTTGAATGCAAAACCGTATCAGGTGTCCGGCGTGTCGGTGTCCTTGAACCCCTGATCCAGCTGGGCGCGGGCGGCAGCGGCCAGGGCCTGGTATTTCGCTCTGAATGCGTCCAGGTTGTCTTCTTCCAGTTCTTCCAGGTCCAGCAGGGCGTTGTGTGCGCCTTTGGTCGCGCGGATGAGCTCGTCCAGCTTCACCTGGATCGCCTCGGTGTCGCGGTTCTGCGTGTTCTGGATCAGGAACACCATCAGGAAGGTGACGATGGTGGTGCCGGTGTTGATGACGAGCTGCCAGGTGTCGCTGAAGTTGAACAGCGGGCCGGTCACCAGCCACACGGCGATCACCGCGACGGCCATCGTGAACACCCGTGGCCGCCCGCAGAAATGCGAGGCGGCTTTGGCGAAGCGCGAGTACCAGATGGTGTTTTGCATGGGGCGTCGTCGAATGGGTTGACTCAGGGTCTGGGCATGTAACCCGTGCGCAGGGCGTAAGCCCAGTCGGGGCGACTCCGCTGATCGGCCAGCAAGGCCATGGCCTCGTGGTCGTACGGCACGCTGATCAAGTCGCAGGTCCAGCGCCCGTGGCGCTTCTCGACCACCGCATAACGCGCGTCCGGGCTGCCGGTTTCGATGCGGTGGTAATTCGACAGCGGGTATGGGTGGTCGTCGTCGTAGGCGGGCAGGCCCACGCTGCCCGGGTTGACGATCAACAGGCCCCGGCCAAGCCTCACGGACCTGCTCACGTGGGTGTGGCCGCAGGCGAGCAGCCCGATGTGCGGCGGAATGCGCCCGTCCAACCGTTCTTCGATTTCGGCCGATGTCGCCAGCCGGGCGGCTTCGCCCACCGGCGTTTCCAGCAGGTATTCGATGTCGCTGCGCGGGCTGCCGTGGCACAGGGCCACGTCGCTGCCCAGCCGGTCGGGCCACAGGTTTCCCTGGTGCAATCGGGGGTCGCAGGGGTCGGCGTGGCTGGCCAGCCAGGCTTTGTCGGCCTCGGTCAGCTGGCGGCTGGTGTAGGCGTCCGTCGGGCTCTGGCGCGGCAGGGGCAGGCACAGAACCTGCCGCTCGTGGTTGCCCGCGACGTGCAGCCAGGGCAGAGGGCGCAGGCGCTGAGCGGTTTCCAGCGGCAGCAAAGGGCCGCTGAGGGTGTCGCCCAGGTTGACGACTTGGTCCACTTGGCGGCGTTCGATGTCTTGCATGACGGCTTCCAGGGCGGCCAGGTTGCCGTGGATGTCGGATACCAGTGCCAGGCGCATGCGTCCTCCCGCTTCTTCAGAGATTGAAACCGCCCAGGCTCTGGAGGCGCTCCACGTGGGCCAGCAGCGAGCGCTTGGCCACCGGCCACAGGCGTTCGGGCACGTCATCGTAGGCGAGCTTCACCCAGTCGTCCATGGTGCCCTCGGGCTGCGCCTGCATAGCGCGCGCCACCTTGGCTTCGCGTGCGAGGCGGTGGGCTTTCAGGTGGGCTATTGCCCCGCGGGCGCCACCGTGTTCCGGTGCGCTCGGGTTGTCCGCGGTTTGTTTCAGGTCGCCCAGCACGTGGCCGTGCGCCGGCAGGATGAATTCGACCTCGTGTGCCTCGCACAGCCGGTCCAGCTTGTCCAGCGAGTCGAGGTAGTCGCCCATGTGGCCGTCGGGTGGGTCGATCACGGTGGTGCTGCCGTTCAGGATGTGGTCGCCGCTGAACAGCAGACCGTCTTCCTCCAGCAGCAAGCAGAGGTGGTTGGCTGCGTGGCCGGGGGTGTGCACCACCTGCAGCGTGTGCGTCATTCCATTGGCGCCTTGCAGCACCAGGCGTTCACCGTCGGCCAGCGAACGTTCGGGCGTGAAGCGGCTGTTCTCGCGCGAGGTGGGGGCGCTGGGCAGGCCAAGGATCGGTGGCCTTTTTGCGCAGAGTGATTGCAGCCGCGCGGCGCCGGGTGAATGGTCGGGGTGCGAATGGGTGCAGGCGATGGCGCGGATGTCGCCACCTGCCGCGCGCCACAGGCGTTCAATGTGTTCCGGAATGTCCGGTCCTGGGTCGATGGCGATGTGGCCGCTGACGGGGTCGCCCACCAGGTAGCTGTTGGTGCCCGGGCCGGTCATGAAGCCCGGGTTGGGCGCGGTGAGCCGTTGCACGTTCTTGAGCAGTGGCACCGGGCGCTCGGTCTGCCAGGCCAGCTCGTGCACGATCTGGCCATCCGGGCAGACCATGGCGAGTTCACCGAAGGGTTGCTCGTGTTCCATGTGGCGCGATTCGTGGCCGTTCAGCAGGCCGGCGCGCGGGCAACTGGTGAACAGCGGTTCATCGTTGACCGCACAGGCTTTCAGAACGTCATCCACCGAGGCGTAGGTCTGGAGCCGCTCCAGCGTGCGGACGGTCGGGAAGATGATGAAGAAGCCGCCCGCCGCGTGGCGCGCCAGCGCGTCGGTCGGGCGCACCCAGAGGGGTTCGAATTGCTCGGTCTCGTCGGCCACCGGCTCCTGGCCCTCGGGCATGCGCGCGACGAGGAAGGGCACGTCGAAGCGACGCGGCAGGTCGCGGTCGGTGATCCAGTGGGCGAGCACGAAGACCTCGGCGCCGGACAGCGTGAGGCCTTGTGTGGCGCATTGCTCAGCAAACGGACCCTTGCGGTCGAGTGCCGCGATCTGAGGAGTGCCCAGGTGCGAGCCGTCGGCGCGGCGCGCGAGCAGGATGCCCAGCTCTTCGAAGCTCTCGCGGATGGCCGCAATGGCCTGGGTCAGGTGCAGGTCGCTTTGTGTCGCGCGGCGCGTGGACTGGCCGTGTGATTGCGCGTCGGCGGCGTCGATGCCACCGCCGGGGAACACGTAGGCGCCGGGCGCGAAGCTCGCCGTCATGGAGCGGCGGGTCATCAGCACTTCGACACCTTGGGGGCTGTCGCGCAGCAGCAGCACGGTGGCGGCGGGGCGCAGGGCGGCGAGCGTGCGGACGGGGTGCAGGAGTTGGGATGAGCGGACCATCCGCCCATTGTGCTGCGACCGCCAGCCCGTCGCTGTCGCCGTGGTCTTGGGATTTACGAGGCCGACCCGAGGGAGTTCATTTCGAGCGACAGGCCCTGCCAGGCGATGTCGAAACCCGGCGTGCGGCGCGCCGGCGGCAGTGGCGGCGTGCGCAGTGCCCAGTGGGTGCCGGCGGTGACGCTGTCGATCACCGGGACCGGCACGTCGGCCTGCACCGCAGCGGCCATGCCGGCGAGCCCGGCGCCACCGAGAATGACGGCCTGCACGCCGAGCTGGTGCGCGGCATCGCGGCAGGCCTGGGCCAGCAGGCGGTGGGCGGCGGCCGGGTCGGCGGCGAGCTGGGCGCCCGTGGGCACCACGGTGTGGATGCCGGCGAGTTGCTGCGCCTGCCCCAGCGCCTGTGCGAGGCGCTGCAGCATGGGGCCCCAGCGCTCGCCGCCGGTGACGATGGCGTAGCGGCCGTGGCGCGCGGCCTCGATGAAAGCGGCCTCGGCCAGGCCGGTGACCGGCGCCGGGCTCGATTCGCGCAGCGCCATCAGGCCGGGGTCGCCGAAGCAGCCGATCAGCACCGCGTCGGGCGCGGGGTCGGGGCCGCTCAGCGCGGCGGCCCAGGCGTCGAGCGCGGCGTGGGCGGCCACGGCGTAGCTCGCTTCATCGGCGATGTAGGGCGCGCCGAAACGGGCCGTGACGGTGCGCACCTTCACATGCAAGCCGGCAGCGGCCTGCACATGGGTTTGCAGCAGCGCGCTCACGCGCTCTGAGGTGTTGGGGTTGATGACGAGCAAACGCTTCATGCTCAACCGAACAGCTGCAACAAATCGGGTGCCGCGTCGGGAGAACCTGTGAAGCTGAGTTGCGACTCCAGCCGCTCCAGGTGCTCGCGCATCAGGCGTGCCGCCTCGCGCGCATCGCGCAGCTTGAGCGCCGCCAGCAGGGCGCGGTGTTCCTGGCAGCCGCAGGCGGTGGCGTCGTCGCGCGCCTGGCTGTGCGGCGCGCTGTAGGTCATGAGGATCAGCGAGGTGCGCGAGACCAGCTCGCGCAGGATGCGGCCGAGCGTGTCATGGCCGGCGTGGTCGGCGATGTGCAGGTGGAAGTCGCCCGAGAGGCGGATCGCGCGGCGCATGTCGCCCGCAACGCGCGCCGCCTCTTCGTCGCGGATGCAGCGGGTAAGGGTCTGGAGGTCGGCGGCCGTGGCCACGGCCACGAAACGCTCGACCAGCGTGGGCTCGATCAAACGCCGCACCTCGAACACCTCGCGTGCTTCCTGCTCGCTGGGTTGCGCGATGGACGCGCCCCGATTGGGCGTGAGCGTGACCACCTGTTCGTTGGCCAGTCGCACCAGCACCGGGCGTATGCGCGTGCGCGAGACGCCAAAGGCCTCGGCCAACCGGTCTTCCACCAGCTTGGTGCCGGGCGGCAACTGGTGGTCGAGGATGGCCGAGACCATGCGCTCGTAGATGTCGTTGTCCGACAGCACCGCCGGCACCGCGTCGGCGGTCTTGCGGACGCGGGTGGCGCTCATCCGGCCCGCCCCTGCTTCTGACGCCGGCCCAGCAGCATGGCCAGTCCGACGGTGACGCCGATCACCGCGAAGGAGACCACGGTGGTCACGGTGCCCAGCGCGTAGATGGCCGGCGTGGTGACGGTGGAGGTGAGGCCCTGCAGTTCCAGCGGCAGGGTGTTGACGTCGCCGATGGCCTGCGAGGTGCGGGCGATCTCGTCCCAACTGAGGGTGAAGCCGAACATGCCGATGCCGACCACCGACGGGCCGATCAGCGGCAGCACCACGTGGCGGAAGGTCTGCCAGGGCGTGGCGCCGAGGTCGCGTGCCGCTTCTTCGTACGCCGGGTTGAAGCGGTTGAACACCGCGAACATGATCAGCAGGCCGAAGGGCAGCGTCCAGGTGAGGTGCGCGCCGAGCGCCGAGGTGAACAGGCCGAGGGCGGTGCCGTATTCCTCCAGCGTGGTGGTGGCGCCCACCGCTTCCAGCAGCCACTTGAGGCCGCCGTCGAGCAGGCGGAACTGCAGGCCGATGCCCAGCGACACGATGATGGACGGCATGATCAGGCTGGCCACGGTCACGTAAAACAACGCGTTGCCGCCGCTGAGCTTCTTGCGAAACGCCAGACCGGCCAGCACCGACAGCAGCACGGTGAACAGCATCACCACTCCACCCAGCATGAGCGAGCGCAGGAAGGCCGCGCCGATGTCCACCGTGCCCAGGCCCTCGGCCAGCTGACGGAACCAGTGCAGCGATGCGCCCCGCATTGGAAAGGTGAGGCCGCCCTCCGGCCCCTGGAACGAGAGCACGAAGATCACGAACATCGGGCCGTACATGAACAGCACGAAGAGGGCGAAGACCAGCGCCAGCGGCCAGAAGCCCGGCGCGCGCGATTCGGAGGAATGGGCCATGGTCAGAGTTCCTTCCGGATGTCCACGAGGCGCGTCAGACCCCAGATGATCATCAGCACCACCGAGAGCAGGATCACCGCGTTGGCCGCGGCCAGCGGGAACTGCAGGTAGCTGGTCTGTACCTGGATGATCTTGCCGACCGAAGCGATCTGCTGGCCGCCCATGACGCCGATGGTCACGAAGTCGCCCATGACGATGGTGATGACGAAGATCGAGCCGATGATGATGCCGGTCTTGCACAGCGGCACGATCACATTCCACAGCGTCTGCCAGCCGCTGGCCCCGGCGTCGCTGGCCGCTTCGAGCAGGCTGCGGTCGATGCGCATCATGCTGTTGAAAATGGGCACGATCATGAACATGGTGTAGAGGTGCACGAAGGCCAATACCACCGAAAAGTCGGAGAACAGCAGCCACTCGATCGGCGTCTGGATCAGGCCCAGGCCCTGCAGGCTCTGGTTCACCAAGCCGTTGCGCCCGAGCAGCGGCACCCACGAAATCATGCGGATCACGTTGGAGGTCCAGAAAGGCACGGTGCACAGAATGAACAGCGCCGTCTGCATGCCCGAAGACCGCACGTGGAAGGCCAGAAAGTAGGCCACCGCAAAACCCAGCACCAGGGTGATGCCCCAGACCAGCAGGCTGAATTTCAGCGTGGACAAATAGGTGGAGAGCGAGACGCAGAAGTCACCGTGTTCGGTGAGCGTGGAACAGCCTTCGAAGATGGCGAAGTAGTTGCGCAGCGTGAACGCCGGCAACAGCTCGTACTCATTGAAATCCCAGAAGCTGACCATCACGATCAGCCCCAGCGGAATGAGGAAGAACAGCACAAACACCAACGTGAACGGCGCCGCCTGCCACCAGGCGTGCAGCGTGCGGTTCGGGCTGTCGGCGACAGGACCGGCGGTGGCGGATGTGCTGCTCATGGAGAAAACCAATCAAGGAAGAAAGCGAGCGTGGAGCGAGACTTCGCGGCGAGCGCAGCGAAGCCCCCTCCAGGCCACCGCGGAACCGGCTTTGCCGGGCCGCCAGTGGCGCTCCCCTCTGGGGGGCTGAGGACCGCGGCTCCAAGCCTGCCTGCGCAGGCTTGGACGGGACGAAGGGGCATCGCCTCTGGCGATGACGCGGCCTGCAAGGCACGCCGCCGGCGGCGCGGGGGGGAATTCGTCACGCAGCGACGAATTCATTCCACTTCCTGACCATGTACTCGTTCTCATCCATCACCGCGTTCCAGCAGGCGATGCCGCCCATGCGCGCTTCGTAGCTGCCGCCGTCGCGCACCGCGCCGGCCTTGGCCAGCACGTCGCCGTTCGGGCTCTTGATGTCCTGCGAGGCGGGCTTGCCTTCCATCCAGTAGGCCCACTCGTAGGCTTCCATCTTGGACTTGGCGGTGTCCAGCACGGCGCTGTAGTAGCCCTGGCGGTTCAGGTAGGCGCCGGCCCAGCCGTCGAGGAACCAGTTGATGAACTCGTAGGCACCGTCGAGCTTGCGGCCGCTCAGCGTGGCAGGCAGACCGAAGCCGGCGGCCCAGGCGCGGTATCCCTCTTTGAGCGGCTGGAAGTTGCAGGCGATGCCCTTGGTGCGCACGGCGGTCACGGCCGGGCTCCACATCGACTGGATCACCACCTCGCCCGAGGCCATCAGGTTGACCGACTCGTTGAAGTCTTTCCACAGCGCGCGGAACTGACCGGCCTTCTTGGCTTCGATCAAGGTCTTGATCGTCAGGTCGATCTCGGCCTTGGTCATGTTGCCCTTGTCGGGGTACTTGTAGAGGCCCATGGCTTCCACGACCATGGCGGCGTCCATGATGCCGATGGACGGAATGTTCAGGATGGCGGTCTTGCCTTTGAACTCGGGGTTCAGCAGCTCGGCCCAGGAGTTGATCGGGCGCTTGATCAGGTCGGGGCGGATGCCCAGCGTGTCGGCGTTGTACACGGTGGGGATCAGGCTCATGAACTGGGTCGGACTCTTGGCGAAGACCTTGCTCTTTTCGCCTTCGAGGTAGATCACCTTCTTGGGCGCGGTGCCTTGGTCGCCGACCGTCTTGCCGGCCACGCTGCCGGTGGTGAACAGCGGAGTGATCTTGTCGGCGTTCTTGATTTTCTTGACGTCGATGCCCTTGAGGTTGCCCGTGGGCACGATCTTCTTGAGTGAGAAGTACTCGGTGTCGATCAGGTCGAAGCTGTTGGGCGCGGTGACGGCGCGTTTGGTGACATCGTCGGTGGTCACGGCCACGTACTGGATCTTGATGCCGGTGTCCTTCTCGAACTTTTCGGCGATGGTTTTGTCCTGGTTCACCGCGGTGCCCAGGTAACGCAGGGTGATCTTCTCTTGGCCGATGGCTGGCGAGATGCCGCTGGCCAGGATGCCGGCCATGCCGGCGGTGCCTTGCAGCAGGCTGCGGCGCGAGAGGCCAGCTGTGTCGGCGGGGGTGTCTTTGATCGAATCTGACATGGGTCGAGCTCCAGTGAGGAAGGTTTCGGGGAGGGAACGGGCAAAGAAAACGGGATGCGATGTCAGGCGGCAGCGGGGACGTCGAGCACGGGCGGGAAGGTGTGGGCCTGCCAGGGCGCCCAGCTCAGGCTCACCGCGTCGCCGGGGCTGTAGGGCTGTTGCACGAACGTGGCCTCGGGCAGCATCACGGACACGCTGTTGTCGTCCGTGCCGTCGCCGGCGCTCAGCTTCAGGCCGAGCAGCACATAGGTGCCCTGGTACTCGACGTCGCTCACGGTGGCGGGCCAGCCGCTGGCGCCGGTGTGGGCGGGTGCGAGCTGGATGTGGTCGTTGCGCACGGCCACCTTGCCCTGCGTGGTGGCGAGCACGTTGTGGCCGCCCATGAAACGCGCGACGAATTCGCTGGCCGGCCGGTTGTAGACCTCGCGTGGCGCGCCCACCTGCTCAATGCGGCCGTGGTTCATCACCACCATGGTGTCGGCCAGCGCCATCGCTTCTTCCTGCGAGTGCGTGACGTGGATGAAGGTCAGGCCGAGTTCGCGCTGCCAGTGGCGCAGCTCGGCGCGCATCTGGATGCGCAGGAAGGGGTCGAGTGCCGAGAGCGGCTCGTCGAGCAGCAGCACACGCGGCTGGGTGATCAGCGCGCGGGCCAGCGCCACGCGCTGCTGTTGGCCGCCCGAGAGTTCGCCCGGCTTGCGCTGTGCGAGGTGCCCCATGGCCACGCGCTCCAGCAGGTCTTGCGCCTGGCGGTGGCGGGTGGCCTTGTCCACGCCTTTCATCTTGAGGCTGAAGGCCACGTTGTCCAGCGCCGTGAGGTGCGGGAACAGCGCGAAGCTCTGGAACATCATGGCCGTGCCGCGGTCGGCGGCGGGCAGGGCGGTGATGTTGCGGTTCTCCAGCAGGATGTCGCCGCTGGTGGTGCTCTCGTGGCCGGCGATCATGCGCAGCGTGGTGCTCTTGCCGCAGCCCGAGGGGCCGAGCAGGCAGCAGTAGCTGCCACTGGCGATGCGCAGGTTGACGCTGTCCACGGCCACGCTGCCCTGGGCGTAGCGTTTGGTCAACGCGATGAGTTCGATGGCGGCGGGCGTGGGGGTGGGGTCGTCCATGCCTCCAGCAGTGCATCAACCGTGCCAGCTGTTTTGTATGCAATGTGCACCGGATTGCATACAAAACAGCACAAGCTTTGTGCGCAAAATGGCCCGAAGAGGGCCGCGACGGGCTGTCGCGGTGCGTGCGCACCGGCGTGAGGCGCACCACGCCGCGGCGACACCGGGGCGCCGGTGTGCACCGCTCTGGACGGATAATCCGCGCATGCACATCCGCTTCACCAAAATGCAGGGCGCGGGCAACGATTTTGTCGTGCTCGATGAGACGCGCGGGCGCCTGGGTCTGACCCACGCGCAATACCGCTGGCTGGCCGACCGGCATTTCGGCGTCGGCGCCGACCAGATCCTGAGCGTGCGGCCCTCGCCCGGCCCCGGGCTGGACTTTGAGTACGTGATCCACAACGCCGACGGCGGTGAGGTGGAGCACTGCGGCAACGGCGCCCGCTGCTTCGTGCGCTACGTGCACGACAAAGGACTGACCACCCTCAACCCGGTGCGTGTGAAGGTGAAGCAGGGCGAGATCAGCCTGGCGCTGAACGATGACGGCCGCGTCACCGTGGACATGGGCGCGCCGGTGTTTGAGCTGGAGCGCGTGCCGTTCGACGCGAGCGGCCTTGTCTCAACGACGATGGGCAATGTCGAACGCTGGCCGCTGGCCTTGCCGGACGGCGACGAGGCGCTGGTCTGTGTGCTGTCCATGGGCAACCCGCACGCTGTGCAACTGGTCGACAACGTGGACACCGCCCCGGTCCTGCTCCAAGGCCCGCAGATCGAATGGCACCCGCGCTTCCCGTCACGCGTGAACGCCGGCTTCCTGCAGATCGTGAACCGCGGCCAGGTGCGCCTGCGCGTGTTCGAGCGCGGCGCGGGCGAGACGCTGGCCTGCGGTACCGGCGCCTGCGCCGCTGTCGTGGCCGGCATCCGCCTGGGCCTGCTGGATTCGAGCGTGGACGTGCACACCCACGGCGGCGTGCTCACCATTCAATGGCAGGACACGCCTGCACACGACGCACCGGTGTTCATGACCGGCCCGGCCACCACCGTCTTCGAGGGCGAGATCGAGGTGCCTGAACTGGCCTAAGAGGCTGAGAGTCTTTCGTTCATGCCCGCTCACCACCCCAAAACGCACCCGATCTGCGTTGCAAATGCTCGCCATGGCCTGAGCCATGGCTGTGCTTTGCGCCTTGATCGGACGCGTTGTGGGGCATTGCTCGGGCACGCCCGAATAACGCTCAGCCTCTCGTCTCCCTCCTATATGCTCCCCTGACCATGACCGATCCCTTCATTCCCCCGATCACCGAAGACGACATCGCCAACTACCTGGCCAACACGCCCGACTTTTTTGATCGGCACGCCGGTGTGCTGGCGGCGGTTCAGCTCAGCAGCCCACACGGTCAGCGCGCCGTGAGTCTGCAGGAGCGCCAGGCCGAGTTGCTGCGCGACAAGATCAAGGGCTTGGAGCTCAAGGCGGCCGAGATGATCCGCCATGGACAGGACAACTCCACCATCGCCGACCGTCTGCAACGCTGGACCCGTGAACTGCTGCGGACCCGCGAAGCCCGTGATCTGCCCGAGGTCGCCGCCCGCGAAATCGCCACCCAGTTTCTCGTGCCACAAGTGGCGATCAAGGTCTGGGATGTGGCGCCCGCGTTCATGACCCTGGCCTGTGCTCAAGGCGCGAGCGAAGACGTGAAGGCGTTTTCCAGCTCGCTCAGCCGCCCCTACTGCGGCGCCAACCCCGGGCTGGAGGCCGCCGGCTGGCTGGACGACCCGAAGGCGGTGGCGTCCCTGGCGCTGATCCCGCTTCGGACGGCTGAGGGGCAAGCGGCCTTCGGTTTGCTGGTGCTGGGCTCGCCCGATGCCCAGCGGTTCGCGGCCGACATGGGCACCGACTTCCTGGAGCGCATGGGTGAACTCACCAGCGCGGCGCTGTCGCGCCTGAGGCCATGACCCCCACGCTGGTCACTTCGTGTACGGCGCTGCCCCCCAAGGGGGCTGGCCTGCCTTGGGGCGGCCCGGCGGCAGGCCGTTCGCGGGCATGAAAACCGCAGCCAGCGTGGACGATGCCGCGCTGGTGCAGGCCTACCTCACCCATGTGCGGGTGGAAAAGCGCCTGGCGACCCGCACTGTCGAGCTTTACACCCTGGACCTGCAGCGCCTGTCGCAACAGGCGGCGCAGGCCTCGCTGGCGCTGCGCGAGGTGCACAGCGCCCACATCCGTCGCTGGGTGGCCCAGATGCACAGCGCCGGGCGCAGCGCGCGTGGCATCGCGCTCATCCTGTCGGGCTGGCGTGGTTTCTATGTCTGGCTCGGTCGCCAGGGCCTGATCGACCACAACCCGGTGCAGGACGTGCGCGCGCCCAAGGCCGGCAAGCCACTGCCCAAGGCGCTGGGGGTGGACGAGTCGGTGCAGCTCGCGTCCCATGTGGAAGAGGCCGACCACCCCGCACTCGAAGCCCGTGACGCCTGTTTCACCGAGTTGCTTTACGGCTGCGGCCTGCGCATCGGCGAACTGGTGGGGCTGGACGTGCAGGCGGGGCCCGGCGCACGCGGCTGGATCGATGCCGAGGCCGGCGAGGCCCATGTGCTGGGCAAAGGCTCCAAGCGACGCAGCGTGCCGGTGGGCCGCGCCGCGCTGGCCGCCCTGGAGCGCTGGCTGGCGCAGCGCGCGGCCTGGGGCCGGGACGATCCGGCGCTCTTCATCGGCAGCCGCGGCCAGCGCCTCACACCCCAGCACATCCGCGTGCGCCTCAAACGCCGTTCGCAACTGGCCGGGCTGGCCACGCCGGTGCACCCGCACATGCTGCGCCACTCGTTTGCCAGCCACGTGCTGCAGTCCAGCGGCGACCTGCGGGCGGTGCAGGAGCTGCTGGGGCACGCCAGCATCAGCACCACACAGGTCTACACGCGGCTGGACTTCCAGCACTTGGCCAAGGTGTATGACGCGGCGCACCCACGGGCACTGGCGCGTGGCCGAGCAAAGGGCGAAGAGGGCCCCGTCAGCCCGTCTGCTTTGGATGTGCCCGCAACGCCCAAGCCCAAGGGTTGACCGGCCAGATGCACGGGATCTCGGTGGTCGATCAGGCCGGGTTATCCCTGTAGGACGCCCCGCTCCAGCCTTGACAATCACTTCATAAGCAATCGCTTTTCTTCTTTTGGAGAACACCATGTTCAAGTTCCTCACCGCCCTCAAGTCATTGCTGCTCGCCGCGGTGCTGTCCACGTCGCTGTCGTCGCAGGCGGCCGATGATGTGATCAAGACGGTTTATCACATGAGCGAAGGCATTCCCCAGGCAACGCGCGCCATCAGCAACATCCGCAACCACTTGGCGGCCGATCCCAAGGCCAAGATCGTGGTCGTGACCCACGGCCCGGGGATCGACTTCTTGCTGGAGGGGGCCACCAACCAGATGGAGCAGCCTTTTGCGGGAGCCATTGGCGAGCTGGCCAACAAGGGTGTGGAATTCCGGGTCTGCAACAACACGCTGGTCTCGCGCAAGATCGACCCCAACAAGGTCGCGATGGAAGCCAAGATCGTGCCGTCGGGCGTGGCCGAAGTGGCCCGACTGCAGGCCCGTGAGGGCTTTGTCTACCTGCGACCTTGACAAGAATCACCCCCGCGCCGCCTGCGTCACCCCCTCAAGGGGGCGGCACTGGCCGTCCGGCAAAGCCGGCCCGGCGGTGCCCTGGCGCAACGCCCCCTCCGACGTGAGATGCCTTCATCCGTGGATGCGGTGGAACCGGCTTTGCCGGGCCACTCGCATCGCCCCTGGGGGGTGACGCCGCAGGCGGCGCGGGGGTGGACAATTGCTCTATGAAAATCATTCGACTCAAGCCCGGCAAAGAACGCTCGCTGCAACGCCGTCACCCCTGGGTGTTTGACGGTGCGGTCGCCCGGGGCGGTGGCGATGCCGGAGAGACCGTTCGCGTCGAAAGCCACGAGGGTCAGTTCCTGGCCTGGGGCGCGTTCTCGCCGGCTTCGCGCATTCGCGTGCGCGCCTGGAGTTTTGACGAAGCGCAGCGCATCGACGCCGCTTTCTTCCGCGACAAGCTCGCCCAAGCCCTCGCCTTGCGCGAGCGTTTGGGCATCGAAAGCAACGGCGTGCGCCTGGTGCATGGCGAGTCCGACGGCCTGCCGGGCCTGATCGTCGACCGCTACGGCGACACGCTGGTAGCGCAGTTCACCGCCTGCGGCGTGGAGCGCTGGAAGGGCCCAATAGCCGACGCGCTGATCGAGCTCACCGGCTGCCCGCGCCTGTACGAACGCTCCGACACCAGCAGCCGCAAGCTCGAAGGCCTGCCCGAGGTCACGGGCTGGCTGCGTGGCAGCGGCGAGACGGCGTTCGAGCTGCTGGAGCACGGCTGGCGCCTGGGCCTGGACATCGCTCATGGACACAAGACCGGCTACTACCTCGACCAACGTGACAGCCGCCTGGCCCTGTACCAATACACGAAGCGCCTGGGTTTTGCCCAGGTGCTCAACTGTTTCAGCTACACCGGCGGCTTCAGCGTGGCCGCGCTGGCGGGTGGGGCGGGGCACGTGACCAGCATCGATTCGTCCGGCCCGGCCTTGGAGCAGGCGCGCGCCAATCTGTTGCTGAACGGACTGGACCCGGCGCAGGCCACCTTCATGGACGCCGATGTGAACGCTTCGCTGCGGCAGTTCGTGATTGAGGGGCGCAGCTTCGACGCCATCGTGCTCGACCCGCCCAAGTTCGCGCCCACGGTGGCCCACGCCGAGCGCGCCGCCCGCGCCTACAAAGACCTCAACCGCCAGGCCTTCAAGCTGCTCACGCCTGGTGGCGTGCTGTTCACCTTCTCCTGCTCGGGCGGCATCGGCGTGGAGCTGTTCCACAAGATCGTGGCTTCGGCAGGGTTGGACGCAGGCGTGGACGGCGCCATCCTGCAGCGCCTGGGCGGTGCCTGCGACCACCCCATGACGGTGAATTTTCCGGAAGGTGAGTACCTCAAGGGCCTGGTGATCATGAAAAAACCGTGAATTGATCTGGAACCGTTCACCGGGGATTGGGGTCGCATACACTCCCCCGCTGCCACCGCCTTCCTCACCGCCGCTGGAGTCGTTTCCCCATGTCCCTGATCCCCGTCACCATCCTCACCGGCTTCCTTGGTTCGGGCAAAACCACGTTGCTCAAGCGTGTGCTGACCGAGGCCCACGGCCAGAAGATCGCGGTGATCGAGAACGAGTTCGGCGAGGAAAACATCGACACCGAGATCCTCGTGGCCGACACGCAGGAAAACATCATCCAGATGAGCAACGGCTGCATCTGCTGCACCATCCGCGACGACCTGCGCGCCACCTTGCATGATCTCGCCGAGAAGAAGCGCAAGGGCGAACTCGATTTCGAGCGCGTGGTGATCGAGACCACCGGCCTGGCCGACCCCGGCCCGGTGGCGCAGACTTTCTTCATGGACGACGAGGTCGCCGAGCAGTATTTGCTCGATTCCATCCTGACCCTGGTGGATGCCAAACACGCGGCCCAGCAGCTCAACGACCGCCAGGAAGCGCGCCGCCAGGTGGGTTTTGCCGACCAGATCTTCATCAGCAAGGCCGATCTGGTGGACCAGGATGAGCTGGCCGCGCTGACCCATCGCCTCAAGCACATGAACCCGCGCGCGCCGATGCGCCCGGTGCACTTTGGTGAGGTGGCGCTCAAGGAGGTGTTCGACCTGCGCGGTTTCAACCTGAACGCCAAGCTCGACATCGACCCGGACTTTCTCAAGGCCGATGACGACCACGATCACCACGATCATGGTCATGAACATCACGATCACGCCCCTGGCGAAACCTGTGACCACCCCTCGCACCAGCACGGCCATGAAGACCACGGCCACCACCACCATCACGATGACGACGTAAAGAGCTTCGTCTACCGCGCCACCCGGCCGTTCAACCCGGCCAAGCTGGAAGACTTCCTGGGGGCCATCGTGCAGGTCTACGGCCCGCGCATGCTGCGCTACAAGGGCGTGCTCGACATGCAGGGCACCGACCGCAAGGTGATCTTCCAGGGCGTGCACCAGCTCATGGGCAGCGATCTCGGCCCGGCCTGGGCAGAAGGCGAGCCACGCGTGAGCAAAATGGTGTTCATTGGGCTTGATCTGCCCAAGGACATCCTGGTCCAGGGGCTCGACCAGTCGCTGGTCTGAGTCACCCTGGTCGGCCCCCACACATCAGAAACAGACCCGGCCGTGTTCTTTGTCTCGCTTCTCCAACGCCTGGGATTTCATTCCGACCCCCAGTCGGTGGTGGTTCCACGCGCGTCGTTACAATCGCCCCCCAAGTCGGGTGCCCGTGACCCGGCCAGGTCTGTTGCTAACCTGCCGGTTGAGCGTCGAGCCGGAGCGGGACGCAAACGGGGTATAACCACAGACCAGCCGGTCTCGACCGAGCACCGTGACGCGCCCCGGGGGCTTGCCCGAGGCAGCGCACCGCCCCAGGAACAGGCATCGTCAGGCATTGAGAGGAGACCCCTTGTGAAAGCCCCGGCCACCCCCACCGCAAAGAACAAAAAGCCCGCGCCCAGCGCCGGCAAAGTGCGGAACACACCGGTCGCGGCAGCCACCAAATTGCCCGTCAAGACCGCGCCCAAGGCTGCGGCCAAGAAGCCCGCTTCCGCGAAAAATGCGGTGCCGGTGAAGAAGCCTGTGCCCGCCAAGGTGTCCAAGGCCCCTGCGGTCAAGGCCGCAGCCAAGCCGGTCGTGAAGGCGGTGGCCAAAAAAGCGCCTGTCAAAGTCGCCGCGCCTGCGCCTACCACTTCGGCCAAATCCGCTGCAAAATCGGGCGCCAATGCCTCGGGGTCGGTGTCCAAGTCGACACCGACACCGGGGGGCAAAGCCGGCAAGCCAGCCACAACCTCTGGAGCGACCAAGCCTGTGGCTGTGCCCAAACCCGCACCGATCGTCGTCGAGCCGACGCCCCGCCCTCTGGGCAAGCGCGCGGCCAAGAAGGTCATGATGGAGCAAATGACCCAGGCGGCGGTGGTTCCGACCCATGCTCCCGATGCCGCGAAAGCGACATTTTTCACCTCGAATGAACGCGTAATGACCCCACCCGTGCCCTCCTCCATCCAGAAAGACCCCAAGCGGGCGAACAACTGGAAGTCCATGTCCGTCGATCAACTCACCGACCAGGATGTGCAGGCCATGCCCGACGCCGAGTACATGAACGACGTCCAGCTCGCTTTTTTCCGTCGCAAGCTCACGCTGCTCAAGGATGACATGCTGGCCAATGCCGGTGAAACCACCGAACACCTGCGTGAAGACACGGTGGTGGTGCCCGATCCTGCCGACCGCGCGACCATCGAGGAAGAGCATGCTCTGGAGCTGCGCACCCGCGACCGCGAGCGCAAGCTGCTCAAGAAAATCGAGCAAGCGATCACCCGCATCGACTCCGGCGATTACGGCTATTGCGAGGAAACCGGTGAAGCCATCGGTGTGGGCCGGTTGATGGCCCGTCCCACCGCCAGCCTTTCGCTGGAAGCGCAACAACGGCGAGAGCTGAAACAGAAGATGTTTGGGGACTGACCCTACAGCCACTTCCTGATCCACCCCACGGCACAGCGCATTCATGTCCAAGGACGACTCCAACCGCGGCTTCCTGTCCAAAGTGGTGAAATTCGTGCGTCATCCGACCACGAGCTGGTCGGACTTGGACACCCGCAGCGCCGACGGTGAAAGCGAGTACAGCAAGGCTGCGCTCAAGGAAATGATCGAGCGCAAGCGGCGCAACGACTTCGTGCGCAAGCGAGAGTTCGACATGCTGCGCAAGATTCGCAGCCGCGAAGCGTCGGGTGAGGGTGGTCAGGGCGTGCGACCTTCTTTCTTTCAGAGCAGCTTGCCCTCCAAGCCCGATGATCGGGCCATGACACTGAAAAAGATCGATGAGATCGAAGCACAGATGTCCATGCAGTGGTGGAAGACCAAGGGTCCTGACACCCTGGCCACCGGATCCAGCCTCAATTCGGGCGCTCACACCACCGGCGGTACACCGCTGGATCGCAAGGCCGACAAAGGCAAGGCGGCCGTTGCGCCCGATAGAAAGCGCGTCAATGCGCAGTACAACGAAACCGAGGCGTCGCCGCTGCACGATGGTGAGTTGCTGGATACCGAGCCTGCGCACGCCGATACGACCCCGTCTTCATCGGCGGCTTCGCTTGCCTCGGCTCGAATTCCGACCTTGCGCGAGTCCGTGCCTCCCCCCAAAGGCGTCCCGGAGCCTGCACCGGCTTCCGCCACGGCGCGCACCGGTCTGATGGCGGCCACCAATCAAGGCGCGCTGTCGGCAGGCAAGGGACGTTCGGGTTCTGGTTCGGGGTTCTCGGCCTCGCACTTTTATGCGCTCGATGTGCATGAAATTGCCCAGGATCCTGAGGTGGAAGAAGCCGCCATCCGGTTCGCCAATGGTGACGATGCGGGCGCAGAACAGGGGCTCAAGGAAACGATTGCCGAGGGCGGTCCGCGGGAAAATCAGCTCGACGACTGGCTGGCCTTGTTCGACTTGTACCGTGCGACCGGGCAGTTGGCGCCTTTTGAGAGTCAGGCGGTTGACTTCGTGAACCGTTTCGGTCGTTCGGCACCCCAGTGGTACGACATGCCGGAGGTGGTCTCGGCGATGACGGGCCGGGTGTACAAACCGTCCTCAGCATCTGCCAAGGCCGTCTGGGTGTGTGACCCCGAGCTGGATGCTCACGCCGTTGGCACCTTGCAAAACGTGTTGCTCCGGGCCGCTCAGCCGTGGGTTCTGGACTGGACAGAAGTCGAATCCATCGACGTCAAAGCGGCGCGTGCCCTGGTGGGGATGTTCACGCTCTGGGGCGATCAGGACGTGGAATTGTGCTTCCTGGGCGCGACGCACTTTCGAGAACTGCTCAAGCAGATCGCGCCATCTAGCCGCCGTGACGTTGAGCAGTTGTGGTGGGAGCTTCGCATGGCCGCTTTGCGCGTCATGAACCGGCCCGACGAATTTGAGCTCACGGCCCTGGACTTCTGCGTCACCTACGAGGTGTCGCCCCCCGGCTGGGAGCGACCACGCTGCCATTTTCAGGCGCTCTCTGGAGGCGTGCCAGATCCAGACGAGGGCAGCTCGGTGTTGAGCGATGCGGTGATGGAGCAGGTTCCCTCTGGCTTCTCTGGAGGGGATTCGGGCGTTGAAAGCCAGAACAGTGAGTTCAATCAGCTGGGCTTGGTGGAGTTGTCAGGCGAGATCCGCGGTGATCCGCAGGCCACGCTGGAAGACTTGGAGCACCGCCTGCAGGGCGCTGATGTGATGATCATTTCGTGCCGCAACCTGATCCGTGTGGACTTTTCCGCAGCGGGCACTTTGTTGAACTGGGTCACCAGCCACCACACCAGTGGTCGCCTGGTGCAGTTCGTGGACGCCCACCGCCTCGTGTCGGCGTTTTTCCACGTGATTGGCATCACCGAATACGCCAAAGTGGTCGTGCGGAACGATTGATTCCCGCCGCGCTGTGCGCGCGACCCCCTCAAGGGGTCGGCACTGGCGGCACAGCGGAGTCGGTTCCGCTGTGGGCCCTTGGAAAAACATCCCCTCGTTCCGCCTTCGGGCTTGAGCTTGGTCTGATCATCCCCATTTGTTGACGTATATGGAAACTTTTCACGGAACCACCATCGTCTGTGTGCGGCGTGAGACGCCCGAAGGTGTGCAAGTCGCCATCGGCGGTGACGGTCAGGTCACCCTGGGCAACATTGTGGTCAAGGGCACGGCGCGCAAGGTGCGCAAGCTCTACCACGACAAGGTGCTGGCCGGGTTTGCTGGCGCCACGGCGGACGCATTCACCCTGTTCGAACGCTTTGAGGCCAAACTCGAAAAGCACCAGGGTCATCTGGTGCGCGCGGCCATCGAATTGACCCGCGACTGGCGCACCGACCGCGTGTTGCGCCGGCTTGAAGCCATGCTGGCGGTGGCCGACCACAGTGCCGCACTGATCATCACCGGCAACGGTGATGTGTTGGAGCCCGAACACGGGGTCGTTGCCATCGGTTCGGGCGGTGCCTATGCGCAGGCTGCAGCCCGAGCCCTGACGCAGCACACAGCGCTGAGCGCCGAAGAGGTGGTGCGGCAATCGCTGGCGATTGCCGGCGAGATCTGTATCTACACCAACATGAACCACACGATTGAAACACTGGACTGACATCATGAGCGCAGCGCAGGGCCGTCCCAAACAAGCTCGCACCCCCACGGGGGGCAGCGAAATGCACGAAGTGATGAGCGTGGGGGTTTTGATGGCCGCAGCGCAGGGCCGTCCCAAGCAAGCTCGTACCCTCCCCGGGGGCAGCGAAATGCACGAAGTGATGAGCGTGGGGGCACCATGTCTTCGATGACCCCTCAGGAGATCGTCTCCGAACTCGACCGTTTCATCATTGGGCAGAAGGCCGCCAAACGCGCCGTCGCCATCGCCTTGCGCAACCGCTGGCGGCGACAGCAGGTGGACGAGGCGCTTCGGCCTGAAATCACACCCAAGAACATCTTGATGATCGGCCCCACCGGCGTGGGCAAGACCGAGATTGCACGCCGCTTGGCACGGCTGGCCGACGCCCCCTTCATCAAGGTCGAAGCCACCAAGTTCACCGAGGTGGGTTACGTCGGCAAGGACGTCGACAGCATCATCCGGGACCTGGTGGAAATGGCCGTCAAGCAGGGCCGAGAGCAGGCGATGCGCCAGCAGCGCATGCGTGCTGAAGACGCAGCCGAGGACCGCATCCTCGATGTTCTGATCCCCCCGCCCCGCAGCGTGGGTGCTGAACCGGTGCTTTCACCGGACGGCGCGGCGCGCCAGTCGTTCCGCAAGAAACTGCGTGAAGGCCTTCTGGATGATCGAGAGATCGAGCTTGAGCTGGTCGAGGCGCGCCCAACGATGGAGATCATGGGGCCCCCAGGCATGGAGGACATGGCCGAACAGCTCAAAGGCATGTTTGGTCAGATGGGGCAGGGCAAGCGGCGCACGCGCAAGCTGCCGATCGCTGAAGCGATGAAGCTGCTGGTGGAAGAAGAGGCGAGCAAGCTGGTCAACGAAGAAGAGGTTCGCAGCCGCGCCCTGCAGTCGGCCGAGCAGAACGGCATCGTTTTCATCGACGAAATCGACAAAGTGGCCTCCCGCAGCGATGCGGGCAGTCCCGAGGTGTCCCGCCAGGGTGTGCAGCGCGATCTGCTGCCGCTGGTCGAAGGCACCACGGTGTCCACCAAGTACGGGATGATCAAGACCGACCACATCCTGTTCATCGCCAGCGGGGCGTTTCACCTGGCCAAGCCGAGCGACCTGATTCCGGAACTGCAAGGGCGGTTCCCGATCCGCGTCGAGCTGCAATCGCTGTCGGTGGACGATTTCGAGGCCATCCTGACCCAGACCCACGCGTCCTTGGTGCGCCAGTACCAGGCATTGCTGGCAGCGGAGGGTGTGACGCTGGAATTCCAGCCGAGCGGGATTCGCCAGCTCGCGCAGATCGCCTGCGATGTCAACGAGCGCACCGAAAACATCGGTGCACGCCGCCTGGCCACGGTCATGGAACACCTGCTGGACGAAGTCAGCTTTGGCGCCACGGCGCTGGAAGGGCAGACCGTTTCGATCGACGCAGCGTATGTCAACGGACGGCTCGCCGAGCTCAGCCGCAACGAGGACCTGTCGCGCTACATCCTCTGAAAAAGGCCCCGCAGGACACCGACCTCGCCCATCCAACAGCGGTGGCCGAGGCTTTTTTCTGCGTAGGCTTCATGGGCCGCTGGCCATTCGTCGGGTCAAGAGCCAGGCCCGGGATGTAACAGGGTTTCAAGCATCACTTGCAGTGCCTTGTGTAAGTGCTTGCTTTTGCTGCATTTTTGAAGCGCTAAATTGCTTCAAAGTGTGTTCTAAGTGATTGATTTCATTGAAAAACTTCAGCCGACGCATGGCGCGCCATCCTTTTCCTGATAAAGTGGAAAAAAGTGCCATTAAGTGGTGAAAAGTGTTTTTCAAGGATCAATCGCGGTGTTCCAGGGTGCTTCCTCTCTCAGTCTAGATGCCAAAGGTCGGCTTTCGATGCCGACCCGGCACCGTGACGCCCTGGGCACCGCTGCGAGCCAGCTCACCATCACCAAACATCCTCACGGTTGCCTGATGGTATTCCCTCGCGACGAATGGGAGAAGTTCCGTGAGCGCATTGCCTCGCTGCCGATGGACGCCCAGTGGTGGCGCCGCATCTTTCTGGGCAATGCGATGGATGTGGACATGGACGGTTCCGGACGGGTGCTGGTTTCGCCCGAGCTGCGTGCCGCTGCTGGCATCACCAAGGACGCCGTGTTGCTTGGCATGGGTTCCTATCTGGAGCTGTGGGATGCCCCGTCCTACGCCGCCAAGGAGGCTGAGGAAATGCAGAAGCCGATGCCCGATGTGCTCAAGGAATTCTCTTTCTGAGGACGATGGTGCAAGGCGCATGGAAACACCACACCGTCCTGTTGACCGAAGCCGTGCAAGCACTGGCGATCAACCCGGATGGACACTACGTCGATGCCACGTTTGGCCGCGGCGGTCACTCGGCGCTCATCTTGCAGGGTCTGTCGTCGAACGGGCGGCTGACAGCGTTCGACAAGGACCCGCAGGCGGTGGCGGCCGCCGGGTCGTTGGCCGCCAGCGATGCGCGCTTCGCCATCCGTCACCAGGGCTTCTGTCACCTGGCCGGGCTGGGAGGGGCGAGCGCGGACGGGGTGTTGATGGACCTGGGTGTGAGTTCGCCCCAGATCGACGACCCCGAGAGGGGTTTTTCTTTTCGTCACGATGGTCCTTTGGACATGCGCATGGACACCACGCGCGGCCAGAGCGTGGCGCAGTGGCTGGAAACGGCCGATGTATCCACCCTGTCGGAGGTCATCCGTGACTATGGCGAAGAACGGTTTGCTCAACAGGTTGCAAAGGCGATTGATCGTCGCCGACAGGAACGGGGCCCTCTTCGAACCACCCGTGAGCTGGCCGAAGTCGTGGCTGGCGCGGTCAAAACCCGCGAGCCGGGCAAGGACCCTGCAACGCGCACATTTCAGGCTTTTCGGATTTTCATCAACGCCGAGCTTGAAGAACTGCAACAAGCGCTAGCGGCGGCGCTGCATGTCTTGCGTCCCGGAGGTCAACTGGTCGTGATCAGCTTCCATTCGCTGGAAGACCGCATGGTCAAGCAGTTCATGGCGCGCCATTCGCGCGCCGTGGTGGACCGTCGCGTGCCGTTTGCCGAGCCCCAGGCCATGCCCCTGACCGCCGTGCGCCGCGTGATGCCGTCGGACGCTGAGGTTCAGGCCAACCCGCGCTCGCGCAGCGCGGTGATGCGCGTGGCCACGCGCACGGAGGAGCCGGCATGAACACCGCGCAGGGGAGGTGGCCATGATCCGTTTGAACCTGATGCTGCTGCTGGCGGTGCTGGTGAGCGCGTTCTACCTCGTGCACACGCAGTACGAGTCGCGCCGTCTGTACACAGCGATCGACAAGTCCCGGGCCCAGTCGCTCAGGCTGGAGGCCGATCATGAGCAACTGCAGGTCCAGAAGCGCGAGCAGGCGACTCCTGCACGCGTACAGCAGCTGGCCGCCCGGCAGCTGCAGATGCGGCCGGTCAGCCCGGGCATCACGCAATACGTGACACTGCCGGCGCAGCCCGCAGCCGACGCGCAGGTCGCTCCGGAGGCCGCTCGATGAGCAAGTCACGCAGCCGCGCCATCAACTACAGCGCCAGCCCGCTGCTGGCCAGCAAGACGCCGGTCTGGCGCAGCAAGTTCATCGTCGCCGCGCTGGCACTGGCCTTTGTGGGGCTGGGCGCCCGCGCCGCCTACGTGCAGGTGTTTGGCAACGACTTCTTCCAGCGCCAAGGGGAGGTTCGTTTTGCGCGCACCCTGGAACTGCCCGCCAACCGGGGCCGCGTGCTGGACCGCAATGGCCTGATCCTGGCGTCCAGCGTGGTCGCTCAAAGCATCTGGGCCATCCCGGAGGACGTCGACAAGACCGACCCCCAACTCAAGCAGCTGGCCAAGTTGCTGGAGTTGCCGCTGCCGGAACTGCGCAAGCGCTTGGCCAACGAGGACAAGACCTTTGTGTGGGTCAAGCGCCAGGTTGACGAGCCGATTGCCAAAGAGATCGCCGCCCTGGGCATCAAGGGCATTTACCAGCGCCGTGAGTACAAGCGCCAGTACCCCGAAGGTGAGGCGGCGGCGCACGTGGTGGGCTTCACCAATGTCGAAGACCGTGGCCAGGAGGGCGTGGAGCTGGCCTTCAACCAGCAGCTCTCGGGCAAGGCCGGGTCGCGTCGGGTGATCAAGGATCGGCTGGGCCGGGTGATCGAGGACGTGCGCGATGTCATTCCGCCGGTGGACGGCCCCGATCTGCAGCTCTCCATCGACAGCAAGGTGCAGTACTTCGCCTACGAAAAACTGCGCGATGCGGTGAAGAGCCACAAGGCCAAGGCGGGCAGCGTGATCGTCCTTGACGCCCAGACGGGCGAGGTGCTCGCGCTGGCCAACTACCCCAGCTACAACCCCAACAAGCGGCTGAACCTGAGCGGTGATCAGCTGCGCAACCGTGTGCTGACCGACAGCTTCGAGCCGGGCTCAACGATGAAACCCTTCATCGCGGCGTTGGCCCTGGACAAGGGGCTGGTCAAGCCCACCACGCAGATCCAGACCGCGCCGGGACGCATCAGCATCGGGGGCTCATCGATTGGCGATTCGCATCCCCATGGCATTCTCACGGTCAATGAAATCATCCAGAAGTCGAGCAACGTCGGCACGGTGAAGATGGCGATGCAGATGCATCCACGCGAGATGTGGGAAACCTTTGCCCAGGCTGGTTTCGGGCAGAAGCCGCAGGTGCCGTTCCCGGGCGCGGTCACGGGGCGCCTGCGCCCTTACAAGAGCTGGCGTCCGATCGAGCAGGCGACGATGAGCTACGGCTACGGTCTGTCCGTGTCGCTGTTCCAGCTGGCACAGGCGTACACGATCTTTGCGCGTGACGGCGAGTTGATCCCGGTGAGCATGCTCAAGTCCGAGACGCCTGCGGTCGGTGTCCGGGTCTTCAGTGAAAAGAACGCAGTATCGGTGCGCAAGATGCTTGAGCTGGCCACAGGCCCAGGCGGCACAGCCCCCAAGGCCCAGACCATGGGTTACTCGGTCGGCGGCAAGACCGGCACCGCCCACAAGCAGGAAGGCAAGGGCTACGCCGACAAGAAGTACCGCTCATTCTTTGTCGGTCTGGCACCGGTGGAGGCGCCGCGCATCGTGGTCGCCGTGATGATCGACGAGCCCTCCAACGGCGAGTACTTTGGCGGCCTTGTGGCCGCGCCCGTGTTCAGCGAAACGGTGCAGCAGAGCCTGCGCGTGCTGGGTGTGCAGCCCGACATGAACGTCAAGCCGCAGATCGTGACCGAAGCGGTGGAGGAGTCCTTCTGATGCAGGTCCTGCAACACCCTCAAACCGTGGCCGACTGGCTGCGCGAGCGCGTGCGCGGCGATCTGCAGTGCGACAGCCGGCGGGTGCACGCCGGCGATGCCTTCGTGGCCTGGCCGGGTGCCGCGACCGACGGCCGGCGTTATGTGGCGGACGCCCTGCAGGCGGGCGCCGTGGCGGCGCTGGTCGAGCGCGACGGCGTGGAGCCGTTCGATTTCCAGGACGACCGGGTGGTCGCCGTGCCGAGCCTCAAGGCCCAGGCCGGTTTCATCGCGAGCGCCTACCAGCGCCACCCCAGCCACGCGATGGAGGTGATCGCCTTCACCGGCACCAACGGCAAAACCTCCAGCGCCTGGTGGATGGCTCAGTTGTTGTCGTCGATGGGGCGGCCCTGTGCGCTGGTGGGCACGCTGGGCATCGGTCAACCGCCCTTGGCCGGACAACCGGGCCAGCCCATCGTCCCCACCGGCCTGACCACGCCCGACCCGGTGTTGCTGCAGGCGCGCCTGCGCGGCATGGTGGATGCGGGCATCCAGGCCTGCGCCATTGAGGCCTCGTCCATCGGCCTGATCGAAGGCCGGCTCAACGCCACGCAGATCCAGGTCGCGGTGTTCACGAATTTCACCCAGGACCACCTGGACTTCCACGGCAGCATGGCCGACTACTGGGCGGCCAAGGCCGCGCTGTTCGACTGGCCGGGGCTGGCGCACGCGGTGGTGAACCTCGACGATGCGCATGGGCGCGCGCTGGCCGCCTCTCTGGCCGGTCGCGGCCTGGACCTCTGGACCTTCAGTCTGGAAGAGGGCTCGCAGACGCTGGCGCCCCGGCTGTGTGCGCTCGACATCGGTTTCACCGACAGCGGCATGCGCTGGGTCGTGCAGGAGCGCGACACGTCGGGGCAGGTGGTCGAATCGCGCAACATGAGCTTGCCTCTGGTGGGGCGCTACAACGTGTCCAACCTGCTGGGTGTGCTGGCCGCGGCCCGCGCGCTCGGGGTGCCCCTGGTCGATGCGGTCGCGGCCTGCAGCGCGCTCACCCCCGTGCCAGGGCGCATGGAGCAGGTGGCCGCCGCCGACGGTCTGCCGCTGGTGCTGGTCGATTACGCCCACACGCCCGATGCGCTGGAAAAGGCCTTGCAGGCCTTGCAGCCCTTGGCGCGACAGCGCGGTGGGGCGATCTGGGCGGTGGCCGGTTGCGGTGGAGACCGCGACACCAGCAAGCGCCCGCTCATGGCGGCCGTGGCGGAACGCGAAGCCCAGCAGGTGGTGCTCACCAGCGACAACCCTCGCAGCGAAGACCCGCAGGCGATCCTGCAGCAGATGGTGGCTGGCCTCACGCGGCCCTCGAGCGCCTTGGTCGAAGCGGATCGCGCCACGGCGATCGCACTGGCGGTGCAACGCGCCGCCGCCCGCGACGTGGTGCTGATCGCGGGCAAGGGACACGAGGATTACCAGGACGTGATGGGCGTGAAGAAACCGTTTTCCGATGTGGTGCAAGCACGCGAAGCGCTCAGCGGGCGCAGCGCACAGCAGGGAGCTGCCGCATGAACGGCCTGTTCCTGCTCATGGCCCGCCTCAGCGGCGCACACACGGTCGGCACACCGGATGCCGAGCCGAGCCGCGTGCACACCGACACCCGCAGCCTGCAGCCCGGCGACCTGTTCGTGGCGCTCCAGGGCGAACGGTTCGACGCCCATGCGTTCCTGCCGCAGGCGAAGGCCCAGGGCGCCGTGGCCGCCATCGCCCACGGCGGTCTGGCCGAAGCCGGCCTGCCCGGCGTGGAGGTGCCCGACACGCGCCTGGCGCTGGGCGAGCTGGCCCGCCTGTGGCGTGAGCAGTTCAGCCTGCCGCTGATCGCCGTGACCGGCAGCAACGGCAAAACCACGGTGACGCAGATGATCGCGTCCATCCTGCGCGCGGCGGCGGGCACCGCGTCGCACGCCACGCAAGGCAACCTGAACAACGACATCGGTGTGCCGCTCACGTTGTTGCGCCTGCGCGCGGAACACCGGCTTGCGGTGATCGAGCTGGGCATGAACCACCCGGGCGAGATCGCCTACCTGGCCGCCATGACCCAGCCCACCGTGGCGCTGGTGAACAACGCCCAGCGCGAACACCAGGAATTCATGGGAACGGTCGAGGCCGTGGCGCGCGAAAACGGCGAGGTCATCGCGGCCTTGCGCGCCGACGGCGTGGCGGTGTTCCCCAGCGACGACGCCTACACCTTCGTCTGGCGTGAACTGGCGGGCAGCCGTCACACCCTGACGTTCAGCGACATCGATGCCACCGCCGATGTGCATGCACTGAGCGCCGAGTGGCTGGACGGGGCCTGGGCGCTGCGTTTCACCACACCGGCGGGTGAAGGCGACTGCCGCCTTCGCATTGCCGGCCGACACAACGTGCGCAATGCCTTGGCCTCGGCGGCCTGCGCGCTGGCCGCCGGGGTGTCGCTGGCCGACGTCGTTCGTGGTCTGGACAGCTTCGAGCCGGTCGGCGGCCGCTCGCGCGCGCTGGCGCTGCCCTTGCCCGGTCGCACCGTCACCCTGATCGACGACACCTACAACGCCAACCCCGACTCGGTGGTCGCGGCCATCCACGTGCTGGCCGAGCTGCCGGCGCCCCGTGTGCTGGTGTTGGGTGACATGGGTGAGGTCGGTGAACAGGGGCTGGATTTCCACCTGGAGGTGCTGCGCCAGGCCATGGCCTCAGGCATAGAGGCGGTGCACTGCACCGGCGACTGGATGGCGCAGGCGGTGGCGGCCATGCAGGCCGCGGGCGAACCTGCCCCTCGGCACTGGGTGGACGCCTCCTGCTTGGTGGCACACATCAGCAACGCCGTGGCCGCCGGCCCGCACCCGGAGGTGCGCAGCGTGCTGGTGAAGGGCTCGCGTTTCATGCGCATGGAGCGCGTGGTGCAGGCCCTTCAGGCCTTGGGCACGATCGATTCAAAAGAACACAAGGACGCCTCACATGCTGCTTAGCCTGGCCCTGTGGCTGCAAAGCCTGGGACCCGAATTCGGGTTCCTCCGGGTCTTTCAGTACCTGACCTTTCGCGCCGTGATGGCCGCGTTGACGGCGCTCATCGTCGGGCTGGTCGCCGGCCCCTATTTCATCCGCCGGCTGGCCGCGCTCAAGATCGGTCAGCCGATCCGTGAGTACGCGATGCAGACCCACATCAGCAAGGGCGGCACGCCCACGATGGGCGGTGTGCTGATCCTGTTTTCGATCGCGCTCTCCACGCTGCTGTGGTTCGACATGTCCAACCGCTTTGTGTGGATCGTGTTGTGGGTGACGCTGGGTTTTGGCGCCATCGGCTGGGCGGACGACTGGCGCAAGGTGGTGCACAAAGACCCCGAGGGCATGCGCTCGCGCGAGAAGTACCTCTGGCAGTCGGTGATCGGCCTGGTCGCCGCGTTCTACCTGGTGTTCAGCGTGTCGGGCACGACCAACATGCGCGTGATTGAGCTGTTCTTCCAGTGGGTGCTGTCAGGCTTCACCGTCGAGCTGCCACCGCAGGCGGGCCTGATGGTGCCGTTCTTCAAGGAAATCAGCTACCCGCTGGGCGTGTTCGGCTTCGTGGTGATGACCTACCTGGTGATCGTCGGGTCGAGCAACGCGGTCAACCTGACCGATGGTCTGGATGGCCTGGCGATCATGCCGGTGGTGATGGTCGGTTCGGCGCTCGGCGTGTTCGCCTACGTGACCGGCAGCGCTGTCTTTTCGCGTTACCTGCTGCTGCCGCACATTCCCGGTGCGGGCGAGCTGCTGATCTTCTGCGCGGCCATGGCCGGCGCGGGTCTGGCCTTTCTGTGGTTCAACACCCACCCGGCACAGGTCTTCATGGGCGATGTGGGCGCGCTGGCCCTGGGCGGCGCGCTGGGCACCATTGCGGTCATCGTGCGCCAGGAAATCGTGCTCGCCATCATGGGCGGTATCTTCGTGGTGGAGGCCTTGTCGGTGATGCTGCAAGTGGGCTACTTCAAGTACACCAAGCGCCGCTACGGCCAGGGCCAGCGCCTGTTCCAGATGGCGCCGCTGCACCACCACTTCGAGAAAAAAGGCTGGAAGGAAACGCAGGTCGTGGTCCGCTTCTGGATCATCACCATGCTGCTGTGCCTGGTGGGCCTGTCCACACTGAAGCTGCGTTGAACACACGATGAACGCCCTTCAAGACCAACACGTTCTCATCCTCGGCCTGGGCATCTCCGGGCTGTCGATGGCGCGCTGGTGTGTGCGCCACGGCGCGGTGGTGACTGTGGCCGACACGCGCGAGGCCCCGCCGTCGCTGGCGGCCCTGCGCGCCGAGTGCGCGCAGGCGGCGTTCTTGGCCGGACCATTCGACGACAGCCTGCTCGCGCGCCAGCCCTGGAACGTGATCGCGCGCAGCCCGGGCCTGCCGCCCGAGCAACTGGCACCGGCCCGCGCGTGGGCGCAGCAACAGGGGGCGGCCTTCGTGGGCGAACTCGACCTGTTCGCGCAGGCCCTGCAAGACCTGTCTTTGCGCGAGCGCCTACCCTACCGGCCCAAGGTCTTGGCCATCACCGGCACCAACGGCAAGACCACCGTCACCTCGCTCACCGGTCTGCTGCTGGATCGCTGTGGCTTGAACGTGGCCGTGGCTGGCAACATCGGCCCAGCCTTGCTGGACGTGCTGGGCGCGGCGCTGGACACCGAAGTTCGTGCCGAGGCGGAAGCCGCAGCGCAGGCCGACGCCGAAGCGGCACAGGCGCCAGTGACGCCATCGCCAGCCGCTGTGGTGGGCGCGCTGGACGCAGTGGAAACGCCCGCAGCCGAAACGCAGGGTGATCTGCTGCCGGCCGACGAAGACGAGCCACTGCCCGCGCCCGAAGACGACGGTGAAGCCGCCGCCATGCGGGTGCCTCCCCC
>NZ_MUNZ01000011.1 GCF_002001205.1 Hydrogenophaga sp. A37
CCCTGATGGCCAGTCAAATTCCCCCGTCTATGGCCACCTCAAACTCCCCCACCTGAACTGATCGGGGATAGGGGTTAAACGCCGGCGTCGTCGGCACCTGTTGGCAGGACATTGATCCAGTCTTCCCCGAGGGAAGGCCAAGGAGTGAATGTCTTGAAGTCCAACCAACGCGCCACCATAGAGACACTGCTGGAGCGCAACACATCGCAACGCGAGATCGCCCGCATCACGGGCATCGACCGCAAGACGGTCAGGCGCTACCACCAGCGCTGGCTGGAGCAGCTGCAGTCAAATTCCCCCAGGGTGGCCACCGGCTCGGCCGAGCAAATTCCCCCACCCTGGCCACCGGCTCCTGTCCCGGTGGCCACCTCCCTGTGCGAACCCTGGCGCGAGTTCATCGAAGCCCAACTGCGTCTGAAGCGAAACGCCACGGCCATCTACCAGGACCTGGTCGACCAGCACGGCTTTGCTGGCCAGTACAACTCGGTCAAACGCTTCTGTGCAAAGCTGCGGCACAAGGAGCCCGAGCAGTTCGATCGCCTGTCCTTTCTGCCTGGGGAGGAGATGCAGGTGGACTACGGCGAGGGCGCGCCCACCCGCGTGCCCGGTAGCGACCGGTACCGCAAGCCCCGCCTGTTCGTGGCCACGCTGCGTTATTCCCGTGCCAGTTTCCGGTGCGTGGTCTGGAAGTCCAGTCAGCAGATCTGGGCCGAGCTGCACGAGCAGGCCCTGCGGTACTTCGGTGGCTGCCCGCAATACGTGGTGCTGGACAATCTGAAGGAAGGCGTCTTCAAGCCCGACCTGTACGAGCCTGAGCTCAACCCGGTGTACGCCGCCACCCTGGCGCACTACTGTGTGGTGGCCGACCCGGCGCGGGTGCGAGACCCCAACCGCAAGGGCTCGGTGGAGCATGCCATCGGCCACACCCAGGCCACGGCCTTGAAGGGCCGGCGCTTTGAGTCCATTGAGGCCCAGAACGAGTTCCTGGCGCACTGGGAGAAGAGCTGGGCGGCCAAGCGCATCCACGGCACCGAGCGACGCCAGGTGCAGGCCATGTTCGAGGAGGAGCGCAGCCACCTCAAACCCCTGCCGCTACTGGGCATGCAGTACTTCGACGAGGCGGTGCGCACCGTCTGCGACGACAGCTGTGTGCGGGTGGATCACAGCAGCTACGCCGCTCGCCCAGCGGGCATCGGCTCCAAGGTGTTGGTGCGCATCTACACCCAGCGCATCGAGATTCGTGACATCCACACCCGTGCCTTGCTGCGCACCCACGCCAAGGCCGAGCGGCCCGGCACGGTGGTGCTGCCCATGGAGGAGCGGGTGTTCAATCCGTCTCGTGAGACCCGCCTGATCCTGCGTCAGGCCGGCGAGGTGGGTGAGCACGCCAGGCGGCTGTGTGAGCTGCTCTTTGCCATCGAGGGTCGGGTGGGCCAGCGCAAGCTCTGGGGCATCGTCAGCCTGGCCCGGCGCTTCCCAGCGCACTGCGTCGATGCCGCCTGCGCGCTGGCTCTGGAGCAAGGAGCCTACAGCTACAAGCGCGTGCTGGCGCTGGCGGAAGTCAGCTTTGCCCAGGCACTGGCGGCCATCGAGATCGAGTCCAGCGGTGCGCCCGCCGCC
>NZ_MUNZ01000148.1 GCF_002001205.1 Hydrogenophaga sp. A37
TCGGCGCTGTGGCGCCGACGGGTCTTGTTCTTGGCTTCGGTCATGGTGTCCACCTATCTCGTTTGGTGGACACCATCGTTGCCACTTATGCCGCCGACCTCAAGGGTGGGATGGCCGGACGCTTACGTTCTTCTCGGGCTGTGCCTATTACGAAGACCGCCAGCCCTGCGACGCCACCACCCTGGTCAAGTTCCGTCAGTTGTTGGGCGAGGAAGGCGTGGAAGAACTGCTGGCGCAGACCATCAACGTGGCCGTCGAACTCAAACTGATCAAACCGCAGGAGCTCTCCCGCGTGATCGTGGACAGCACGGTGCAGCACAAGGCGATAGCTCACCCCACCGACAGCCGTTTGCTGGAGACCGCCCGGTTGAAGTTGGTCCAGGCGGCCAAGGAGACGGGCATCGTTCTGAAGCAGCCCTTTGCCAAGGAAGGCAGGGACCTGAGCCGCAAGGCCGGGCGCTACGCCCATGCCCGGCAATTCAAGCGCATGCGCCGCACCATCAAACGCCAGAGAACCATCGTCGCTCGCCTGCAGCGCGAGATCGAGCGCAAGGCCAGTGCCATCGGGGCGGCAGTGCGCGAAGCACTGGGCGAGACCTTGAACAAAGCCCATCGCATCGTGGCCCAGAGCGGCCAGCGCAAAGCGGTGGATGGACAGCCCAAGCTCTACGCCTGGCATGCGCCCGAGGTGGACTGCATCAGCAAGGGCAAGGCCCGAACGCCCTACGAGTTCGGGGTCAAGGTGGGCATTGCCAGCACGCTGCAGGGCAACCTGATCGTGGGCTCACGAGCCTTCCACGGTAACCCTTACGACGGCCACACCCTCAACGAGCAACTGGAGCAGGCGAGCATCCTGATGCAAGACAGCCGGTCAAAGCCAGCGACGGCGTTCGTTGATCTGGGCTATCGGGGTGTGGACGCAGACAACCCGGATGTGCATATCGTGCACCGGGGCAAGGCCAAGCGGATCTGCGAGCAAGAGCGACGCGAGCTCAGGCGTCGTCAGGCCATTGAGCCGATCATCGGCCACCTCAAAGCCGATCACCGCATGGACCGTTGTCACCTCAAGGGAGAAACCGGCGACCGGCTGCATGCGGTGCTGTGTGCGGCGGGCTACAACATCCGCTGGCTGCTGCGCATGATCGCCCGCAAGGGCATCATCTTCTTGCAACGCCATTATTTGCGCCTGTGCTCGGTAGCGAGCTTGTCACTGAAATGGCAACACGCGTTGGACTCTTGGTCCACTCGGGCTCTCACCCGACCTGCACAGCGCCCTGTCTGGGATCGGATTTGAATAAATCAGGGCCGACGAGGTACGCCTGGATTCACCAAATGAGGCAGCAGTACCCGGTGAGCGTCTCCTGCGGCGTGCTGGAGGTCAGCGCCAGCGGTTACTTCAACTGGCTGCGCCGTCCGCAGGACATCGCTGGCAGGCCCGGCGGGCGCCACAGCGATGAAGCTCTGCTGGCACACATCCGCGCCATCCACGCCGA
>NZ_MUNZ01000010.1 GCF_002001205.1 Hydrogenophaga sp. A37
AACCCCCAATCGTCCACGATGGCGCTGAAACAGCGTCCACGATCAGACTGAAACGCCGTCCACGACTACGTTGAAATCCCGTCCACCATCAACCTGAAATGCCGTCCACGATGGGCTGAAATACGCAGTGTGCCAGTTGCCAAACCGCTTGGGCAATCCGCGCCACTTGCAGCCATGCTCGGCCACATAGAGGATCGCATTGACCACTTGCAGGTTGCTCAGGCTGACGTTGCCACGCTGCCTGGGCAGGCAGTGCTCAATGGTGGCGAATTGTTCGGGCGTGATCTCCATGTCCGAGATTGTCCGATGCAATCGCCATAATCACAATTAGTGTTAACACGCCCTAGTTTGCCACGCGCTCGATTGGAGTCAGCCTTGTCATTGGACAGCTCTGTTCAGACTTGACGCAGCGCAATATGCCGGCATCTGACAAGCGCATGCTCTGAGGCCCTCAACTCGATGGGAGACCATCATGGAAACCTCAGGCAATACAGCTCATCACGAACCGTGGAACAAGGGCAAGATCGTCGGGCAAAAGGCTCCCTTCAAGGTGAAGGACATCTGGGCTTTGCGCGTACGCCTTCAGATGGAAGGGCGTGTCCGCGAGCTCGCACTCTTCAACCTCGGCATCGACAGCAAGCTTCGCGGATGTGACCTCGTCGCACTCAAGGTCCGTGACGTGACCCATGGTGATCAGGTGGCCACGCGCGCCATCGTCATGCAGCACAAGACCAAGCGCCCAGTCCAGTTCGAAATCACGGGAGTTACCCGAGAGGCCCTCCAGGCCTGGATCAAGCAAGCCGCGCTGAAATCAGATGACTTTCTATTCCCCAGCAGGCTCCACGATTCGCCACATCTGGGAACTCGGCAGTACGCCCGGATTCTTGGGCGCTGGGTGGGTGACCTTGGCCTTGATCGTTCTGAGTATGGGACCCACTCGATGCGAAGGACCAAGGCGACGTTGATCTATCGACGCACCAAAAACCTCCGAGCCGTGCAACTGCTGCTCGGCCACTCCAAGCTGGAATCGACCGTGCGGTACCTGGGCATCGAGGTCGACGATGCTCTTGAAATCTCAGAACAAACAGAGATCTGAGATTTTCATCGGGGCGGCCTTTGCTCCGGCGCTGGGGCGGCCGCCTTCAATGGCAGCTTTGTGGCGTCGGTCAGGAGCAGATCATTCCGGCCAATAGCGGGCATTAGCCCCGATGGGCCAGGCTTGATGCTATCGCCGGTCATGACGGCGAGCCCGTTCCTCCAAGCGCGACTGCTCGTGCGCCAACAGACGGCTGACTTCCCGCAATCTGTGAATCTGCTG
>NZ_MUNZ01000009.1 GCF_002001205.1 Hydrogenophaga sp. A37
TAGGGAACGTCTGCAGAACCGTCGCCACTGGCACGGGATGTGCGAGATTGACGTTATGAAACAGATGAGCCTGAGCGAGAGCGGATTCGAGCGCAAGACCAAGAGAACGCGCAAGCGCGAGTTCCTCGATGAGATGAACCTGGTGGTGCCTTGGGCAGAGCTGATTTCGCTGATTGCCCCGCATGCACCTGCGCCCGGCGCCAAGGGCGGGCGCCCGCCATTTGCCGTGCGGACCATGCTGCGCATTCACTTCCTTCAACAATGGTTCAACCTGTCCGACCCGGCGATGGAAGAAGCCCTGTACGACACACCCATGTTTCGCGAGTTTGCGGGCCTGGATGCCGCAGAAGACAACCTGCCCGACGAGAGCACCATTCTTCGCTTTCGCCACCTGCTCGAAACCCACAACCTGAGCCTGCAACTGCTGGCCACAGTCAACGCCACGCTGGCCGACAAAGGCCTGCTCTTGAAGAGTGGCACGGTGGTCGACGCCACGCTCATTGCCGCGCCCAGTTCGACCAAGAACAGCAGCGGCGAGCGCGACCCCGAGATGCACCAGACCAAGAAAGGCAATCAATGGCACTTCGGGATGAAGGCGCACATTGGTGTGGACGCCGACTCGGGCCTGGTGCACACCGTCACGGCCACGGCGGCCAATGCACACGACATCACCCAGGCAAGCGTTCTGCTGCACGGCGACGAAACCGATGTCTTTGCCGACTCGGGCTACCGGGGCGTTCACAAGCGCGATGAAGTGATCAAGGACCATCCTGAGATCAACTGGTACGTGGCCATGATGCCCAGCCATCGCAAGGCGCTGGACAAGGACACGCCCATGGGCGCGATCATGGAAGCACTGGAGAAGACCAAGGCGCGCATCCGGGCCAAAGTCGAGCACCCGTTCCGGGTGATCAAGCGCCAGTTTGGGCATGTGAAGGTGCGCTACCGGGGGTTGGCCAAAAACACGGCGCAGCTGCACACCCTTTTTGCGTTGTCCAACATCTGGATGGTGCGCCGAATGCTGTTGAAGGAGGTCCGGGGATGAGTGCGTCTGAATGCGGCCAAGGGGTCGCCAACAGGAGTGAAATTAGCCCGAAAACACCTCTTGATCAGCAAAAATTGCCGCCATTTGAAATTGCGAGCATCAGCCCACGCAGATCCGGGTGTTGTGCAGACCATCC
>NZ_MUNZ01000008.1 GCF_002001205.1 Hydrogenophaga sp. A37
CTAGTGTTATGTCCCGTTAATAACTGGCATTAATCGTGCATGCCGATGCGGTATCTTGGGAATGGAGATACCGCGATGAGAACTGGCAGACCGAAGGTCCAATTGTTGTTGAGCGAGCAAGAGCGTGTGCAGTTGCAGTCGTTTGCGCGCAGTCGCTCGCTGCCTGCTGCCTTGAGCGCGCGGGCGCGCATCGTCCTGAGCAGCGCTGACGGGGAGCCCAACAACGCCATCGCCGAGCGACTGGCGCTGACCAAGGCCACCGTGGGCAAGTGGCGCACGCGTTTCATCGAGCGGCGCATCGCTGGCCTGTACGACGATGTACGCCCGGGCAAGCCGCGCACGATCGACGATGAGCGCGTGGCGCAGTTGATCAAGACCACGCTGCACACCAAGCCAGCCAACGGCTCGACGCATTGGAGCGTGCGCACCGTGGCCACTGAGACCGGCATCTCCAAGAGCAGCGTGGCGCGCTACTTCCAGCTCTTTGGCCTGCAACCGCACCGCACCGAGAGCTTCAAGCTCTCCACCGATCCGTTCTTCATCGAGAAGCTGCGCGATGTGGTCGGGCTGTACCTGAGTCCGCCGGACAACGCGCTGGTGATCTGCGTGGATGAGAAGAGCCAGTGCCAGGCGCTGGAGCGCACCCAGCCGATGCTGCCCATGGGGTTTGGCTACGTCGAGGGCGTCACCCACGACTACAAGCGCCATGGCACGACCACGCTGTTCGCAGCCCTGAACGTGCTCAACGGTGCGGTGCTGGCCGCCTGCAAGCCGCGCCATCGGCATCAGGAGTTTCTGGCTTTCCTGCGCGAGATCGACAAGGCCGTACCCGCAGAGCTGGACATTCACTGCATCTGCGACAACTACGCCACCCACAGCCACCCCAAGATCAAAGCCTGGCTGGCCGCGCGGCCGCGCTGGCAGCTGCACTTCATCCCGACCTACAGTTCCTGGCTCAATCAGGTCGAGCGCTTCTTCGCACTGATCACCGACAAGGCCATTCGGCGCGGTTCGTTCACCAGCGTCAAACAACTCGTGCAACGCATCGACCACTTCGTCACCGCTCACAACGAAAACTGCCAGCCGTTCAGGTGGACCGCCACTGCCGATTCCATCCTTGAAAAGCTGCATCGACTTTGTTCACGTATCAGCGGGACAGGACACTAG
>NZ_MUNZ01000109.1 GCF_002001205.1 Hydrogenophaga sp. A37
TCCATGAAGATCACGCGGTGGCTGACCTTCTTGGCAAAGCCCATTTCGTGCGTCACCACCATCATGGTCATGCCCTCTTGCGCCAGCTTGACCATCACGTCCAGCACCTCCCCCACCATCTCGGGGTCGAGCGCCGAGGTGGGCTCGTCGAACAGCATCACGATCGGGTCCATGCTGAGCGCCCGCGCGATCGCCACGCGCTGCTGCTGGCCACCGGACAGCTGCCCAGGGAACTTGTCCTTGTGCGCCATCAGGCCCACGCGGTCCAGCATCTTCAGACCCCGGGTCTTGGCCTCGTCGGCGTTGCGGCCCAGCACCTTGATCTGTGCCAGCGTGAGGTTCTCGGTCACCGACAGGTGCGGAAACAGCTCGAAGTGCTGAAATACCATGCCCACGCGGCTGCGCAGCTTGGGGAGGTTGGTCTTGGGGTCGGCGATGCTGATGCCGTCGACGACGATGTCGCCCTTCTGGAACGGCTCCAGCGCATTCACGGTCTTGATCAGGGTGGACTTGCCCGAGCCCGAGGGGCCGCAGACCACCACCACCTCACCCTTCTGGATGGCCGTGGTGCAGTCGGTCAGCACCTGGAAGCTGCCGTACCACTTGGAAACGTTTTGAATGTTGATCATGGCAATGGCTCCTCAGCGGATGATGGCGATCTTCTTCTGCAGGCGACGCACCAGCATCGACAGCGAGAAACAGATGACGAAATAGACGACGGCGGCCACGAGGTAGGTCTCCACCGGCCGGTTGAAGTTCTTGCCCGCGACCTCGAAGCCCTTGAGCAGGTCGTAGGCACCGATGGCGTAGACCAGCGAGGTGTCCTGGAACAGGATGATGGTCTGCGTCATCAGCACCGGCAGCATGTTGCGAAAGGCCTGCGGCAGCACGATGAGCTGCATGGTCTGGCCGTAGGTCATGCCCACTGCGTAGCCCGCATGGACCTGGCCCTTGGGCACGCTCTGGATGCCGGCACGCATGATTTCCGAGAAGTACGCGGCCTCGAACACCGTGAAGGTGATCATGGCCGAGAGCTCCGCGCCCATGGGCTTGCCGATCATCAGCGGAATGAGCAGGAAGAACCACAGGATCACCATCACCAGCGGGATGGAGCGCAAGGTGTTCACATAGAACGCGGCCGGCATCACCAGCCACTTCTTGCC
>NZ_MUNZ01000029.1 GCF_002001205.1 Hydrogenophaga sp. A37
GGCGGATTCAAGTTTGAAGTGCAACACCTGCCACCGAGTAAGGTCCGCAGATGCAAAGCACCCCGTCCAAGCGCTATCAACAGCTCCAGCCTGAAGACCGCGTGACTCTGGCCAGTCTGGCCCAGCAGAAGTACAGCGTTCGCGCCATGGCCCAGGTCCTGGGGCGTTCTCCGAGCACCATCAGCCGGGAGCTGCGGCGCAACGCCCTGCCCGCAGCAGGCTACGCCAGCACCTCAGCGCGTACCTGCGCCCAACGGCGACGCCTGCAAGGCCGCCCACTGGGCGAGCTCCATCGCGATGGCATCCTGTTCGGGTTGATGCGCCACTTTCTTGGCGAGCGCTGGTCGCCTGAACAGATTGCCCTGACACTGGCCTGCATCCTCCCCAGAGGCCATGAGCACCGCGTGTCACACGAGACCATCTACAACTGCATCTACGCCCAGCCCGTGGGCGAGCTCAAGCGCGAGCTGATCGCCACCCTGCGCCACGCCCACAACAAGCGCGTACCTCGCAGCAAAGGGCAAGACCGGCGCGGTCAGATCCCAGACATGGTGAGCATCCACCTGCGTCCGCCTGAGATTGAGGATCGGCAGTTTCCGGGCCACTGGGAAGGCGATCTCATCAAGGGAGCGGCCAACGCCAGTGCGGTGGGCACGCTGGTAGAGCGCACCAGCAGGCTACTCATGCTCATCAAGCTGCCCGAGTTCAAACCCGCCAGCGCGGCCAACGTGATGCAGGCCTTCTCTGACAAGCTGTTGGGGATCGCAGCGCCCATGCGCCAGAGCATGACGTACGACCAGGGACGGGAGATGGCGATGCACAAGGAGCTCAGCCGTCGCACGGACATCGCGGTGTACTTCTGCGACCCGCACAGCCCATGGCAGCATGGCTCCAACGAGAACACCAACGGACTGGTGCGCCAGTACCTGCCCAAGGGCACCGATCTCTCGGGCTACAGCCAGGTGCAGCTCGACGCCATTGCCGATCAGATCAACAACCGGCCTCGCAAAGGCCTGAGCGTACGATCACCCTTGGCGGTCTATCGAGAACTCCTGCTCAACAGCCCGCAGCATTCCACCCTCGTTCATTGAACCCCAGGGTGTTGCACTTCAGATTTGAATCCGCC
>NZ_MUNZ01000012.1 GCF_002001205.1 Hydrogenophaga sp. A37
TGAAAAATGGCAAAAGAGAAATTTGAGCGGACCAAGCCGCACGTGAATGTGGGCACCATTGGTCACGTGGACCATGGCAAGACGACGCTGACGGCGGCCATCACCACCGTGCTGGCGGCCAAGTTCGGCGGCGCAGCCAAGGCCTATGACCAGATCGATGCGGCTCCGGAAGAAAAAGCCCGCGGCATCACCATCAATACCGCCCACGTGGAATACGAAACGGCCAACCGCCATTACGCCCACGTTGACTGCCCCGGCCACGCCGACTATGTGAAGAACATGATCACCGGTGCCGCCCAGATGGACGGCGCCATTCTGGTGTGCTCGGCCGCTGACGGCCCCATGCCCCAGACCCGCGAGCACATCCTGCTGGCCCGTCAGGTGGGTGTGCCTTACATCATCGTGTTCCTGAACAAGTGCGACATGGTCGACGATGCCGAACTGCTCGAACTCGTTGAAATGGAAGTGCGCGAGCTGCTCGACAAGTACGACTTCCCTGGCGACAAGACCCCCATCGTGCACGGCTCGGCCAAGCTCGCCCTCGAAGGCGACAAGGGTCCGCTGGGCGAAGAGGCCATCATGAAGCTGGCAGAAGCGCTGGACACCTACATTCCGCTGCCTGAGCGCGCCGTGGACGGTGCTTTCCTGATGCCCGTGGAAGATGTGTTCTCCATCTCGGGTCGTGGCACCGTGGTGACCGGTCGGATCGAGCGTGGCGTCGTCAAAGTTGGCGAAGAAATCGAGATCGTCGGTATCTCTGATACCCAGAAGACCACCTGCACGGGCGTGGAAATGTTCCGCAAGCTGCTGGACCAGGGCCAGGCTGGCGACAACGTCGGTATCTTGCTGCGCGGCACCAAGCGCGAAGACGTGCAGCGCGGCCAAGTGCTGTGCAAGCCCGGCTCCATCAAGCCGCACACGCACTTCACCGGCGAGATCTACGTGCTGTCCAAAGACGAAGGTGGCCGTCACACGCCGTTCTTCAACAACTACCGCCCCCAGTTCTACTTCCGCACGACGGACGTGACGGGTGCCATCGAGCTGCCTGAAGGCAAAGAGATGGTGATGCCGGGTGACAACGTGTCGATCACGGTCAAGCTGATCAACCCCAT
>NZ_MUNZ01000167.1 GCF_002001205.1 Hydrogenophaga sp. A37
AGGACGCGCTGGCCATGGCGTGGTGGCGCCGCCGACCGCTGCCTGGTCTGATATTCCACAGCGACCGTGGCCGCCAGTATTGCAGCGGTGAGTTCCAGGACGCTTTGAAGGACTGGAAGATGCGCTCATCGATGAGCAGGAAGGGCAACTGCTGGGACAACGCGCCGACTGAGAGCTTCTGGGGCCGACTGAAAACGGCCAGCGTGCATGGGCACAAGTTCGCCACCAGAGACCAGGCCAAACAGGCTGTGATGGACTGGATGGCTTTCTACAATCACCGCCGGCTGCATTCGTCGCTTGGCTACCTCAGCCCTATGAAGTTCGAGCAACGCTGGTACGAGGCACCGCGTAAAAAGGCCGCGTAAACCGTGGGCTAAGAACTACACCAAACGAGGGCAAGGTCACCTCGGGCACGGCTTCTTCAACGTATTCCGCACTGTCGCCCATCAGGTGTTCCTGCCCGCAGTCGGTGCAGGTGCGGATTGCCACGCCGGCTTCTTCATCGGTCTGCAGCGCGAAGCTCCGGCACCCGCAGTCGCATTTGGACGCGGCAAACCGGACGGCCTCATGGCGATTCGCAACGCTGTAACTGCGCAGCTCGGCTTGGGTGTCGCCCGACGTCGTCCCGTACCAGAACTCGCCCTTCTTGGTCAGTGCCATTGATGCTGCTCCATTCTTCAAGGTGGGATTCCCGGCAGGCCCGACGCCAAGCTCGCCCCGATCATCTGGATTTTGCCTGGAGGCCCGGCGAATCCTCGTCAAGGGCCATGGTCGGGGTACTGCCAGGCATGCTCACGCTGACTGCCACGAAGCGGCTGTTGGGTTCGACGACCGGCGCTGACCCGAATGGCGGCTATACGAGGTGCTGCGGTCAATAGGGCTACAGCGACCAGGCTGGCGCCAGGCCACCGACCGCGGCCGCTGCGCCGCCGGCCACCGGTATCGACGCGCGCATGCTCCTCCGCGCAGTTGAAGGAGCGCATCTTCCAGTCCTTCAAAGCGTCCTGGAACTCACCGCTGCAATACTGGCTGCCACGGTCGCTGTGGAATATCAGACCAGGCAGCGGTCGGCGGCGCCACCACGCCATGGCCAGCGCGTCCT
>NZ_MUNZ01000142.1 GCF_002001205.1 Hydrogenophaga sp. A37
AGATTCCCCAGCACCACGTTGCCGATGCGGATGCGCTTCAGGCCCACCACGTGCAGGCCCACCTGTTCGCACATGCGGCGGATCTGGCGCTTTTTGCCTTCGACCAACACAAAGCGCAGCTGCTCGGGGTTCATCCACTCCACCTGGGCGGGCTTCAAGGGCTGGTCGTCCAGGCTCAGGCCGTGGCGCAACCGGGCCAGTTGGTCCGCGGGAAAGACAGCCTGCACGTCTTGCGTGACCACGCCCGCACCGTGCGGGCCGTTGGGCGCGTAGTGCACGCGCACCAGGTACTCCTTTTCGATGCCGCTGTTTTCACCGATGAGCTGCCTCGCGATGCGGCCGTCCTGCGTGAGCACGAGCAGACCCACGGAGTCGATGTCGAGTCGGCCGCAGGGCGCAAGGCCGCGGGTGTGTTCAGGGGCGAAGCGGCGGCCGTCGGCCGGGTGGCGGGCGTCGCCGCGCCACTGGCTGGGCGCGCCGATCAGCGTGGCGGCGGCTTCGTGGCCGTCTTCGGGCTGGCCACTCACGTAGCCCATGGGCTTGTGCAGCAGGATCGTCACCTGCCCGGCCTGCTGGTGGCGCGCCTGGGGCAGCACCTCCACCTGGGCGTCGGGCGCCACGGGCATGCCCATGACGGCTGGCTCGCCGTTGACCAGCACCCAGCCGCGAGCGATCCATTCGTCGGCCTCGCGGCGCGAGCACAGGCCGAGATCGGCCATGCGTTTGTTGAGGCGGACTTCACCGCGCACGTTGCCGACGCGGGCGAGGTCGGGCCGGTGCGGCTGCACCGGGCGCGGCGCGGGGGATGGCGCACGTTGCGGGCGGTCGCCAGCGCCGTAGGGTGCGTCGCGCGGGTCGCTGCGGCGCGGGGCCGGGCGCTCGCTCCAGCCGCGGTCGTCGCCGCGCGGGGCGGCACCGGAGCCAGCGCGTGGGCGGTCGCCGCTGGGGCGTGGGCCTGCGGGTCGGTCGCCGCCCGGGCGGTCAGCGCCATAACGCGGGCGCTCGGCGCGTTCGCCCTCGGGGCCGGACCGTTTGGCGCCGAAGCCCTGCGAAGGCTCCCAC
>NZ_MUNZ01000117.1 GCF_002001205.1 Hydrogenophaga sp. A37
GGCCGTTGCGGCCGGTGGTGGGGCTGTGGCGGGCGTGTTCAGCCCCATGGCCTTCTGCAGTTGCAGGCCCACGAGCAGCAACTCCTCCTCTTCGGTGTCCAGCGCGAGGGCCAGGCACTCGCGGGCATAGGCCGCGTCTTCCACGAACCGCATCACATCAAAGGGCTTGCCTTGCCGCCCCGACAGCTTGCGGAACTTGGCAAGCAGTTGCAACGTTGCTGGATTCATGTGGACTCCCTGTGTGGTTGGATCGAATGGAATGCTGGGAGGCTGGGTGGGGTGCGCTCCCTGTCGCCGCGCTGGTGAGCAGGGAGTCGGGCGGTGCGGCCCGCTCGCCATTCTGAGGTTGCCCGCCCGTTGACGCGAGCCTCCATTCGCTGGGCGAGCAAAGCCGGCGACGAAAGGGCACTCACGCGCTGCGCGCGCGGCCACCTTTCTCCGCCCACGTGCGCGTCCAGCGCACCTGCATCGTGCGCATCACGCCCAGCATCAGCACCGAGAACACGGCCATCACGATGAAGCCGGTGAGGAAGCTGTCGGTGTGTTGTTTGGACTGGCCCATCATGGCCGGCACCAGGCCGCCGCCGAGTGCGCCGATCTCGCCAATCATTGAGCCGGCGACGGCGGTGGACATCGGCCAGCGCAGCGGCACCAGCTGGAACAGCGCGCCGTTGCCCGCGCCCAGCGCGGCGAAGCAGATGATGAGCAGCAGCGTGGTCAGCACGATGGAGTGCGACGACAGGCCCACGCCCACCAACGCCACCGCCACCACGACCAGCACCACGGTGAGCGTGTTGACGCCGCCCCAGTGGTCGGAAATCCAGCCGCCGAAGACGCGCACCACCGCGCCCATCAGCGCGGCCAGCATGGTGAGCTGACCGGCCTGCACCTTGCTCACGCCAAACTGGTCGTAGTAATAGGTGGGCAAAAAGGTGGTGATGCCGATGAAGCCGCCGAAGGTGACGACGTAGATCAGGCTGAAGACCCAGCCGTCTTTTTCCAGCAGGCAGGCCAGGTGTTCGCGCATGCCGGCGTGCACGTCGCGGTCGGGCGGCTCTTTGGCCATGAAGGCCACGACCAGCATGGGCAGCACCGAAGCAATGGCCGCGAAGCCGTACACGGTCTGCCAGCCGTAGGCCTGCGCCAGCGGGGGCGCCAGCAGGGCGGCGATGGCGGTGCCGGCGTTGCCCGCGCCCACCAGGCCCATGGCCAGGCCCTTGTATTTGGGCGGGTACCAGCCCGAGCCCAGCGACATGGCCACGCCGAAGCTGGCACCGGCCACGCCCAGCAGCAGGGCCATCTTGAGCATGTCGTCGTAGGTCTGCACGAAGAAGTAGCCGTACGACATGGTGACGGTGATCAGCGCCAGCTCGACCAGCGTGGCGGTCTTGCGGCCGACGTACTGTGCGAGCAGGCCAAGCGGGAAGCGCATGACGGCGCCGGCCACGATGGGGATCGACAGCAGCAGGCCCTTCTGAGCGGGCGTGAGGTTGAACTCTTCGCTGATAAAAGGCGCCATGGCGCCGTTCATGACCCAGATCACGAACGAGAACGTGAGGTAGAAGAACGCTGCAAACAGCGTCGGTGTGTGCCCGCTTTTCAGGAACGTACGGAAGCCCGCCATGGCGTGGACCTTTTGAGAGAGAGGTGGGGGATTGAAACCCATGCCGCGGCCCCTGTGCCGGACGGCAGGGAGTCATGGGATGGGGCGCTGTGGATCGCCCAGGGCGGGCGACTCGAAGCATCGAGCAAGGCCATCGTCAGCCTTGCAGATGCTGAGCAAATTCCATGCCTGTTTCAGGGGCGTTGCGGTGGGGCAGAAGCCCGGTCTGGCGCACCATGGCGGTGATGTCGGACCCCCTGGGCGTAAAAAACGGGGCATGCCCGGCAGCATGCCCCGTTTTGGGCTGGAGGCGGGATGGGCGGTCTACGCCATCTGCATGTCGAATGCGTTCAGCGTCATGGCCACGAAGCTGTAGTAGCCCACGATGGCCACCAGTTCGACCATGCCCCGCGTGCCCAGCTCGCGAACGCCCTCGTCGTACAGCGCGTCGCCGATGCGGTTCCTTTTCAGAAGCTCTTCCGCGATCGCATGGATCATCGTGAGCCGGGCGCTGGCCAGGCGCGTGGGGCGCTTCTCGCGGATGTCGGCGATGTTCTCGACCGACAGCCCCGCTTCGGCGGCGATGGGCTCGTGGATCTGCTGTTCGCCGACGCAGCGGAAGTGGGCCGCCACGACCAGAATCAGCGTTTCCGATTCCACCAGCAAAAAACCGGTCTGGTACCGGCAAAAGGCGCCGAGCTTCTCGGCATGCGAGGCCAGCTCGGGGCTGTGCATCCAGGCCAGGAAGGGGCCGGTGAGGTTGCCCCGGGTGGACATGATGGACCGGTACACCGCTTGCTGCGGGGCGTCCAGCTGGTCCACGTCCGGCAAGGGCAGGCGTGATTTCATCGCTCGGGTGGCGCTCAGGTCGAAGCAGTGAAGTTGAATGACTTCACGATGGGGCGCCATTTGTCGATGTCGGCCTTGAGCCGGGCGGCGAGGTCGGCGGAGGTGGTCCACCGCAGTTCCAGGCCGCGTTCTTCCATGGCCTTCATCAGCGGTGGGCTGTTCAGCGCCGTTTTGAGTGCCGCGCCCAGGGCGTCCACCTTGGTGGCCGGGGTCTTGGCGGGCAGGAAGAAGCCGAACCAGTCGTCGAGCACGACGTCGCGGTAGCCCTGTTCCAGGAAGGTGGGCACCGAGGGTGTGAAGCGGCTGCGCTTCTCGCCGGTGGTGGCCAGCAGCCGGCACTTCCCCCCGGCCACGAACGGGATGAAGTCGCCCAGGGGCGCGCACACCGCGGCGATCTGGCCGCCGACCATGTCCAGGATCGCGGGGGTGGTGCCGCGGAAGGGCACGTGCGTGAGCTCGGTGCCGGCCGCCCGGGCGGCCATGCTGCCAGCGAAGTGGGGCGTGGAGCCCGCCGCGGGCGACCCGAAGTTGGCCGCGCCGGGGTTCTGTTGGCACCACTTGAAAAACTCCGCCATGTTGGTCACGTTGGCGGGCACCATGGGGCCGACCGCGAAGGCGAGGTCAAACACCCCGCCCATGGACACGGGGATGAAATCCGCCACGGGGTCGTAGGGCAGCTTGGGGTAGCTGTGCGGAAAGATGCCCATCATGGGCATGGGCGTCAACAGGATGGTGTTGCCGTCCGCCGGGGCGGCCTTGACCGCCGACACCGCGATCTGGCTGGCCGCGCCCACCTTGTTTTCGACCAGCACGGTGCGCGCATAGGCGGGCGTGATCGCCTCACCCACCCGTCGCGCGAACAGGTCAACGAGGGTGCCGGGCGGTGGCCCGATGATGATGCGCGCGAGTTCCGAAGGCGCCGCGGCGCTTTGCGCGTGGGCCGATGGCAGGCCGCTGGCGGAGGCCAGCGCAGCGGCCGACAGCTGCAGGTATTGGCGACGCGAGAGGGGGCGTGGATGGGTCATGGTGGTCTCCGTGGGTGTTATGGGGAAGCGGTTGGCTCAAGCGATTGCACAAGAAAGGCGCCCACGGTTTCGGTGAACGCCAGGGCTTGCTGCACGTTGCCGATGTGGCCGGTGCCGGGCAGCGTGTTCAGGGTGGCCGTGGGCAAGCGGTCGGCCATCAGCCGGGCCAGGGCTGGCGGGGCGGCCGCGTCCAGCTCCCCGGCCACCACCAGCGTGGGCGCGGTGATGCGGTGCAACTGGTCCAGGTGGTCCAGTCGCTGGATGGCGCCGATGGCCGCCGCGTAGCCGGCGAAGGGGGTGGACTCGATCTGCGCCGCGACCCATTGCAGCGTCATGGGCGCCGACGCCGCGAAACCGGCCGGGAACCAGCGTCCCAGGATGGCCGGGACCTGGGCCGCCAGGCCCTCGCCGGCCGCCTGTTGCAGGCGGGTGCTCCACAGGTCTCTGACGGCGGGCTCGGTCCGGGCGCTGGTGTGTGCCAGCACCAGGGCGCGGGTGCGCTCGGGCCAGTCGAGCGCAAAGGCCTGCGCGACCATGCCCCCCAGCGAGAGCCCGACCAGGGCCGTGCGGTCCACGCCAATGGCGTCGAGCACCTGCCGGACCTCCCCGGCGTACTGGCTCAGGGTGGTGACCTCGGGCAGCACCGGGCTGCGGCCGTGGCCGGGCAGGTCGACACAGACCACCCGGAACCGGGTGGTCCACGCGGGCAACTGCGCAAGCCAGAGGTCGCTGTGGGTGGCCAGCGGATGCAGCAGCACGACCACGGGCGCACCGTCCGGCCCGTGCACGCGGTGAAACAGGCGGGCGGTGTTCACTGGACAACCCCCCGTGCTGCGCCCCCGTTGCGCCAACGACCGAGGCCGATGCCGGTGTACCACGCCGGGACGGCCTTGTAGTACAGGGCTTCGAAGGCGGCGCCTTCGGCCACACCGTGGGCGATCAGCCAGGTGCGCACCTCTTCGGCGCCGTTGCCCGCCTCGTGCACATGGTGGGTCGCGTGGTCCAGCAGGTCGGCGTCGTTTCCGGCCGCCAGCAGGCGCAGGAACTCGCGGTCGAAGGCTTCGTTCACCAAGCCCATGCGGGGTGTGGCGATGTCGTGGCTGAGGCCGCCGGTGGCCAGCACGGACACCCGTTCGCAGCCGCTGTAGCTGCGCAGCGCCTGGCCCAGAAGGCGGCCCCACTGCAGCGCGCGCTTCATCGGCGGCAGCGGTGGCTGCACACAGTTGATCAGCACCGGAACCACCACCACTTCGCGGGCGATGCCGGCCAGGTGCAGCGGGGCGAGCGTGCCGTGGTCCAGGGTGAGCTCCATCGAGAAGGCGGGGTCGAAGCCGCCTTCGAGCGCGCTGGTGATGAGGTGCCCGCCCAGCTGCACGTCGCCGCGCAGCTCGTGTTTGTCGATCTTGAGCCAGTGCTCCACCGGCGACTTCCAGGAGGCGGCGGCGCCGATGCAGACGGCGGGCAAGTTGTCGAGAAAGAAGTTGTGGACATGGTCGTCAGAGACCACGACCACGGTGTCCGGGCGGGCCTGCCGGATCTCTTCGCCCACCTGCCGGAAGCCGGCAAAGATGCGTTCGCGGTCCTCGTCCGGAATGGCTCCCGGGAAATTGATCATCACCGGCGTGTGGCTGGTGGCGTGCACGGAGACGATCTCAGCCATGGGACGGCTCCTCGGTCGAACCCTCGCCCACCGCGCGCAGCGAGGCGACGAACATGCTCTCGGGGATCTGAAGCCCCAGGCAGTGCGCGCGCAGCAGCAGCGGGTTGACGCCCGCGAGGTACATGGCGCCGATGTCGTTGTCGCGGATGGCGGCCTTCATGGGCGCGGCCAGCGGCACCTCGGCCATGTAGGTGTCGGGGTCGGCCTTGTAGCGTTGCAGGTGGCTGTCGACGTGGTGGATGTCGTAGAGCACGCGGTTCATCCAGTAGGCCTCGGTCGACGGCATGGTCTGGCGCCAATTGCTCTTGCTCACTGGGCTGCCCTTCGTGTTGCGCGGAGCTGGCGCTCCAGCCAGTCCACGATGGTGGGCAGGGTCATCGGCGTGAGGCCCATGTGCCCGCCAGGGAACATGCGAACCGACTTGGGCCAGCCATGGTCGAGCAGCAGGTGGATGTCGGCCACCGGGCACTGTTTGTCTTCCTTGCCGTTGACCAGCAGCAGCGGTGCGCAGGGTTGGTCCAGCAGGCCCTGGTCGAGCAGCGAGAGCCGCCCGAAGCCGCTCACGTACTCGGCGTCGTTGGTTGCGCCCAGCATGCGGCTGCGGGTTTCGACCAGCTCCATCAGGTAGCTGTCCGGGTAGCGCGAGGCCTGCACCCAGGACGGTTGGAACATGTGGTGCACGCCACCGCCCCAGTTGACCGCGCCGGCCAGGGCATCGGGCAGCAGGTGCGCCAGCTTGGTTGCCCAGTAGCCGCCGAAGGAGCGGCCGAGACAGGCCGGCTTTGTGCCGTCGAGATCGGCCTGCGCACCGATCCAATTCAGCGCGGTGATGAACTGGCGCTCGGCGTCCGGCACCCCTTTCACGGGCGACTCCCCGGTGCCAGCGTTGTCCATGGCCACGGTGGCCACGCCCCGCGCCAGCAAGGCATCGGACGCGGCCGTCATCTGCTCCTTGCAGGCGTCCACGCCGCCCCACATCAGCACCACGGGCGGGCGGGTCACGCCGGCCGGTTTGCGCACCAGCACCACGACCTGCTGCCCTTCGCCGGGGTGGCCGGCAAAGGGGATTTCGACGCGCTCGGTGGGCTCGCGCCAGTGGCGGCTGCCCGCCAGGTAGGTCTCGCGTTCGGCCACCGCACAGCGCTCCTTGGCGGGGTGGTTGGGGCAGGGAAACCGGCCCATGAAGAAGAGCCCGCTGGCCTTGCGGTACAGAGCTTCCGCCTGTTCGGCGCGGCCGGCCTGATCGGCCTGGACGGCCTCGCTGCGCAGGCGGTCGCCGAGACCGAACCAGTAGCCGCCCCAGGTGGCACCGTCCAGGCCCGGCACACCGTCGATGAAGGCGGGGCCGTCGTCCAGGTCGAGCGCGTTCATCGGGTGGAAACGGGCGGCCAGCCGCTGGTGCATCCACCGCTTGGACTCGTCGAGGGTCTTGGGGCGGTCGGCAACGTCAGCGACCGGTGCGGCGTGGCTCAAGGCGGGGACTCCTGTGGTGGGACAACAGCAAAAAGGGCTGCGGTGATCGTAGGGAAAAGCACGGTGCGGTGTTGTGCTGTTCGTGTAGCGGAACTTGACTGCGCCTGCATCGGTGACGGCTGTCCAGAGGGCTGTGCCGGGCGCTGGCCGTTGGCTGGACGCCTGCGGGAAGGGCGCCATTTGTCTGGGCTTGCGGTGCGTGTTGCCTGGGTTGGCGACAACCCTTCCGGCGCATTGACGCCCGTTGCGCGCCACCCGCCTAATGCCTCCAGGCATCGCCATTGCGGGCGATTCGAGCCCACCCTATCTACCGAACGAGCACCATGGAAACGTCATCCACACGCAGGGCTTTGATCGTCGGCGGCGGCATTGCCGGCATGTCCACCGCCATCACGCTGAGAAAGATCGGCATGGCCGTGGACCTGATCGACCTGGACCCGCACTGGCGGGTGTACGGCGCGGGCATCTCGATCACCGGCCCCACGCTGCGCGCTTTCGGTGCGCTCGGCATCCTCGATGACATCCGGCGTGAAGGCTTCACGGGCGACGGCATCCAGGTGTGCGACGCGCAAGGCACGCCGTCGCACGTGATGCCCACGCCCATCGTGGCCGACGGCGACGTGCCCGGGTCGGGCGGGGTCATGCGACCGGTGTTGCACCGCATCCTTTCAGAAAAGACCCTGGCCAGTGGTGCCCGGGTGCGCCTGGGCATGACGGTGGATGCGCTGCGGTCCGACGCCGACGGGGTCACGGCCCGTTTGTCTGACGGTCAATCAGGCCGCTACGACCTGGTGGTGGGCGCGGACGGGGTGTTCTCCAAAGTGAGGCGCCTGCTGTTTCCCGAGGCGCCCGGGCCGACGTACACCGGTCAATGCGTCTGGCGCGTAACCGTGCCGCGGCCGCCCGAGGTGGTCCGCCGCATGTTCTTTCTCGGTGGGCCGCTGAAGGTCGGGTTGACGCCGGTGTCGCGCGACGAGATGTACATGTTCCTGCTCGAACCGGGCCCCAAGCGGCCCGCCATGCCGGACGAGCAACTGCCCGGCGAGCTCCAGCGGTTGCTGGAGGGATACGGTGGCGTTCTTCGGGACATCCGCAACGGCCTGAATGCGTCTTCTTGCGTGGTGCTGAGACCGCTCGAGGGCTTCCTCTTGCCGCGCCCCTGGGAGAAAGGCCGGGCCATCCTGATCGGCGACGCGGCGCACCCGACCACGCCGCACCTGGCCTCGGGCGCGGGCATGGCCGTGGAAGACGCCCTGGTGTTGGGCGAAGAGCTGGCCCGACGCGGGTCGGTCGAGGCGGCCTTTGAGGGCTTCATGAACCGGCGCTATGAGCGCTGCCGCCTCGTGGTGGAAAACTCGCTGGAGATCGGCCGCAGAGAGCAGGCGCGTGCGCCCATGCATCAACAGGCCGAGCTGGTGGAGCGCTCGCTACAGATACTCGCCGAGCCGATCTGAGCCCGCGCGAAAGAGGCCCGTCGCTCAGTGGTGGCGAAGATGGGTGGCACCCGGCAGCAAGGCCAGGTCTTGGGACCGTCGGAACTCGCGCGGTCCGATGCCGAACTCGGCCTTGAAGGCACGACTGAAATGCGACACGTTGCTGAAGCCCCAGGCGTAGGCGATCTCGCCGATGGACCGGGAGCGCATGGCCGGCGCCGACAGGTCGCGGCGGCACATGCCCAGCCGCTGTTTCCACACCGACTTCATCAGCGGGTGCCCGTCCCGCTCGTCGAACAACTCGTAGACGTGGCGCGGGGACAGGTTGACACCCTGCGCGATGGCTTGCGCGCTGAGCTGGCTGTCCCACAGATGGTCGCGCACGTAACTGAGGATGCGCTGGCGGTGCAGCGCTTTCAGGCGGGAGGGCGAGGTGTCCGCTTCGTCCTGCAGTGTTCTCAGCGCGGGGGCCAACAGGTGCGGCAAGGCCTCTGCAATGTCGTTGGCCGTGTCTTCGCCGATGTCTGGTGCCATGGCGAACAGCTGGTCCAGCAGGCCGGTGAAGAGCGCGGCGGTTTTCACGCCGGGCCGGATGGCCCGGGCCGTCAGCATGTCCCATTGCGGCAGCACATGGCGCAAGGCCTGGGGTTCCAGGTAGACCGAGTGCACCTCGCTGTCGGTGGTCTGGATGTGAAAGGGCCGCGACGGATCGATCACGAAAAAATCACCCGCTTCGATGCGACTCTCGCGTCCCCCCTGCGCCACCACGGCGGCACCCTGCTTGTGACAGGACACCAGCAGCCGCGACTCGCTCGCGTGCCGGGTTCGGGTGGACACCGTGGAGTGGGCCGAGAACCTCAAGGCGGCAAAACGAAGCTTGCGTCCGAAGTAACCTCGCACCTCCGCCGTCAAGGGCGTGGTGGGCGGGCTGCTGATCGCCAGGTGCATGGAAAAAGTGGATTGCATCTCCTTCTGGAACAGCTGCGCCCTGAGGGGTTCAGGGGTGGATTCCATCGTGAAGTGGCAAGCCTTGCCGGGGGTGGCGGTGGGCATGTTGTCTCCATCTCGTTTTTCTGCGGTTTCAGAACCGGTGGGCCATTAGAGCCGATCAGAAAAACCAGACAGGAGGACGGGTTGTGCAACGCACCAGATGGGTGCGCCGCCGGCATGGGCCCTGCCTGGTGCCCATGCCCGCCTGCTTCAGGCTGCTTTTTCCACGTGCGCCTGGCGCGTGTAGAGGAAGTCGATCACGGCCTTGCGGTGCTGCTGGTACTTCGGGTCGTCGGCCAGGGCCACGCGGTGGCGCGGGCGCGGCAGATCCACCGCCAGCACCTCGCCGATGGTGGCGGCTGGGCCATTGGTCAGCATCACGATCTTGTCGGACAGCAGCACGGCTTCGTCCACGTCGTGCGTGACCATGACCACGGTGGCCTGCGTGGCCGCCACGATCTCCAGCAGCTCGTCCTGCAGCTTGGCGCGGGTCAGCGCGTCGAGCGCGCCGAAGGGCTCGTCCATCAGCAGCACCTTGGGTTCCATCGACAGCGCCCGGGCAATGCCCACGCGCTGCTTCATGCCACCCGAGATTTCGCCGGGGCGCTTCTGGGCCGCGGCGGTCAGACCGACCAGGGCCAGCGCGGACTCGGTGCGGGCCTTGAGCTGGGCCTTGTTCTCGGTGGCGGCAAACACGCGCTCCACCGCGAGGTAGACGTTTTCAAAACACGTCAGCCAAGGCAGCAGCGAGTGGTTCTGGAACACCACCGCGCGCTCGGGGCCGGGGCCGGCGATCTCGCGGTCGGCGCAGAGCAGCACACCGTGGGTGGGCGTGGTCAGGCCGGCGATCAGGTTGAGCAGGGTGGACTTGCCGCAACCCGAGTGGCCGATGAGCGTCACGAACTCGCCTTTGGCGACCGTCAGGTTGATGTCCTTGAGCGCGGGGAAGCTGCCCTTCTTGGTCTTGAAGGTCTGTTCGACGCTCTGGATGTCGATGTAGCGTGCAGGGTTGGAGTTGCTCATGACTTGACTTCCTCAAACGTGAACAGGGTGGCGATCTTGATGAGCGCGAATTCGAGCAGCAGGCCGACGATGCCGATGACGAAGATCGCGATGATGATGCTGGAGACGTTGAGGTTGTTCCACTCGTCCCAGACCCAGAATCCGATGCCCACGCCGCCGGTCAACATCTCGGCAGCCACGATCACCAGCCAGGCCGTGCCCACCGCGAGGCGCACGCCGGTCAGTAGGTAGGGCAGCACGGCGGGAAACAGGATCTTGGTGAAGATCTTCCACTCGCTCAGGTTGAGCACGCGGGCCACGTTCATGTAGTCCTGCGGCACGCGCTGCACGCCCACCGCGGTGTTGATGATCATGGGCCAGATGGAGCAGATGAAGATGGTCCAGATGGCGGCCGGGTTGGCGCCCTTGAACACCAGCAGACCGATGGGCAGCCAGGCCAGCGGCGACACCGGGCGCAGCAGGCTGATGAGCGGGTTGAACATGCGGCTCAGGAACTCGAAGCGGCCGATGGCGAAGCCGGCGGGGATGCCGACCGCTGCGGCCAGGCCGAAACCGATGGCCACGCGCTGCAGCGAGGCCAGCACGTTCCAGCCGATGCCCTGATCGTTCGGACCTTCGCTGTAGAACGGATCAGAGAACACCTCCAGCGCCTGCGCCCAGGTTTCGGCGGGTTTGGGGATGCCGCTGTTGCTGGTGCTGGCGATCAGTTGCCAGAGCAGCACCAGGCAGGCCAGCCCCAACACGGGCGGCAGCACCGCCATCCACACGCCCCGGAAGTCGCGGCTCGCGGCCGACGGACGGGCACTGACCACAGGCGCCGCGGGCGCTTCGGTTTTGGGTTTGCTCATGGCTTTGCCAATCGGTGAGTGGGTGCTGGTGACCGGCGGTGCCGAAGCCTCCAGCGGTGAATGAAAAACGGCGCTGACCATGGTGGATGTCCTTTCAGAGCAAAGCGACGGGAGAGGTGTCTTCAAACAGAGAACGCCGCGGAACTGGCTTCGCCGGGCCGCCAGCGTTGCCCCCCTCCGGGGGGTGACGGCCAACGGCCGGCGCGGGGGGCATCAAGGCTCATGCCTTGATCTTGAATGAATCGGCGTACTTCGCCGGGTCCTTGCCGTCCCAGACCACGCCGTCCATCATCTTCACGCTGCGCATGTCCGACTTGGGCAGCGGCGTCTTGCTGGCGCTGGCGGCCTCCTTGTAGACGTCGATGCGGTTGACCTTTTTGGCCACGGCCAGGTAGTCGGGGTGGGTCTTCATCAGGCCCCAGCGCTTGTGCTGGGTCATGAACCACATGCCGTCGGACAGGTAGGGGAAGTTCACCGAACCGTCGTTGTAGAACTTCATGTGGTTCGGGTCGTCCCAGGTCTTGCCCATGCCGTTCTGGTAGCGGCCCAGGATGCGCTGGTTGATCGCGTCCACGCCGGTGTTCACGTAGGCGCGCTGGGCGATGGTCTCTGCCATCTTGTTCTTGTTCTGCAGGCCGGCGTCGATCCACTTGCCGGCTTCCAGGATGGCGGCCGTCACGGCACGGGCGGTGTTGGGGTTCTTGGCGACGAACTCGGCCGTGGTACCCAGCACTTTTTCGGGGTGGTCTTTCCAGATGTCCTGCGTGGTGTTGGCGGTGATGCCGATGCCGTCCACGATGGCGCGGTGGTTCCAGGGCTCACCCACGCAGAAGCCGTCCATGTTGCCCACGCGCATGTTGGCCACCATCTGGGGTGGGGGCACCACGATGGCGCGCGTGTCTTTGAATGGGTCGATGCCGGCACTGGCCAGCCAGTAGTAGAGCCACATGGCGTGGGTGCCGGTGGGGAAGGTCTGGGCGAAGGTGTATTCGCGTTTCTCGGCCGCCATCAGCTTGGCCAGCGAGGGGCCGTCCACGGCGCCCTTGTCGGCGAGTTTTTTCGACAGCGTGATGGCCTGGCCGTTGTGGTTCAGGTTCATCAGCACGGCCATGTCTTTCTGCGGGCCCGAGGTGCCGAGTTGCAGACCATAGACCAGGCCGTAGAGCACGTGGGCCATGTCGAGTTCGGCATTGACCAGCTTGTCACGCACACCGGCCCAGCTGGCTTCCTTGGTGGGCACGATCTTGATGCCGTACTTCTTGTCGATGCCGAGTTCGGCGGCCATCACCACGCTGGCGCAATCGGTCAGGGGAATGAAGCCGATCTTGACCTCGGTCTTTTCTGGTGCATCGGAGCCGGCGGCCCAGACGCCGCTGTGGCCCAGCGTGGAGAAGAAGGTGGCGGTGGCCGCACCCTTCTTGATGAAGTCGCGGCGCGAGGCGCTGGCCGAGACCGGCGCTTCGGGCGTGGCTGCAACGGTGGGGGGGGTGGTGCTAGCGGTCATGTCCAACTCCTTGCTGATAAAAGATCAAAAAATGGGTGGTCAAAAACAAAACGGCGCCCATTTCCAGCCCAGCTTGATGGGGCTTGAAATGGACGCCGTTGTCCTGTGTCTCGGGAGACTGCGGGGTTTGTGCCGCCGTTGGCACAGTTCCCGTTGCAGGGATCTAAGCAGGGAGCGTGCCAGGTCTGTATTTGTGACCCGATGTGACCGGAAGATACTTGTTATTCAAAGGAAAACGGGCTTCGGCCCTGGGGGCGGGCACCGCTGGAGCCCGGTTTCAGTGGCGGGGCGGGGCGGTGCTCAAGGCATCAGCTTGGTGCGCCGCGGAGGTGGGGCACAGGTTTTGTGCGCCGCAACACCTTGGCGCGGTCTCAGGTGGTCAGCGCCGCCGCTCGGGCAGCACTTCGGCCATCGACAGCACCGCTTCGGCCACGTCGATCAGGCGGCGGTTCTGGTTCATGGCCATCTGGCGCAGGGTCTTGTGGGCCTCGGCCTCGCTCAGATTGCGGTGCGCCATGAGCAGGCCCTTGGCGCGCTCGACCAGCTTGCGCTCGTTGAGGCTGGCGCGCACGGTGTCGAGCTCGTCGCTGATGGCCTGCAGCCGGCGCGCCTGGTCTTGCACCATGTCGAGGATGGAGCGGTCCAGCTGGTGGCCGTAGCCCTGTGTCGGGTTGCTGCCGGCCACGTGGTCGGGCACCGGGTGCTGGAAGAACGAGAGCGGATCGGCCGGCTGGGTGGCGGCGGCGTTGAGGCCCTCGAACCCCAGCAGCTCGTCCAGTGCGGCCTGGGTCTTGTGTTCGCACAGCCGCTGCAGGCTGTGGGCAAGCCGGTCTTCCACCGTCTTCATGCGGTCCATGCGCAGGCTGCAGCAGTCGAACCAGGGCTGGCTCTGGTTGGCGTCGAGTGGGCTGCCGTCGACGGCGGTGCAAAGCACGCGGCGCATGCGTTCGAGCTCGGCGCGGGCCGCGATGGTGTCCTGGTCGGCGGTGGCCCAGAGCGTGGCGAGCTCGTCGTTGGCGAACTCCTTGAACACCTGCAGACAGCGTTCCTGCGAATCAATCAGGTGCAACAGACGCTGCTGCTCGGCGGCGTCGGCGCGACCGCTGGCGAACAGGGCCGAGCCGGCAGCGCGCTCCTGACCCGCGAACTCCTTGCCCTGCATGAAGTTGAACAAGGCCACCAGCTGGCGCGAGATGGCCGGGTCGCTGGCGCTGTCGGCGGCCTCAAACACCACCGCCAGCAGGCCAGCGATCAGGCGCACATAGGCTTCGGTCGCGTCGCGGGCCGCCCAGGCCTGCGCGTCCACGCGCTCGCGCAGCGCGGGCAGGGCGTCGAGCCCTTGCAGCACATAGGCGATGCGGCTGAAGAGGCGCGCGCCGTGGCCGAGGTGCGCGTCGAGGTTGGCGAAACAGCGGCGCAGCTCGGTCTCTGTGGCCTGGCACTCAGCGATCTGCTGCTGGCGCGGCTCGGCGAAGCGGGTGCCTTGAGAACCCAGGAACAGGTTGGAGAGGCCGCGCTCGCGCTGCAGGCCATGGACCAACCGGCCGGTGACGTTCACCAGCACGCTGGTCAGGGCGAGCTGGCGCAGGGCGTCGATTTCGCAGCGCTTGGCGGCGATCAGGAAATGGAGGCCTGATTTCAGGGCCAAGGCGGTGGAGGACATGGTGTATTGGACATCAGCAATAACTGTGCCTCAGGCGATGGCGCGGTGTGTGGCGGGGGTGGCTCATCGGCCACAGGCCGCCGCTCGTCTCGACCCACGCGCGCAGGCGCAGCGCTTGGGTTGAAATGCGAGGTCTTTTTCCCGCAGAAATCCGCCAATCACCGTCTGGGCCTCAACATGGAATTGTTTTCGCGTCACCGTCTGTTGCCCGCCACCCGAGCGGCTCGTGGGCGGCTGGTGGCTGGGTTGTGTGTCGGTCTGCTGGTGGCCTGCGGCGGCGGTCAGTCGGGTGGCGATGCGCAGGGGTCGGGTGCCGGCGCGTCGATGGCCCGTGATTCGGACACACCGATGACCGAGGCACAGGCGCTGCAGGCGGGTGCGGCGCTGAACGCGAAGAGCCTTCAGGACGCCCTGAGCCGTGCCCAGACACTGCCTGCCACCAGCAAGGTGGCGCCGGGCGATGTGGCGCCAATCAGTGCCTATGCCCAGGGCGAGGTGTCACGCAAGGCGGTCGGCCGGGTGTCGGTTTTTCGCTTCTACAACACCGGCACGGGCGCGCATTTCTACACGACCAGCGTGGACGAGCGCGAACAGGTGTACCGCACCGCGCCTTCCATGAGCCCGGAGGGTGAGGCGTTTTATGCGGCCAGCGCCGCCTCGACCGGCCTGAGCCCGGTGCACCGCTTCTTCAACACCCAGACGGGCGTGCACTTCTACACCATCAGCGAGGAAGAACGGGTCAGCGTGCAGGCCAACCTGCCCCAGTTCAACTACGAAGGGGTGGCCTACCACGCCAGCCTGGTGCCCGCAGCCGGCTTCAAGCCGCTGTACCGGTTCTTCGTGAGGAACCAGGGTGTGCACTTCTACACCGCGAGCGAGGAAGAGAGCCTGTCGGTGCAGGCCAACATGACCGCCACCCACCAGTACGAAGGTGTGGGCTACTACGTGATGGACGCCGCCTGTGCCAGCCCGCCTTGCGGCAGCACCGGCCCCAATCGACCACGCGTCTTCATCGCGCTGCACGGCAACAACCAGCTGGCCGACAACGCCTCGCTGGACGCGCAGTGGACCTATGTGCGCCAGAACGCGCACGGCATCTGGGGCAACAACGCCAACATCTCGGACGCCCAGAGTGCCAGCCTCATCCGCAAGATGACCACGCGCAACCTGATCACCGAGTACCCGGTGCCCTCGGGCGCGGCTGCGTGGTTGCCGCTCAGCGCGTTCAACAACCTCCAGGTGCTCTACCCCGACCTCGACCAGAGCCTCAACCCGGAGGCGATCGCGTTCTACACCAGCGACATCAGCCGCTGGAACGGGCGCACCGTGGCCCAGGCCGAGGCGATCTACACCAACCCCGCCGCGTCGGCGACCCGCCGGTACGGGGGCGTCTACACCGGGTGGCAACCGCAGAACTTCGATCCGGCCAACGCCAAGTACATCTACAACAACCCCAACGCATTGATGGCCTTCCGCAGCAGCAAGGGCACCTTCATCGAGTGTCCGCTGGGCGCCTGCACCAGCGGGAAGCTTGGTGAAGCTTTCCGCCGGGCGATCCGTGAGACCCACGTGCGCGGCCGGCCCTTCATCTGGTTCGCCAGCAACAGCGGCTCTCCTGGCTGGCTGGCCGCCTTCCAGGCGACCTACAACGCGGTGGCGACCGAAGGCCTCTGGCGTTCGGAAGACGTGATCGCCATCGTGAACTACGGCGGTGTGTATCCGAAAGTGCCCGAGGCGGTGGGTGGCGTGGCGGCCGACACGTCCACCGGCCTGGCCTACTGGGCCCTGCAGCAGCGCGCCGCGGCGACGCCCTGACGGCGCCCGCTCAACCGCCCCTCACGCCATCGCGGACCGGTCCAGGACGGCGCTGGCGCTGTCCTGGGGCCGGCCGGCCTGCAGCGCCCGGGCCGGTTCGCGGGCTTGCAGCTGCGCGCGCAGCGCCACCACCCCCCCGATCATGATGAGCGCCGGCGGGCGCACCTGGTGGCGCAGCGCCAGCGCCGGCAGCTCGGCCACCGTGCCGGTGACGCAGCGTTCTTCGGGCATCGTGGCCTTTTCCACCAGCGCCGCTGGCGTGCCTGGCGGCAGGCCGTGGGCGAGCAGCTGGCGGCAGATCTCGGGCAGGTTGTTCACCCCCATGTAGAGCACCACGGTCTGGCGCGGGCGCGCGAGCATGGCCCAGTCCATGTCCAGGCCGTTGTCGTCGCGCGTGTGGCCGGTGGCCAGCACCAGGGCGCAGGCGTGGTCGCGGTGGGTGAGCGGAATGCCCACCGACGCCGCGGCGCCCTGGGCGGCGGTGAGGCCGGGCACTACCGTGAACGGAATGCCTTCGGCGGCCAGGGCCTGGGCCTCTTCGCCGCCCCGACCGAAGATGTAGCCGTCGCCGCCCTTGAGGCGCAGCAGCGAACGGCCGCCGCGCGCCAGCTGGACCATGAGGTCGATGATCGACGCCTGAGGCAGGGTGTGGCGCGAGGACTCCTTGCCCACGTAGATGCGTTCGGCATCGGGGCTGAGATGGTCGAGCACCGCCGGACTCACCAGGTGGTCGTAGAGCACCAGCGTCGCGGCCTGCAGCGCCTTCACGGCCTTGACCGTGAGCAGTTCCGGGTCGCCAGGGCCGGCACCCACCAGCGTGACGGTACCGGGCACCGTGCCCTGCGGGGAACGCTCGGGGAGCAGCAGATGGCCGAAGTGAACCAGGTTCATGGGGGTGCTCCGTTCTCGTGGCGTTTCTTCTCTGGACGGGGCCCATTGTTCTGAGGCCCTGGTGGCCTGTCCTTGAACCAGTTCAAGGACAGGCCGTGTGGCCGCCTTGACGATCTCTCCTGTTCGCCACGGTCCTGGACAGCAACCGGGCGAATGGGTCCAAAGCCCCCACAGGGACGGCCACTTCAACAGCTGATCCACGACGGAGAGAGAAACCCATGAAACCCAGAACGATCATTCGCCTGACCACGCTGGCCATGGCCGCCATGCTTGGCGCCGGTGCCTTCGCGCAGACGACCGACAAGAAGGTCAGCCCGGCCGAGACGAACTACCAGGCGGGCAGTTCCCCCATCGGTGCCGAGGCCATGGTGCAGAGCGTGAACCCCAAGGCGCCGCCCATGACGCAGACCGAGTTCGATGTGGCGCGCAAGGTGTATTTCGAGCGCTGTGCGGGCTGCCACGGCGTGCTGCGAAAGGGCGCCACCGGCAAACCGCTCACGCCCGACATCACCGTGGGCAAGGGCACCGACTACCTCAAGGTCTTCATCGCCTATGGCTCGCCGGCCGGCATGCCGAACTGGCAGACCTCGGGCGAGATGACCGAGAAGGAAGTGGACATGATGGCGCGCTACATCCAGCACGAGCCACCGACCCCGCCCGAGTTCGGCATGGAGCAGATGAAGGCGACCTGGAAGGTGATCGTGCCGCCCGAGAAGCGGCCCACCAGGAAGATGAACAACTACAACATCACCAACATCTTCAGCACCACGCTGCGGGACACGGGTGAAGTGGCGCTGATCGACGGCGACACCAAGAAGATCATCAACATCATCAAGACCGGCTACGCGGTGCACATCTCGCGCCTGTCGGCCTCGGGCCGCTACCTATTCGTGATCGGGCGCGACGCCAAAATCAACATGATCGACCTGTGGATGGAGATGCCCGACAACGTGGCCGAGATCCGCACCGGGCTCGAAGCGCGTTCGGTGGAGACCAGCAAGTTCAAGGGCTTCGAAGACAAATACGCCATCGCCGGTTCGTACTGGCCGCCGCAGTTCGTGATCATGAACGGCGACACGCTGGAGCCGCTGAAGATCGTCGCCACCCGTGGCATGACCGTCGACAAGCAGGAATACCACCCCGAGCCGCGCGTGGCTTCCATCGTCGGCAGCCACTACAAGCCCGAGTTCGTCGTGAACGTGAAGGAAACCGGCCAGACGCTGCTGGTGGACTACTCCAACATCGACGCGCTGAAGATCACCACCATCGGCACCGCGCGCTTCCTGCACGACGGCGGCCTGGACTCGACCAAGCGCTACTTCATGGTGGCGGCCAACAACAGCAACAAGATCGCGGCGGTGGACCTGAAGGAAGGCAAGCTCACGAAGCTGATCGACGTGGGCAAGATTCCCCACCCCGGTCGCGGCGCGAACTTCACCCATCCGAAGTTCGGCCCCGTGTGGTCCACCGGCCACCTGGGCGACGACAGCATTTCGCTGATCGGCACCGATCCCGTGAAGCACCCCAAGGAAGCCTGGAAAGTGGTGCAGACGCTCACCGGCCAGGGCGGCGGTGCGTTGTTCATCAAGAGCCACCCGAAGAGCACACACCTGTATTCGGACTCGCCGCTGAACCCCGATCCAAAGATCTCGCAATCGGTCGCGGTGTACGACATCAACAACCTCGAAAAGGGTTATGTCGTGCTGCCGATCGCCGAGTGGGCGGGCATCAAGGACGACGGCGCCAAGCGCGTCGTGCAGCCCGAGTTCAACAAGGCGGGCGACGAGGTGTGGTTCTCGGTGTGGAGCGCCAAGAACAAGGAGAGCGCGCTGGTCATCGTCGATGACAAGACGCTCAAGCTCAAGGCCGTGATCAAGGACCCACGCCTGATCACCCCCACGGGCCACTTCAACGTGAACAACACCCAGCACGACGTGTATTGACTCCCCCCTGCGCCGCTTTGCGGCTTCCCCCCGGAGGGGGGACGGCCCTGGTGGCCCGGCAAAGCCGGTTCCACGGGGCCCTGGGGTGGGGTCATTTCGTCTTCGTTGTGCTTTTTCTGGAATTTCAAATGAACAAAATTAATGTGTTGTTGCTGGCGTCGTTCATGGCGCTCGGGTCTGGTGCTGCGTTTGCCGATGGCGACGCTGCCTTGACCAAGTCCGGCTGCATGGCCTGCCATTCGAAGGACAAGAAGCTGGTCGGTCCTTCGTTCAAGGACATTGCGGCCAAGTACAAGGGGCAGGACGTTTCGGCCAAGCTGTTCGAGAAGGTGCGCAAGGGCGGCTCGGGTGTGTTTGGCCCGATTCCCATGTCGCCCAACGGCGCCGACAAGATCGGCGACGCCGATCTGAAGGACGCCATCGCGGTGATCCTCAAGTCCTGAGGCATTGATCTTGCGCACCGCCTTGTGTCTGCTGTCGCTGCTGCTGTGGGGCAACGCGCATGCCGCGCCGCCCGACGCGGCTCGCGAGCAGGCGCTGGTGCGCATGGTGCGGCAGGACTGCGGCTCGTGCCACGGCATGCGCCTGACCGGCGGCCTCGGCCCGGCGCTCACGCGCGAAGCCCTGGCCGATGTCCCTCTTGAAAGCCTGGCCGCCGTGATCTTTCACGGTCGGCCCGGCACCCCCATGCCGCCCTGGCGCGCGATGCTCAGCGAGCCCGAGGCGCGCTGGATCGCACAACGCCTGCTCCAGGGCTTTCCTGAAGAAATGGTGAAAGCACCATGAAGCGCCGTGAATGGCTGGCCGCTGCGGCCACCCTGTCTTCCATCGGCGCGCTGGGCCTGTTGCCCGGTTGCGCCTCACCCGTCTTGCGCGGCACCGGCGACCTCGGTGTGGTCATCGGCCGCGCCAACGGCACGCTCTACCTCGTGGACACCACGGCCCAGGCGCTGATCGGCGAGGTGCCCGGCTTGGGCGACCTTTCACACGCCTCGGTGGTGTTCTCGCGCGACGGCCTGTTTGCCTACGTGTTCGGGCGCGACGGTGGCCTCACCCAGGCCAACCTGCTGGAGCGCCGCATCACGCGGCGTGTGATGCAGGCCGGCAATTCCATCGGCGGCGCGATCAGCGCCGACGGCACGCTGGTCGCGGCGCAGAACTACACGCCCGGCGGTGTGAAGGTGTTCGATGCGCGCACGCTGGAACTGCTGGCCGATATCCCCGCCGAGTACGCACCGGGCAAGTTGTCCCGCGTGGTCGGTCTGGTGGACTTGCCCGGCCGGCGTTTCGCCTACAGCCTGTTCGACGCCAACGCGATCTGGGTCACCGATTGTTCGGACCCGCGCCACCCCAAGACACAGAAGTTCGACAACATCGGCCGCCAGCCCTACGACGCGCTGGTCACGCCCAACGGCCGTCACTACATCGCCGGCCTGTTCGGTGAAGACGGTCTGGCCCAGCTGGACCTGTGGGCGGCAGAGCCCAAGGTCCAGCGCATCCTCGGTGGTTACGGCAAAGGCCAGGCGCCGCTGCCGGTCTACAAGATGCCGCACCTGCGTGGCTGGGCCGTGGCCGGGCGCCGCGCCTACCTGCCCGCCATCGGGCGGCACGAGGTGCTGGTGGTGGACACCGAGACCTGGGCCGAAGTGGGGCGCATTCCCGTGGCCGGCCAGCCGGTGTTCGTGATCGCGCGGCCCGACGGGCGCCAGGTCTGGGTGAATTTCGCCGTGCCCGATTACCACCGCGTGCAGGTCATCGACACGCAGAGCCAGCAGGTCGTGCAGACGCTGGAACCCGGCAAGGCCGTGCTGCACATGGAGTTCACCCCGCGCGGTGAAGCAGTGTGGATCAGCAGCCGCGACGACAACCGCGTGAGCGTCATCGACACGCAGAACTTTGCCACCCGCGCGCGGCTGGACATGCCCGCGCCCAGCGGCATCTTCTTCACCGCGCGCGCCGCGCGGGTGGGGTTCTGAAACATGGACGCCCGTTTGCGTCTGCTCAACGACTGGCAGCACGGCTTCCCGTTGTGCGCCGATCCATTTGGTGAGCTCGCCAGCGCAACCGGACTGGACCGCCCGACCGTGATCGAGACCCTGCGCCAGGCCCAGGACGATGGACGCGTCAGCCGCATCGGTGGCGTGTTCGCCCATGGCTCGGGTGGCGATGCGGTGCTGGTTGCCATGGCGGTGCCCGCGCACCGCATCGACACCGTGGCCGCCCTCGTTTCGGCTCACCCCGGCGTCAACCACAACTACCTGCGCGAGCACCACCACAACCTGTGGTTCGTGATGACCGGCGCCCACCGCGATGCGGTGGAAGCCGGCGTGGCCGAACTCGAAAGGGCGACGGATCTGCCGGCGCTGCGGCTGCGCATGCTGCGGCCCTACCGCATCGATCTCGGCTTCGATCTGCGCGGCGACACGGCACAGGCGCCGATGCGCCGCCCGGCAGGCGCACTGAACACAGCGCCCTTGCCGGCCGATCAATGGCCTCTGGCACGCCATGTTGAAGCGGGGCTGTCGCTGGTGGATCGACCGTTCGCTGCCTGGGCCGACGAACTCGATCGTGATGAAAGTTGGATCACACAACGCATCGGCTGCTGGCTGGCCGAGGGCCGGCTCAAGCGCTTTGGTGTGGTGGTGCGACACCACGAGCTGGGTTTTCACGCCAACGCCATGACCGTGTTTGACGTGCCCAACGACCAGATCGACGCTTGCGGCATGGCACTGGCCGAACAGGTGGGCGTGACGCTGGCCTACCGCCGCGCGCGGGCAGGGGGCTGGCCGTTCAACCTCTATGCCATGGTGCATGGAACCCACCGCGATGCCGTGAAAGCGGTGATTGATCGCGTGACACATGCGGCCGGCCTGTCGCGGTTTCCGCGCGAAGTGCTGTTCTCCACGCGCCGGTTCAAGCAGACCGGCGCACGCCGTTTCCGTGGCTGGGCTTCGACCCCTGCCGTGGCCCCTTTGCCGGAGGTGCCCCATGCTGTCGCCGGATGACGCCCGCCTCGTGAGCTTCCTGCACGGCGGCTTCCCGCTGAGCGACCGACCGTTCGCAGACGTCGCGGCGCAACTCGGCTGCAGCGAAGACGCGGTGATCGAACGCCTGCAGCGCCTGCTGTCGCACGGCGATCTCACGCGTTTTGGCCCGCTGTTCCAGATCGAGCGGGCGGGTGGCCGCTTCGTGCTGGCCGCCATGGCCGTGCCCGAAGAACGCTTCGATGCCGTGGCGAAACAGCTCGAAGGCATGAATGAGGTGGCGCACAACTATCGGCGCGAATCGGCCCACCCGGACCAGCCCGGCGCCACGCCGCTCAACATGTGGTTCGTGCTGGCGGTCGAGTCGGCCGAACAGATCGGGCCCGTGGTCGACCGCATCGAAGCGGCCACCGGTTTGGCGGTGTACGCCTTCCCCAAGGAGCGCGAGTTCTTTGTGGAGCTGAAACTGCCCTTGTTCGAGGGAGGCGCCCATGGCACTCGATGAACTCGACCGCCGCCTGATCCGCGCCACGCAGGCCGGCCTGCCGCTGGTGCCGCGGCCCTACGAAGCCGTGGGCGCCACGCTGGGCATCAGCGGCGAGCAGGTGCGCGAGCGCCTGCAGGCCATGCTCGACGCCGGCCTGATCCGCCGCATCGGCGCCGTGCCCAACCACTACCGCCTGGGCTTCACCGCCAACGGCATGAGCGTGTGGGACGTGGCCGACGACGTGGTCGATGCGCTCGGCGAACGCATCGGCCTGCTGCCCGGCGTGAGCCACTGCTACCGCCGCCCAAGGCGCTTGCCCGTGTGGCCGTACAACCTGTTCGCCATGCTGCACGGCCGCTCGCGTGAAGAGGTGGAACAGCAGGCCAGCGAGATCGCTTCGATGCTCGGCAGCGCCTGCCGAGCGCACGACATCCTTTATTCGACCGCGATCCTGAAGAAGACCGGATTGCGGTTGACCGACTCCTGAAACGAAAGCCTCACCATGTTTCGCATCAGCCAGTACATGCGCGAAATCGCCGAAGCCGAACAGACCGGCCGGTACCCGATACCTGCACCCCGCTTGCGGCAGCAGCCCGGGAGAAACGCATCCGACGCGAAGGGCAGCCCGACCCAGGACGCCGCCGGGCTGGCTTCGCCAGACGGCCAGCGTCGCCCCCTTGAGGGGGTCGGGCGAAGCCCGGCGGGGGTGGGCCCAGTTGTGATCTGGAATTTGATCCGCCGCTGCAACCTCACCTGCAAACACTGCTACGCGCTCTCCGCCGACCACGAATACGCCGGCGAGCTGAGCTGGAACGAAGTCGTGACGGTGATGGACGACCTCAAGGCCTTCCGCGTGCCGGTGCTCATCCTCTCGGGTGGCGAACCGCTGATGCGGCCCGACATCTTCGACATCGCGGACCGCTCGCGTGCCATGGGTTTCTACACCGGCCTGTCCACCAACGGCACGCTGATCGACGCCCCCATGGCCGACCGCATCGCGGCGACAGGCTTCAACTACGTGGGCATCAGCCTGGACGGCCTGCGCGAGACGCACGACAAGTTCCGCCGGCTTGAAGGCGCGTTCGACCGCAGCCTCGCCGCCGTGCGCCTGCTGCACGTGCGTGGCGTGAAGGTGGGCCTGCGCTACACCATGACCGCGCTCAACGCGCACGACTTCGCGCCACTGCTGGACCTGATGCGCACCGAGCAGGTGGACAAGTTCTATTTCTCGCACCTCAACTACGCCGGCCGCGGCAACATCCACCGCGGCCAGGACGCGCAGCACCTCGCCACGCGCGAAGCGCTGGACCTGCTCTTCGAGCGCGCATGGGACGCCGCCACCCGCGGGCTGGACGAGGAGTACGTGACCGGCAACAACGACGCCGACGGCCCCTACCTGCTGCAGTGGGTGCAGGCCCGCTTTCCGCGCTGGGCCGACGCGCTGCGCGAGCGCCTGGTGGCCTGGGGCGGCAACAGCAGCGGTGTCAACGTGGCCAACATCGACAACCTCGGCCACGTGCACCCCGACACCATGTGGTGGCACCACACGATTGGCGACGTGCGCCAGCGCCCGTTCTCACAGATCTGGAGCGACACCAGCGAGCCGCTGATGGCGGGCCTGAAAGCACATCCCCGGCCGGTCGAGGGCCGCTGCGCCAGCTGCCGGCACTTCGTCCTCTGCGGTGGCAACACCCGCACCCGCGCCCAGCAACTCACCGGCAACCCCTGGGCCGAAGACCCGGGCTGTTACCTCACCGACGAAGAGATCGGCGCCTTGGCCGGCAGCGACGCGGGCCGCCTCGCGCTCACGCCGTTCCGGAAAATTCATATCCTGCGCCAGGAGACCGACCATGTTTGACACCTCGAAGAGGCCGTTTCGTGAGGTCTTGGCCAACGTCGCACGCGCCTCGCTGGTGCTGGGCCTGTGCTGGATGGGCGTGGACATGGCCAGTGCACAAACGTCGCCCAACGCCGCCGCGCTCTACACCCAGCACTGCGCCGCCTGCCACGGCGAGCAGCGCACCGGCCTCATGGGCCCGGCGCTGCTGCCCGAGAGCCTGGAGCGCCTGCGCCCGGCCGAGGCGCTGAAGGTCATCGCGCAGGGCCGCACCGCCACGCAGATGCCGGGCTTTGCCGCGCAGCTCAGCGCCGCCGACATCGCCGCGCTGGCCGCGCACATCCGCACCCCGGTGTCGCCCGTGCCCGTGTGGGCCGAGGCGGACATCCGCGCTTCGCGCACCTTCAACCCCGCGCCCGCGGGAGAGCCGGCGAAGCCGCTGTGGCGCGCCGACCCCATGAACCTCTTCGTGGTGGTGGAGGGCGGCGACCACCACATCAGCCTGCTCGACGGCGACCGCTTCGAGGTCATCACCCGCTTCCCCAGCCGCTTCGCGCTGCACGGCGGCCCCAAGTTCACGCCCGACGGCCGCTACGTGTTCTTCGGTTCGCGCGACGGCTGGATCATGAAGTACGACCTCTGGCGCCTGCGCGTGGTGGCCGAGGTGCGGGCCGGGCTCAACATGCGCAACGTCGCGGTCAGTGGCGACGGGAGGTGGGTCATGGCCGCCAACTACCTGCCGCACAGCGTGGTGCTGTTCGACGCCGACCTGAAGCTGCAGAAGACCTATGCGGCGGCCACGCTCGACAGCAGGCAGACCTCGCGTGTCTCGGCGGTGTACGACGCCACGCCGCGCCAGAGCTTCGTGGTCGCGCTCAAGGACATCCCCGAACTCTGGGAGATTTCGTACAACCCCAAGGCCGAACCCATCTACGACGGCCTGGTGCACGACTACAAGATGGGCGAGGCCATCGCCAAGCCCGGTTTTCTCGGCGTGCGCCGCACGCCGCTGGACGAGCCGCTGGATGATTTCTTCTTCGACCAGAGCTACCGCCATGTGCTCGGCGCCACGCGCCCCAAAACGGCTGAGGGCTCGGCCACCGCTCAGGTGGTCAACCTCGACGCGCGCCGCAAGATCGCGGACCTGCCCATCGCCGGCATGCCGCACCTGGGCTCTGGCATCACCTTTGCGTGGAACGGCAGCACCGTGCTGGCCTCGCCGAATCTGGGTCATTCGCCGGGCCGCCCCAAGAATGACCGCCCCCCTTGGGGGGAGGGGCTCTCGAGCGAGACCCAGGGGGCCAACAGTTCTGCGGGCGCCATCGACGTCATCGACATGAAGACCTGGAAACCGGTCGCCACCATCCCGACGCCCGGCCCCGGCTTCTTCATGCGCAGCCATGAAAACAGCCGCTTTGCCTGGACCGATTCGATGATGAGCCCGACCGCGAAGGACACCCTGACCATCATCGACAAGACCACGCTGCAACCCGTGGCCACGGTGAAGGAGCCCGGCAAGACGCTGGCCCACATCGAGTTCACGAAAGACGGCCGGTACGCGCTGGCCAGCGTGTGGGAGATGGACGGCGCGCTCATCGTCTACGACGCGCAGACCTTCAAGGAAATCAAGCGCCTGCCCATGAGCAAGCCGGTGGGCAAGTACAACGTGTGGAACAAGATTTCCAGATCTGAAGGCACATCACATTGAACCCCCTGCGACGCTGCGCGTCTTCCCCCTCTCCTGCGGGAGGGGGACGCAGCCAGTGGCCCGGCGAAGCCGGTTCCACGGCTGCCCTGGATGGGGCGCGCGCTTCGGAGAGGCTTCCTTCTTCGCCGCGCCTGGCCGGCGACGGCGTGGTCTGGCTGCTGGTGCTGGCCGAGCTGCTGACCTTCGGTCTGCTGTTCGTGTCGTTTGCATTCGCGCGCTGGCGCGAGCCCGCCGTGTTTGCGCAGGGCCAGGCCGCGTTGAGCCTGCACACCGGCGCGCTCAACACCTTGCTGCTGGTGGCGGCCAGCTGGGCGGCCGTGCGTGCGGTGCGGGCTTTTGAATTGGACCGGGGCGATGCCGGTGCGAACTGGCTGCTGGGCGCGTTGGCCGGCGCCATCGGCTTCCTCATCGTCAAGTCCCACGAGTTTGCGGGCAAGGTGCACGCCGGTTTCGACTGGGCCACCGATGCCTTCACGCTGCTCTACACCCTGCTCACGGGCTTTCACTTCCTGCATGTGGTGGTGGGTGCCATCGTGTTCGCGCTGCTCTGGCGCAAGGCGCGGGCCGGTGCCTACGGCCGGGCCAACCACATGGGCCCCGCCTCGGGCGCGGTGTTCTGGCACATGGTGGACCTGCTGTGGATGGTGCTGTTCCCGCTGGTTTACGTCATTCGATGAGGGGGCAGGGCATGCGATTCACAAGGGCAGACACCGTGTTCGCGCTGCTGGCGATCGCCACGCTGGTGAGCTGGTGGCTGGGTGAGGGCGCGGCCCTCAGTGGCCAGCACCTGGGCACGGCCGCCACCCTGACGGTGCTCGCGCTCGCGGCCTTCAAGGGCGCGCTGATCGCGCTCGACTACATGGAGCTGCGCACCGCACCCGCGCTGTGGCGGCGCGCGGTGGTGGGCTGGCTGGTGGTGGTGATCGGGCTGGTCCTGCTGGCCAGCCTGCTGCCGCGCGCGTGAGCCCTCAGTGCCCGCGCCGCACCGCGCGCACCATCACCGCGCCAAACAACACAAAGGCCAGCGCGTGTCCCGCGCCCGCCACCGCCAGCCCGGCAGCCCAGCCGCCGGGCGCGGCCACGGCCCGCAGCGCCAGGCTCGCCCCCAGCACGCCCAGTGGCAGCAGCGCCCAGCGTGTGGGCTCGGGCCGCCAGCCGGCCAGGGCCGGCAGCATGATGGGCGCGTGGCCGAACACCATGGCCATCACGAAGCCCAGCCACAGCCCGTGCCAGGCCACGGGCTGCCCGGCGAGCCCGAGGCCGGCCGCCAGCAGCAGCCAGACGTAGCCCACCGAAAGGCAGATGGCGGTGTGGCCGGCCCAGCCTTTGGCGCGCCACTGCTTGGTGGCCACATCGAAGCGCAGCAGCCAGAGCGCCAGCGCGCCCAGCGCCAGCCACCACAGCGGCATCGCCACGCCGGTGGCACCGAACGCCGCCAGCGCCACGGCCAGTGCCAACGCAGCCCAGCCGATCAGGAAGGCCTGCGCGCTCCAGCGCGGCAGCCGCACCAGGCGCGTGAGCTCGCGCCGCTCGCCCGCGATGGTCAGCACCAGGAAAGCGCTCCAGCCCAGGCGCGCCAGGTCGATGTGACCGAAGGCAAAGCCCAGCGTGCCCGCCAGCAGGGCCACCGCACCCGAGGCCTCCACAGCGAGCGGGAGCGACATGGCGCGGCGCCAGCCGGCCCAGGCGTACAGGCCCACCAGGCCGGCGGCCGAAACCGCCCACAACACCTCGGCCGGCCGCCACCAGCCGCCGCCCCAGGCGAGCAGGCCACCCAAGGCCGCCAGCGCCGGCACCCAGAGCCCACGGCGCAGCGCCACCGCGCGCTCCAGCGCAATCAGGCTGCCAAAGAAGCCGGCCATCATCACCGCGCCGTGTGCCGCCACGGCCAGGGCGCCGGTGGGGCCGTGTTCGCCCGCGGGCAGGCTGCCCAGCCGCACCAGGCCGCCGCCGAGCGCGCCCAGCAGGTTGAGCACGGCGAGCAGGGCCACGGCCGCGACGGCCCAGCGTGGCAAAGGGGGCGGCTCTGCGGGGCGCCGGGCCGCCGATGCGTTCAGCTTCGGGTTCACCACCCGAAGCGTTCCCGCAACGCGGGGGCCAGGCGTTCGGGCGACCACTCGGTGTCCCAGTCCATCACCGCGTCGGCGGTGAAGCCGGGCGGGCAGATGCGCTGCAGCGCGGCGATGGCGTCGTCGATCATCACGTCGGCCATGGGGCAGGTGGCGCTGGTGGGGATCAGGGTGGCAAGGATGCGGTCGGCCGTGATCTCGACGCGGTGAACCACGCCGAGATCGACCAGGTTCTCGCCCATTTCAGGGTCATCCACCTCGGCCAGCGCGGCCATGGCGGCGGCGTGCAGATCGCCGGACGGGTGAGCGGGAAGGGCGGTGCTGTTCATGTGTTCGGCCTGGTGTGGGGGCGCCTGGCGCCGTTGCAACGAGCTTCCCTGAACAATCTGGGCGCTTCCTTGAACTGGTTCAAGGAACATACCCGAGCAAAAAAGGAGGATACCGCCATCGCCAACCGATGGAGGGTTCCATGAGCCAGAGTCAAAGCGGGTTTACCAAACAGATGGCCCGCAACATGTTTTACGGAGGCAGCGTGTTTTTCGCGCTGCTGTTTGCGGTGATCGTGTTCGACACCGAACAACGCATCCCCGAGCGTTCCAACGCCAAGGCCATCACGCCCGCCGTGGTGGCGGGCAAGAAGATCTGGGAAACGCGCAACTGCATCGGCTGCCACACGCTGCTGGGCGAGGGTGCGTACTTCGCCCCCGAGCTGGGCAATGTCTACAAGCGCCGCGGTGGCGACTTCATCAAGGCCTGGATGCAGGCCATGCCCACCGGCGCACCGCACCGCCGCCAGATGCCGCAGTTCAACCTGAACGAGCAGCAGCTGGGTGACCTGGTCGAGTTCCTGAAGTGGACCGGCGAGATCAACACCGAAAACTGGCCGCCCAACATCGAAGGTTGAGAGGAGAAAACACCATGACCATATCCACACTCAAATACCAGAGCCAGTCGGTCTCCAAGCTCTACTTCATCGCCGCCATGGTGCTGTTCGCGGGGCAGATCATCTTCGGCATCGGCCTGGGCCTGCAATACGTGATCGGGGACCTGTTCTTTCCCTACATCCCGTTCAACATCGCGCGGATGGTGCACACCAACCTGCTGATCGTCTGGCTGCTGTTCGGCTTCATGGGTGCCGCCTACTACATGGTGCCCGAGGAGTCGGAAACCGAGCTCTACTCGCCCTTGCTGGCCAAGGTGTTGTTCTGGATCTTCCTGGCCGCCGGCTCGCTGACCATCGTGGGCTACCTCACGGTGCCCTATGCCAAGCTCGCCGAACTCACCGGCAACGACCTGCTGCAGACCATGGGGCGCGAGTTCCTGGAGCAGCCGCTGCCGACCAAGCTCGGCATCGTGGTCGTGGCGCTGGGCTTTTTGTTCAACGTCAGCATGACGGCCCTGCGCGGCCGCAAGACCAGCATCACGCTGGTGCTGCTGATGGGCCTCTGGGGCCTGGCGATCTTCTTTCTGTTCAGCTTCGTCAACCCGGAAAACCTGGTGCGCGACAAGATGTACTGGTGGTTCGTGGTGCACCTCTGGGTGGAGGGCGTGTGGGAACTGATCCTGGGCGCGCTGCTGGCCTACGTGCTCGTGAAGACCACCGGCGTAGACCGTGAAGTGATCGACAAGTGGCTGTATGTGATCGTCGCCTTCGCGCTGATGACCGGCATCCTGGGCACGGGCCACCACTTCTTCTTCATCGGCCTGCCCGGCTACTGGCACTGGATCGGTTCGATCTTCTCGGCGATGGAGCCCATTCCCTTCTTCATGATGACGGTGTTCGCCTTCAACATGGTGCAGCGCCGCCGCCGCGACCACCCCAACCAGGCCGCTGTGCTCTGGGCCCTGGGCACCGCTGTCATGGGTTTTCTGGGCGCCGGTCTGTGGGGCTTCGCCCACACCCTGAGCGCGGTCAACTACTACACCCACGGTTCGCAGGTCACCGCCGCCCACGGCCACCTGGCCTTCTACGGCGCCTATGTGCTGGTGGTGATCACGCTGATCAGCTACGCCATGCCCACGCTGCGCGGCCGCATCGCCAACAGCCAGAAGGCCCAGGCCTTCGAGATGTGGAGCTTCTGGATCATGACCATCGGCATGGGGATCATGGTGCTGGCCCTCACCGGCGCCGGCATCCTGCAGGTGTGGCTGCAACGCATGCCCACCGAAGGTGCCATGGGCTTCATGGCGACGCAGGACCAGCTGGTGCTCTTCTACTGGGTGCGCATCGCCGGTGGCGTGGTGTTCCTGCTCGGCCAGTTCACCTACTTCGCCAGCTTCTTCGTCGGCGGTAAACACGTGCTGAAGGACAGCGTCACGACCACCACTTCCGGTGGTGGCATGCTGAACGCTCTCCCGGCTCAACGCGCCTGAGATGAAACACCCCCGCGCCGCCTTTGGCGTCACCCCCTCCAGGGGGCGATGCCAGCCGACTGGCAAAGCCAGATCGGCGGCATCCCCGGCTGGACCGATGCAGGCGGCGCAGGTGTTGAGAACACGCATATGGAATGAGTTTGTCAGTCATGGACCACAGTGAACAGCAGCATCTGATGCAGGTACCGTTCTACGCCGAGCAGGCGGGTGAGGCCACGCTCTTCGAGCACGCCTTCCGCCAGCGCCTGCCGGTGCTGATCAAAGGCCCCACGGGTTGCGGCAAGACGCGCTTCGTCGAGCACATGGCTTCGCGCCTGGGCCGACCGCTGATCACCGTGAGCTGCCACGACGACCTGAGCGCGGCCGACCTGGTAGGGCGCCATTTGATTGGGGCGGAGGGCACCGTGTGGCAGGACGGGCCGCTGGCCCGCGCCGTGCGCACCGGCGCCATCTGCTACCTCGACGAGGTGGTGGAAGCCCGCAAGGACACCACCGTGGTGCTGCATCCGCTGGCCGACGACCGGCGCGTGCTGCCCATCGAACGCACCGGCGAACAGCTGGTGGCGCCACCCGGTTTCATGCTGGTCATCAGCTACAACCCGGGCTACCAGAACCTGTTGAAGAGCCTGAAACCCAGCACCCGCCAGCGCTTCATCGCGCTGAGCTTCGGCTACCCCGAGCCGGCGGTGGAGCGCACCATCATCGAAGCCGAAACCGGCGTGAACGCCGCGCTGGCCGACCGCCTGGTGCGGCTGGCCACGGCCCTGCGGCGCCTGACCGACCACGACCTCGAAGAGACCGCGAGCACGCGCCTGCTGGTGATGGCTGCGCGCCTGGTGGCCAGTGGCCTGCCGCTGCACACGGCCTGCCGGGCGGCCATCGTGGACGCCCTGACCGACGACGCCGAGACCGCGGCCGCACTCGATGAGGTGGTTCTTGCCGTCATCGGATCGACCGGCTGACCATTCCTGTTTTGCGGCGGCGGCGCTGCGCTCCCTCCTCTGTTTGTCACACCATGCAACGCCGCCGCCTCTTCTTTCAACTCGGCTTTTTCGCGCTGTTCCTGCTGGCGCCCGCGCTGGACCTGCTGCGCTTCGACCTCAATGAAGCCCAGCTCTGGTTTCTGGGCCAGCGCTGGAGCCTGGGCATCGACGCCTTCAGGGCCGGCGAGATCACCGCCAACGAGGCGGCGATGCGCATTTTTCTGCGCGCCTTCCTTCCCGCCATCGTGGTGGCCGTGGCCTTTCTGGGCGTGGCCTGGCGCTACGGCCGCCTGTATTGCGGCTGGCTCTGCCCGCACTTCACCCTGGTCGAAACGCTCAACACCGCGCTGCACCGCGCCTGCGGCAAGCTCAGCGTCTGGGACAAGCACCGCACCACCCGCGCCGGTGTGGAGCCCTCGGCGCGCTGGTGGCCAGTCTTTGGTGGGCTGTGCCTTGCCTTCGGCTTCATGTGGGCCATCACGCTGCTCACCTACCTGCTGCCGCCAGCCACGATCTGGGGCAATCTCTTCGCCGGCACGCTCACGCCCAATCAGGCCCGCTTTCTGGTCATCGGCACCGCCGTGTTCACGGCCGAGTTCGGATTCGCCCGCCACCTGTTCTGCCGCTTCGGCTGCGCGGTCGGCCTGTTCCAGAGCCTGGCCTGGATGGCGAACCCCAAAGGCATGGTGGTCGCGTTCGACCGCGACCACGCGCGCGACTGCCGCACCTGCACCACGGCCACCCACCCGCAAGGCTCGGCCTGCGACAACGGCTGCCCGATGCGCCTGCACCCGCGCAACATCAAACGCATGATGTTTTCGTGTGTGCAGTGCGGCCAGTGCCTGGACTCGTGTGAAGAAACCCAGAGCGCGCAAGCGCGCGCGCCGCTGCTGCAGTGGAAGGTCGGCGCGGACGCGGTGCGCGAAACCCTGCGACAGCGCAAGGCCGAACTCGCGCAACAGAAAGAGAGCACCTGATGGAAGAGTGGGTCGGCCAGCAATGGCACCGTTTCATCCACCGCGCGGCGAGCCGCCAGCACGCGCACGCCGCCGTGCACCTGCCCGATGTGCAGCGCGCCGTCGGCATGCTGTTTCGTGCCGCAGGGGGTGCCCATGGCGTGCGCCTGGCGCCCGCCACCGACAGCCGCAGCGGCGGCCCGCGCGACTGGCTGCAGCGCATCGCGGGCAGTGGCACGCACGCGGCCACCGGCCGGCTGGAGACCGAGGCGCTGTCGCTGCCGTCGACCGTGGCCGTGTTCGATGACGTGGCGCTGAATCGCGCGCTCTACCTCTGGCTGGCGGCGCAGGGCGCCTGCATCGAGGCCACCGGCGACTGGCTGGGCGACAACGTGCGCGCCAGCGCGCAGGTGCTGCGGACCTTCCCCGGCCTGGTGGCGCGCCATCAAGATCTGCTCGCCGCCCAGCTCGCGCTGCGGCCGGATCCGGCGCGTCTCAAGGGTGCGGCGGCCGAAGCCGAACGCAGCGTGCAGCAGGCGCTGCGCGGTGTGGCGCCCGCCACGCGCAGCGGTCTGCAACCGCAGGACGTGGCACCGGTCTGGCTCTGGCTCGACGCTGGTGGCGAGCCCGCGGCGGCGGTGGCCCGGCCCGATGGCGAGCAAGCGACGGGCGATGCCCGCAAACCCGCTGTTCAGGACGCGCGCCGCCGCCGCGCCCAGACCGTGAGCGATGAGCGCGACAAGGCGCCGCTCATGATGTTTTTCCGCGCCGAGTCCATCCTGTCCTGGGGCGAGTTCGTCAAGGTCAACCGCGCCAGCGACGACGATCCCGACGACAACGCCGCTGGTGTGGCCAACGACATGGATGTGCTGGCGGTCGCTCCCGACGGGCAGAGCACCGCCGCGCGGGTGAAGTTCGACCTGGACCTGCCCAGCGCCGCCGCCGACGACCGGCCGCTCGGCCCCGGCATCCGCCTGCCCGAGTGGGATTTCCGGCGCAACGCGCTGCTGCCCGAGCACTGCGCCCTGCAGACCCTGGTGGCCACACCCGCCGAGTCCTATGTGCCGCCCACGGCCTTGCGCACCACGGCGCGGCGCGTGCGCCGCCGGCTGGAAATCCTGCGGGCGGGCACCGGCCGGCAGCGCGCGCAACCCGAAGGCGACGAGATCGACCTCGACGCCTGGGTGCGCCACCGCGTCGACGCGGCCGGTGCGCCGCACAGCGAATCGCCGGCCGTGTTCACCCGGCGCGTGCGCACCGAGCGCAGCCTGGCCACGCTGCTGCTGGCCGACCTCTCCCTCTCAACAGACGCACACGTGTGGACCCCCAGCCGCGATGCGGCGGCCCCCCGAGGGGGCATGCCCCGGCCTTGGGGCGGTCCGGCGCCCGTGGCTGCCACGCAGACGGCGCGTGTGATCGACGTGATCCGCGAAGCGCTCTACGTGTTTGGCGAAGCGCTCAGCGCCAGCGGCGATCCGTTCGAGATGCTGGGCTTTTCGTCGGTGCGGCGGCAGAACGTGCGCATCCAGCATCTGAAAGGTTTTGACGAACCGTGGAACGCAGCGGCGCGAGACCGCGTGGGCGCCATCAAGCCCGGCTACTACACGCGCATGGGTGCGGCGATCCGCCTGGCCACGCAGCGCCTGGGCGAGCGACCGGAGCGGCAGCGCCTGATGCTGATCCTGACCGACGGCAAGCCCAACGACCTCGACGTGTACGAAGGCCGCTACGGCCTGGAAGACACGCGCCACGCGGTGCAGGCCGCGCGCGAGGCCGGGTTGATTCCGTTCTGCATCACCATCGACGAAGCGGCCCACGACTACCTGCCCATGCTGTTCGGCCAGCAGGGCTATGCGCTGGTGCACCGGCCGCAGGATTTGGTGGACCGGCTGACGGGGGTTTACACACGTTTCATGCGCCAGGCGGCCCACTGAGACCGCTTTGCTTTCAAAGCGATAACGGCGTTGCTCAGCCTTGCCGTGCTGCAGCACTGTCTGCGGCATCGCGCCTTGCTCTCACTTTGAATGCAAACCGGTCTGAAAGCCACGCCAAGCGGGTACAGTGCGAGGCCGCTCTCCCCCAACATCCCGACCTTGCGTGTCCCGCGCGCCCCGGCCATGGACCTTGCCCAGTTCGACTTGCCCCGTTACCTCTCCATGTTGCCGCTGTTTCAGGAAATGAAACCGCCCGAGCTGCAACGCCTGGGCCAGGGCAGCCGCCTGCGCCAGTTGGCGCGTGGTGACGAGGTGTTCCACATCGGCGAGCAGTGCAACGAGTTCCACGTCACGGTTTCCGGTCAGATCAAGCTGTTCGCTATTTCACCGGCCGGGCAGGAAAAGATCATCGAAATCGTCGGGCCGGGCAACAGTTTCGCCGAGGCACTGATGTTCACCGACAAGCCCTACTTCATCAACGCGCAGGCGTTGACCGACACGCTGCTGCTCAGCGTGTCCAAGCAGAGCGTGTTGCAGGAGATCGAAACCGATCCGCGCTTTTGCATGCGCATGCTCGCGGGCCTGTCGCGGCGCCTGCACGGCCTGGTGAACGACGTGCAGGCCTACGCGCTGCACAGCGGTGTGGAACGCGTCATCGGCTACCTCATGCGCGACCTGCCCGATGGCGGCAAGGGCGGCGCGGAGGACGAGCTCGCGCAACGCGTGACCCTGCCGGTGAGCAAGGCGGCCATCGCCTCGCGCCTGTCGATGACGCCCGAGTATTTCTCGCGGGTCCTGCACGAGCTGGAGGCCAAGGGCCTGATCGTGATCGACAAGCGCGACATCCACATCCCGGACCCGCAGCGGCTGACTGGATACCCGTTGAGGTAGGCATCCCCCGCGCCGCTTCGCGTGCCTTGCAGGCCGCGCCACCGTCGGAGCCGGTGTCACTTCGGGCTGTCCAAGTCTGCGCAGGCAGACTCGGAGCCGCTGCCCTCAGCCCCCCAGGGGGCGATGCGAGTGGCCCGGCGAAGCCGGCTCCACCGCATCCTGAGCGAATGCACACGCGCCTGGAAGGCGCTTGCACACTTTGCGCCGAGGCCGGTCCTGTGAGATCGACCACTTAAACTCCCCGCCATGTTGATTCTGGGATTCGAATCGTCTTGTGACGAAACCGGCGTGGCCCTGGTGGATGCCAGTGGCAGCGCCGTGCCGCGCCTGCTCGGCCACGCGCTGCACAGCCAGATCGAGATGCACCAGGCCTATGGCGGCGTGGTGCCTGAGCTGGCCAGCCGTGACCACATCCGCCGCGTGCTGCCGCTGACCGACGCCGTGCTGGCGCAGGCCGGCTTGCCGCTCTCCGCCGTGGACGCCATCGCCTACACCCGGGGGCCGGGCCTGGCCGGCGCGCTGCTGGTCGGCTCCGGGGTGGCGTGTGCCATGGCCATGGCGCTGGGCAAACCGGTGCTGGGCGTGCACCACCTCGAAGGGCATTTGCTCTCCCCGTTCCTGAGCACCGATCCGCCCGAGTTTCCGTTCGTTGCGCTGCTGGTGTCGGGCGGCCACACGCAACTGATGCGGGTGGACGGCGTGGGCCACTACGAGCTGTTGGGTGAAACCATCGACGACGCGGCTGGCGAGGCCTTCGACAAGTCGGCCAAGCTGCTCGGCCTGGGTTACCCCGGTGGCCCGGCGCTGTCTCAGCGGGCGGAGCAGGGCAGTGCCACCGCCTACAAATTTCCGCGCCCGCTGCTGCACAGTGGCGATCTCGATTTTTCATTTGCCGGCCTGAAGACGGCGGTGCTGACCCAGGTGAAGCGCCTGGCCCACGCGCGGCCCGAAGGCCCGGCCACGCCGCAGCTGGCCGAGGCCTTGAATGCCGCGCAGATCGCCGACGTGGCCGCCAGCGTGCAGGCCGCCATCGTCGAGGTGCTGGTGAAGAAGTCGCTCGCCGCCATCGAATCTACCGGGCTGAACCGCCTGGTGGTCGCTGGAGGGGTGGGTGCGAACGCCTTGCTGCGTGAGCAACTCAACGCCGCCTGCGAGAAGCGGCGGGTGCGCGTGCACTACCCGGAGTTGCACCTGTGCACCGACAACGGCGCCATGATCGCGCTGGCCGCCGGCCTGCGGTTTCAGGCGGGGTTGTTGCCCACGGGCGCCGCTGGCGCGGGTTACCACTTCGACGTGCGGCCCCGCTGGCCTCTGTCTGAGCTGACTTCCGCGACCACGCCCGCGGCCTGAATACTGGGGCGGGGTAATGAAGATAATTATGAATTACACTCCGCCACCCTGTCGCTCAGGCGACTGAACGGGTGAGCGGCCCTGGTGGTCCTCGGGCCACCCGGCTCGGCTGGCCGCAACGCTGCGGCGACCCGCCACAACCACGGAGTTTTCCATGACATCGCGACTTCCCCTGCGCCGCAGCGCGCTCGCCACTTTGCTCGTCTCGTTGTTGAGCGCGGCGGTAATGGGCCTTCCTGCTCAGGCGCAGACCGCGCCCGAGGCGGGTGCACCCATCCGCATCGGCATGATCGAGGGCCTGTCGGGCCCGTTCGCCAACACCGGCGAGGCGGTGTACCGCAACCTGGTCTGGGCCACCGAACGCGTCAACGCCCGTGGCGGCGTGAAGCTGCCAGCCTCGCAGGGCGGCAACCGCCCGCTGGAGATCGTGCGCTTTGACAGCAAAGGCCAGACCGAAGAGGCGCTGTCGGCCCTGCGCTCGGCGGTGGACCGCGACATCACGGTGGTGACGCAGGGCAACTCGTCCGCCGCGGCGTCGGGCCTGATCGACGCCATCAACAAACACAACCAGCGCGACCCGGCGCGCCAGGTGCTGTTCCTCAACTACTCGGCCATCGTGCCGGCGCTGACCAACGAGCAGTGCAGTTACTGGCACTTCCGCTTTGATGCCCATGCCGACATGCGCATGACCGCGCTCATGAGCGTGCTGCGTGAGGACAATGCGCTCAAGAGCGTTTACCTGATCGGCCAGGACTACAGCTTCGGCCAGGCCGTGCTCGGCGAAGCACGCCGCCAGCTTGCCGCCCAGCGGCCCGACGTGAAGGTCGTCGGCGACGAACTGCACCCCATGGCCCGCGTGAAGGACTTTGCGCCCTACGCCGCCAAGATCAAGGCCAGCGGTGCGCAGGCCGTGCTCACCGGCAACTGGGGCAATGACCTGACCCTGCTGGTCAAGGCCGCGCGCGAAGCGGGCTTCGACGGCACGTTCTACACCTTCTACGGCAACGCGCTGGGCGCTCCGGCCGCCATTGGCGACGCCGGCACCGGCAAGGTGATTGCCGTGGCGGACTGGTTCCCCAACGTGCCCACCAAGGAGTCCGAGGCCTTCTACCAGTCGTTCCGCCAGCGTTTCCCCAACCCGACCGACGACTACGTGCACATGCGCATGCAGCTCATGGTCGAGTCGCTGGCGCAGGCCATCGAGCGCGCCGGGTCGGTGAAGGCTGCCGACGTCGCGGCGCAACTGGAAAAGGCCGAGGTCAAACTCGCCGGCCAAACCGCCCGCATGCGCGCCGGAGACCACCAGTTCCAGCAGCCGCTGGTCGTGGCGGTGATGGACCGCCTGGGTGCGCCTGGGGTGAAGTTCGATGTCGAAGGTTCGGGTTACGGTTTTCGCGTCATCCGCAACCTGACACCTCTACAAGCGGAGCTGCCTCACAGCTGTACGATGCAACGGCCCTGATCGAGGGCCGTCATTGAGGAGCTTTCATGCGGGCAGTGGTGGAGAGTCTGGAAGAGTCGCGTATTCGCGAGGTGGCCAACGAGGGACTGGGCCGCATCGACGTGCTCAAGTTCTGGTTTGGCGAGAGCGACGAGGTGACGCCGGCTTTCATTCGAGAAGCGGCCATCGCGTCGCTGCACGCGGGTGAAACCTTCTACGCCCACAACCTGGGCCTGACCGAACTGCGCCAGGAGATCGGTGTCTACACCCACGGCCTTCACCCCCAGCACACCACCGACCACTGGTTCGACCGCATTGCCGTCACCTCCGGTGGTGTCAACGGCCTGATGCTGGCGTCGCAGGCACTGGTGAACGCGGGCGACGAGGTGGTGGTGGTCACGCCCGCATGGCCCAACCTCGTGGCGCAGCCGAAGATCATGGGTGCCACGGTGAAAACCGTGCCGCTCAAGGTGGTGCAGCAAGGCGGCAACGCCGGTGCCTGGGCGCTGGACATGGAGGCGCTGCTGGCGGCTGTCACACCTGCCACGCGCCTGCTGATCGTCAACGCGCCCAATAACCCGACCGGCTGGACGTTGAGCCACGACGAGCAGGTCACCATCCTCGCGCACTGCCGCCGCACCGGCACCTGGATCCTGGCCGACGAGGTGTACGAGCGCCTCTACTACGCGCCCGATTCGCCCAATGGGGCTGCGCCCAGCTTTCTCGACGTGTCAGAGCCCGAAGACCGCCTCATCGTCGCCCACAGTTTTTCCAAGAGCTTCCTCATGACCGGCTGGCGCCTGGGCTGGTTGGTGCTGCCCCCGTCGATGACCCACGCGGTGGGCAAGCTGATCGAGTTCAACACGTCGTGCGCGCCGGTGTTTGTCCAGCGCGCTGCTGCGGTGGCGCTGCAGCGGGGTGCGGATGTCACGCCCGGGTTGGTGGCGCATCTGCAAACCTGCCGTGACACGCTGGTGCCGCTGCTGAAAGCCGTGCCGGGCGTGACGCTGGCGGAGCCCAAAGGTGGCATGTATGCCTTTTTTCACCTGGATGGGCACGACGACTGCCTGGACACCGCCAAGCGCTTGGTCCGCGAAGCGGGGTTGGGGCTGGCGCCCGGCAGCGCTTTCGGCCCGGAGGCGGCCGGATGGCTGCGCTGGTGCTTCGCCAGTCGCGATCCCCAGCGCCTGGTGCAGGGCGTGGAGCGCTTGCGCACCTGGCTGGCAGCGCAGCGATGACGTCCACTGGGCTATAATCTGCGGTTGCCGTCTTTCTAGAAGGCAATTCACGCCCGCTGCGGCGGCCGGACCTCAATCAGGTGGTGGCAGGCTGCGACGGGACGCATGTAACCGACAGGAATCATCATGATTGAAAAAACCGTCAAGGCCGCTGTAGTGGCCGACAACGCCCGCGCTGCCAACGACACTGGCAGTCCCGAAGTGCAGGTCGCTATCTTGACCGCACGCATCAACGAATTGACCCCCCACTTCAAGCAGCATGCCAAAGACCACCACGGTCGCCGCGGCCTGCTGCGCATGGTGAGCCGCCGCCGCAAGCTGCTGGACTATCTGAAGTCCAAGAACGCCGACCGTTACATCGCCTTGATCGCGAAACTGGGTCTGCGCAAGTAATTTTGGACGGGGCATGACGCGCAAAACGCCTGAGTTGGTTCGCTGGCTCGGGCGTTTGTCGTTTGTCTGCCACCTTTTTTGATTCCGGAGAACCAACAACAGAGCGAAGCTGTGTCATTCCAAAGGCGTTGCGTGCCCCGGGCACGCTCGCAGCACCTCTGGAATGGCATCGTGTTCTGGGTTGAGTTTCCGGGTTTTGTGCAGATGGTCTGCATGCCACGCCGCCCCCTGTTTTGAGGGCGGCACAGAGGAGAAAACCCATGAGTCTTTTCAATAAAGTCACCAAGACCTTCCAGTGGGGCCAGAACACGGTCCGCATGGAAACCGGCGAAATCGCCCGCCAGTCCAGCGGCGCCGTGCTGCTCGACATGGACGGCACCGTGGTGCTCGCCACTGTGGTTGCCAAGACCGACGCCAAAGCCGGTCAGGACTTTTTCCCGTTGACCGTGGATTACCTGGAAAAGGCCTACGCCGCCGGCAAGATTCCCGGCAGTTTCTTCAAGCGCGAAGGTCGTCCGAGCGAATTTGAAACGTTGACCAGCCGCCTGATCGACCGCCCGATCCGCCCGCTGTTTCCCGAAGGCTTCTTCAACGAAGTGCAGGTGGTCATCCACACGCTGTCGCTGAACCCTGAAGTCGACGCCGACATCGCTGCCCTGATCGCCACCTCGGCCGCTCTGTCCATCAGCGGCATCCCGTTCAATGGTCCGATCGGTGCCGCCCGCGTGGGTTATGTGAACGGGCAGTACGTGCTGAACCCGGGCCAGACCGCCCGCAAAGATTCCCAGCTCGATCTGGTGGTCGCCGGCACGCAAGCCGCCGTGCTGATGGTGGAATCCGAAGCCCAGCAGCTGAGCGAAGAAATCATGCTCGGCGCCGTGGTGTTCGGCCACGAGCAAGGCAACATCGCCATCGCCGCGATCAACGAACTGGTGCGTGACGCTGGCAAACCCGAGTGGAACTGGACCGCGCCCACCAAGGACGAGGCACTGATTGCCAAGATCGACGACCTGGCCAAGGCCAAGCTGGAAGCCGCTTACCAGATCCGCAACAAGCAGGCTCGCACGCAAGCCTGCCGCACCGCATACGCCGACGTGATGGGCGCCCTGAAAGCCGAAGGCATGGCCTTTGACAGTGTGGCCATCGAAGGCTTGCTGTTCGAGATTGAAGCCAAGATCGTGCGCGGCCAGATCCTGGCTGGCGAACCCCGCATTGACGGTCGCGACACGCGCACCGTGCGCGGCATTGAAATCCGCAACGGCGTGCTGCCCCGCACCCACGGCTCGGCGCTGTTCACGCGCGGCGAAACGCAAGCGCTGGTGATTGCCACGCTGGGCACCGACCGCGACGCGCAGCGCATCGACGCCTTGTCGGGTGACTACGAAGACCGCTTCATGCTGCACTACAACATGCCTCCCTTCGCCACCGGCGAAACCGGTCGCGTGGGCAGCCCGAAGCGCCGCGAAATCGGCCACGGCCGTCTGGCCAAGCGCGCGCTGATCGCCGCACTGCCGAGCAAGGAAGACTTCCCCTACACCATGCGCGTGGTGTCGGAAATCACCGAGTCCAACGGCTCCTCCTCGATGGCTTCGGTGTGCGGCGGCTGCCTCGCTCTGATGGACGCTGGCGTGCCCATGAAGGCCCACGTGGCCGGCATCGCCATGGGCCTGATCAAGGACGGCAACCGCTTCGCCGTGCTGACCGACATCCTGGGTGACGAAGATCATCTGGGCGACATGGACTTCAAGGTCGCAGGCACCACCAACGGCGTGACCGCGCTGCAGATGGACATCAAGATCCAGGGCATCACCAAAGAAATCATGCAGGTCGCGCTGGCCCAGGCCAAAGAAGCCCGCATGCACATTCTGGGCAAGATGCAGGAAGCCATGGGCGAAGCCAAGACCGAGGTGTCGAACTTCGCGCCCAAGCTCTTCACCATGAAGATCAACCCGGAAAAAATCCGTGACGTGATCGGCAAGGGCGGCGCTGTGATCCGTGCGTTGACCGAAGAAACCGGTTGCCAGATCAACATCGACGAAGACGGCACCATCACCATCGCCGCGACCGAAGCCTCCAAGGCCGACGAAGCCAAGCGCCGCATCGAGCAGATCACCGCCGAAGTCGAAATCGGCAAGGTCTACGAAGGCCCGGTCACCAAAATCCTGGACTTCGGCGCCCTGATCAACCTGCTGCCCGGCAAAGACGGTCTGCTGCACATCAGCCAAATCGCCCATGAGCGCGTCGAGCGCGTCACCGACTACCTGAGCGAAGGTCAGATTGTCAAAGTCAAGGTGCTCGAGACCGACGAAAAAGGCCGCGTGAAACTGTCGATGAAGGCCCTGATCGACCGCAACGCCGCACCTGTCGAGCAAGCCGCTCAGCAGCAACAGCAATAAGCTGGACGCTTCCATCGCGATGCAAGCCGTTGAGATCAGCGCTTTTGGCGCGCCCGAAGTTCTGCGTCTGACCGAGCGTCCGACGCCGGTCGCGGGTGCGGGCGAGCTGTTGATCCGCGTGCGTGCATCGGGCGTGAACCGGCCCGATGTGTTGCAACGCAGTGGTGCCTACCCGCCGCCGCCCGGTGCTTCCGACCTGCCGGGTCTGGAGGTCGCGGGTGTGATCGAGTCGGGTGATGCCGTGGCGATGGCCGAGTCGGGTTTCAAGGTCGGTGACCGCGTGTGTGCGCTGGTCGCCGGCGGAGGCTATGCCGAATATTGCGTGGCACCGGTGGGCCAGTGCCTCCCTGTGCCGGCGGGTTTCGATGATGTGCAAGCCGCTTCATTGCCCGAAACCTTCTTCACCGTCTGGAGCAACGTGTTTGATCGGGCGCGGTTACAGCCGGGTGAAACGCTGTTGATCCAGGGTGGCACCAGCGGCATCGGCGTGACCGCGATCCAGATAGCAAAAGCGCTGGGCGCATGCGTGATCGCCACCGCAGGCAGCGAAGAGAAGTGCTCCGCCTGCCTGTCGCTGGGTGCTGACCACGCCATCAACTACAAGACGCAGGATTTCTCTGCCGTGGCGCGCGAGCTCACGGACGGGAAAGGTGTTGACGTTGTTCTGGACATGGTCGCGGGCAGCTATGTGGCGCGCGAGATCGAGTGTCTGGCCGAAGACGGCCGGCTCGTGATCATTGCGGTGCAGGGCGGCGTCAAGGCCGAATTCAATGCCGGTTTGGTCTTGCGTCGCCGTCTGGTGATCACCGGCTCGACGCTGCGCCCGCGTCCTGTGACGTTCAAGGCGGCGATTGCTGTGGCCTTGCGTGACAAGGTGTGGCCACTGCTGGAACAGGGGAAGATCAAGCCCGTCATCCACAGCGTGTTCGAAGCATCCCAGGCGGCGCAAGCACATGCGTTGATGGAGACGAATCAGCACATTGGAAAAATCGTGCTCACCTGGGCTTGAGAGAGCTGGGAGAACCTATGAAAAAACTGATCGCAGGCAACTGGAAAATGAACGGCTCGTTGGCCGCCAACGAAGCTCTGGTGAAAGCCATGCTCGATGGCCTGCAAGGCGCAGAGCCTGCCGCTGACATGGCCTTGTGCGCTCCCGCGCCGTACCTGGCGCAGATGCAGGCCTTGCTGCAAGGCGGTCCCATCGCCTGGGGCTCGCAAGACGTGTCTGCCCACGAGCAGGGTGCCTACACCGGCGAAGTGAGTGTGACCATGCTCAAAGACTTCGGTTGCCGCTACGCCATCGTTGGCCATTCGGAGCGTCGCCAGTACCACGCGGAAACCGATGAAATCGTTGCGGCGAAGGCTCAATGCGCCCTGGCCGCTGGCGTCACGCCCATTGTCTGCGTGGGTGAAACGCTGGCTCAGCGCGAAGCCGGTCAGACCGAGGCCGTCGTCAAACGCCAGCTTGCGGCCGTCATTCACACAGTGGGTCATTGCATCACCGAAATCGTGGTGGCCTACGAGCCCGTCTGGGCCATCGGCACTGGCAAGACGGCCACACCCGAGATGGCGCAGGCTGTGCACGCTGTGCTGCGCGCCCAGTTGGCCGCGGCCTCGACCAACGCCAAGCGTGTGCACATTCTTTACGGTGGCAGCATGAATGCGGCCAACGCCGCCAGCCTGCTCGCCCAACCCGACATTGACGGCGGTCTCATTGGCGGAGCGTCGCTCAAGTCGGCTGACTTTTTGCAGATCGTGGCCGCCGCAGCTTGAGCTGACGCAGACCCCATTCCACATCCGGAGAAACAAATGAACATTCTGATGACCATCCTTCAAACCGTGCAGATCCTCGCCGCGATCGGCATGATCGGTCTGATCCTCATGCAGCATGGCAAAGGTGCCGATGCGGGCGCGGCCTTCGGGGGAGGCGCCGGCTCAGCCAGCCTATTTGGTGCCTCGGGTGGTGCGAATTTTCTCTCGCGCACCACAGCGGTGCTGGCTGGTCTGTTCCTCGCAGGGACGCTGGGATTGGCCTATTTTGGCAACTTGGCGCCTGCCTCTGCTCGCACTGGTAGCGTGCTTGAAAATGTCGCGCCACCCGCGCCCGCATCGCAGATTCCAGGAGCTTCCTCCGCACCGGCCGCGGCAAGTGCTGCACCCGCTGAGGTGCCAGCTGCGCCAGCCACGGGTGCGGCCCAGATTCCGGGCAAGTAAGATCACTGAAAGCTCTGCGTGATCAGAGGGCAGAACAAGGGTTTGTGACCCGCCTGCTACTCTGAAAATCCACTGTTCCGTTCAAAATTCAAGGTGGTTTCAGGGTAAACTCTATGGGTTGTCAGCAGGGCTCGCACCTTTCCTCGCAAGCCCGACAATGCAGACCCAGCCGACGTGGTGAAATTGGTAGACACGCTATCTTGAGGGGGTAGTGGCGAAAGCTGTGCGAGTTCGAGTCTCGCCGTCGGCACCAATCATTGGCAATCATGGCGATCGAGGCCATGTGCAGCGGAACCGACCCAAATGAGTCTCGAACAATACCTGCCCGTGCTCTTGTTCATTTTGGTGGGCGTGGCCGTTGGGGTCATTCCGCAGGTGTTGGGCTACATCTTGGGGCCCAATCGCCCTGATGCTGAGAAAAACTCGCCCTATGAGTGCGGCTTCGAGGCCTTCGAAGATGCCCGCATGAAGTTCGATGTGCGCTACTACCTGGTGGCCATTCTCTTCATTCTCTTTGATCTCGAAATTGCATTCCTCATCCCGTGGGCTGTGGCGTTGACCGACATCGGTTCCCATGGTTTCTGGGCGGGTGTGGTGTTCCTTGTCGATCTGCTCGTGGGTTTCATCTACGCGTGGAAAAAAGGCGCGCTGGATTGGGAATGAGCGACAAGACCTGTTTGAAACGCACGCTGCCAACAGCGCACCGGAGGGGAAGATGATCGAAGGCGTATTCAAGGAAGGTTTCGTCACCACGAGCTACGACTCTGTGGTGAATTGGGCCAAGACCGGATCGCTCTGGCCCATGACCTTTGGTCTGGCCTGCTGTGCTGTGGAAATGATGCACGCCGCGACGGCGCGTTACGACCTGGGGCGTTTCGGCGCGGAGGTGTTTCGCGCCAGTCCGCGCCAGTCCGATCTGATGATCGTGGCCGGGACGCTGTGCAACAAGATGGCGCCCGCCCTGCGCAAGGTCTATGACCAGATGGCGGAGCCACGCTGGGTGCTTTCCATGGGTTCTTGTGCCAATGGTGGTGGCTATTACCACTACAGCTATTCGGTGGTGCGTGGTTGTGATCGCATTGTTCCGGTGGATGTGTATGTGCCTGGTTGTCCGCCGACCGCCGAAGCCTTGCTGTACGGGATCATTCAGCTCCAGCAAAAGATCCGACGCACCAACACCATCGCGCGGGCCTGAGCGCCGTCGCAGTCCACAGGTTCAGAAAGACGGTCCATGAGCGACACCGCTATCTCCTACACCACTCCACCTGAGGCCATTTCGGCCACGCTGGCCGGCTTGCTGGGTGAGCGAGCGAAATCAATCGATGTCGAGCGGGGCGAGGTCACGCTGGTTGTCACGGCGTCCGACTATCTGGCCGTCATGCAAACCTTGCGAGACGCGCCTGAAACGCGCTTCGAGCAATTGATCGATGTTTGTGGCATGGACTATTCCACCTACGGCGATGGTGGCTGGGAGGGGCCTCGATTTGCGGCTGTGGTGCATCTGCTGTCGGTGAGTCTGAATCACCGTGTGCGGGTGCGCGTGTTCTGTCCGGATGACGACTTCCCGGTGGTGGCGTCGTTGTCAGGGCTTTGGGCGTCGGCCAATTGGCCGGAGCGCGAAGCCTTTGACCTCTTCGGTATCGTGTTTGAAGGCCACAACGACCTTCGCCGCATCCTGACCGACTACGGCTTCATTGGCCATCCGTTCCGCAAGGACTTCCCACTCTCGGGTCACGTTGAAATGAGATACGACGCCGAGCGCCAGCGTGTGGTCTACGAACCGGTGACCATAGAACCCCGGGAAGTTACCCCCCGCGTGATTCGCGAAGACAACTACGGCGGTCTGCACTGACATGGCTGAGATCAAGAACTACACCCTGAACTTCGGTCCGCAGCACCCGGCCGCGCACGGCGTGTTGCGTTTGGTGCTGGAGCTCGATGGCGAGGTCGTGCAACGTGCCGACCCGCACATCGGCCTGCTGCACCGAGCCACCGAAAAGCTGGCTGAGCACAAGACCTTCATCCAGTCGCTGCCTTACATGGACCGACTGGACTATGTCTCGATGATGTGCAACGAGCACGCCTACTGCCTGGCTATCGAGAAGCTGCTGGGTATCGAGGTGCCGATCCGCGCGCAGTACATCCGCGTGATGTTCAGCGAGATCACCCGCCTGCTCAACCATCTGATGTGGCTGGGTTCGCACGGCAACGACTGCGGCAGTTCGACCATCCTCATCTACGCATTCCGTGAGCGTGAAGACCTGTTCGACATGTACGAGGCGGTATCGGGTGCGCGCATGCACGCGGCCTACTTCCGTCCCGGCGGTGTGTACCGCGATCTGCCGGACGAGATGCCGCAGTACAAGTACAGCAAGATCCGCAACGCGAAGGCGATGGCCGAGCTCAACACGAATCGCCAGGGTTCGTTGCTCGATTTCATCGATGACTTCACGCAGCGCTTCCCCACCTACCTGGCCGAGTACCACACGCTGCTGACCGACAACCGCATTTGGAAGCAACGCACCGTCGGCATCGGCGTGGTGCCGCCCGAGCGCGCGCTCAACCTGGGCATGACCGGTCCCATGCTGCGCGGCTCAGGCATTGCCTGGGACCTGCGCAAGAAGCAACCGTACGAGGTGTACGACCGCATGGACTTCGACATCCCGGTGGGCAAGACCGGCGATACCTACGACCGCTACCTCGTTCGTATGGAAGAGATGAAGCAGTCCAACCGCATCATCAAGCAGTGCGTGGACTGGCTGCGTGTGAACCCTGGTCCGGTCATCACCGACAACCACAAGGTGGCGCCGCCTTCTCGTGAAGCGATGAAGTCGAGCATGGAAGAGCTGATCCACCACTTCAAGCTCTTCACCGAAGGTTTCCACGTGCCCGAGGGCGAGGCCTATGCCGCCGTCGAACATCCCAAGGGCGAGTTCGGTATCTACCTCGTGAGCGACGGCGCCAACAAGCCCTACCGCCTGAAGATTCGAGCACCCGGCTTCACGCACTTGTCCACGCTCGACGAGATGGCCCGCGGCCACATGCTGGCCGATGCGGTGGCCATCATCGGCACCATGGACATCGTTTTCGGAGAAATCGACCGATGAGTCACGCACCGCAATCCTCCGGGCCTGTGCAGGCCATGGTGCTGTCGGACGCCACGCGCGCCCGCTTTGCCCGCGAAGTCGCCAAGTACCCGGCCGAACAGGCGCAGTCGGCTGTGATGGCCTGCCTGTCCATCGTGCAGCAGGAGCAGGGTCATGTGAGCCTTGAGGCCGAAAAGGCGATCGCGGCCTATCTGGGCATGCCGGTGATGGCCGTGCACGAGGTCACGACCTTCTACAACATGTACAACCAGCGGCCGGTGGGCAAGTTCAAGCTCAACGTCTGCACCAATCTGCCGTGTCAGTTGCGTGACGGCTACCAGGCACTGCACCACCTGGAGCAGAAGCTGGGTGTCGCCATGGGCGAAACCACGGCCGATGGCCTGTTTACGCTGCAGCAAAGCGAGTGCTTGGGTGCCTGCGCCGACTCGCCCGTGATGCTGGTCAATGACCGCCACATGTGCAGTTTCATGAGCAACGAAAAGCTCGATCAGCTGATCGACGGCCTGCGCGCTTCCGGAGGTCAGGCATGAACGCCGATCAAGTGCTGTCCCAGTTCCGCTCCAATGGTGTGGAGACCTGTTTTCACGGTCGCCACATCAACCCTCAGATCTACGCCGACCTGAATGGCAGCAACTGGTCACTCAAGGACTACGAAGCCCGTGGGGGCTACCAGGCGCTGCGCAAGATTCTCGGCCAAGATGGAGCGGCTCCACACCCTGAGACGGGTGTGGTCGGCATGACGCAAGATCAGGTGACCGCCACGGTCAAGGAGTCCGCCCTGCGTGGTCGCGGTGGTGCGGGTTTTCCGTCCGGCTTGAAGTGGAGCTTCATGCCGCGCCAGTTCCCGGGTCAGAAGTACCTCGTCTGCAACTCCGACGAGGGCGAGCCGGGTACCTGCAAGGACCGCGACATCCTGATGTTCAACCCGCACATCGTCATCGAAGGCATGGCGATCGCGGCCTATGCCATGGGCATCAGCGTGGGCTACAACTACATCCACGGTGAAATTTTTGAGGCTTATGATCGCTTCGAGGCCGCGCTGGAAGAAGCCCGTGCCGCTGGCTACCTCGGCAACAACATCATGGGCAGCGACTTCAGCTTCCAGTTGCATGCCCACCATGGTTTCGGTGCCTACATCTGCGGCGAAGAAACCGCGCTGCTCGAATCGCTCGAAGGCAAAAAGGGTCAGCCGCGCTTCAAGCCGCCATTTCCCGCCAGCTTTGGCCTGTACGGCAAGCCGACGACGATCAACAACACCGAAACCTTCGCGGCGGTGCCGTGGATCATCCGCAACGGTGGCCAAGCCTATCTTGGGTGCGGCAAACCCAACAATGGTGGCACCAAGATCTACTCCGTCAGTGGTGATGTGGAGCTGCCCGGCAACTACGAGGTACCGATGGGTACGCCGTTTGCCAAGTTGCTGGAACTGGCAGGTGGTGTGCGCAAAGGTCGTCAGCTGAAAGCCGTGATCCCCGGTGGTTCTTCGTCACCGGTGCTGCCCGCGTCGGTCATCATGGAATGCACCATGGACTACGACTCGATCGCCAAAGCCGGCTCCATGCTGGGTTCGGGCGCGGTGATCGTGATGGACGATTCGCGCTGCATGGTCGAGTCGCTCAAGCGGCTTTCCTATTTCTACATGCATGAGAGTTGCGGCCAGTGCACGCCGTGTCGGGAAGGCACGGGCTGGCTTTGGAGGCTCGTGGACAAGATCCACTGTGGTGAAGCCAAGTCCACTGACATGGCGCTGTTGGACAACGTGGCCGAGAACATCATGGGGCGCACGATCTGCGCCCTGGGCGACGCGGCGGCCATGCCGGTGCGCGCCATGCTCAAGCACTTCCGGCCCGAGTTCGCGGCCATGATCAAGGCCGATGTCTCCGCCTGAACACAAGACGCAACACCATGGTTGAAATCGAACTTGACGGCCTGAAGGTCGAAGTGCCACCGGGCAGCATGATCATGCATGCCGCCGAGAAGGCTGGTACCTACATTCCTCACTTCTGCTATCACAAGAAGCTGTCGATCGCGGCGAGTTGCCGCATGTGCCTGGTGGAGGTTGAAAAGGCCCCCAAGCCCATGCCCGCCTGCGCCACGCCCGTGACCATGGGCATGATCGTGCGCACCAAGTCCGACAAGGCCATCAAGGCCCAACAGTCGGTGATGGAGTTTCTGCTCATCAACCACCCACTGGACTGTCCGATCTGCGACCAGGGTGGCGAATGCCAGCTGCAGGATCTGGCTGTTGGTTACGGCGGCGGGGCTTCGCGCTACGAAGAAGAAAAGCGTGTGGTGTTCCACAAGGACGTAGGCCCGCTGATTTCCATGGAGGAAATGAGCCGCTGTATCCACTGCACCCGTTGCGTGCGCTTCGGTCAGGAAATAGCCGGCGTGATGGAGTTGGGCATGTCGCACCGCGGCGAACACGCTGAGATCGAAACCTTCGTCGGGCAGTCGGTGGACTCTGAACTGTCGGGCAACATGATCGACGTGTGCCCGGTGGGTGCGCTCACCAGCAAGCCCTTCCGCTACAGCGCCCGCACATGGGAGCTCTCGCGCCGCAAGAGCGTGAGTCCGCACGACTCGACCGGTGCCAACCTGATTGTTCAGGTGAAAAACCACAAGGTCATGCGCGTGGTGCCACTGGAAAACGATGCGGTCAACGAGTGCTGGATCGCCGACCGTGACCGTTTCTCATACGAAGCCGTCAACAGCGAAGACCGCCTGACCGCGCCCATGCTCAAGCAAGGCGGCGAGTGGAAGACGGTGGACTGGCAGACCGCGCTCGAATACGTGGCCAATGGCTTGAAGCAGGTCACAGCCGACCACGGCGCAAACACGATTGGCCTGCTCGCCAGCCCGCACAGCACGGTGGAAGAGCTGGCGTTGGCCGGTGCGCTGGTGCGAGGCCTTGGCAGCCAGAACATTGACACCCGTCTGCGTCACGCTGACTTCTCCAACAAAGCCGCAGCAGGCTCGGCCCGCTGGCTGGGCATGCCAGTGGCGTCGCTGTCCTCGCTGCACCGAGTGCTGGTGGTGGGCTCGAACCTGCGCAAGGACCATCCCCTTTTCGCGCAGCGCATCCGTCAAGCCGCCCGCAAAGGATGCCAGGTCAGTGCGCTCCATGCCCAACCCCAGGATTGGGCCATGTCGCTGCGCCAAGAGGTGCTTGCCGACAGCGCTGTGTGGGTGTCGGCCTTGGCCGGCATCGCTGTCGCCGTGGCCCAGGAGGCCGGGGTCCAAGCACCGGTGGCCGCCGAGGTCACCGACGCGGCGCGGGTCGTGGCGAAGTCCCTGTTGGGCGGGGAGCAGAAGGCCATTCTGCTGGGCAATGCCGCCGCCCATCACGAAAAAGCAGCCAGTCTGCTGTCGCTGGCCAACTGGATCGGTCAACAAACCGGTGCGACGGTGGGCTACCTGTCCGAGGCGGCCAACACCGTGGGCGCCCAGTTGGTGCGTGCCCTGCCCGAACAGAGCGGGTTGAATGCAAGCCAGATGCTCGGTGGTGCACTCAAGGCGGCATTTCTGCTAAACACCGAGCCTGTCTTCGACAGCGCCGCTGGCGCCGAAGGCCTCAAGACCGCCAGCATGGTGGTGACGCTCAGCCCGTTCAAGGCCAACATGGACGTCAGCGATGTGCTGCTGCCCATCGCGCCGTTCACCGAAACCTCAGGCTCGTTCGTGAACGCTGAAGGCCGCTTGCAAAGCTTCCACGCCGTGGTGAAGCCCTTGGGCGATACGCGACCGGCCTGGAAGGTGTTGCGCGTGATGGGCAACCTGATGGGTCTTTCCGGGTTCGATGCCGACTCTTCGCAGGCTGTGCTGGCAGCAGCGCTTCCCGGCTCGACGGCCGGACAGGTGGTGGTTGGCGCTCGCTTGTCGAACGCCGACGCCGTAGTCGGGCCTGCTGCTGCAGATCAAAGCCCGGCGAAGAAGGCACCCTGCGTTGCGCCCATCTACCAACTGGACTCGTTGGTGAGGAGAGCCCCGTCTCTGCAATTGACCGCAGACGCCCGCGCCGCCGAAGGAGCTCACGCATGATCGACGCGATGTACAACGGCGGGCTCGGCCTGCTCTCGGCGCCCTGGTGGACCACGGCCATGTGGCCTGTGATCTGGGGCTTGTTGAAGATCGTGGCGGTGCTGGCCCCGCTGATGGGCGCTGTGGCCTACCTCACCCTCTGGGAGCGCAAGCTGCTCGGGTTCATGCAGGTTCGCCTGGGGCCGAACCGCGTGGGGCCGTTCGGGTTGCTGCAGCCGATCGCCGACGCGGTGAAGTTGTTGACCAAAGAAATCATCAGCCCGAGTGCGGCCGCGCCGGGCCTGTTTCGCCTCGGTCCGATCATGGCCATCATGCCGGCGCTGGCCGCATGGGTGGTGATCCCATTCGGGCCTGAAGCGGTGATTGCCAATGTCAACGCGGGCATCCTGGTGATCCTGGCCATCACTTCGATTGAGGTCTACGGCGTGATCATCGCCGGCTGGGCATCGAACTCCAAGTACGCTTTTCTGGGGGCTCTTCGCGCATCGGCGCAGATGGTGAGCTACGAGATCGCCATCGGTTTCTGTTTCCTCGTGGTCGTGATGACCGCGGGCAGCCTGAATCTCGGCGACATCGTGGCTTCGCAGTCGCGCGGCATGGCCGCTAGCCAAGGCCTGTCCTTCCTGTCCTGGAACTGGCTCCCGCTGTTGCCGATCTTCCTCGTGTACCTGATCTCCGGCGTGGCCGAAACCAACCGTCACCCGTTTGACGTGGTGGAAGGCGAAGCCGAGATCGTGGCCGGTCACATGGTCGAGTACTCGGGCATGGGTTTCGCCATCTTCTTCCTGGCCGAATACGCCAGCATGTGGCTGGTCTCCATCCTCGCGGTGCTGATGTTCCTGGGTGGCTGGTTGCCCCCGATCGACAGCGCCTTGTTCAACTGGATTCCCGGCTGGATCTGGCTCGGCCTCAAGACCTTCTTGGTCGTGTCCATGTTCATCTGGATCCGCGCCACCTTCCCGCGTTTCCGCTACGACCAGATCATGCGTCTGGGCTGGAAGATTTTCATTCCTGTGACCCTGGTCTGGCTGCTGCTCGTGGGCGGTCTGATGCAGACCCCGTGGAACATCTGGAAATAAGCAGGGCGATCCATCATGTCCACCACCGCCGTTGCCCCTTTTTCTCTCCGCGATTTTTTCAAGAGCTTCCTTTTGCTGGAGCTCTTCAAAGGCATGGCCCTGACCGGTCGTTATGCGCTGCGCCGCAAGATCACGGTTCAATTTCCTGAAGAAAAAACGCCCCTTTCACCCCGCTTCCGTGGACTGCACGCACAGCGCCGCTACGAAAACGGCGAAGAACGCTGTATCGCCTGCAAACTGTGCGAGGCCGTTTGCCCTGCGTTGGCCATCACCATCGAAGCCGGGGAGCGCGCGTCGGATGGCACGCGCCGCACCACGCGCTACGACATCGATCTCACCAAATGCATCTTCTGCGGCTTCTGTGAGGAAGCCTGCCCGGTGGACGCCATCGTTGAGACACACATCCTCGAATACCACGGCGAAAAACGCGGCGACCTGTACTTCACCAAAGAGATGCTGCTGGCCGTGGGCGACCGCTACGAGCCTGAGATCGCAGCCGCCAAGGCCGCGGACGCGAAGTACCGCTGACAGGCCCAGCGAAAGACAAGAACCATGGATTACCAGACCGGCTTTTTTTACCTGTTTTCGACGGTGATGCTGTTCGCGGCATACCGCGTCATCACCTCGCGCAATCCCGTGCACGCGGTGCTGTACCTGATGCTCGCCTTCTCCCAGGCTGCCGCACTCTGGTTGATCCTCAAGGCCGAGTTCCTGGGCCTGACGCTGGTGCTCGTGTACCTGGGCGCCGTGATGGTGCTGTTCCTTTTCGTCGTGATGATGTTGGACATCAAGATTGACGATGATCGCTGGGGCTTCTGGCAGAACTTTCCCTTGGCCGCCACCATTGGTGCGCTGATCGCGGCCGAGTTGATCGCGGTCTTGTGGATCGGCTTCCCGAACGTGACCACACCTGCTGCCATGGTGGGTCAAGGTGCGGAGGTCTCAAACACCAAGGCCCTTGGCCGCCTGTTGTTCAGTGAATACCTCTACCCGGTGGAGGTGGCTGCCGTGATTCTGTTGGTGGCCATGGTGACGGCGATTGCGCTGACCCTGCGTCAGCGCAAGGACAGCAAGGCCATCGACCCCGGTCAACAGGTGCACGTGCGTGCCAGCGACCGGCTGGTGGTGTTGCCCATGGCCGCGACCCAAAAAACCATGCCTGTCCAGACAGCCGCAGCCGAGGAGGGCAAGGCATGAGCCTCACACTGAGTCACTTTCTGTCCGTGGGTGCGATCTTGTTCGCCCTGTCCGTCATCGGCATTTTCCTGAACCGCAAGAACATCATCGTGCTGCTGATGGCGATCGAGCTGATGCTGCTGGCGGTGAACATGAACTTCGTGGCCTTCTCCCATTTCCTGGGCGACATGCACGGCCAGATCTTTGTGTTTTTCATCCTCACCGTGGCAGCGGCCGAGTCGGCCATTGGCCTCGCCATTCTGGTGCTGCTGTTCCGTGCCAAGTCGTCGATCAGCGCCGAAGAACTCAACACCCTCAAGGGTTGAAGCCCATCCCGAAGAGGCAAGAACACCATGAGCACCACTCTCTCTGCAAGCACCCTGCTGGCTGTTCCGCTGGCTCCCCTGGCGGGCGCGTTGCTGGCCGGCATCCTGGGCACCACCTTTGGCGGCAACGTCATCGGCCGTCGCGCCTCCCACACGCTCACCATCCTGGGTGTGTTGATCGCCTTCATCATTTCGGCCATGACGCTCAAGAGCGTCGCATCCGATGGCGCGCGCTTCAACCAGACCATCTACGAGTGGATGGTGGTGGGTGGCCTGAAGATGGAAATCGGCTTCATGGTCGATGGCCTGACCGCCATGATGATGGTCGTGGTCACCTTTGTCTCGTTGATGGTGCACCTCTACACCATCGGCTACATGGAAGAGGATGCCGGCTACAACCGCTTCTTCGCCTACATCTCGCTGTTCACCTTCTCCATGTTGATGCTCGTGATGAGCAACAACCTGCTGCAGCTGTTCTTTGGCTGGGAAGCGGTGGGCCTGGTGTCCTACCTGCTGATCGGGTTCTGGTTCAACAAGCCCACGGCCATCTTTGCCAACATGAAGGCCTTCCTGGTCAACCGCGTCGGTGACTTCGGTTTCATCCTCGGCATCGGCCTGATCGTGGCCTATGCGGGCACGCTGAATTACACCGAGGTGTTTGCCAAGGCGCCCGAGCTGGGCAAGCTGGGCTTCCCCGGCACCGACTGGCTGCTGATCACCGTCATCTGCATCTGCCTGTTCATCGGTGCCATGGGCAAGTCGGCCCAGTTCCCGCTGCACGTCTGGCTGCCCGATTCGATGGAAGGCCCCACGCCCATTTCGGCGCTGATCCACGCCGCCACCATGGTGACGGCCGGCATCTTCATGGTCGCGCGCATGTCGCCGCTGTTCGAGCTGTCGGACACCGCACTCAACTTCATCATGGTGATCGGTGCCATCACGGCCCTGTTCATGGGCTTCCTGGGCATCATCCAGAACGACATCAAGCGGGTGGTTGCCTATTCCACGCTGTCCCAGCTCGGCTACATGACGGTGGCGCTGGGCGCTTCGGCCTACTCGGTGGCGGTGTTCCACCTGATGACCCACGCCTTCTTCAAAGCCTTGCTGTTTCTTGCGGCTGGCTCGGTCATCATGGGCCTGCACCACAACCAGGACATTCGCTGGATGGGTGGCGTGCGCAAGTACATGCCCATCACCTGGATCACCTCGCTGCTGGGCACGCTGGCTCTGATCGGAACGCCGCTGTTTTCAGGGTTCTATTCCAAGGACTCGATCATTGAGGCCGTGCATTTCAGCAACCTGCCGGCGTCGGGCTTTGCTCACTTCGCGGTGCTGGCCGGTGTCTTCGTGACCTCGTTCTATTCGTTCCGTCTGTACTTCCTGGTGTTCCACGGCAAAGAGCGCTTTGACCAGAACCCGGACGCGCACCATGGTCACGATGACCACCATGGGCACGGGCACGGCGATCACAAGCCGCACGAAACCCCCTGGGTCGTGACCGTGCCCTTGTTGTTGCTGGCGATCCCTTCGGTGGTGATTGGTTTCATGACCATCCAGCCCATGTTGTTCGGTGACTTCCTGAAAGATGCCATCACCATCAACTCGGCCGCACATCCGGCGGTGGCGAAGTTCGCGGAAGAGTTCCACGGCCCGTTGGCCATGGCCTTGCACGCGCTGTCCACCGCACCGTTCTACCTGGCGCTGTCGGGCGCGGTCATCGCTTGGTACATGTACCTGATCAACCCGGCCGTTCCCGCCGCCATCGGACGCGCGCTCAAACCCCTCATCACCGTGCTTGACAACAAGTACTACATGGACTGGTTCAACGAAAACGTTTTGGCCCGTGGTGCACGGGCATTGGGTACCGGCCTGTGGAAGGGGGGCGACCAGGGCGTGATCGAAACCGGTGTGGTGAACGCCAGCTGGAGGTTGGTCGGCGCCTTCTCGTCCTTCGTGCGCGGCGCTCAGAGCGGTTACCTCTACCACTACGCGCTGCTGATGATCGTGGGTGTGTTCCTGTTCATGACGTATTTCGTGTGGCTGGCCAAATAAGGAGAAGAACAAGATGGGTTTGCTGAGCCTCGCGATCTGGATGCCAATTGTTGTCGGCGTCGTGCTGTTGGCCTTGGGCCGGGATGATCAGGCGCATGTCGTGCGCTGGCTGGCGCTGGTGGGGGCGTTGCTCTCGCTGGCCGTGACGGTGCCGCTGTACACCGGTTTCAAGCTGGGCACGGCCACGATGCAGTTTGTGGAAAAGTCCACCTGGATTGATCGATTCCACATCAATTACCACTTGGGCGTGGATGGCATCTCTCTCTGGATGGTGTTGTTGACCGCCTTCATCACGGTGGTGGTGGTGATCGCGAGTTGGGAGTCCATCACCGAGCGCGTGAACCAGTACATGGGCGCGTTCCTGATTCTGTCGGGCCTGATGATCGGTGTCTTCGCCGCCCAAGACGGTATGCTGTTCTACGTGTTCTTCGAAGCCACACTGATTCCGATGTACCTGATCATCGGCATCTGGGGCGGGCCGAACAAGATCTACGCGGCTTTCAAGTTCTTCCTCTACACCCTCATGGGCTCGCTGCTCATGCTGGTGGCCCTGATCTATCTGTACACCCAGTCGGGTGGCAGCTTTGATCTGGCCACCTGGTACAAACTACCCATTGGCAGCACGGCGCAGACGCTGCTGTTTTTCGCGTTTTTCGCTGCCTTCGCGGTCAAGGTGCCGATGTGGCCCGTGCACACCTGGTTGCCTGACGTGCACGTGGAAGCACCCACCGGTGGCTCTGCCGTGCTGGCCGCCATCATGTTGAAGCTGGGTGCCTACGGTTTCCTGCGCTTCTCCTTGCCCATCCTGCCCGACGCATCGCACGAGTGGGCCTGGCTCATCATCACGCTGTCGCTGATTGCCGTGGTGTATGTGGGCCTGGTGGCCATGGTCCAGAAGGACATGAAGAAGCTGGTGGCCTACTCGTCGGTGGCACACATGGGCTTCGTCACGCTGGGCTTCTTCGTCTTTAGTGACCTGGGCGTGTCTGGAGGCATCGTGCAGATGATCGCCCACGGCTTCGTGTCGGCCGCCATGTTCCTGTCCATCGGTGTGTTGTACGACCGCGTGCATTCGCGTGAAATCGCCAGCTACGGCGGCGTGGTCAACACCATGCCCAACTTCGCGGCATTTGCCCTTTTGTTCACCATGGCCAACTGCGGCTTGCCCGGTACCGCCGGTTTCGTGGGTGAGTGGATGGTGATCCTGGCGGCGGTCAAGGCCAATTTCTGGATCGGTGCTGCCGCCGCGTCGGCGCTGATTTTTGGCGCTGCCTACTCCCTGTGGATGTTCAAGCGCGTGTACCTGGGCGCCGTGGCCAATGACCACGTCAAGGCGCTGACCGACATCGGTCGGCGTGAGTTTCTGGTGATGGCGATTCTGGCCATTGCCGTGCTGTACATGGGCGTGAACCCCAAACCCTTCACCGACGTCATGGATGCTTCGGTTGCCGAGCTGCTGCGCCACGTGGCCATCTCCAAGCTGAATTGAAACGTGCCGACAAAAATCAAATGCGAGTCCTCTCATGAATGAGCAAATCAGCTGGGTGGTGGCCTACCCGGAAATCCTTCTGCTGATCATGACCTGCGTGATCTCGCTGGTCGATGTGAGCGCCAAGTCGCGGCTGCGCAGCTCCACCTATGTGCTCACACTGCTGACGCTCGGCGTCGTGGCTTATCTGCAAGGCGCCAGTGCCGCCACTGGCGAGGCTTTCAGCGGTTTCGGTGGCATGGTGGTGAGTGACCCCATGGGGCAATGGCTCAAGTGTTTTGCGGCACTGGCCATGATGGCCACCCTGGTCTACGGCCGTCGCTACGCGGGTGACCGCGACATGCTGGCCCGTGGGGGAGAGATGTTCTCCCTGGCGCTGTACGCCCTGCTCGGCATGTTCGTCATGATCTCGGGCCACAATTTCCTGGTCATCTACCTGGGGCTTGAGTTGCTCACCTTGTCGAGCTATGCGTTGGTGGCCCTGCGCCGCGACAACGAGCAGGCCATCGAGGCTGCGATGAAGTATTTCGTGCTGGGTGCCCTCGCCAGCGGCTTCCTTCTCTACGGCCTGTCGCTGGTGTACGGTGCCACGGCTTCCCTGGATGTGGGCGAGGTGATGAAAGCCATTGCCGGTGGTGAAGCCACGCTCAAGGGTTCTCCGCAGGTGCTCACGCTGGGCCTGGTGTTCGTGGTGGCCGGTCTCGCGTTCAAGCTGGGCGTGGTGCCCTTTCACATGTGGGTGCCTGACGTGTACCACGGCGCACCCACGGCCGTCACGCTGATGATCGGTGGCGCGCCCAAGCTGGCCGCGTTCGCCATCGTGATCCGTCTGCTTGTTGAGGGCCTGGCACCGTTGGCCGTTGACTGGCAGCAGATGCTGGCCGTGTTGTCGGTGGCCTCATTGCTGATCGGCAACCTCGCGGCGATTGCACAGACCAATCTGAAACGCATGCTGGCCTTCTCTACCATCGCCCAGATGGGTTTCATGCTGCTGGGTCTGCTGGCCGGCGTCGTGGCCGGTGGCCAGGGGCTGGACACCAGCAACATGGCCAACGCCTATGGTTCGTCCATGTTTTATGTGGTCACCTATGTGTTGACCACACTGGGCACGTTCGGCGTGATTCTGTTGCTGTCGCGCAGCGGTTTTGAGTCCGACAACGTCAGCGACCTCGCGGGCTTGAATCAGCGCAGCCCGCTGTACGCGGCGGTCATGGCGGTCTGCATGTTCTCTTTGGCCGGCGTTCCACCACTCGTGGGTTTCTACGCCAAGCTGTCGGTGCTGCAGGCGCTGCTGGCCTCGTCGCAGCCGATGTACATCGGCCTGGCCGTGTTTGCCGTGCTCATGTCCCTGATCGGTGCTTTTTATTACCTTCGTCTGGTCAAGGTGATGTACTTCGATAAGCCCACGCAAACCGCAGACATCGCCGCGGGGCTTGACGCGCGCTCGGTGCTGTCGCTCAACGGTGCACTGGTGCTCATTCTTGGCATCGTTCCCGGCGGGCTGATGGCCATTTGCGCGCAAGCGATCACCGCCTTGCTGGCCTGAGATCCTTTGAATGGTTCTGACTCGCAGCGCCGGCCTTGGGCGCTGTGGTCGGGGTCCTCTCTGACCATATGAACCACAGTTTTTCGATCTCGCTGGTGCTGTTGGCTGCGGTTGTCGGTGCCAACCTTCCTTTCGTCAACCAGCGCTGGCTGGGTGTGATCCCCCGAAGCGCGCCCAAGACGCTGGGCATCCATCTGACGGAGCTGGTGTTGTGCTACCTGCTGGTGGGCGCTTTGGGTTTGAGCCTGGAGCGTTCAGCGGGCCAGATTGCTCCCCAAGGCTGGGAGTTTTACGCCACCACGGCGGCCTTGTTCTTGACCTTGGCTTTCCCTGGGTTTGTGTACCGCTACTTGTACAAGCGCCGAGGCTGATACCCGTGATGGAGAAAGACGCTCATCTGCGCGAGGTGCCTGTTGCGCGCACAGAACTGCTCAAAGGCCGCTTTCTTCATGTGGTGCGCGACACCGTGCGCCTGCCCACAGGGCGAGAGGCCACCCGGGAATATGTGTTGCACCCGGGCGCGGTGATGGTGATTGCCCAGTTGGACGATGGCTGTGTGGTCATGGAGCGGCAATACCGCCACCCGATGCGTGACGTGATCGTAGAGTTTCCCGCTGGCAAGCTTGATGCGGGTGAAGGCAGCCTGAGTTGTGCGAAGCGCGAACTCCTTGAAGAGACGGGTTACAGCGCCCAGGAGTGGGCGTTTGCCGGCCGCCTGGCACCCACCATCGCGTACTCCGACGAGATCATCGATATCTGGTTCGCCCGCGGACTCACCCTCGGTGAACGTCGCCTCGATGAAGGCGAGTTTCTCGATGTGTTCATTGCGACACCGGACGAGGTGCGAGCCGGGTGTCAAAGTGGCGCCATCATCGACTGCAAAACCCTGGTGGGGGCCTTGTGGCTGCAGAACGTGATGTCCGGGGCCTGGACGCTCGACTGGTCGGGTGCCATGCCACCTTCCGTTGCCCGATAATTCTTGCATGAAGGTTCTCAACCTGCAATGCGCGCAGCAACACGGATTCGAAGGCTGGTTTGGCTCTGAAGACGAATTCGCGAACCAGCTCGCTCGTGGCTTGGTGAGCTGCCCGCTGTGTGGCGATGCGCAGATTCAGAAGATGCTGTCGGCGCCGCGCCTGAACCTGCGCGCCGGCCGGGAGGACAAGGCGGCCGCCGTGCCCGTTGAAGGGGACAGCAGTGTGGAACTCGGCCTTCCTGCCGCCGGATCACAACTGCAGGCCCAACTGCTCAAGGCCATGCGGCAGGTGCTGGCGCACACCGAAGACGTGGGTGAGCGGTTTGCCGACCAGGCCCGCGCCATGCACCACGGCGAAATCGATCAGCGCAACATCCGCGGCCGCACCAGCCCTGAGGTGGCGATGGAGCTGATCGAAGAGGGCATCGACGTGATGCCGTTGCCCTCGCTGCCTGCGCTCAAGGAAACGCTGCAGTAGTTGACCCCCCGCGCCGCGTGCGGCGTCACCCCCCAAGGGGCGGCACTGGCGGCCCGGCAAAGCCGGTTCCGCGGTGCCCTGGATCAACTCCCCCCTCGTCTGTTCTTATGCGCCTCCGGCGTGCGTGCCTTCGCCAAGGATGCGGTGGACTGGCTCGGCCAGGCCACTCGCATCGCCCCCTTTGAGGGGGTGACGCCGCAGGCGGCGCGGGGGTGGGTCAAGGGTACAAACCGCGCAGATCGCGCGCGTGCAAGATGCGCTTGCAGGCCACGATAAAGGTCGCCGTGCGCAGGCTCACCTTGTTGTCTTGTGCCACTTGCCAGACGGCAGCGAATGCGCCCTTCATGATCTTCACCAGGCGTTCGTTGATCTCGTCCTCGCTCCAGAAGAAGCTGGAGAAGTCCTGCACCCACTCGAAGTAGCTCACTGTCACGCCGCCGGCGTTGGCGATCACGTCGGGCAGCACCAGGATGCCGCGGTCGTGCAGGATGTCGTCGGCCTGCGGTGTGGTCGGGCCGTTGGCGCCTTCGATCACCATCTTGGCCTGGATGCGGCCGGCGTTGGATTCGGTGATCTGCTGTTCCAGCGCGGCCGGGATCAGGATGTCGCAGGGTACGTCCCAGAATGCATCGTTGGCAATCACCTCAGCCTGCGGGAAACCCGCCACCGTACCCATGCGGGCCACATGGTCCAGCAGCAAGGGCACGTCCAATCCCGCTTCACGGTAGATGGTGCCGCCATGGTCCTGCACTGCCACCACCTTGGCACCGGCTTCGGCGAACAGCTTGCCCGCCACGCCGCCGACGTTGCCGAAGCCCTGCACGGCCACGCGCGCTTGGCTGATGTCCATACCAATGTGTTTGGCCGCTTCGCTGCCGACGGTGAAGACGCCGCGTCCCGTGGCTTCACGCCGGCCGAGTGAACCGCCCAGGTCCACTGGCTTGCCGGTGACCACGCCGGTGGCCGTGGATCCTTCGTTCATGGAGTACGTGTCCATCATCCAGGCCATGATCTGCTCGTTCGTGTTCACGTCGGGCGCAGGGATGTCTTTGGTCGGGCCGATGATGATGCCGATCTCGCTGGTGTAGCGGCGCGTCACGCGCTCCAGCTCACCCTTGGAGAGCTGTCGCGGATCGACGCGGATGCCGCCTTTTGCACCGCCGTAGGGCACGTTCACTGCCGCGTTCTTGACCGACATCCAGGCCGAGAGCGCCATCACTTCGGAGAGGGTCACGTCTTGGTGGAAACGCACGCCACCCTTGCCCGGGCCGCGGCTGGTGTTGTGCTGCACGCGGTAGCCCTCGAAGTGGGCCACGGTGCCGTTGTCCAAGTGGATCGGCACGTCCACGATCAGGGTGCGCTTGGGTCGCTTGAGCGTGTCCACCCAGCGCGCCAGATCGCCGAGGTAGGGCGTGACCCGGTCTACCTGTTGAAGATAGATGCCCCAAGGGCCAATCTTGTCCGGGTTCAGGTAGGAGGGCAGGGCGTTGGTGAAGGCGGCCGGGCTGTTGGCTGCGGCGCCTGCGGGGTGCGGTGCTTGTGACATGGAAGGTTCCTTGTGGATTGCGCCCATCCGGCTTACCGGATCGACTGGCGCGACTGTACGGAGCCGCATCCGCACTGTCCAAGGCTGTGTTGCCATGCCTTTATGCGGCGAATGCATAACAGACTGGACGGCACCGATCCGCTCATTTTGTCGCTGGACCCCAGACCTGTCGTGCCACGCGTGCCATGTTGTTGCCCAGCGCGCCGTCCACCTCCTGTGTGCTCATGCCTGCAGCGCGCAAGGCGTCTGGCAATTGCTGCCAGGTCTCGACGGGCGCATAGCGCATCTGGCTGATGCCATGGCCATAGCCTGCGCTCGCGGGCCACCAGAAGCCGGGGTCGAAATCGCCGGGCGGGTCGTCGTTCAGTTCCGGCTGGCTGAAACCAATGTCCAGCCCCAGCCCCACGTGTGGTGTGCCGACGAGATCGGCGACATAGGCCATGTGGCGCGCAATGTCTTGCGCGGTGGGCGCTTCGCTGCCGAGAAACTTCGACACCCCCGAGATGCACACCACGCCGCCCGTGGCGGCGCAGGCTTTGATCTGCTCGTCGGTGATGTTGCGGCCGTGGTCGGCCAGCGCCAGCGGGTTGGCGTGGCTGAACACCACCGGGTGGCGCGAGTGGGCCATGATGTCCAGCGTGGTGCGGCGCTCGGTGTGGGCGCAGTCCATCAACACGCCGGCGTCGTTCACCGCGTCCACCATGCACCGGCCCAGCGCGGTGAGGCCTTGCGGCGTGTCGTGGCAGCCGCCTGCCACGGTGTTGTTTCGGTTGTAGGCGAAGTGGATCTGCCGCACGCCCAGGTCGCGGTACAGCGCCACCATTTCGGGCCGTTCCAGCAGCGGCAGGGCGCCCTCCAGGTCAAAACCCACCGCGAGTTTTCCCCCGTTGCGTGCCCGTTCGATGTCCGCTACAGTGCATGGGATGACGTAGCGCTCAGGCGCGGCCAACAACCGCGCACGAAAGGATGCGATCACCGGCAGGATCTGACCGAGCGGGTTCATGTCCATGCCCACGTTGATGCAGGCGTAGTGCACACCGTTGGCGCGGTAGCGCTCCAGGGGCGCCAAGCTGGCATCAGGGTGCAGGGGCAGGCAGGTATGGGCTTCCCAGCGAATCATGATTTTCCTAGGGTGAACGTGAGAGGCATGTGATGGCACCGATTTTGCAAGCCCTGAGGTGCGTCAAGTGGAGCCTTCAAGTTGAGCGGGTGGCTCCACCGCAGGTGACAGACCTGTGACGATTTTTGTATTGATAATGAATTTTTCCTGAACAGGGGCGGCATCTCGCGGCCCCGCAACAACGAAGGATGATCATGTTTGAACTGAAGAAACTGACCCTGGCGCTGGGCCTGTCTGCTGTGGCGATGGCCTCGCAGGCCGCCGGCACGCTGATTTTCTGTTCCGAGGGCAGCCCTGAGGGTTTTGACACCGCGCAATACACCGGAGGCAACACCTTCGATGCCGCCGGTCACGCCATGTTCAACCGCCTGACCCAGTTCAAGAAGGGCGGCACCGAGGTCGAGCCCAGCCTGGCGCAATCCTGGACCGTTTCCGCCGACGGCCTGATCTACACCTTCAAGCTGCGCAAGGGCGTCAAGTTCCATACCACCGAGTACTTCAAGCCGGGCCGTGACATGACGGCCGACGATGTGATCTTTACCTTTGAGCGCATGGTCAACAAGGAGCATGCCTTCAACAAGGCCTATCCCGCCCAGTTCCCGTACGCCTCCGACGTGGGCCTGGAGAGCAACACCGCATCGGTGACCAAGACCGACGACCTGACGGTGGTGATCAAGCTCAAGCAGCCCGACCCCGATCTGCTGGTCAAGATCGCCATGCCGTTTGCCTCGATCCTGTCCAAGGAATTTGCCGACAAACTGGTGGCCGAAGGCAAGGCCAGCATGATCAACCAGCAGCCCATCGGTACCGGCCCCTTCGCGCTGCGCCGCTATGAGAAGGACGCGCAGATCCGCTACGTCAAGCACAAGGACTACTGGAACGCCAAGAACGTGCTGGTGGACAACCTGATCTTCGCCATCACAACCGACGCCTCGGTGCGCTTCCAGAAGCTCAAGGCCGGTGAGTGCCACATCATGTCCTACCCGAAACCCCAGGACATTGCTGCCATGAAGGCCGACCCGAAGCTGAAGATGGACACGGCACCGGGCTTCAACATCGGCTACCTGAGCTACAACACCGAAAAGGCGCCGCTGAACAAGGTGGAGGTGCGCCAGGCGCTGGACATGGCGATCAACCGCAAGGCCATCATCGACGCGGTCTATCAGGGCCAGGGCCAGGAAGCCAGCAATCCGTTTCCCGCCTCGCTGTGGTCCTACAACGCCAAGTTGAAGAACGCGGCCTTCAATCCTGAAAAGGCCAAGGAGCTGCTGAAGAAAGCCGGCGTGGCCGAGGGCACTGAAATCACGCTGTGGGCCATGCCGGTGCAGCGCCCCTACAACCCCAACGCCAAGCTGATGGCCGAAATGATCCAGGCTGACTGGGCCAAGGTGGGCATCAAGGCCAAGATCACGCAGTACGAGTGGGGCGAGTACCTCAAGCGCCTGAAGCAAGGTGAGCACGACACCGGCCTGATCGGCTGGACCGGCGACTACGCCAGCCCCGACAACTTTCTGGGCGTGCTGCTCACCTGCGAAGCCATCGGCGGCTCCAACTACGCGCGCTACTGCAGCAAGGAATTCGACGGCTACACCTTGAAGGCGCGCAACAGTGTGAACCTGAAAGAGCGGACCGACCTGTACATGAAGGCACAGGAAGTGTTCAAGAAAGACATGCCCTGGTCCACCATCGCCCACTCCACGGTGAACCAACCCATGCGCAAGGAGCTTTACGGCTTCAAGATCAGCCCGTTTGGCGACTACAGCTTCGAAGGCGTCGGGGTGAAGTGATCCCCCCCGCGCCGCCTGCGGCGTCACCCCCCAGGGGGGCAACGCGAGCGGCCCGGCGGAGCCGGTTCCGCCGCGTTCTGGGCCTTCTTCGCTCGCCGCAGGCTCACTGCGTGTAGCCTGCTCCGTTTCTGGATAACACGTTCTGTTGTCGCTTTTGACAGATGGCAGGCGTCAAGTTTTTGGCGCCTGCTCTTTTTACGCATGTTGAAAACAACAAGGGGTGCTCCCTCATGCTGAGATACCTCCTCAAGAAGTTGCTGGTGCTGATCCCCACGATCCTGGGTGTCACGCTGCTGACGTTTTCGCTGATCCGTCTGATCCCCGGCGACCCGGTCGAAGTGATGGTGGGCGAGCGCACGCTGAACCCGGAGCTGCACGCCGCCGCCCTCAAGCGCCTGGGTCTGGACCAGCCGCTGTACGTGCAATACGGTCGTTATCTCGGGCAGCTGGCGCAGGGTGACCTGGGGCAATCGCTCAAGACGCAGTCCCCTGTGTGGAGCGAATTCAAGGCCTTGTTTCCGGCCACGCTGGAGTTGGCGCTGTGCGCGCTGCTGCTGGCCCTGGTGCTGGGCCTGATCGCGGGGGTGCTCGCTGCCGTCAAACGGGGCAGTTGGCTGGACCACACCGTCATGACGGGCGCGCTCACCGGTTATTCCATGCCCATCTTCTGGTGGGGCCTGCTGTTGATCCTGATCTTCTCGGTGGGGCTGGGCTGGACGCCGGTGTCTGGCCGGCTGGACCTGATGTTCGACGTGCAGCCACAGACCGGTTTCATGCTGATCGATGCCTGGCTGGCCGAGCGCGCCGACCCCGAGCTCAACAACGGCGCGCTGTGGGACGCGGTGCGCCACCTGATCCTGCCGGCCATCGTGCTGGGCACGATTCCGCTGGCGGTGATCGCGCGCATGACGCGGTCCAGCATGCTCGAAGTGCTGCGCGAAGACTACGTGCGCACCGCGCGCGCCAAGGGCCTGTCGCCCATGCGTGTGATCTTCGTGCACACGCTGCGCAACGCGCTCATTCCGGTGCTCACCGTGGTGGGGTTGCAGGTGGGCACGCTGATGGGCGGCGCGGTGCTCACCGAAACCATCTTCTCCTGGCCGGGCATCGGCAAGTGGCTGATCGACGCCATCGGCCGGCGCGACTACCCCGTGGTGCAGAACGGCATCCTGCTCGTGGCCAGCCTCGTGGTGTTCACCAACTTCGCTGTGGACCTGCTCTACGGCGTGGCCAATCCCCGTATCCGGGTGCAAGCATGAGCCCCCACGCTCCGCCGCTGCGCGGGTCGCTGCCCCCCGAGGGGGCTGATCCGGCTTGGGGCGGCCCGGCGCCGGATCGTCACTCACTCCACCGCTGCGCGGAGATCTTTGAATGAACTTTGCTGAATTCTGGCGAGCCTTCTCGCAAAACAAAGGCGCCGTGGCGGGCTTGGTGTTCATGTCCATCGTGGGCCTGATGGCGATCTTCGCGCCCTGGGTCGCGCCGCACGACCCGATCGAACAATACCGCGAACACTTTCTGCAGGGCCCGGTCTGGGCCGGTGGCACCAGCCAGTTCCTGCTGGGGACCGACGAGCTCGGTCGCGACCTGTTCTCGCGCCTGATCCATGGCGCGCGGTTGTCCTTGCTGGTGGGCCTGGTGTCGGTGGTGTTGGCGATGATTCCTGGCGTGATCCTGGGGCTGGTGGCCGCGTTTGCCGGCAAGTGGGTGGACGCCGCGATCATGCGCGCCATGGACATCGTCATGGCCTTGCCCTCGCTGCTGATGGCGGTGGCCATCATGGCCATCCTGGGCCCGGGTCTGCTCAACGCCATGATCGCCATCGCACTGGTGTCGCTGCCGGCCTATGTGCGGCTGGTGCGTGCCTCGGCCATCGGCGAGCTGCAGCGCGACTACGTGACCGCCGCGCGCCTGTCGGGCGCGCGCACGCTGCGGCTCATGTTCGTGACCGTGCTGCCCAACTGCACGGCGCCGCTGATCGTGCACGCCACCATGAGCTTTTCCGCCGCCATCCTGGAGATCGCGGCGCTGGGTTTTCTGGGGCTGGGCGTGCAGCCGCCGCTGCCCGAGTGGGGCACCATGCTCGCCTCGGCGCGCGACTACATCGAGAGCGCCTGGTGGGTGGTGACGCTGCCGGGCCTGACCATTCTGTGGTCGGTGCTCGCAATCAACCTGGTGGGTGATGGGCTGCGCGACGCGCTCGATCCGAAGCTGAAGTCAGCATCTTGAAGCCCAGGGAAAACACACCATGAGTCTTCTTGAAATCAACAACCTGCGCGTCGAATTCGGCGCCAAGGGCCGTGCCTTTCGTGCGGTGGACGGGCTGGACCTGCAGCTGGACCAGGGCCAGGTGCTGGGCATCGTGGGCGAATCGGGTTCGGGCAAGTCGGTCGCGATGATGGCCGTCATGGGCCTGCTGAGCGGGCAGGGCCACGTGGGCGCTGATCGCCTGCGGTTCGACGGCAAAGACCTGCAGACCATTTCAGACCGTCAGCGCCGCAAGATCCTGGGCAAGGACATGGCCATGATCTTCCAGGACCCCATGACCTCGCTCAACCCGAGCTTCACCGTGGGTTTCCAGATCGAAGAGGTGCTGCGCGAACACATGGGCCTGCGTGGCGCGGCTGCCCGGGCGCGCGCCATCGAGCTGCTGCAGATGGTGGAAATCCCCGGGGCCGCCCACCGGCTGGAGAGCTACCCGCACCAGTTTTCCGGTGGCATGGCGCAACGCGTGATGATCGCGATGGCGATCGCCTGCCACCCCAAGCTGCTGATCGCCGACGAGCCCACCACCGCGCTGGACGTGACCATCCAGGCCCAGATCATGGAGTTGCTGGTGCAGCTGCAGCAGGCGAACAACATGGCCCTGATCCTCATCACGCACGATCTGGCTGTGGTGGCCGAGGTGGCGCAACGCGTCGCGGTCATGTACGCCGGCCAGGAGGTGGAGCAAGGCGCCGTGGAGCGCCTGTTCACCGCACCGGCACACCCCTACACCCACGCGCTGCTCAGCAGCGTGCCCGAGCACAGCCGTGGCGCGCGCCGCCTGCACACGCTGCCCGGCATCGTGCCCGGCCAGTTCGACCGGCCCGCCGGTTGCCTGCTCTCGCCGCGCTGCCCCAAGGCCCAGGAACGTTGTCACATCGAACGCCCCGAGCTGCTGGCGCAGGGCGACGGTCTGGTGCGCTGCTTCTACCCCATGACGGCGCAGGAGACGCTATGACCGCCACCCCGATGATCGCGCCCACGGCCCCTGTGATGCAGGCCGAATCGCTGACGCGCCATTACGGCGTGTCGCAGGGCTTCATGAAACCGAAGGTCACGGTCAAGGCCCTGGTCGACGTGTCGTTCACGCTCACCGCCGGCCAGACCCTGGCCGTGGTGGGCGAGTCCGGCTGCGGCAAGAGCACGCTGGCGCGCCAGCTCACCCTGATCGAGCCGCCCACCGGTGGCCGCTTGCAGGTCGGCGGTGAGTGGGTACAACCGGGCGACCGCGCCCAATACAAGCGCCTGCGCAGCCAGGTTCAGATGGTGTTCCAGAACCCCTACGCCTCGCTCAACCCGCGCCAGAAAATCGGTCACCAGATCGGCGAGCCCCTGCTGCTCAACACGCAGCTGAGCGCCGCCGAACGCAAGGACAAGGTGCTGGAGAGCCTCAAGCGCGTGGGTCTGCGCCCCGAGCACCACGACCGCTATGCCCACATGTTTTCCGGCGGCCAGCGCCAGCGCATCGCCATTGCGCGCGCCATGGTGCTGCAGCCGAAAATCCTGGTGGCCGACGAGCCCACCTCGGCGCTCGACGTGTCGATCCAGGCCCAGGTGCTCAACCTGTTCATGGACCTGCAGGAGCAGTTGCAGACCGCCTATGTGTTCGTCTCGCACAACCTCGCGGTGGTCGAACACATCGCCAACGACGTGATAGTGATGTACCTGGGCCGTGTGGTCGAGGCCGGACCCAAGGCCACGATCTTTGCCAACGCGCTGCACCCTTACACGCTGGCCCTGCTGTCGGCCACGCCGTCCATCGACCCGGCGCAGCGCCAGAAGAAGATCAAGATCCACGGCGAGCTGCCCAGCCCGCTGAACCCGCCCGCGGGCTGCGCCTTCCACAAGCGCTGCCCGAAGGCCGACGCGCGGTGTGAGCACGAGTTGCCGCTGCTGCGGCCTCTGGAAGGGCGGCAGGTGGCCTGCCACCACGTTTAAAGCGCCGCTGAACAAGCGTTGCTTTAAACAGAAAACTGCAACGCCGCCAGCCCCGCGTACACGCCGCCCTGCGCCACCAGCTGCGCGTGGGTTCCTTGCTCCACCAGCCGTCCATGGTCCAGCACCACGATGTGGTCGGCCTGTTGCACCGTGGCCAGGCGGTGGGCGATGACCAGCGTGGTGCGGTCCTTCATGGCCGATTCCAGCGCCGCCTGCACCATGCGCTCGCTCTGCGCGTCGAGCGCGCTGGTGGCTTCGTCGAGCAACAGCAGGGGCGGGTTCTTCAACATGGCGCGCGCGATGGCGATGCGCTGGCGCTGACCGCCCGAGAGGCGCACGCCGCGCTCCCCGAGGAAGGTGTGGTATCCCTCGGGCAACTTGGCGAGGAACTCGTCGGCAAAGGCCGCATGGGCTGCGGCGCGCACCTCTTCGTCGCTGGCGCCGGGTTTCCCGTAGCGGATGTTCTCCATCGCGCTGCTGGAGAAGATCACCGGGTCTTGCGGCACGATGCCGATGCGTGAGCGCAGCTCGTGCAGATTCAGCTGGTGGATCGGCACACCGTCCAGCGCGATCACGCCCGAGGCCGGGTCGTAGTAACGCAGCAGCAGACCGAATACCGTGCTCTTGCCTGCGCCACTCGGACCCACCAATGCCACCGTCTGGCCGGGCTTCACGTCGAGTGAAAAACCCGCCAGCGCTGCCTGCGCCGGGCGCGACGGGTAGTGAAACGTGATGTCCTCAAACCGCAGCGCGCTGCCCCCCTGCGGCGTGGCCGCCGTCAACGGCGTTGCAGGCGATTGCACCGGCGACTCCAGGCTCAGCAGCTCCATCAGCCGCTCGCTCGCGCCCGCCGCGCGCAGCAGGTCGCCGTACACCTCGCCCAGCATGGCCACCGCGCCGGCCAGGATGACGATGTAGACCACGGTCTGGCCCAGGTGCCCGGCGGTGATCTCGCCGGCGATCACGGCCTGCGTGCCCTGGTACAGCCCCCACAGCAGCAGGGCGGCCGTGCTGATGATGATGAAGGCCACCAGCCCGGCGCGCGCGCGGCTGCGTTTCACGGCGGTGCCGAAGGCCTGTTCGGTCGAGCTGGCAAAACGCTGCGCCTCGCGGTCTTCGGCGGTGTAGCTCTGCACGATGGGGATCGCGTTCAGTACCTCGGCCGCGATGGCGCTGGAGTCGGCCACGCGGTCCTGGCTGGCGCGCGAGAGCTTGCGCACACGCCGGCCAAACCACATGCTCGGCAGCACCACCAGCCCGATGATCAGCGACACCTGCAGCATCACATAGGGGTTGGTCCAGACCAGCATGATCAGCGCGCCGATGCCGGTCACCGCGTTGCGCAAGCCCATGGAGAGTGACGAGCCGACGACGGTCTGCACCAGCGTGGTGTCGGTGGTCAGGCGCGAGAGCACCTCGCCGGTCTGCGTGGTCTCGAAGAACTGCGGGCTCTGGCGCAGCACGTGGCTGTACACCGCGTTGCGCAGGTCGGCCGTGACGCGCTCGCCGATCCAGCTCACGAAATAGAAGCGCACGGCCGACGAGATGCCGAGCAGCACTGCCACGCCAAAGAGCTGTGCGAAATGCCCCCGCAGCGCCATCGTCTGATCGCCGCGTCCAGGTGCCACCAGGCCGCCATCGATCAGGTGGCGCAGCGCCCAGGGAAACAGCAGGGTGGCGATGGCCGCGAGCATCAGGAACAAGATGGCCAGACCGATCTGCAGCCGGTAGGGCCGCATGAAGGGCCGCAGACCACCGAGCGAGGTGGGAGAAGCGGACTTGGGGCGTTCGGTGGCGGATGCGGTGCTCATGGGGGCGAGTGTGCCGGTTTTCGCTGGCATGCATGCCCGGAGGAGCGGGGCACCGGTGTTAGCATTTCCGGTTTACATCTGTACACAAAAGGGCAGGGAATGGAACCGACAGACGAATTCGAAGAAACCGAGCGCTTGACGCTGGAACCGGTGGCGCCACCCGGCCCGAAGACGCTGGACATCCGCTTCACCGGCTCGGGCAGCGAGTACTTCCGCATCTGGATCGTCAACCTCCTGCTCACCCTGGTGACGTTGACCCTGTACCTGCCGTTCGCCCGCGCGAGGCGCATGGCCTATTTCCAGAACAACACGCTGGTCGGCGGCGACCCGCTGGGCTTTCACGCCGACCCGTGGAAGATGTTTCGCGGGTATCTGCTGGTGCTGGTGCTGGGCGTGGGTTACTCGGCGGTGTCCAACTTCATGCCCACCTTGTCGTGGGTGGCCCTGCTGGTGTTTGCGGCGCTGTGGCCAGCGCTGTGGCGCGCGTCGCTGCAGTTCCGCCTTCGCAACACCAGCTGGCGTGGCGTGAGGCTGGCCTTCGCGGGCGACATGACATCGGCTTACCTGGCCATGCTGCCCTTCTTCATTCCCGCGCTGGCGTTTGCGCTGCTGATGCCCGACATGAGCGACGCTGAGTCGGTGTCCGCCGAAGCGGCCCAGCAGGCCGGCATCGTCGCGGGGGTGGTCATCCTGGGCTTCATGGTGCTGTTGCCCTGGTTGTGGGCGCGCATCAAGGCCTACCAGCATGGTGGTTACGTCTTCGCGCAGGAACGCACCACCTTCACCGCCGGCGCCAAACGCTTTTACGGCCTGTCCATCAAGATCACTGGCGTTTCCTTGCTGGTGATGATGGGGCTGGGCACGCTGATGGGCGTGTTGTTTGGTGCTTGTCTGGCGCTGGGCGTGGTCAGCCTGGGTGACTTCAGCAACCTGGGCGAAGGTGCCGGGTTGCTGTTCATCGTGGGCGGCGGTGTGGTGCTGGTGATGGTGTATGTGCTGTGGCCGCTGATCGTGGGTTCCTACATGACCTCGCGGTTTCAGAACCTGCTCTGGGCGAACACGCGCAGTCCCCGTATCCGCTTCACCAGCCAGCTCAAACTCGCGCCGCTCATGCGCGTGAACATCGTCAACTGGCTGCTGATCGCCCTCACGCTCGGCTTGTTCTGGCCCTTCGCCAAAGTGCGCTCGGCGCGCATCCGCCTCGAAGCCATGAGCGTCCAGGTGGAGGGCGATGTGGACCAGTGGGTGAGCGACTCGCTGCAGCAACCCGCGGGGGTGATCGGCGACGCGGCGGGCGACTTCTTCGGCATCGACATGGGCCTGTGATGGACGGCGCGGCCACGTCCCTCCGCACCCGGTGGTTTGACGGTCGCAGCCCTCGGCCGCGGCCCGTGACCCTGCGCATCGACGGCGGCGAGCTGCTTTTGCGCACGGAGGATGGCGCGGTCGAACACCGCTACCCGCTGGCCCAGGTGCGCTGGCCTGAGCGGCGCACCCACGGGCAGCGCCAGACCGAGTTGCCCGACGGCAGCCTGATCCAGCACGCCGACGCCGCCGAGTGGGACACCTGGTGGCAGGCCCAGGGGCATCGGGACGGCGCGGTGGTGGGCTGGATGCAGAGCTGGCGCGCGACGCTGGTGGCGATGGCCGGCACGGTGGCGTTTCTGGCGGCGGCCTGGGTCTGGGGCGTGCCCTGGCTCAGCACCACCCTGGCCCACCTGGTGCCGCCGTCGCTGGAGGAGCGCATCGGCGAGGCCAGCATGGCGCAACTCCAGTCGATCTTTCTGACGCCGAGCGAGCTGCCGCAGAGACAGCAGGACGCACTGCGCCAGCGCTTCGCGGCGGTGGTGAAGGCCAGCCATCCCGATGGGGACGCGCCGCCCTGGAACCTGTCCTTCCACAAGAGCGAGATCCTGGGGGCCAACGCCTTTGCCCTGCCGGGCGGCGCCATCGTCATGACCGACGAGCTGGTGAAGATGCTGGAAGACAGGCCCGACGCCATCGTGGGCGTGCTGGCGCACGAACTCGGGCACGTGCAGCACCGCCATGGGCTTGACATGCTGGTGCGCTCCAGCCTCGTCAGCGCTTTGGTCGGCGTGGTGCTGGGCGACGCGAGCACCTTCCTTGCCACGGTGCCGGCCACCCTGGTGACCCAGTCCTACAGCCGCGACGCCGAGCGCCAGGCCGATGCCCATGCGGCGGAGATGCTGCATGCCGGTGGGATGGCTCCGGCTGAGATGGTGGTGTTTTTCGAACGCATCCAGAAAGAGGAACGGCAAGGCCATGCCGAGGCCGACAGCGACGCAGCGGAAGACAGCGGCGATGCCTTGCCGATCTCGATCGCCAGCCACCCGGACCACGCCGAACGCATCCGGTTTTTTCGGGATTGGAAGCCCTTCCGTTGAGGCCCAGGGCCGCTGCGGTGGTGAAGGCGTCGAGCGTTGGTGGAGGGACGCGATAATCCTGGGTCCCCTATCAGCACCCCGTCAGCCATGCGAACACCGCCCACCCACGTCAAAACAACCCCCTGGTTCAGCCGCCTGAGCCTGGTGCTGCTGGTGGCCGTGCTGGCCGCCTGTGGTGGGGGCGCTTCTGACCAAAACGCGGACCAGGAAGCGAACGGGAGCGCCGCCACCCAGAACAACACCGCCGCGTCGGGCAAGACCGAACTGGATGCCTGGGCCGACTATGCCGACTCGGGGCAGACCTTGCCGATGCCCACGGCCCAAGATGAGATAGAGGCCCAGCTGGGGGTGGCGGCCCGCCTCAACCGGCAAGCGCTGGAAGCGGCCCGGCAGTTGGCGGGCCAGAGCAAGTCGACGGCGCTTGGCGCGATGACCCGCAAGGCCTTCGTGGGCGAGGTGCAGGCCTACCGGTTCTTCAACGCCCAGACCGGAGCGCACTTCTACACCGTTTCCGAGACCGAGCGGGACTCGGTCATCGCGACCCTGCCCCAGTTCCAGTACGAGGGACCGGCCTTCACGGTCAGCACCACCGCGCAGGACGGCCTGCTGCCGGTCTACCGGTTTTTCAACACGGCCACCGGCGTTCACCTCTACACCATCAGCGAAGCGGAAAAGGCCCACATCCAGGCCAACCTGCCGACCTACCAGTTTGAGGGCGTGGCTTACCACGCCAGCGCGGTCGGTGGTGTCGGCTTCAAGCCTCTCTACCGTTTCTACCGGTCAGACCGGGGGTTCCATTTCTACACCGCCAGTTTTGAGGAACGCGACACCGTCATCGACACCGCGTGCGCCTACCGCTACGAGGGCACGGCCTATTACGTGCTGGACGCATCGGCCACCACCGAGCCGCCTGCGGCGCACATCAACAGCGTGGTCATGGTGGTCGGTGACTCGCTGTCACAAGGCTATGGCGTCAGCATCAATGGCAACCCCTACAGCTTCGTCAGCAAGGGCAAAGTCTGGACCCAGACGCTGGCCTCGGTCATCAAGACCCGCACGGGGCACAACTGCAACCGCGTGGTCAACGTCAGCATAGGGGGCATGCGCACCGACCAGGGCGCCAGCCGCATCCAGGGCTGGGTGAACCAGCACGCGCCCACCCATGTGATTGTGGCGTTGGGCACCAACGACGCCTGGCAAAACCGCTCCTTCAGCAGCATGCAGGTCGGTCTCAACGCGATACACACCATCAGCCAGGCGGCGGGCAGCAGGGTGTACGTGATGGACTTTGCCTTCTACCCCAAGGGCACGGCCTACCGGCAGAGCATGACGGGCATGTACCAGCAGGTGGCGGCGAACAACCAGAGCACCTACTTCTCCGGCACGGCCGGCATTGCGTTCACCGGCACCTACTACCACCCGGATCAGGTGCATTTGAAGGACGCGGCCCAGCCGGCTGTGCAAGAAAACGTCTGGCAGGCGCTGCTCCCTACCTTGTGAGCCTCACATCGACATCTGCTGGCTCACCACCCGGGTGTGGGCCTCTTCGAGCTCGTTGATCAGCACGTCGATCTGTTCCATGAACTGGTCGCGGCTGGCGTGGGGGTTGCGGGTGATCAGTTCGGTGGAGCGGTCGGCCAGGCCGTTTTCTCCCGCCTGGCGCGCCCAGCGCCGCACTTCGCAGTAGGCCAACAGGGCCAGCCGCCCCATGTCGCCGTTGCGGCGCGCATGGACCATCTCCCCAAGGAGGTCTTCGAGTCCGAGTTGCAGTGGAGCGGTGGAATGTGTCATGGTGCAGTGCAGCATTATGAGGAGCTTCATGGCCGAACGCAAACCGCGCCGACAGCTGGCAAGGCGTTGGAGACCGGACAGACCCGAGGGCCCGTTGGGTGATGTCCATAGGGGAAAGATGTTCTTCGTTCGATGTAAGGATGTGTCTTCGCAGACGACCCACACCCATCTGGGCCGACGAGCGGCGCCGTTCGGCACACCATACGGCCCGGAATTCGCGAGGAACCATGATGGAAAGACGCACCATGTTGAAGCATGTCACCGGCTGGCTGGCCGGTCTGTCACTGCCCGCGAGCACGCTGGCCGCACCGCCCTTTCCCTTGACCAAGACCGCGGCGGAGTGGAAGGCCCTGGTGTCGCCGGCCGCCTACGGGGTGCTGTTCGAGCACGGCACCGAGCGCGCGGGCAGCAGCCCGCTCAACGGCGAAAAGCGCCCGGGCACCTTCGTGTGTGCCGCGTGCCAGCTGCCGCTGTTCGACGCCGCGCACAAATACGAGAGCGGCACCGGCTGGCCGAGCTTCTGGCAGCCGCTGGCGGGGGCGCTGGGCACCTCCACCGACTACAAGGCCTTCTACCCGCGCACCGAGTACCACTGCTCGCGCTGCGGCGGGCACCAGGGTCACGTGTTCGGTGACGGCCCCAAGCCCACCGGCAAACGCTATTGCAACAACGGTGTGGCACTGGCTTTTGTGCCGAAAGAGCAGGCCTTGCCTGCCCTGCGCACTTGAGACTTCCCTTGAAAGACACCATGAACCCCACACGCCCCATCCTGTCGGTTTTGGCGGCACTGCTGCTGTCCACCACCTCGCTCAGCCACGCCGCCACGGCCACCGCGGTGTTCGCGGGCGGCTGTTTCTGGTGCATCGAAAAAGACTTTGAAAAGCTGCCCGGCGTGGTGGAGGTCGAGTCGGGCTACACCGCCGGCAAAACCCCCAACCCGACCTACGAGCAGGTGAGCCATGGCCAGACCGGGCACACCGAGGCCGTGCGCGTGATCTACGACCCGGCCAAGGTGAGTTACGCGCAACTGGTCGAGTACTTCTGGCGCCACATCGACCCGACCGTGAAAGACCGGCAGTTCTGCGACATCGGCACGCAGTACCGCAGCGGCATCTACTGGGGCAACGCCACCGAGCGCCAGGTGGCCGAGGCCAGCCGGGACGCGCTGCTGAAGAGCGGCCGCTTCAAGACCATCCACACCGAGCTCGCGCCCGCCAGCGTCTTCTACCTGGCCGAGGCCTACCACCAAGACTATTACAAGAAAAACGAGCTGCGCTACAACTTCTACCGCCTGTCGTGCGGGCGCGATGCGCGCGTGAAAGAGCTCTGGAAGTGAGCCCGGTGCGGGGTCATCGCCCCGCACCCGCCTTGCGTCTCAAAGCTGCGCGGGGCTGTGTTGCGGTGGGCTCGACCCAGCCGTCGAAGAGGTGGGCCATGCCGTGGATGCGCTCGGTCGCGATCGACTGGCAATGGCCCATCGCGATGAGGTTGTAGGCGTCGGCGCGCAAGGCCCAGAGTTCCCGGTGGGTGCGGGCCAGGGTGATGCGGCGGTGCAGGCGTTGGGTCGGCGCGCCGTTGCAGTCGTGCACGCTGTGGAGCAGGGCGCTGCGCGCCAGGTGCAGCTCGGTCGGTGAGGTGCCGGGTGCGAACGCTGGCGGACGTTTCCAGAGCGCGTCGAGCAGCCGGTGCAGATCGGTGAACATGGGTTTCCTTCGATGGGTCTCATCGGGCG
>NZ_MUNZ01000081.1 GCF_002001205.1 Hydrogenophaga sp. A37
AAAGATGTTTCTGCCAAACAGACTGTTGAACTCTTCTTCTATGGAAGCCTTACATCAGGAGCGCACGTGATCCTGACGCCTGTCCGGATTCCAAGATCTTCTTTAGACGACGCATTGCCGCATCGGCGCGCTTCTGCATCAACTGTCGAGCGAGGGGCAAAACCGTCCAGCGCGCCATGGGCGCGCTGTTTCTGCTTAGCATGCGCCATTGCACCTTGCACGTATTCAACCCGGCATCCTGGAACTGAATCTCCATGCGCGGCCTCAACAGCGCAAGGGCCCCCTCCGTGACGATTCTCCAAGGCGGGTCGACTTCAATCACTCGAATGCCAACAGAGCGCCGGCCACGCAGCGGCATGAGAAATATCTCGTCGTACTGCTTTCCAACGGTGGCCGGTGCAACATTGTCGCGTGACGTGACTTCCACTACCGCCGGGAACCATTGGGCGAAGTTTGTGAGATTCGTCACGTAGTCGAAGACCCTCACTCTGGGGAGTTCGATGACGACGCTTGTGCTGGCGAGCAAATACATAGGCATCTCCTTGAATTGAAGGTGATGCTAAAGTGTGAACCCCAGTTCACAGTCAAGAACTTTATGGAGATCGCGGAACTCGAAGCGCAAACTGGTCTTGGCCGTGACGCCATCCGGTACTACGAGCGGCGCGGCTTGCTGGGCAAAATCCCCCGCAGCGCAAACAACTATCGCGACTATCCTTCGTCGCTAATAAAAGAAATCAAGCTACTGCGCAGCATGCAGGCGCTCGGCTTTTCTTTAGACGAGATTCATGAGGTGCTGAAGGGATTGCGCTCGGGCGGGATCCATTGCATGGCGGGTGCCCGCCTGCTGGCTGAGAAGCGGCAAAGTGTCGAACAGCAGATTCACAGATTGCGGGAAGTCAGCCGTCTGTTGGCGCACGAGCAGTCGCGCTTGGAGGAACGGGCTCGCCGTCATGACCGGCGATAGCATCAAGCCTGGCCCATCGGGGCTAATGCCCGCT
>NZ_MUNZ01000108.1 GCF_002001205.1 Hydrogenophaga sp. A37
CCCACCCTTGGCCACCCCAAATTCCCCCAGGCAGGACGGCCGGATTATGACGACTCGGGTGTGACGGCGATGCGTGCCGCTGCCTCCTTGAGTCGGTAGCTCTTGCCCTCGAACTCCAGCATTGCGCAGCGGTGCATGAGGCGGTCCAGGATGGTGCTGGCCATGGTGGCGTCGCCCAGGTATTTGCCCCAGTCCTGCACCACCCGGTTGGAGGTCACCACGATGGAGCGGCGCAACTTGTAGCGCTGGTGAACGATGGCCTGCAGCACCTCGGCGGCGTGCTCGCTGATGCGTCTGGCCAGGAACAGGTCATCGAGGACGAGCAAGTCCGGTGCGACCCAGTCCTTGAGCAACTCGGTGCGCTCGGATTCACTGGCCAATGCGTAGCGAGCAAACTCCGTGTCGGCTTCCAGGTAACGCGCGTCGTAGCCCTGCAACGTGGCCTGGTAGGCCACGGCCTTGGCCACATGGCTCTTGCCGGTGCCGGGCTTGCCGATGATCAGCGCATTGGCGCCCTCGCCGATGAACTTCAGGGTGTGCAACTCGAAGCAGGCGCTGCGCGGCAGCTTTGGATTGAAACGCCAGTCAAAGTCCGCCAGGGAGGGCCGCTCATCCAGGCCCGAGCGTTTGAAGCGGCGCTCGGTCAGGCGCGAGCGGCGCCGGTCCAGCTCGTCTTGCAGCATGGCGGCGAAGGTCTCCAGGAAGGGCTGCTGGGCGGCCTGGGCCTGCATCACGCGGGTCGACAGGGTCTCGGCGATACCGGAGAGACGCAGCTCGCGCAGCGCGCGTTCTATCTCGATCATGTTCATGGCTGAACTCCAGGTGCGTTGTTGTTGGTGGTGGTGTTCGCCGTGGCGGCGGCGAGCGTGCTCGTGGCTGTGACGGCCGCAGCATGCGC
>NZ_MUNZ01000016.1 GCF_002001205.1 Hydrogenophaga sp. A37
GGGTCGGCCTCGCGGTCGTATTCGGGTCGCAGGTCCAGCAGGGCCTGACGCGCGCGCTGCAGAAACTGCGTCTTGTCTTCTTGCGGCACCAGTTCCAGCGGCTCGCCAAAGCGCACGCTGCAGGCCAGCGGCACGGGCAGCAGGGCGCCTTTGGGCAACACGCGTTTCAGGTTTTCGATCCACACGGGCACGAAGCGCACATGGCCGAACGAGCGGGAGAGGTGGTAGATGCCGCTTTTGAGCGGCAGCAGCACCGCTTCGCCGGTGTTGCGCGTGCCTTCGGGAAAGATGATGAGCGAGTCGCCGGCGGTGAGCGCCGCGCCCATCTGCGCCAGCGGGTCGACGCTGCTGGGGCCGCCCGCGCTGGCGTCGCGCCGGATCATGAGGGCGTTGAACACGTCGCGGCCGATGAAGCGGCGCAGCGCCGACGTGTTCCAGTAGTCCTCGCCGGCCACGGGGCGGGTGAGCGTGCGCAGGTCGGGCGGCAGCGCGGCCCAGAGCAGCACGAAGTCGCCGTGGCTGGTGTGGTTGGCGAAGTACACGGTCTGGTTGGCTGTGGGCCCGGTGCGGCTCCACAGCGAGCGCAGGCCGGTGATCAGGCTCGCCCCGGTGACGATGGTTTGCCGGGCCAGCGCGGCCAGCAAGCGGCGTGGCGACGAACCCTCGGGCTCCATGGGGGGGAGGGGCTGTGGACGCGTGGAGGGAGAG
>NZ_MUNZ01000007.1 GCF_002001205.1 Hydrogenophaga sp. A37
GTATTTGGGGGCGGGGGAGGGGTTTTGATGCTTCTTATGCACTCACCCAGCTCTTCTTCTTCTTCTGTGTGGTTTTTTGCTGTTGATGGATGTTTCTTGAATTTAATGGGAGGTTAAAAATGCGGAAGTGTTTTCTGATTTTTATAGTTTTCACTTTGGCAGCTATTGGTGGTTGCTCGACCACTCAAGAGATTTTTCTTGCGAAGGGTGAGTACAAAAAGAAGATTTCAACGGTAGTGCAGGTCTTGGAGGCGGATAACTCCCCCGAGATGAACAAGAATCTTGAGAGCGCCTTGATCAAAGAGGGGTTTTCAATAAAAGTGCCGCTTCCCACAGGTACACGAAGGTCGGCTGAAGCAGATGCAGTTGTGAGCTATGCGGACGTCTGGCGCTGGGATCTTGCGATGTATTTGCGCTCTCTGACGGTCCGTCTCTACGACGCCGAAACAGGAGATTTGTTGGCGTCTGGAGACTGGAAGGATTCACCTTTGCACGGGTTTCGTGATTCCAAACTTGTGGTGGAGGGAGTGGTCAGTGAGATGTTCGAAAAGGTGCGCGCCGCAACCAAGGTCACCAATTGACGAAGGGTGCGTTGAACCCCCGAGGTCTTTGACGGCACGCGCTTGAAGCGGTTTCACGGTTTTCAAGGTTCCTATCACCATCGCTGGCGACCTACCCTGACCACAATGCCCCATGACCC
>NZ_MUNZ01000006.1 GCF_002001205.1 Hydrogenophaga sp. A37
TTCCTTCGGGGGGTGGGTGGGGGAGCCAGGCTCTCGCAGCGTTGCACCAGCAGGCCGGCCAACTGGTCCAGCTGGGCCGCCATGGCCGCGTCGGCCGGGCCGAACAGGCGCACCAGGCCCATGCCGCGCAGGGTGGACATCACGAGATCGATCAGGGCCGGGGTGTCGGGCGAGGCCGACAGCTCGGGAAACACGGTGAGGAAACGCTGGCGGAGCTGGTCCTGCTGCGTCTGGCGCAGGCCGGCAATGTAGTGAGCGATCTCGGGGTCGGCGCCGCAGCCCATGTAGACCTGCCACGCCACCAGAAAACGCTCGGGTTCGTAGATGCGTTGCCACAGCAGTTGCAGCGTCTGCCGGGCGCGCTCGGCCAGAGGAAGCTCGGCCGCCGGCCACCCGGGCGCGTTGTAGTCACTGGCCGCCACCAGCTCGTCCACCACCCGCATCATCAGCACCGCCTTGGTCCCGAAATGGTGCTGGAAAGCGCCCGGCGTGAGGCCCGCGGCCTTGGCCACTTCAAACACCGAAGCGCCCTGGTATCCCTTGTCGCGCACCACCTGGATCGCCGCCTGGATCAGCTGTGCGCGTGTGGCTTCGCTGCGTTCGGCGTGGCGGCCGCCGGTGGGTGCTCGGGTGGGGGCGGGC
>NZ_MUNZ01000087.1 GCF_002001205.1 Hydrogenophaga sp. A37
TGATCGTGGACGATTGCGATACATTCACACCAGTTCCTGCGCGCTTCCCCAGCGCCGCCACGGCAACACCGATTCTCCGTCCACGATCAGCCTGAAACAGGCGTCCACGATCGCTGAAATACGCAGTTACCCATTGAGGGGGCGCAAGAAGTACATGCCAGGATTATTGGCGGCCTGGACGAGTCGACTGGCACATTCACTGTGCAATTGGTCAGCGTGCCAGCCGCAGAGCACTGCGTCTTCAAGGTCGATGGCCGTTATCGCGTGACCATGCTGTTTCCGGATCACCGCAATTCGATCATCCTTGCTCAGTTGTTGCAGGCTGAAGTTCAGCTGCGACTGAATGTCGATTCAGCCCCGCTGGCTCATTCAAGCGGAAGCGATCTGAGGCTCACTCTGGATCACGTCGACTTGCAACTCAACGGTCTTGATGCGACCATGCATCGCGTTGCCGAGCAGATACAACTCGATCTGCTGCCGCATATGGATCGTAAGCGGTCAATAGACCGCACCCCTTGCGCTGTCCCGCAGTTCAGATCTTGAGCGCAGTGATGCGCCAGGGCAGCAAGGCCTCGTAGTCATCGACAGTCCTGGCCCGCGGGAGTGCCACCAGCAA
>NZ_MUNZ01000078.1 GCF_002001205.1 Hydrogenophaga sp. A37
GGCACACCATCTACACGCGCATGAACCGCTGGACCAAGGCCGGTGTACTTGACCGCATGTTCGAGGAGTTGCAACGCGCGCAGGTCGTGCGCATCAAGATCGAAGCGGTATCGCTGGACTCCACGAGCATCAAGGTCCATCCCGATGGCACAGGGGCACTAAAAAAAACGGTCCGCAGTCCATCGGAAAGTCCCGAGGTGGATGGAACACCAAGATTCATATGGTTGCCGCGGATGCTCGAACGGCCGTGACGTTTTCGCTCTCGCCTGGACAGGCGCACGACGCACCCGAAGGCCGGCGCCTGCTCAGCAGTCTTGGGCCGACCAGCAGACCGGTGCATTTGTTGATGGACCGCGCCTACGAAGGCAACGAGACACGGCAGCTGGCATTGGATCTGGGTTTCATTCCGGTGGTGCCACCAATGAAGACGCGGATCGAACCTTGGGAGTACGACCGCGAGATGTACAAGCGTCGCAATGAGGTCGAGCGCTTGTTCCGTCGGCTCAAAGGCTATCGCCGGATCTTCTCGCGCTTCGAGAAACTCGATCTCATGTTCCTGGGCTTCATCAGCTTCGC
>NZ_MUNZ01000065.1 GCF_002001205.1 Hydrogenophaga sp. A37
GGGGTGGCTGGGGGCCTTGAAGCAACTGGCTTCGCCGGCCGCTGGTGGGGGTGGCCGATGAGCCCGCAACAGAGCGCGTTGCCCATCAGCGAACAGGAGCGCGCCGACGCGTTGGCGCTCTCGGCCCTGTTGCGCGCCAGCCTGCGCACCCTGGGCACGTGGTCGTTGGGCTTGAGCCTGCTCGCCGTCGTGGTGGGCGTGGCATGGGCGTCGCCAACCGGTGCCGTGGGCGGCCTGTGGGCGCTGGTGTTGCTGTGTGGTCTGATGGAGCGGTACTTCGCCTTCCGGCTGGCGCTGGACGAGCGCCTGTTTCACCAAGTGGGCCATGGTCACATGCCCAGCCTGCAGGCGCTGGACACCTCGTTGGCCCGGCTCGGTTTGCGCCAAAACGCGTTGCCCGAGCGCCCGTGGAGCGCCCGCCTGCTCGGCGCCCGCCGCCTTCTCCAGCGGCATCTGGCGCTTGTGCTGCTGC
>NZ_MUNZ01000105.1 GCF_002001205.1 Hydrogenophaga sp. A37
GCGTGCTGGAGGTCAGCGCCAGCGGTTACTTCAACTGGCTGCGCCGTCCGCAGGACATCGCTGGCAGGCCCGGCGGGCGCCACAGCGATGAAGCTCTGCTGGCACACATCCGCGCCATCCACGCCGAGGTCAAGGGGGAATACGGCTGGCCTCGGATGCACAAGGAACTGCTGGCCAGGGGCATCCGGGTGGGCAAGGATAGGGTGCGCAAGTTGATGCAGCAGCACGGTATCCGTGCCAGAACCAAGCGCAAGTTTGTGGTCACCACCGACAGCCGCCACAGTCTGCCGGTGGCACCAGACCTGGTGCAGCGGCGCTTTACCCCCGAGGCACCCAAGCAGCTGTGGAGTGGAGACATCACCTATATCGCCACCGACGAGGGTTGGCTGTACCTGGCTGCGGTCATCGACCTGTTCAGCCGTCAGGTAGTGGGCTGGAGCCTGCAG
>NZ_MUNZ01000035.1 GCF_002001205.1 Hydrogenophaga sp. A37
TTGCTGGTGGCACTCCCGCGGGCCAGGACTGTCGATGACTACGAGGCCTTGCTGCCCTGGCGCATCACTGCGCTCAAGATCTGAACTGCGGGACAGCGCAAGGGGTGCGGTCTATTGACCGCTTACGCATGCGCAAACAGATCGGCGTACTCATCGGCGTCGCGGATGAGCTCATGCTGCTGGGTCAGCGTGCGGACACCGGCGGCGGGCGCACCGCTGGACTCGATCTCGATGGCCGCCAGTGCCTGGGCAAAGCTGACTTCCGCCAGCGCCAGCACGCGCTTGTAGCTGTAGGCTCCTTGCTCCAGAGCCAGCGCGCAGGACGC
>NZ_MUNZ01000054.1 GCF_002001205.1 Hydrogenophaga sp. A37
GTTCGGGGGAGGGCGGGTTATGCTGACCAACGATACCGCGACGCCATGCAGTGGCCTCGCCTCTTTCATCGCGCCGCCCTCGGCGTACCCCTCTTTGTTCAAAGGAATCGCGCTGTGTGGGTGGTTTGTCTGTGTGCGGATTGGTGCAGTGCCTGCCGGGACTGGCGCCCGGTGATGGAGGCGCTGGCGGCGCGGCATCCACAGGTGCAATGGCGCTGGCTGGACATCGAGGACGAGGCCGAGCTGATGGACGCGGTGGGGCTGGACATCGAGACCTTCCCGACCGTGCTGCTGGGCCGCGAGGACCAGGCGCTGTACCTCGGCGCGGTCCCGCCGCAGGCGGATTTTCTGGAGCGGCTGGTGACGCGGCTGGGCGCTGAGGGTGCGGCGCCGCCGGAAGTGAGCGCACCGGCGGCTGCGCTGGCGGCGCACGTGTGGCCGCGCTTGCACAGCCCGGAGATGCCGCCGCTTTGACCCACGGCTTTCGCAGGCGGCCCACCGCAACGGGATGGCAGCGTTTCAGGCGGCCGAGGCCGGCAGGCCGAACACCTTGTCGAAGCCGAGGTTGAAGGCGAAGGTGTAGACAAGAAAGAAGAGCGACAGGCCCAGATCGAGCACCAGCGCGTGCCAGAAGCCGATGTCCAGCCACCACGCAAACAGCGGCACGAGCGAGACGATGAAGCCCAGCTCGAAGCCGATGGCGTGCACGGCGCGGCGTTGGAGGCTGCGGCCACGCACGGTCTGGCGCGCTTCCCAGCGCTCGAAGAGGGTGTTGTAGACCAGGTTCCAGACCACCGCGATGATGGAGGTGGCCACTGCGATCACGCTGGCGTGTTGCAGGCTGCTGTCCGAACCGGCGGCGAGGCCGGTGCTGGTGATGGCGACGGCCACCACCTCAAACAGGCTGACGTAAACGATCTTGCGACGGATGCCTTGCAGGTTCATGCCCAAGGTCACGCCTGCACCTGCGCCGCGTAGCCGGCTTCCTGCAACTTGGCCGCGATGTCGTCGGCCGAAATCATGGTGGTGTGGCTGACCCAGGCGGTGTGCTCGGCGAGGTGGACGTCGGCCTGGTTCACACAGGGCAGGTCTTGCAGCTCGAACATGACGGCGTCGGCATCTTCCTGCGTCAACAGGGTGGGAATGTGGAAGGTGGTCTCGGGCATGGGTTTCTTTCAAACTCCTGAAAATATAGAGCTATCTTTATATAAACCAACAGAATATAATCTTGGGCTTGAGCGAGGTTCGCTGGCATTGTCCATCCGGGTCCTCAAGGCCGGTTGCCTAGGCGACGCCAGGCCCGTCTCAGTGCGGTGTTCTGCCCCAGGGCGACCACCGCACACCGTTCCTGCGGTGTCCCACAGACGCCGCTTTCCCTTGCGCCACGGGCCTCGCCCGAGCTCGGCGCACTCTCTCTGAAAGGCTCATCATGAGCAGCAAACTGTACGTGGGCAACCTGCCCTACACCGCCGACGACGCTTCATTGCGCACCAATTTTGCCGAGTACGGCGAAGTGACCTCCGCCAAGGTCATGATGGACCGTGACACCGGTCGCTCCAAAGGCTTTGCCTTCGTGGAAATGGGCAACGCCGAGCAGGCCGAAGCCGCCATCCAGGGTCTGAACGGCATGTCCGTCGGCGGCCGCTCGATCGTGGTCAACATCTCGCGCCCGAAAGAGCCGAGCACCGGCGGCTACGGCGGCGGTGACCGTGGTGGACGCCGCGCTTACTGAGCGCTGTTCGCTTCAGCAAAAAACCGGCCTCTTGGCCGGTTTTTTTTCGTCCGCTGTGGGCCTGCGGGTCAGGCTGGGGTGAGGCCGAGAAAGCTGTCGAGGATGTGGAAGTGGTCGTCGTGGAAGCGGTCTTCGAGCGCCGCGAGTTCGGCGATGGGCACCCAGGCAGCGGACAGCGCGTCGTCGCTGCCGCTCACCTCGGGCAGGCGGCGCGCGCCCAGATCGAAGTGGTGGGCGTGGGTGATGACGCGGCCGCGCTGGCTGCGGTCCGGGTGGTCGAACACGCGCACGCCCTTGAGTGCGTGCGCGATGTCACCGGGCAGCAGGCGCAGGCCGGTTTCTTCCTGCAGCTCGCGCAGGGCCGACTGGTAGACCGTCTCGCGCTGCTCCAGAAAGCCGCCGGGCAGCGCGTACAGGCCCTTGCCGGGCGCACGGCCACGCACGATGAGCAGCACGTGGCCGGCGCACTCGATCAGCGCGTCCACCGTGACGAACACGGGCGGGTAGGGTGCGCTGGCCCAGAGCGCGTGCTCGGCGCGCAGGGCGGCCCATTCGCCCGCGAGTTCGCGGTAACAGGGCAGCTGCGCCCAGGCGCGCAGGAAGTCGGTGGTGGAGGGCGGCACCTGGCTGACCATGGCCGCGAGCGCGGGCTCCAGCGGGTGACCGGCGGCGCCGAAGAAGGCATCGCGCAGGGTGCTGGAGTGCATGGCGCCCTGACTGCCCACGTCGTCGAGCTGCCAGTGGGGGAAATCGCTGAGGTAATCGCTGGTGGCGTCTTTGCGGTGGCCCACGAGCACGGTCTGGCCGGCAGGCACATCGCCCAGCTGCGCCTGCACGCCCGCGAGCACGGCCGCCACCCAGCGCTGGCCATCGAAGTAATCGCGCACGGGCACGAAGCCCACGCGCGCGGCCTCGTCCTCCGACAGGGCCAGGCGGATCATCTCGACGCGCTCTTGCCAGGTGAACGGGTTCTTGGGCGTGCGCGCCTGGAACGCGGAGCCGATGAAGATGACCACGCGCGGTGCGAGCAGCAAGGCGCGGCGGATGACCGCGAGCTGGCCGAGGTGCAAGCCCTGGAAGCGGCCGATGCAGACGGCGGCGGTGAATTTGTGTGTTGTGGCGTTCATGGTGTTCAGAAGTGTTGGGCGGCGATGGGCATCTGCCTTCCCGAACCAAAGGCGCGGGCGCGCACGCGGACGATGGGTGGAGCCTGGCGGCGTTTGTACTCGCTGCGCGCGACCATGCGGCGGATGCGGTCCACCAGCGCGCCGCCATCCGGATGCCGCACGAGTTGCGCCACAAAGGCCTCGACCTGTTCGCGTTCGTCGCGGGCCAGGCCGTGGCCTTCGATCAGGTGCTTGAGCACCTCGTCCAGCACCTCGTAGGGCGGCAGGTTGTCGGTGTCCTTCTGGTCGGGCGCGAGCTCGGCCGAGGGCGGCTTGTCGATGATGGCGCGCGGGATGACTTCGGTGCCTGCGGTCTCGTTCAGGTGGCGCGCGAGTGCGAACACCTCGGTCTTGTAGAGGTCGCCGATGAGGCCGAGGCCGCCGTTGGTGTCGCCATACAGCGTGCAGTAGCCGACCGACATCTCCGACTTGTTGCCAGTGGTCAGCAGCAAGTGGCCCCAGGTGTTGGAATATTCCATGAGGATGGTGCCGCGGATGCGGGCCTGCAGGTTCTCCAGCGACAGGCCTTGCAGCGGCGCGCCGAAGGCGGCCTCGAACCCGGCGCTGTAGCCCTTCACCAGATCGGCAATCGGGTGGCGAAACAGGCGCACACCAAGGCCATCGCACAGGCGCTGAGAGTCGTCCACCGAGCCGGCCGAGGAATACACCGAGGGCATGGTGATGGCGGTGACTCGCTCAGGGCCGAAGGCCTCGGCAGCGAGCGCGAGGGTGATGGCCGAGTCGATGCCGCCGGAGGAGCCGACCACCGCCTGCGTGAAGCCGCAGCGGCGCGCGTAGTCGCGCAGACCAAGCACGATCTGCTGGCGGTAGAAAGCCATGGTGGGCAGACCATCGCTGGGCACGGCGGGCAGGGGCTCGCCGTTGGCGGCCTTGAAGCCGTGGCCGTCAATCAACAGGGTGGTCACGTCTTCTTCAAAGCGGCGCGCTTCAAACACCACGCCCGTCTGGGGCTCGACGGCGAAGGAGGCGCCGTCGTAGACCAGTTGGTCATGGCCACCGACCTGGTTCACATACAGGATGGGCAGGTGGTTGCGCTGGCTGGCGGCGGCGAAGATCTGGTGGCGCTGCTCGCGCTTGCCGATGTTCGATGGGCTGGCGTTGATGGAAATCACCACGTCGGGCGCGGCGTCGCGCAAGCGGTCGAACGGGTTGACGGCGTAGGCGCTGCCGTCGTCGTTCCAACCGTCTTCGCAAATCAGAAACCCCACCTGTGCGCTGCCGATGCGCAGCACCTTGGCCACGTCGGGGCCCGGCTCGAAGTGGCGGCGCTCGTTGAAGATGTTGTAGCTGGGCAGCAGTTGCTTGGCGTATTCGAGCAGCACCTCGCCACCGCGCAGCACGCGCAAGACGTTGCGCAGCGGCCGGCCTGGCCCGCTGTGCGCCACCGGCAGGCCCACCACCCAGTGCAGCGCGGGCATCTGGCGCGAGGCCTGGAGCAGGGCCGCGAAGCCCGCCGCCACACGGGCCATGAAGTGGGGTTCGTCGAGCAGGTCGCCGGGGTAGTAGCCGGTGAGCGAGAGTTCTGAGAAGACGACGAGGTCGGCGCTGTCGTCGCGGGCGCGTTGCGCGGCTTCGATCATCTTGCGCACGTTGCCGTCCATGTCGCCGATGGTGACGTTGAGCTGGGCGAGGGTGATCTTGATCATGTGGCCTCCTGGAGGGTGGGCACCTTGAACACCTGGCGCAGGTAGGCGAGAAAGGTCTGGTCGTCGCACAGGGTCTTGCCGGGCGAGTCGGAGAGCTTGGCCACCGGCTGGCCGTTGGCGCTGGTGAGTTTCATGACGATGTTGATTGGCACCAGGCCCACATCTTTCGTCAGGTGGGTGCCGATGCCGAAGCCCAGCTGCGTGCGGTTGCCCAGCGCGTGGTAGAGCGCGAGCGCGCTGTCGATGGTGAGGCCGTCGGAGAACACGAGGCGCTTGGTGTGCGGGTCGATGCGAAGCTTCTGATAATGCGCGAGCGCCTTGTCGGCCCACACCAACGGGTCGCCCGAGTCGTGGCGCAGACCATCGAAGAGCTTGGCGAAGTAGAGGTCGAAATCGGCGAGGAAGGCGTCCATGCCGACCACGTCGGTGAGCGCGATGCCGAGGTCGCCCCGGTATTCCTGCACCCAGTCTTCGAGCGCGGCCTTCTGGAAGTCGCGCAGGCGCACGCCCAGCGCCTGGTAGGTCTGCAGGTACTCGTGGGCCATGGTGCCGATGGGCACGAGGCCGAGATCGCGCGCCAGCAAGACGTTGGACGTGCCCTTGAAGAACTGCGGTGCTTCGGTCTGGAACGCGGCCACGACCTCGCGTTGCCAGCTGCGCGAGAAGCGGCGGCGCACGCCGAAGTCGAACAGCTCGAAGGGGTGGCGCATGGGCGCTTCGTTGCCCAGGGCGCGCAGTTGGTCGAGCTTGACCTGCAAGCGCAGGCGCCCTTCGGCTTCGGCGACGGCGCGGTCGAAGCGGCGGAAGTAAAGCTCGTTGACGATGGCGAGCACGAAGATCTCGAACGCCATCACGTGCACCTGCGGGCCGCGCGCGACGATGCGCAGAGCGTCGCCTTCGGCACGCGCTTCAATGAAGTTGCGCTGGAACCGGAAGATGCGCAGGAAGTCGACGAAGTCGCTCTTGATGTAGCGCAGGCCGCCGATGTAGGCCAGCTCGTCTTCGCGGAAACTGAGCGCACACAAGGCGTCGAGCTCGGCGTTCACCTGCGACAGCAGCTCGGCCAGCGGGTAGGCGGGCGTGTTGCGGCAGACGAAGCTGTACTCGGCCTGCGTCTGTGGAAAGCGGTGCAGCATGGTCTGCCACATCGTGAACTTGTAGAGGTCGGTGTCCAGCAGGCTGGTGATGACGGGTTCCATGGGGGCTCCTGATGCGGTTCCTCTCAGGCGTTGGCCTGAAGAAGGGGAAGGACTTCGGCGCAGGTGGCCAGGCGGGCGCCCTGGCGCTGCATGTCGCTCAGGAAGGCCTGGGCCTGCGCTTCGAAGCCTGCCACCGGGCTCATGGCGTCGCTGACCAGCAGCAGCTTGTTCAGCTGGCGCGAGGGCAGGTATTGCGCGATGTGCTCGGTGGTGGCTTTGACGCAGTGGCTGCTGGCTTCGCCCGCGATGACGATGAGATCGGCCTCGTCCAGCTGCGCGATGAGATCGCGGTTGAGCTGCGTGTCGAGATCGGCGGCGTCGGGCACCTCGGCCTGCATGGCGCTGTAGTGCTCGGTCCAGGGGTTGCTTCCCTTGCTGACCTTTTGCACCACGCCCAGGCGCTGGTCTTCCCAGCGGTTGTAGGCGGCCTTCACGGCGGGGTGCACGTTGTGGCCCCAGCTGCCGATCTCGCAGTGCACCGGCCACACCATGAGCGTGTAGCGCCCGGCCTGCTCCAGCGCGTCGAGGTAGGCGAGCGTGCGGGGCAGGGCGGCGGGGTCGCGCGGTGCATAGCTGCCGGCGCGCACCTGCGCGGCGGTGATGGCGGTGAAAGGGCTCACCGCTTCGCCCGCACCGGTCTGCCAAAAGGTGGGGTGGGCGATGTCGTAACGCTGGTGCGAGTCGAGCGTGACGACGATGCTGGAGAGGCCGGCGCCGCCCGCGTCGATCAGCGCGGCCAAGCGGAGCATGTCGGCGTGTGCACCGCTGACCGGGAGCGCGGGTGCGGCGACGGCGTTGCGCACCGGGTCGAAACCGCGCCAGTCTTCAGGCAGGTCGCAGAAGTCGTTTTGCGGGTCGATGATCAACAAGGCAATCTGGCGGTTCATGGGGTCCTCCGGGGGTCGATGGTAGGGGATAGGGTTGGGTGAATTCGCGACGTGACTTATGAGTTGTACTGTGCAACTTTCATGGGTTGTATAGTACAACTCAGTCAAACGGTGTCAACACATGTCTGTTTCTCGTGTGGTTTTCAAGGCAACGGATTTCGAGCGGCCGCTGGTCACGGTGGACGTGGTCATCTTCACGGTGATGGCCGATCAGCTGTGTGTGCTGCTGGTGCGCCGTCCCGAGGGCGTTGACGAGCCCTTCCCGGCACGCTGGGCCTTGCCCGGCGGCTTTGTGGACGTGGACCGCGATGCCTCGCTGCTGGCCTGCGCCGAACGCAAGCTGCGCGACAAGACCGGCGTGGCCGCGCCTTACCTGGAGCAGCTGGGCAGCTGGGGCGACGCGCGGCGCGACCCGCGCGGCTGGTCCACCACCCACGCGTACTTCGCGCTGATCCCGCAACCCGAGGCGGTCGAAGGCAACGCCACCACCAGCACCGAGTGGGTGCCCTGCGACCAGGCCGCGCGCCGGCGCCTGGCCTTTGACCACAACACCATCCTGAGCACTGCCATCGAGCGCCTACGCAGCAAGGTGGAATACACCTCACTGCCCGCCTTCCTGTTGCCAGAGCCCTTCACGCTGCCACAGCTGCAGCGGGTGTACGAGGTGGTGCTGGGCCGAGCGCTGGACAAGAGCGCCTTTCGCAAGCGCATGTTGGACGCTGTCTATCTCGAAGAAGCCGGCATGGTGACCGGCGACCACGGCCGCCCAGCCATGGGCTACCGCCTGCGTGAGCGCGGCCAGGCCACGGTGTTTCCGCGCACGTTCAAGTCGGGGGAGTGAGTTAGGCGCGGACTGCCCGGTCCAGCGCCTGGTCGATGTCCCACAAGATGTCGTCGATGTGCTCCAGTCCCACCGAGATGCGCACCATGTCGGGCGGCACGCCGGCCGCGAGCTGCTGGGCCGCGTCGAGCTGGCGGTGGGTGGTGCTGGCGGGGTGGCTGATGAGGGTGCGGGTGTCGCCGATGTTGACGAGGTGGCTCATGAACTGCGCGCTTTCGATGAACTTCACGCCCTGCTCCATGCCGCCCTTCACTCCGAACGCCAGCAGGCCCGAGGCGGCGCGTATCTGCTTTTTCATGAGCGCGTGTTGCGGGTGGTCGGGCAGGCCAGGGTAGTTGACCCAGCCCACGCGCGGGTCGTCCTTCAGGTACTGCGCGACCGCCAGCGCATTTGCGCAGTGCCGCTCCATGCGCAGCGGCAGCGTCTCCACGCCCTGCAATATCTGCCAGGCGCTGGTGGGCGAGAGCGCGGCGCCGAAGACGCGCAGGCCTTCCATGCGGCAGCGCATGGTGAAACCGAAGTTGCCGAAGGTCTCGTAGAACCGGACCCCGTGGTAACCGGGCGAGGGCTCGGTCATGCCGGGGAACTTGCCGTTGTCCCACGGGAAGGTGCCGCCCTCGACCACCACACCGCCCAGCGTGGTGCCGTGGCCGGCGAGGTACTTGGTGGCGCTGTGCACCACGATGTCGGCGCCGTGTTTCAGCGGGTTGCAGAGGAAGGGGCTGGGCACCGTGTTGTCCACGATCAGCGGCAAGCCGTGTGCGTGCGCCACGTCGGCCACGGCCGCAATGTCGAGCACGACCATGCTGGGGTTGCCCAGCGTTTCGGCGAACACGGCGCGCGTGTTGGGGCGAATGGCGGCGGCGAAAGCGTCAGGGTTCGTCGCGTCGACGAAGCTGGTCTCGATACCGAACTTCTTGAGATTCACCGCGAGCATGGTCACGCTGCCGCCGTAGAGCGCGCCGGCCGCGACCACGTGGTCACCGGCCTGCAACAGCGTGGTGAGCGCGAGCGCTTCGGCCGCCATGCCGCTGGCCGTGGCGACTGCTGCGCGGCCGCCCTCCAGCGCGGCCACGCGTTCTTCGAGCGCCGCGACCGTGGGGTTGGAGAGGCGCGAGTAGACGTTGCCGAAGGTCTGCAGGTTGAACAGGCTGGCGGCGTGTTCGGCGCTGTCGAAGACGAAGCTGGTGGTCTGGTAGATCGGCAGGGCACGCGCGCCGGTGGCGGCGTCGGGGATCTGGCCGGCGTGGATGGCCAGGGTTTCGAGTTGGAAGCTGCGGTCGACCATCAGACGGGCCTCCGCGCAGAGATGACCTGGGTGTTCACGCCCGCCCAGTTCAGCCCGCCGAACAGGCGCGCATGTTCGATCTTCACGCAGCGGTCCCAGATCGATTCCATACCCGCCTCGGTGGCGATGCGGTCGGCTTCTTCGCTCCTCAGGCCGAGCTGCTGCCACAGCGTCTTGGCGCCGATGGCAGCGGCGCTTTTCGCGATGGCGGGAATCTCATCGACCTTGCGGAACACGTCGACCATGTCCACGGGGAACGGGATGTCTTCAAGCCGCGCATAGCTCTTCTCGCCCAGGATCTCCGGGTAGCGCGGGTTCACCGGCACGATGCGGTAGCCGTGCTCCTGCATGTACTTGGCGGCGAAGAAGCTCGGGCGGTGCCATTCGGCCGAGAGGCCGACCACCGCAATGGTGCGGTCGCGCGCAAGGATGCGGCGCAGGGTGGGGATGTCGTCTTGCATGGTGCCCACACAATAACGACATGGCGACCGAACGCAAGGCCCTGCCTGTCATTCACAAGACCCGCTGCACCGGCTGCGGCTGGTGCGTGGCGGTGTGCCCGCCGCATGTGCTGTCTCTCGAAGTAGAGAACTGGAAGAAGTTTTCTCAGTTGCACGACGAGGCAGGCTGCACGGGCTGCGCGAAGTGCGCGATGAAATGCCCGTTTGATGCGATCACGATGGTTCGATTGGCCGGAGGTCCCCCAGACGAGGGATGAAGCTCCCTCCGGAGCGTCCTACAGTGGGCGTCCGGCTTCCTGCGGGAAGCGTTTCACCTCGGAGGTTCCATGGACATCACCGACATGATCCGCGCCGTCCAGGGCGCGCTGGGCATTGAAGCCGACGGCCGCGCCGGACCACAGACCTGGGGCGCCATCTACGCAGCTTTGGTCAAGCCGACGATCAACCGCAAGCCTCCCGAGCAGGCCATTTCCGCGGTGGACCCACGCAGCGAGGCCACGATCGCCACCCTGCTGCCGGAGGCCCGGCCTATGGCCCGCGCGCTGGTGCAGAAGGCCGCCGCCAGCGGCATCCAGATCAAGGTCATCAGCGGCACCCGCTCGTTCGCCGAACAGGACGCGCTGTTTGCAAAAGGGCGTACCACCCCTGGTCCCAAGGTCACCAACGCGCGCGGCGGATTCTCCAACCACAACTTCGGCATTGCCTTCGACATCGGCGTCTTCAGCGGCAACAAGTACCTACCGGAATCGCCCAAGTACAAGGCGGTCGGCGTGCTGGGCATGGAGCTGGGACTGGAATGGGGCGGCAACTGGACCACCATCGTCGACCAGCCCCATTTCCAGCTGCGCCCGGCTTGGGCGCAGGACCTCTCTGAGCGCGAGATGCTGGCGAGCTTTCGCGAGCGGCTCACCAGCGGGCAACCGGTGTTCGCCTGAGCGTCACCGGCTGCCCGCTCAGGCCGGCATCGGCACGATCAGGGCCGGCCCCGACTGCTGGCCCGTCTGGCCCGGCACCGGCTGCCCCAGGTTGTTGTAGCCGGTCACCGAGAAGCTGTAGGTGAACGGTCCGCTGCCCGCGGACGGGGGCTGTACCAGTACCACGGTCTTCTCTTCCAGCTGGCTGGGTGTGAACAGGACGCTGGCAAAGTCCGGTTCGTCGCCCGGCCCCCGCAGATCCACCTTCAGGGCGATCAGCGCGCCCAGCGTGGCCTGGGGCAGGCGCACCCGGACACGCTGCGTGACGCCCACGCCGTCCATGATCACCGCAACATTGCCGTCGGCCGCCACCTGGCCCGACTCGAACACCGAGCCGTCGCCGCGCACCACCGTGGTCTCGTAGGTGAACGGCGGGGGCTCGGGCGTGAGTGTGGGAATGCGCAGCGAGCGGCGGTCCAGGCGGGTCTCGTCGTAGATCTCCTGGAACTCGCGCCGGTAGCCGGAGGCCGCCTCGTGGTAGCGGATGTCGACCACCGCCTCCATCAGGTTGCTCTGGTCCAACAGGGGGATGAGCCGGATGTTGAGCTCACCCTCGAACGGCTCGTTGATGATCACCGCCGGGTCCGCGGTGGTGATCCAGTCTTCCTGCACGCGCAGGTTGCCCGACTTGAGGAAGTAGCGCGCCCGGTGGCGGAAGCTGCGGGTGGCGTTGTTGGCCAGCCGCAGCCGCCAGTGCTTGGTGGCTTCGCCAGGTTTGAGCAGCAGGGTCTTCTCGACGTGAAAGGCGTTCGAAGGATCGTCGTAGACCAGCTCGACCTCCACCTGCGTGATTTCGCCGCTGTCCATGTCCCCCAGGGACACCTCCACATCCATCAGTTCCACGTGATCGAGCGGTGCGATCACCAGTTGGCGCGTGCGCTCCACCACCCACCCGGTAGAGACCTGCGTGTTGGCCGCGGTCCAGTCGCTGCTGGGCGTGAAGGTGATGTCCAGCTTGTAGCGGTAGCTCAGGTCGCGCCGGTCATTGAGGAAGGTGGTGAAGGTGCGCGGATCGGTCTTGCCGGGTACAAACAGGAAACCGTCGACGTGCTGGGCATCCACGTTGGGCGCTCGCTCGCCGGGGTATTCCAGGTTGACCGCCACGCTGGCGATGCCCGCCTGCGCAAGGTCGGTGCCCATCGACACCGTGGCGATCAGCCGCTGGAAGAAGCTGTCGTCCAGGCTCACGCTGCGGATGCGGTCGGCCAGGTTGAAGCCGGCCACCACGGTGCCGAACATGCCTTGCGGCGCGGCCGTTCGAGCCTCGGCCGACTGCATCGAATAGTCGAAGGTGCGCACCTGAAGTTCGTCCTGGTGCACGAACTTGAGCGAGAACGCGACCTGGAACGGCGAGATCGAGCTGTTGCCCGCCGGCCCGGCCGCGCCCCCGCTGCCTGTGTTGGCGGCGGCCGCGCTGCGGTTGACGCTGCTGGTGGACGGCACGCCTTCGGAGGGGCCCCGGACCGCCGGCGCGGTGGTCGGTGTGGCGGTGGACGGCGCCCCCATCGGCGGCGCCAGGGCCGTGCCGGTCTGCGGCCCCGACAGGCCACCGAACAGCGACTGCAACTGGCTCAGCATGCCCAGGTTGCCGGACTGCCGCGTCATGAAGCTCGGTGGCTCCAGCGCGGACTCGAAGAAGTCCTCCAGCAGCTTGGTCTGGAACCACTGCCAGGCGTCGTCGGCCTTCTTGCGCAGGTCTTCGTCGTCGGTGAAGTTCATCACCTCGATCTGCACCGAACCGTTGTCGCGCAGCTTCTGGAAGGCCACGCCGATGTCGGCCGCCAGGCTGACCATGCCCACCGAGCCGCGGGCGCCGAGCTCGGCCTCCATGGTTTCGTAGATCCGCTTGTATTCAGCGCGGATCTTGATGCGGAACGAGGGGCGCAGGCCCAGGAATTCCAGGTCGTAGATCACCCCCACCGGGCTGATGCCGGTGCGCAGGCCGGCCTCCATCAAGGTGGCGGCCTCGCGGTCGAGCATCATCGCGAAGGTGGCACGGTTGAACCCAAACAGCGAGGGCTGCGTGGCGCCGTACACCTCCTCGTAGAGCTTGAGGCCGCGCGCCGCGGTGGCGGGCGGCGCGGGAGCGCCCTCGGGCGGGTCTTCTGCGGCGTCCTTGACGACCGACAGCCGCACGCGGCCCTTGCGGAACTGGATCGGCACCAGCTTGACGTCGCCGTCGGCAAAGCGGCCGAGCTCGCCTTTGATGCTGCTGAGCGTGCGGTCGTCGACCCCGAGGTCGACGGTGAAGGCCATGAAGCCGCCACCCAGCGACTGACCACCCGCGTCGGGATCGAAGTCGGGGTTATCGGTGATGTCGCGCCGGTACTTGAGGAACAGGAACTCGGGCACGCCTTCGTTGAGGGCGAGCCGCGGCCGCTCGGGCACGTAGTAGAAGAGGTTGGTGTCTTCGTGATCGCGGTAGATCATCAGGCCACGGATGGGGCCGATCGGTGCGTCCAGGTACAGCATGTCAGGCTCCTCGATGTTCAGGCAGGATGGTGGAACCAGCGGATCCAGGACCCCAGGTCGTTGTCACCCATGGACTCCAGGGTCTGGGCCGGGTCCTCGTAACGGCGGGGCGGTGCCGTGGCGCCGCCGTTGGGCGCGGCGCCTGCGGGGGGCGTGCTGCCGGCGTACTGCGGGTTCTTGAAGAACACCCGCCCGGACTCCCCACGCAGGGCCACGACGGCGTGCAGGCCGGTGTGGGCCGCATCTGTGTGCGGCGCACCCCAGTGCACCACCAGCAGCATCGGGTCGCGCGCCTGCTGGATGCGCTGCACGAAGTCGTTGCGCAGGGCATCGGTCGGCTGCGGGGCCTGCTGCGTCGAATGGGCGCGCCCCAGCAGCCCGCTGAGGGCCTGCTGCAGCTGGGCAGCGGTCACCCCGCGCCGCATGGTCTCCTGAAAGACCGTGTTCACTCCGTTGGGCGCGTCCGGCGGGGCCGACGGGTCGTAGTCGGGCCAGGCGCTGCCGCGCGCGTAGCGCAGCAGGGCGGATTGGAAGCCCAGCTCGGCGTTGGTCCGCACATAGAAAGGCATCGAACTGGCGCCTGCGTAGCGGGCCACCTGGTACACCCCGGGCGGCACCTCGATCAGGTCGCCATTGGCCAGCGTGGCCTTGGCCTCGCGACCCAGCAGGCCACGCAGCAGACGCACATATTCGGACGCATTGGTGTTGATCAGCAGCGTCTGCACGCTGGTGGGTCCGCAGGTGCTGGCCGTACCCTGGTTGGTCTGGCCGTTGGGGTCCATGATTTCGGTCAGCGCGTCGTCTACCAGCTGCTCGGCGGCGGTGACGCCAGCGATGTCGGGATGCGGATCGATCTGGAGCAGCCCCAGCAGATGGTCCACCAGCAGCTCATGGTCCTTCAGATCCGGCTGTTTGAGGATGGACATCTCCAGGTTGGCGGCGTTGCGAAAACGCGTGTCGAGCAGGGTCGGCATCTTCTGGCGCGCGCTGGGACCGGCAAACAGCCACAGCATCAGGATCTTGCCGCGGGTGGCGGTTTCAATCTCGCTGGAGAAGAAGCGGTGGCTGAAGACCGCCGCCAGCGACTGGCGATCGGGGGAATCCGCCGGCAGGTTGTTCCACAGCCACTGCAGGAAGGCACCCCAGGGAACCGGCATCGCGTCGACCGCCGCCTGGTCCGGCGCCACCTGGGAGGCGGCCGACAGGTTGGTCTGGATGATGGCCAGCCGCTGCGCCAGCGGGTCGTTCTGGAAGCTGGCGTCCGGCGGCCAGATCAGCACCGAGGCCGCACCGGTGGGGTTCAGGCGCACGCGGTAGTAGATGTTGGGCGACATGGTGGACTGGTTAACCCGCGCCTTGCGCAGCTCCTCGCGGTAACCGTCCCACAGGGTCTGCGGCATCTGCCAGCGCCCCCGGTTGCCGGTGAGCCGGATCACCTGCACCGGCAGCTGAATCTGCTGGTTGCCGCCCGCGGCTTTGGTGATCGTGACATCCAGTGGCTGGCCGGTGTTGTAGTAGCGCAGTGGCACATAGCCGGTGCTGGGCGCCAGCATGGCCTGCGGGTCCCAGGCCAGCTCAATCACCGCCTCGCCGTTCTCGTTGGCACTGATCTCGAAGGTTGGCGGCGTGTCGGCCTCGGTCCAGTTGTAGAGCATGGTGCGGATGCGCACCCAGTTGCGGTTGGCAAAGGCCGGGTAGTTGTAGGCCACGGCCGCTTCGATGTCGAGCTTGCCGTGGCCCCATGTGTTGTTCGGGACCGCGCTGCCCGTGCCAGTCTGCGCATCCTTGCGGGCGGTGGCCTGGAGTCCCAGCCGAATCTGCTCCTGGCGCAAGGTCGGGTTCTTCTCCAGGATCAGGGCCACGGTGCCCGTGACCATGGGTGCTGCCATGCTGGTGCCCTGCAGCGGGTGGTAGGTGCCACTGGCATCGACGACAGCGGGTAGTGGCAACGGCCGGGCACTGCTCAGGGCGGACATGAGGAACTCGCCCGGCGCCGCGATGTCGGGCTTGATGCGACCGTCCCGGGTGGGCCCCCGCGCCGAGAACACGGAAATCTGGCCTTTCGTGGCGCCCGCATCCGCGCCCGTGGACAGCTTGGTGCGGTAGCTGCCCACCGCAATGGCCTCGCGGGCACAGGCCGGGATGCCGACCGTCTTGCTGACCGAGTCGGGGCTGGCGGTCCAGCGCGGGATCGGATCGGCCTGACCCGTGACCGGGTTGGTGAAAAGGATGCGCTCGATCCAGGCGTCGTACGTCACCGGCGAGGTGCCCGCATCGGTCAGCGACACACTCCACGCGCCAGGGGCAATGTTGGCGGCCGTCCCGCGCTGGATCTCGATGAAGATCCGGTTGTCATGGTTCTGCGGGTCGTTCAGGCGCGAGTCGATCACGATCCGGTTGCCCCCCGGCAGCACGTGGTTCTGCAGCGCGGGGCCGGCGACCAGGGTTGCCGGCGGCGCCAGCACCGGGGTGCTCTGGCCGGCCGGGTTGGTGACGCTCACCGAGAGGCGCCCGGAGCCCGCATACCAGACGTCGATACCATCGCGCTCGCGGTCACTCGGGGGGATGTTGAAAGGCAGCACCATCGCGCCCGGGCCGGGGACTTCGCCGCCGGTGTAGATCTGGTCGTTGGCATCGTTGCCCGCCGAGACGACGTAGGCCCGGCCGGGAAAACCCAGTTCCTGGTTGATGGCCCGTTCGAGCAAGGTGGTGCCATCGTGCGCCCCGGCATTCACGCCCTGGCTCAGGTTGATCACACAGGGTCGGTTCATCGCCGCCGCAGTGGCATAGATGTAGCGGATGGCATCGGCCGTCTGCACCGAGTCCCCGAAGTCTCTCCCGAGAAAGATGTTGCTGACCACAATGATGTCGGCCTCGGGTGCCACACCGGCGAAGGTGCCGGGTGTTCGCCCGTTGCCGGCGGCAATGCCGGCAACGTGCGTGCCGTGTGCGCCCGGGTCGGTGTGCCGGACCACGGAAGCAGGGGTCGCACTGGCGAACGCGGCATTGATTTGCGTGTCGGTGTACTCGACCCCGAAGGTATAGCCGGCAGGCGGCGCCTCCCCGGCCTGGGCAGTCAACCCCTGGTCCCAGATGCGCAGGACGCGGGTCGACCCGTCCGTCTTCCGGAAGGCCGCGTGCTGGATGTCGATGCCACTGTCAACGATGCCGACGATCACATTGCGCCCCTTGTAGGGAACGGGCGGGGTCCCGATCCCTGCGCCATGCAGGGCGCCCAGATGAGCGTCGGCGGTCGCCACGTCCAGATGCGCTTGCGCGACGGCGGCACCTTCAATCCGCACCACACCGTCGAGCGCGACCAGCGCATCGAGTGCGGCCAGGGTCACATCCCCGGTCACCACGTCTTCGAACCGGCTCCTCACCGTCAGCCCCGCAGCGACCAGCGGCTCCATGGCCCCGTTGAACTGCACCAGCACACTCAGTTTCCGTTCGGCCGACACCCCGAGCTGGTTGAATGCCGTGCTGCTCAGATGGTTCTCCTGCAGCAGCAGGCGGGTGATGTTCAATCGCGCGTCAAGTTTGCTCATGATGATTTCTCCAAGTGGTTTCGCCGCGCCTCAGGGCTGCCCGTCGGGTCGTGCGGTGGGTGGCATCTCGCCCGCACCGGATGAGCCCATGGGCTGACCCGCCGAGATCGAAAGCACAGAAGGCATCCGGGCCACGCCTTCGATGGCCCGGACGGGCAAACGCAAGGTCTGGATCGAGGTGGGCGCCAACCCGGCTGGCGACTGCCACTGGCCACCGGCGTCGGCGATCCACTGAAGCTCGGTTGACGTGGGTGTCTGTTTCCACTCGACCGCCGCAGACACGACAGGGTTCTCGTCTGGCGAGAGCCCCTGGAGCGCGATCAGGGTCTGTGCGTCGATCTTGTTCAGGTACGACCGGTCGTCGGTTTCCATGGCTCACTCCTTGGGTCAATGAAGAGGCGGCCGGTGGCCGCCGTGGTCGTTCGCGGCCCGAGGACCGCGCAACACGAAATGCACGCTGTCCAGCGAGCCATCGGGGTGCAGGCCGATTTCCAGCGCCGCACCGATCACCCGTGCCGACTGGTCCGGCGCGTCAGGCGCCAGCAGCTTGTAGAGCGCCTGGGCAAAGCAGCCGTCCCCACCCAGGGTGTGCACCGCCTGCGCCAGCCGCTCGCACTTGTCGCGCGTCTCCGGCACCAGCGCCCAGAGGCTGCTGGCGACACGCAGCGCGGGCGCTGCCCCATCCACCCCCTGCAGGCTCAGGCTCCAGGGTCGGCTGCGCGCCGGCAGGGGGCGGCCCAGCACGGTCTCCCAGACCCCGGCGACCGTCGCCCAGGCAGCCGACAGGCCCAGGGCGCCCAGCGCATCGGCCGCCTCGGCGTGGCGCGGCAGGTGGTAGGCGAACCAGGGGTCGGCCGCCTGGTCGGCGTCGATGCGGTAGAGGGCCGCGAGTTCACCGGCACGGTGGTGGAGGCCGTGTTCGGGACGGTCCCATCCCCAGCGCTGCGGTTGCCAGCCCGGCGCCCCGATGAGCACCTCACCCACGGCCTGGCCGTCGAGCCAGTGCGTCCACTGCTGCACGCCCGGTTCGGCCGGGCGCTGGGTCCAGAGGTGGAGACGGCGCGCACCCGGCGCCTGCACCGCCACCAGCGCGCCGCTGCCGGCCTCGATGCAGGTGCGGAACGACAGGTCCGTCGCCAGGGCGTCGCCTTCGGCCTGGAGCCCGAAAGCGCGCGGCCCGAGTCCGGCCAGCAGGCCCGCGTGCAGCATCCATGAGGGTGTGGTCTGCATGGATCAGCTCCGGGGCGGCACGGTCGAGAGCATCAGGAAGCGGTCCCGCGTGGACCTCCGGCCCGTGCTCTTTTCGAAGCCGGTGTTGAACACGTAGGTCAGCTCGAACGTGTAGTCGCGCAGGGACGCGTCTTGCAGCTTGACGCGCCAGGGGGCGCCGATGCCGGGCTGCACGAACGACTGCTGCTCCTCCTCGTGCACGTTGTTGCCGTCGTCGTCGTAGCGCAGCGTCAGCACGATGCGCTCGACGCCGTTGCCGGACAGCGGCGGGCCGACCAACTCGGGCTGCACTTCCATCAGCTTGACGAAGGTCTCTCCCACGGTAAGGGTGCTCTTGTCTTCCTGCTGAAAGCCGGTGGAGATGACATTGCCATCGACGTCGATGATGGTCTGGCCGTACTCGTAGCGCCGCCGGGACGGGTCGACCACCGGGATCTCCCACACCTGTGCTGTGTTGATGTTGCTGGGGTCGAACACGATGGACTCGCTGGCTGAGACGCCGTTGGCCGGGTCGCTGTAGCGCAGGTCGACGATCAGGTTGAGGATGCGCGTGCGGTCGCCCGCGACAACGATCCGCACCTTGGGGCGCGGCGGCATGGGGTCGCGGACGATCACCAGGTCGCTGGACGTGCGCTGCCAGCCTTCCTCCACCGTGCCACCCGAGGTCTTGAGGAAGCTCAGGCGGTAGTCGATCCCGGGGTCCGCCGTCTTGTCGGTGCGCAGGGCTATGCGGAAACTGCTGTCCCCCTTGTGCAGCAGCTTCGAATCTTCGTGGGTCCAGTGCCCGGTGTTGTGCCGCAGGTGCACGAAGACGCTGGCGTAGCGCTCCCAGGGAAACGCCGTGTCGACCTGGACCTCCAGCGCCAGCCGCCGGTACAGCTCGTCGGGCGAGATCACCAGCAGCTGTGAGTCGTGCGGGCGCCAGCCACTGCCCACGCTGTGGGTCGGGCCGGGCAGGGCCGAGGGTTTGAAGAAGACGCTGTACCGGTAGAAGTACTGGTGCCCGATGTCCGGGTTGTACCAGGACGAGCGCTTGACACGGTCGTCGGCCGAATCGAAGAGAAAAGACCATTCGGCGTCCGGGTCGGCCAGCGGATCGAAGTGGTCGGGCGAGCGGTACTGCACGTCCAGCGCCACACTGTGGATGGCGTCGCCAGCGTAGTCGGCGTTGACCAGCGCGTCGAAGGTGGTGGTGTTCCAGAGCGCGTCGTTGCCGTCCACCACGGTCACCACGTCCTCCTTCTTCAGGCCGAAGTCCTCCAGGAAGAGGCTGATGTGCGCCTGCGGGGCGATCTTGCGCGAGACCGCCTTGTTGACCGTGTAGTCGACCTGGATCGAACGGATCTCCTCCACGCTCACCTCGCGCCGGCTGTAGCCCGCGCTGGGCCAGAGGTGGATGATGTTGCGGATCTGGCGCGCGGTGCTGAGCACCGTGCTCACGGTCTGGTCGTCGGGTGTGGCCTCGTTCGGGTTGGGCACGGGCTCGAAGAACTTCTCCAGCACCAGCTCGGTCAGGTCCTTGCGGACCTGGTTGAACTCGTCCTCGACCACCGCCGCCTCTTCGCCCTCGAGTTCCAGCGAGGCCTTGATGCTGATGATCTTTTCTTCTTCCAGCCGCTCGACGATGTCGTCCAGATCGACCGTGACGAAAACGAGGTCGAGGCCGAAGTGCTCCTGAATGAAGTGGTAGGCCTGCTCCCAGTCGGCCTGGACGTCCACCCGGTAGGCCGTCTGCATGCCCACGAAGTCCAGGTTGTAGACCACGCCCGCGGGCATGAAACCCTCGAACGACCCGTAGAGCAGCTTGGTGGCCTTGCGGCTGAGCATGGCGCTGAAGATCGCCCGGTTGTCACCGTACAGCGAGGGCACCCCGCTGGACTTGAGGAAGGGCACCCAGCGCTGCTTCACATCCGCAGGGTCGGCCGGGGGCGTTGGTGCGGGCGCCGGATTGCTCGGGTCCACCGGTTTGGGCAGCTCGGTGGTGCGGTCCAGAAAGGTCAGTTGCACGGTCCCGCCTTTGTAGGGCAGGGGCGCCAGCCGCGGCGTGTCGGCCAGGTTCATCTCGCGCTGGATGAAGCGTTCGGCCTTGCGCACCGCCTCGGACGCCCAGGCCAGGTCGGTGTCGAACACCAGGAAGCCGGCCACGTCATCCTCGGCGGGCGTGCCGTCGGGGTTGCTCTCAATCTCGTCCTGGGCTTCCTTGAGGATGATGAAGCGGATGGCGGGATGCCCCTGCTCGTCCACCGAGAGCTTGGGGCGGTTGGGGAAGTAATAGAACTGGAGGGGGTCGTGAAAGTCACTCATGACCGTCATCCCCTCGATCTGGAAGTAGGGCGGGCCGAACGAAAGCATGGGGTTCTCCTCGTCCGAGGGTCAGGGCTGGGGTGCCAGCTCGGGCACGAACCGGGGCAACGGGAAGTGCTTCTTGTCCGTGCGCATCGGCGTCTGCGCAAAGGCGGTGCCGTCCTTGTTGAAGTAGGTCACCTGCAGTTCGTACTCGGCCGGGGAATCCGCACGCACGGGGATGCGGAACACCTGGTCCACGGGTTCGGTGAACAGGAAGGAGTCGTTGAAGAGGATCTGGTGGGCCGCGTCCTCGTAGCGCACGGTCACCTCCACCACCGGGGTGTCGATGAAGCTGACGAAGCGCGGCAACAGCGTGACTTTGATCTCGGGGGTGAGCAACCTGGGCAACACCACCTCGGTCCGGTCGTCCACCACCTCGGGCTCCTTCACCGTGCGGCCATCGGCGGTGTGGAAGGTGACCTGGTAGCGGTACTGGCGCGGACTGGTGTCGGTGATCGGCACGAGCCACTCTTCGATCTTGTCCCCCTTGACGAAGGTGAAGGTCTCCACCTTCTGGATGCCGTTGGCCGCGTCGGCGTAGCGCATCGTCGTCTCCACCACCGGGCTGGTGTCGAAGTCCACCACGTTGGGCAGCAGCTTGACCGCCAGCTGCGGCACGGTGCGCACCACGATGGGCAGGGCCTGGTCTCCGTCGACCGCCGTCCAAGGGCTCTCACGCAGGTCGCCGTTCTGGAACGTGGTCAGCACCTTGTATTCGAAGCGGCGCACCTGGCTGTTGCGCAGCACGACCGACCAGGTCTTGAACTCGTTGATGGCCTTCAGCGAGAAGGCCTCGTCGGCGCGGTAGTTGTTGGCCGCATCTTCATAGCGCAGGCTCACCACCGACTGCACCACACCGGCCCAGTCGCCCGACGGCACGAGCCGCACGTCCAGCTTGTCGTAGAGCGGGGCGTTGATCAACAGCTGCCGGGCGTTGGTCTCGGTCCAGTCGGTCTCGATGCGTTGACCGTCCTTGAGGAAGAAGTGCGAGCGGTAGCGGACCGGCCGGTCCCAGGGGGTGAAGATGACCCGGTTGAAGGTCTGCTCCTGCTGGCCGTCGAGCAGGCGGAAGGTTTCGATCTCCTCGTTCACGCCCGACGAGGTGTCGGCGTAGCTGACCTCCACCTGGACCTGTTCGACCGTCTGCGCGAAGTCGATCTGTCCGGCCAGCAGCCGCACGTTGACCCGGCCGGCGTCGGGAATTGAGAGGTTGAGCTGCGGTGTGCGCTCACGCTCCCAGCGCGTGAACTCCCCGGGCGGCTTGCCCTGGAACGCGATCCGGTAGCGGTACTGGTACTCGCGCTTGGCCCCGATCAGGCTGGGGTTCCATTCGCCGCGCGTGCTGTCCTTGTTGAAGGTGAAGGTCTGCTGCTTCTCGACCATGTCACCGTTTTCATCGCGGCCCTCGTACTGCACCTGCGCCTCGACGAAGGCAATCGGGTTGTGTTCCCAGTCGGCAAAGGCCGACACCTTCAGGCCGAGCGTCATGAAGAACGGGTCGCTGAGGTCGGCCACACGCACGTACTTGCTGATCTCCTGGGCCGACATGCCGGCGAAGAAGGACTGCATCGTGCCCTGGGGGTGGACCGGCCACTCGGCGATGCTCTTGATCTCCTCGTTGTAGGAGAAGGAGGTGAACGTCATCTCCTGCTCGGACTTGAAGAAGAACACCTTGCGTTCGTCGCCCAGTCCGACCGGATCCTCGGTCGTCGGGGGAGCCGCCTCCTCCTTGAAAAAAGCCTTCTGGATCATGCCGGTGACGATCTCCATGGCGGTGGCGCGCAGCTCGCTCACGAACTTGTCGTCGAGCTTGAGCGTGCCGGTATCCAGGCGGACCTTGATCAGGTTGGACTCGACTGCCATCTTCAGGTGCTGGTCGAAGTGGGTCACCTCGTCCTCATTGCACTCGTTGCCTTCGAAGTCATGCATGACCGACCGAATGCTCTGGTACAGGGTGCGGCTGTCGGCTTCGATCGAAAGGCGCACGGGCGGCAGCCGCGCCCACATCTTGAGGTCGAAGCGCACCTGGATCGGTGTCAGGTCGCTGCCGCCGGTGCCGTCGCGGTTGACCAGGGTCTTCTCCATGAAGGTGGCGCCGGCCTCGGTCAGGTCCATGTTGGCCGCTGCCACATTGCTGCCCACCAGCGACAGCGGGCCTTCGACCACGCGGTGGCTGACGAGCGACGCGGCCTGCGGCGCGCTCACGCTGAAGGTGCCCTCGGTCCAGGTGGGCACCGACAGGATCACGGTGGGTGGCTTGTTGCCCGGAGGCGCTTCGGGGGCATCGGGGTGCAAGCCAAGCTTCACGTCGTGGATCGACAAGGCCGTGTCCATCCGCTTCCCGTTCGCGTAGGCCCAGCTGCTCAGCCGCATGCCCTCGACCCTCTCGTGGTGGGCCTCGGCCAGCGCCTTCAGGCGCTTGTACTCTTCGTCGACCAGGCCTTGCAGCCGTTCTATCAGCTCGGCCTGGTTCTGCTCGGCCACGCGCATTTCCACGTCGAAGGCCATGAAGCCGCCGCCGCGCCCCAGTGCCGGGTTCGCCAACCGGTCTTCGTCACTGAAGGCGTACTTGATGAGCAGGAAGACCGGGTTGTCGTTCTGGTCGCGCCGGACCGAGATGTAGTCCGGAATCACATAGAACTTCCAGAACATGGTGTCGTCCTGGTAGACGGTGACGCGCAGGTCTTCGAAATACGCGTAGGCAGGCACTTTGAGCATGGTGTTTCTCCTGGCGGGGGGTTCGGTGGGTCAAGGCTGGAAGCGCGGCACGACCAGCAACGGCTTGTCGGTGAACGCCTGGGGAAGGGCATGGGGCACCTGGTCGGGCGCCACGAAGTAGGTGATCTGGTGGGCGTAGAGGCGGCGGTTGACGTCGCGCACGTCGACGACCCACTCCATCGGGGTGCGGTCCGTCAGGGCCACGGCGTGGCTGACATCGATGCCGTGCACCTCGTCCTGGTAGCGCAGGTCGATGGTCACCAGCGGGGTCTTGGTGAAATCGATCAGCGAGGGCACCAGCTGGACCCTGAACAGGCCGGGTCTGGGCGGCTGGTAGGGCGGCAGCACGAGCACCGGGTCTTCTTCTTCGAAGGGTGCCAGCACGACGGGGTCACCCCCAGCCGGAAAGTGCGTGACCTCGACCCGGTAGCGCACCGGCGTGCCCGGGTCCACGTCCACGTTCCAGACCACCGGTGTGTGCGCCCGGAACACGAAGGTCTCCTGGCGACCCGTGGGAAGGTGCGTGAGACTGACCTCGGTCAGCGGCGCGGTGGCCAGGTCCAGGCGGTCCGGAACGATCTGGATCTGGTGGCGCGGCGGGGCCTTGACCACAATGGCCAGGGTTTCCTCGCCGCTGTGCGGCTGCCATTCGCCCTGCTGAAAACGCCCGTCCTTGAAGCTGGCGTTGATGCGGTATTCAAAGCTGCGGCGGTTCTGGTCGCGCAGCGCCACCTCCCAGGTGCGGAACTCCTGGCTGGACTTGAACACCAGGCTCTCCTCGCGCCGCAGGCCGTTGGCGGCATCTTCGTAGCGCAGGTCGACGATCACCTGGGCCACGCCGTCCCAGCCGTCACCGGCGGGCAGCAGGCGCACGCGCAGCAGGCCCCGGGCGGGCTGGTTGACGATCAGCTGGCTGCCGGACAGCGCCTGCCACTCGGCGTCTTCCACCACCTCGCCGCTGTGCATGCGAAAGCGCTGGCGGTACAGCACCGGGCGGGCCCGCGGCTCGAAGATCTGGCGGTCGTACACGCCGCTGGTGCTGGTCTTCTCCAGCACCACGGTCTGCTCCTGGCGCGGCACGCCGGCCGCAGGGTCCTCGTAGGCCAGCAGCACCTGCACCTGCCGCACCTGGTTCTCGAAGTCGACATCGCCCGCTCGCACCTCGACCATCACCCGGCCGGCCCCCGGCACGGCGATGTTCAGGTCGCTGCGGCCGCTGTGCTCCCAAGGGGTGAACGAGCCAAAGGCGCGGCCCGCAAACTTGAAGCGGTAGCGGAACTCGTGGCCGCGCTCGTCGCCGATCAGCTTGGGCTCCCACTTCTGCGGCTGGTTGCCGGTGAAGGTGAAGGTCTTGAGCTTTTCCTGGTGATCGCCGTTGGCGTCGCGCCCGGTGTAGCGCAGTTCGACCTCAACCGCCTCCAGCCCCGCGGCGTCGAAAGGAGCGAACACGCGCGCCGTGACATTGAGCGACTGGAACGCCGGGTCGTCCAGGTGGACGACGCGCACGAAATTTGAGATCTGCGCGGGCGACATGCCCCGGAAGAAGGTCTGCAGCGTGCCCTGCGGGTGGATGGGCCAGGCCACAACGCTGTTCTGCTCCAGGCTGAGCTCCAGCTTCATGCGAACGCTGTCGTGCTGCTGGCGCAGGTATTTCTTGGTCTTGTCACGTCGGCCGCTGAGTGCTTCGTCGGGAATGTCGGTCGAGCCGGCGGGCTGGTGCGCCTCGGCCAGGTCGGTGGTGAAAAAGTTGGACTCCACCAGTTCCTGCATCACCTCCAGCGCATAGCGCCGCAGCTCGGCGATCACCGCGTCGTCCAGCGAGCCGCTGCCGGTGTCGATCTGCACCGTGATCAGGCCGGCCACCTCGGCCGAGGCGGTGTCGATGTCGCTGTGCTGGAAGTCGTAGGTGGTGCAATGGTCGACACCGGCGCCGTCCATGATCTTGCGCACCTGCTCGTACATGCGCTGCGAGTCGGCCTTCACATGGATGCGCACGGGCGGCAGGCGCGCCCAGAAGGTCAGGTCGTAGCGCACCTGGATCGGCGTCAGGTCGGAGGCGGTCGCGGCCCCGCCACCGCCGGTGAGGGTGCGCTCCATGAAGGTCGCACCCTCGCTGGTGAGGTCCATGCTGAAGACCGACACGTTGTCGGCCAGCAGGGAGGGCGCGCCGGTGGCCACGCGCTTGCTCACCAGCACGCTGGACTGCGGCGCGTCCATGGCGACGGTGCCCCCGGTGTAGGTCGGGGTGCCGAAGTCCACCGGGGGCGCGGCGGCCATGCCCTGCACCGAGGCCTTCTCCTCGGCGCTGCCGGACTGGCGCCGCGCGAACTCGGTGTCCACCCAGGCCTGCAGGTCGGCGCGCACCGCCTCGCGCTGTGCGTCGTCCAGCTCGAACACCACGTCAACGTTGAGATAGCCCCCGCCGCGCGGCAGCGTGGGGTTGCGCGCCAGCTCCTCGTCGGAGAGCGCGTACTTGACCAGCAGGAACACCGGCTGGCCGTCCTTGTCCAGGCGGACTCGGGGCTGGTCCGACACCGGGTAGAAGCGGTACCAGAGTGTGTCGTCGGCATAAAGGGTGACGCCGGCGACGGTACGAAAGGCGGGCACTTTCAACATGGGGTCACCTCTGTGAAGGGTTGGCAGGCCGGGACGGCAGGGGCAGTTGCATCACGGCACCTGGTCGATCAGCAGTTCGAGGGCGTGGTCCACGCGCCAGCCGCTGATGCGCAGCGGCCGCGTGGCACCGGTGGACGGCTCGCGCTCGACCAGATGCAGCCGCCACGCATAGGCCGGTGGCTGCAGCAGGCTGCGACGCCAGTACGACCAACTGCGCGCCTGACCCACCTCCAGCGTCAACAGGGTGCCATTCGCGCCTTCGCCGGGCACCTGGGCGCCGGGCAGCAGCTCCACGCTCACCAGCGCGGTCGCCTCGGCCAGCCGCGCGGAGAGACTCAACCGGACCTGTTCGGGACCCACCGGCTCCAGCGCCCAGCCGTTCAGGCGCAGGCCTTCCAGTGGCAGCGGACCGGACCACCATGGCTCTCCGGGTCCGTCAACGGTGAGCGCCGCCACCTGCACCATCGCCGGGCCCTGCATGTCTTCGCCCATGAGGCACACCCAGGCTTGCGCAGCCTGCGGTGTCAGCTCCCGCACCTGCACCGCCCCACCCGCCGTGGTGACCACCAGCTGCATCGCTGCAGCGTGTTCCCACAGCGAAGGGTCGGCGTCGATCGGCACCGGACGCACGCCGACCTCCTTTTCACTGAGTACGACCTGCAAGCCCTGCACCGGGACAAAGTCCGGTGCAGCCAGGGTCAGCGGCAGTTGTCCTTCCCGCGCCACCACCGCCAGCGTCCGGAACGACAGGGACAACCCGGCGCCAAAGGCGGGGCCCACCACCGACAGGGCGTGCAGGCCGGTGTGCCCGTCAAAGGTGAAGGTCCGGTGGACCCACGCACCGCTGGGACCGCGGAAACGCAACTCCACATCCAGCTGCGCCAACCCCCGGGGATGCAGTGGCAAGGCGTTCAGCAAGTGCACGGTGACCCGCTGCATGGGCCGAAACGGGGTGACCACCGGAAACGCCTCGGGACGCCCGGCCCAGGTGGCGTGGCACTCGCTCACCGACCAGCGCAGCACGCGCTCAACGGTGTCAGGCAGGGGCTGGTCCAAACGCCATGACAGCCCGTCGACCGCATCAGACACCAGAACGCCGGGATGCCACTCGAACCTTTCGCCCACGCGTCGAAACAAGCGCTGCCGCGCACCGCGTGCGGCCCGGAGGGTCAGCGCTTCGGTGTCGACAGGGACGCCTTCGTCCTCCAGCGCCTGCCAGCGCAACACGCCGGCCGGCAGACTGAGGAAGGCCCGGTCGAGGTCCTGCGCGGTCGCAGGAAGGTCGGTCGCGAGCAAGGCCTGTAACTGGTCGCGCAAGTCGGTGAAGGTGGTCGTCACGGTCCACGGCAGCCCAGGACTCAGACCCTGGGCGATGACCCGAACCTCCAGTTCGACCGGCTCGGGTCCGACCGAGTCCGCGTCGCGCACCAACGTCGTGAGTATCTGGGTGTCTTCAAGGTCCAGATGCCGGGTGACCGAGAGCGCGTCTGCCGAGCCGCTGGCCACCGGCCGCCATTGCCCGGACGCCAGCACCTGATCACCCGACACCCCCCGCAACACCAGCCGGGCTTCGGCCTGCGCGATCGGTGCGCGCTCCAGCGTGCCGCCGCCGACCATCCCCGTGACCGCCAAGGCATCGACATCGGGACCTTCGAGCTTCAGAAAAGCCTGGAGAAGCCCACCGCCTTGCGCTGCGCCTTCGTCGCTGGTGTGACGCAACAGCGTAAAGCGGGGCAGGCCATCGGCATCCAGTGCCAGCCCCAGGCGATCCGGCAGGACATACAGGCGACGCCCGATCCGGTGGTCCGGAAACACGTCAGCAAAATCCTGAAGCGGCTGGGTGAGCATCATGTTCAGACCTGCAGCAGACTGACCTGCAGATTGCCCACACCGGCCAGCCCTTCGTGCACCCGCTGCCCGCCTTGCGCGTCCATCTCGATCAGGCGGTAGCGGTAACCCGGCTCCAGACCCAGGATGCGGGCGATCACCGGCTTGCGCAATGTCACTTGCCGGGTGGGCACGCTGGCATCGAGCGTGACCGTCGGCCCCTCGTCGAACTCGATCCGCAGGGACATCAGCGCACCGGCGCCAAAGAACAGCGGACTGGCCGACACCTGCACATCGAAGGTGGCCTCGGTGAACGCCTCGGTGACGGTCAGCTGGCCCATCAGCAGGGCGAGGTCGGGCTGGATGTCCACATCCAGCGCCGGCACGATCGAGACCAGCGGGAACGATGCCGGCCTGACCTCGTAGCGAAGGTCAACGGTCTGCCCAGGTCCCACCGGTTCGGCCGGTGGCGGATCGAGCGGCAAGGCCGTCACCCTGTGCAGCTGGCCGCCAACCGGATCGTTCCAGGCGCCCAGCTCCACCGGATGGACCGCATTGATGCGCACCGGACTCTCGATCCGGTTGCGCAGCGAAACGGCGTGGTGCCCCGGAACGCCGTCGGCGTCCGCGCGCAAATGCGGTGGATCGAACGCGGTGCCCGTGTTGTCCTTGAGCGAAACCACGAGCGGGATGTCCACCTGCGTGCCGTCGCTGATCGTGGCCGACACCCATCCCTGCATCCCGATGCCGGAGGGTGACTGGAAAGAAGCCGCCAACCGCACGAACTGCGCCTCGTCGAGCGACAGCTCATCGGTGACACCTTCGTCGAATCGGATCACCGCTGCGGGACGCTCCAACGGCTCGGCAACCGCGCCTTCGGCGGGAGGCACGCTCAGGGTGAGACGGGCCGAGCGGGGTGTGAGGGCGGTCAGCCTGGCTTCGGGACCGAAGTGCTGGCGCGCCAGCAGGCGAAACGCCTGCCCCAGGTACGGCCGGGCCTGGAACGCTAGACGCACCCGGTAGGCCAACGACTCGCTTTCCGTCACCACATCGGTGATGGCAAACACCAGCGACGGCAAGAAGGGATGGGCATCGCTGCGCGCCAGACGGAATTCCTGCGGCTCGTAATACACCTGGTCGCGCGCCATGGAATCCTGGAAGAAAGTGACGCTCTGCCCATCCGCGTCCAGATCGTGCCTGAACAGCACATGTGCCTGCGACGGATCCACCGGCGCGTCAAACATGTAGCCATCGGTCTGCGGATCGAAGGTGCTGTTCAGCGACTGCACGCACTCGACCTCGCGCCGCACCAACACAGGACGGCCCCGCTTGTCGATGGCCAATCGCCGGGGCAGGGTTCGCGTGATGCGTGTGGCCTCTTCCTTCGACAGCACCACGTCCAGATCGGCCGAATGGCGCTGGAGCAGCAGCCCCTCGTTGAGCATCAGCGAGCCCACACTGCTGCGGTCAATCCGCAGGTTGGCGACCGTCGGTACTGCGGCCAACGGCGTGAGGTGGGTCGCCAGTGTGGCGGTCGACACGCTCAGCACAGGCGAACGGGTCATGTGCATCACCAGTGGCGAGGTCCTCCCCACCGTCTTCACCGAAACGGGCGCCACCGGAACGGCGGCCACCGGCGGCGGCACGGGCTTGGGCGCTGGGGCGACCAAGCTTTCGCGCAGTTGTTTCAGCACCGCAGGATTGAGCTGGACCAAATCCATGTCCGGACGCACGGGCTGCACCTTGATCCGGTCACGGATCCACCACTGCTGCCAAGAGCGCTGACCCACCGTCGCCTTGCACACCACCTCCAGGCGTGCGCGGTGCACTGGCGAAGTGACGATCTGGTAGAGGCGGTCGTAGTCCTCTTGAGCATGAAACGGCAGCACACAACGGTGCACGCTGGCGCCGACCGGGTTCAGGGGGCCCAGCGTTTCCCAGATCAGCGGCTGCGCCGGGGAGGTTGCCGCTGAGCGACCCATCACATACTGGCTCAGCCGGTCCTTGCGGCCGTCGGCATCTGTGTAGTCGTCCAGCACGTCCACCAGCAGCGTCTGGCCGCTTCGCCTTGCCGTGATGGTGGTGACCTTGAAGCCGAACGGGTAGACACCGATCAGCGCATCGCCCGAGAGCATGGCCGTGGTCTCGCCCCAGTCGCAGTCGCTGGGGTGGCACTTGCCGAAGCCGTGCATGAACCAGCCGCCGTCCACACGCTGCCCGATCAGCAGGCGGGTCATGCCCCGGGTCGCAGGGTCGGCGTTTTCCCATGGGCCGACCCACGCCTCCGGCACCGATTCACCCGCTGCCACCACCGGCATCTCGTAGCCCAACCTCAGCGACGCCGTGTGGTCAATCGACCGCATCGCGAAGCGCGCATCGACCGCAGACACCGCCAGCAACTCGATGCTCAACCAGCCCAGTGGACCGAACGGATCTTCGTCGGCCGTCCGCAACCGCAGACGGGACGTGTGCCGCCCACCCACCTGGTTCCACTCATACCGGGGCAACTGATACCGGGCACCCACATCGTCCGACGCTTCGTAGAGCGTCTGGGGCAGCAAAGACCCGTCCGCACTCACAGGCACAGCAGACCCGGCAGGCGCTGTCGGCGCAGGGCGCACCGTTGACGTCATGAGCAGCGACTTCAGCTCAAAAGCCTGAAGCCGGTCGCTCATCAAAAGAACTTGCTCGTCGCTCGCCATGTCCTCTCCTGCGAAGGGTGACCCGGTGAGCACCGTCTCTTCACAAGATCACGGCATCAGCGGGAGGACCCAATGTAGGAGCGATGAAGCCGGAGAACATCCCTCAAACAAGGGACAAGGCGGCATCGGCATCACCAGAATGGATGACGCCGATGCCTCTGGCTGCCATCAGCGTCGCCAGGCCACTTCCCACCCAGCAGCTGTTCGGGACACCTCGGCCGTCACCGGCAGAAAGCGCTGGATCACCTCCAGGTTGGTGCGCGTGTGCTCCGTGATCTCGCTGCAGCTGTAGGCCGCCGCTTGACCGCTCTGGTGCACGGCCAGCGCCCAGGGCAGCGCCAGCTGGTCGGCCAGGTAAGGGCCGGCCGCCGCCGTGCTGGCCTCATAGGCCTTCACCTGGCGCAGCAAGCGGCTGGCCACCTGCTCCGAGCTCAGCGACTTCTCGCCGAAGCTGGTGAACACCTCGGTCACGTGCTCAAACGCCAGCGTGGCGATCAGCGCATTGCCCGGGCCTTCGTTCTGCCGCACGTTGGGCACGCGCAGCTGTTCATCAGACCACCCCAGCGCGCCCTTGAGCAGCGACAGCTCGCGCTCGGCCACCCGGCGCGGCACCGCGGCCACCAGCGATTCGGCAAACGGCTCACCGACCGCGCCGCGCTCCAGCAGATCGAACGGGCGCAGGCCGCCCGCAGCGGGCTCGATGGTCGCCACCATCTCACCGCCGCCGGCGGGATAAAAACCATGGCGGCGCAGCGACGCCTCGACCTTCACACCCAGGCGCGCAAGCTGCGGCAAAAATGCCCGCTCGATGAAGTGGAAGTTCGGCGCCAGCGGGTTGTGCGTGCCGCCCGAGAGCTTGAGCTGGCTGGGCGCAGGCGCGAGCATCAGCGCGGGCAGCACCGTCTGCAGCACCAGCAGGCAACTGCCGGCCGAGCCGATGGCAAACGCGTGTTCACCCGGACGCAACGCGCCCGGCTCGAACACCAGCGTCTGCGAGCCCAGCTCGGCCCCGCTCACCTGCGCACCACTCACGGCCTGCGCCGCCAGCACGCAGGCCAGGTGCTGGCGCATCAGGCCCGGCTTGGGACGTTTGGCGCGGATGTTCTCGATGCGCACCGGCTGGCCGGTGATCATCGACAGCGACAGGCTGGTGCGCAGGATCTGGCCACCGCCTTCGCCGGTGGAGCCGTCGATGGTCAACATGGCTGGGGCTCCTGCGCTAGCGTGTGCGCGTCGGGTTCGTACCGCAGCACCGAGTCGAACAACATCGCGTCCAGCGGTACCTGGCCCGCAGGAGGCAAGGCCTGCACAGGCTCGGCCGCGTTGCGCGCCAGCTCGGCCTCGATGAAGGCGTGGATGCCCGGCCAGCGCGGGCTGGTCGCTGCTTCGCCGGCGCGCATCTTCACCTCCAGCAGCGCGTTGATCTCGGCGATCAGCGCAGAGTCTGCGGTGGCGTCCAGCGTGTGCTGTGCGAGCTCGGCAAAGCGCATGGGCGGCACGCCGGGCCGCGTGTGGATCCAGCGCGCCGCCAACAGGGGGCGCAGCACGTAGAGGTACTTCTTGTAGCGCACCTCATCGGCCTGCAGGTGTTCGCGGAAGTTCTTCTTGGCCATGGAGGCGTAGTGGTGCCAGCCTTTGGCGTTGGAGAACACCTGCTCGGCCAGTGCGCGAAAGCGGGTCATCGTGTCGGTCTCTTCGCGGTAGACGATGGGCGAACACAGCCACTCCAGCAGCGTGGGGTTGGACTCGCGCATCAGCCCCAGCGCCTTGCGCAGGTCCCAGCCGTTGATGTCCAGGTCGCCACTGATGGGGAGTTCGATCACATCGCGCCCCGGCGCCACCGTCAGGTACCACGGCAGGCGGTTCACGTAGATGAAGCGCACGTCGTAGTCGCTGTCGGGCGAGGCAAAGCCCCAGCCCCGGCTGCCCGACTCGCAGGCGAACAGGATGGTGACCTGGTGCTGGGCTTCGATGGCGCGCAGGTGGGCCATGACCTGCTCGCGCATGGCGGGGTCGATGGGGTGAGCGGAGTGGAGGAATTCTTGTTGTTTCATGGTGCTTCAAGCGTGTTCATTGCCGGCGTTGGCGCGGTCACTGTGTTGCAGCCGCAGTTGCCCTTGTTCATTCAGTTCGAAGGCATCGAAGTCCCGCCCCAGCCACAGCTGGCCCTGGTATTGCGCGCGCGCCTCTGCTTCCAGTTCGGCCTGTCCTGCGTCGTCGTGGTGGCGTTGGCTGAAGTGCGTGAGCACCAGGTTGGGCACACCCACCTGCTGGGCAAAGGTGGCCACGCCTTTCGCGCTGCTGTGCATGGGGCCAGGCCCCACCTTGTCCAGGGCCGCCTGCGTGTAGGTCGCTTCGTGCACCAGCACCTGGGCATCGGCGCACGCGGTCTGCAGCATCGACGGATCGGCATTGTCTCCGCCGAAGACCGCCCGAACGCGGCGAGACTGGTGCGCAACAAAATCCGCGCTCTTGAGCACAGCGCCTTCAAACTCAAGGTCCTGGCCCGACTGCAAGGCCTTCCAGGCAGGCCCCGGCGGAAGGCCGGTGTCCCGCAAGGCGGTGGTGTCGAGATGCACCGTGTCGTGCCGCACCTCCACACCAAACGCGTGGCACGCCACCCGGTGGTAAAGCGGATGGGCGGTGATGCGAACACCTGGCGACTGCCAGACCACCGGCTGCAGCGCGCTGTCCACATGGTGAACGTCGTACGGCAGATGCAGGTCCGTGCATTCGCGTGTGGACGCCAGCCATGTCCACACCGGCAAGGGCGCCACCAGGGTCAATGGCGCCGTGCGACCGGCCATGCCGGCGCTGGCCAGCAGACCCGGCAAACCATAGCAGTGGTCGCCATGCACATGGGTGATGCAGATGGCTTGCAACGAGCGCAAGGAATGGCCGGTTCGTTGCAGCTGGTGTTGCGTGCCTTCGCCCGCGTCGATGAGAAACCAGTCGCGAGCGCCGGCGGGCTGCACCGCCAGGCCAGTGACGTTGCGCAGCTTGGTTGGCGCGCCGGAGGAGGTGCCCAGGAAGGTGAAGTTCAGCATGATTCTTGTTGTTGTCTTGATCAGTGTTTGGTCTCTATTCGATTCCCAAGCTTTTTAAAGCCGCCGCCGCCGCGTCCGAAGCCACGCGCTCCCAAGAGCCATAGCGACGCCCCTCCATGTGGCGCAACGCAGCCAGCGCCCGCAGTTGAGCGATTTCTTCTGTACCACCCCAACGTCCCAGAACCTGAATCGCGACCACACGATGCCCCCACCACTTGCTCTGCAGCGCATGGGCTATTTGTTCAAGCGCTGCTGCGTCGGGCGGCTTAGACCCCAGCGCGCGCAGCGCCTCGACCTCTTGCGCGAGACGGTTGGCACCCGGCACCGCCAGTGCCTCGTTGATTCTCGCGCGGCGCGCACGACGACATTCCAGGCAGCGTTTGGCCCGGCTGTCTATCGGCGCTTGCACCGTTTCGTACCACCACTTCTGCTGCTTCGCCGTCCATACCTCTTCGCTGGCGCAATCGGCGCAAACGAAAACCTTGTCCAAATAGAACTCGGGGAGAACGCAGCTGTTGTTCAAGCCACTCAGAAGCTGTGTATCGGCCATCACCAGGCCAAGCACATGCCCATCGCGGCCCAAAGGCATTGATTGCAACTGCGTCTGAGCACGCTGCGCGCGTGCCAGTCGCAATTGCTTGATCTCCGTACGTCGCTGTTTATTGCTCTTCATTTCACATCCTCCAAAACGGCGTCCTTGTGGCACCGCCTACCTCTTTACACACAACACTTGCTTGAAAGCGCACGCCACCGCACCAGGTCTTTCTGCGCATCCATCACCGAGGAGAACCCTGTTGCGCCCGCCAGCGGACTGAACCACCAGGCCGGTGACGTTGCGTTGCCTGGTGGGCACGCCTGAGGAGATGCCCAGGAAGGTGAAGTTCAGCATGTTCTTGTCGTTCTTGGTCGAGCGTTTGGCCTATCGCCAACAAAGCTCTGCGAAGTGGGTGATCGTTCTTGGTGTTCACACCACGCCAAACGTCCTCAGATGAAAGTCGAGGGTTTGCTGCAGTTGAGCATCCAAGTGCTGGCGTCTGGCGGACCAAAGCTCCGCCAGACGCGCTGCCTGCACCGAGCCCGGGCCATGGCAATACGAACGGCTTTCCTGGGGCCAATGGGCGAGCGCAGCGATCAGCAGGTTCTCCTTACCCAGTTCCTTGCTCATGGGCCACAACGCCAGCAGGCATTCGAGGCGATCCCATACGGGATACAACGACCTTATGGACAACACGCGAAGCATCTTTTCGATGGTCGGATCACGCTGCACGACCTGCAACAGCTGAGGCAGTGGCGGCACCCAGGCGCCACGGTGCGCCTTGTCGAGCAGAAGCTTCTGCACCCGAGGTGAGGGATCGGCAAAAGCCTGCTGCAACCAATGCGCTTTTCCATCGGCATCGCTCTTGACCAGTCGGATCAACAACGCATCGCGCCGCAAACGGGGCCATGGGCTGTCCAGCCACGAGTCACTCACAGCCGATGCTCTGCCGGGATCGATGTCCAGCAGCCACTGCATGGCCGCCCGACGCAGTCGCGTGGATTTCAGCTCATCGCTGGCCACTTCCGCAGCCCGCTCAGCAACGTGTTCCACGCCTCCGTTCGAGCGCAACCATCGCAAGCACCACCAGCGGACGTGGGAGTTGGCGTCGAGGTCCATGGCTCGAACCACGCCGTCGGTCGCGTCATCGGGGTTCTCCACAAGCCAGCGCACAGCCTCATGCCGCACAGCGGCAAACGGCGTGGCGCACGCGGTCTGGTACAGATGCCGACGTCGTTCGGGAGAGGTCAGCCCCGCAAACTGCGACACCGCCCTCGAAGCCATCAACACGTCATCACCGGACAGCGCCCTCTCCAGCAGCGGCACTCGGTCATCGTCGTCTTGCGCGGCCAACCACTGCGCGTCGAACACAAAGCGCCGCACCCGAAGGCCTGCCGTTCGCGTTGCATCGATCACCTGAGGGAGGTGCTCGGGTCGACTCAGAAACAGCGATATCTCCTTCAACATCGGCGCATGGTCGGCTCGTCGTGTTCGCTCCAGATCGACCACCGCATCGATGGCCGTGATCCAGTCCACCAGATAGGTCGGTTGCATCAGGGATCGCACGGCCGCATTGGCGGCCACACGCACCTGCGGCACCCAGTCATTGAGCCGCACCAGCAGCATCGGCAAGGTGCCGCGCTGCGGCCGAGACACCAGTGACTTGACCGCTGCTTCGCGCACGAAACCGCTGTGGGAGCACAAATCAGAAGCGTCCTCAACGCCACTGTCTGATGCACCGCCAAACAGCTTTCTCAGAAAGTCCTTCATGTCCCCATCTCCCATGTCCTACCCTTTCACACACAACACCTGCTTGAGCGTGTACACCACCTCCACCAGGTCCTTCTGCGCCTCCATCACCGCGTCGATGTCCTTGTAGGCCATCGGAATCTCGTCGATCACGGCTTCGTCTTTGCGGCACTCCACGCCTTCGGTGGCCTTGATCTGGTCCGCGACGGTGAACATTTTCTTGGCCTTGGTGCGGCTCATCACGCGGCCTGCGCCGTGGCTGCAGCTCTCGAAGCTCTCGGGGTTGCCGAGGCCGCGCACGATGTAGCTGCGCGCGCCCATGCTCCCCGGGATGATCCCGAGCTCGCCCTTCTTCGCGCTCACCGCTCCCTTGCGCGTCACGAACACCTCTTCACCGAAGTGCGTTTCCTTCTGCACGTAGTTGTGGTGGCAGTTCACGGCTTCCACGTGCGCCTCGAAGGGCTTGGTGATGACCTGGCGCACGGTGGCGACCAGGTTCTTCATCATCACCTCGCGGTTCAGGCGCGCGAACTTCTGCGCCCAGCCTACGCCGCGCACGTAGTCGCCGAAGTACTGGGAACCTTCCTCGAAGTACGCCAGGTTCTGGTCGGGCAGATGGCAGTTGTTGCGCTCCGCGTCCTTCTTCGCCAGCTCGATGAAGGTCGTGCCGATGGCATTCCCCACGCCACGCGAACCCGAGTGCAGCATGAACCACACGGCACCCGCTTCGTCGAGGCAGACCTCGATGAAGTGGTTGCCGGTTCCGAGCGTTCCCAGGTGCTTGTGGTTGTTGGTGTTCTTCAGGCGCGGGTACTTCTCGCAGATCGCGTCGAACTCGTCCTTGAGCGTGGCCCAGGCCTCATCCACCAGCGAAGGCGGGTTCTCCCAGGTGCCCTTGTCGCGCCCCGCACGCTGTCGGATCGGCGTCATGCCGTGCGGCACGGCCTTCTCGATCGCGGCGCGCAGCGGCCCCAGGTTGTCGGGCAGGTCTTCAGCGCGCAGCGTGGTCTTGCAGGCCATCATTCCGCAGCCGATGTCCACCCCCACCGCGGCGGGGATGATGGCCTTGAAGGTCGAGACCACCGAGCCCACGGTAGCGCCAATCCCCAGGTGCACGTCGGGCATGGCCGCGATGTGTTTGAACACGATGGGCAGGCGCGCGGTGTTGGCCAGCTGCTTCTTCGCTTCGTCTTCGACGGGCACGCCGCGGGTCCACATCTTGATGGGCACGCCACCTTCGGGCTGTTCGGTGTTGTAGTTGTTCATGTTGTTCCTCGCATCTTGATCAAAAGGCATGTCCCGTTGCGACAAGGGTTGGTGAAACATTTTCGTGCTCTACCAGACTGAGCTACGGCCCCCCAGTGATGGAGCCGACGGGATTCGAACCCGCGACATCGAGCGTTGTAGGCTGTAGTTCCACCGGCATTCGCCGCGAGACATGCAAAAAAAGGCAGCGCGACAAGGGATGACAAGACATGGCCATGCCGGTTTCCCGGTTGAGGAGTCGAACCCCCGGCGTTCCGATGTAGTCCTGTCGGCATTCGCGCAAAAAATCATCCTTTCAACAGCCCCCGCGTGGCGACAAACGATTGGTGAGACGAGACAGTTTGGATGTAGTCCCACCGGCATTCGCCACGCGACGACACATTCATCGCTTTACTGCTGGGCCAGTGAGACCTTTTGAATCTCGCCCACCCAGTGGTCTGCGCCGGCATTGCCCTTGGCAAACTGCGCCAGCATCGTGAACACCGCGTCCGAGAAGCCACCGACATTCAGGATGTCGGCCCGCTCCACGGCCTGCGAGGTGCGGCCCGGCTGGATGTCGATGCACACCAGCCGCGCCTGCGGGCAACGCTGCTTGAGTTTTTCCCACTCGATCAGCGTCTGCGTCGCGCCACCGCGCCGCGCATCGACCCACGACTCGTTGTCCGAGACGAGGACCACCAGATCCACCTTCGCGCGCTCCTTGTTCAGCAAGGCCAGCGGCGCGCTGCAGTTGGTGCCACCACCGCCGATGGCGGCCAGCGCCTGGGCGTTGGTCATCACCGAGTCGCGGGGGTTCAACGTCAGCTTCACCACATCGCGTTCGAACGGCAGCACACGGGCCTGCGGGTTCTTTCGCAACACCGCCGCCGCCACCAGGGCCGCCACATCGATGCAACGCACTGAAGAGGTGGCACCCACGCGGTGGCCTGTCACGGGCGAACCCATGGAGCCCGACACGTCGGGGCACACCACGACCTGGCCTTCCAACGCAGGCACGTTCACCAGCGCGGCTTCCATCGCGTCCTGCAGCGCCTCGCGCACCGCTGCGGGCACGCCCTCACCACAGGCCTTGAAGGCCGCCATCAACTGGTACGGGAACACCCGCGCCTTGGCCACCGCCACCGGGTCGCGCAGCTTGGCCGCGATCACCTCGGTCATGCCGGCTTGCTCGAACACACCGTGCCGCGCAAAGGTGTTCAGGTTCTGACGCACCATCTGCCACGAACCGGCGCGGGCCATCTGCGCCCAGTGCGCGGCTTGCAGCTCCAGCGCGGTCAGCATCTGGAACGGCACGTCCGGCACCTCCGTCATTTCGCCCTGGGCCAGCGCGCGCTTGAAACGCTCGAAGGCTTGGGTGGCGGGCGGCAGCCCGGCTTCGTCGAACGGCTTGCCGATCAGCCAGGCGAACCAGGCCGCGCGCCAGGCCTCGGTGGGCTTGGGGTGCACCATCTTCACCACGTCGGCGAGCGTTGGCGTGTTGCCCACGGCGGCGTTCAGCAGCTGCTTCTCGCTCGCGTTGAGCAGCCATTGCTGCACCAGCTTCTTGGGCCGCGTGCCCAGGGACTTGCGACCCAGGGCGCCGCTGCGCAGCATCTGCACGAAACCGCGCAGCGTCTTGCCGTTGTCCACCACGCGGCCGAACACCTGCGACAGCAGATTCACATCACGCACCGCCAGCATCGAAGCCAGCAGCACAGGCATGTCCTTCATGAAGGCAGCCTGGCGGGCGTACACCGCCGTCTTCGCCACGAAAGCGGGCTCCACCTGCGCGGCCAGCGCCTGCACAGCGTCGAGCTGCGACTGCGCGTCGGCGTAGAAGGTCTGGCTCAGGCAACCGGTGGCTGCGATCTGCGCCAGTTGGTGCTGGGGGCTCAGGGCGTAGGCGGGAGCGCCCGCCTGGTTCTGGGCCGTGGCCTGGGGCAGCAGCTGGCCCTTGAGCGTTTGAAAGAGTTGGGTGTTGACCATGTTGTTCTCCGTGTGCATTCAACTTGTGTGCCTTCTTCATTGCAACGGGTGTGCCAGGTCTGGGTGTTGTGGAGACGATTTCTGAAAGCTTGTTGATTTCATTGATGAATATCTCTTTTTTGGTGTTGATAGATGCATCAGCTTCCGCGTCGATCACACACAGAACTAGAATTTGAACCAGTTTTCTATCTATAAAGCTATGCCAAAAAAAACCGTCGTCATCGGATTCCTCGGTACCCAGCTCGACAGCGGGCGTGGCGCGGGGCGCTGGGAGAAGTGGCGCCCCACGGTGTCGCTGGTGCAGCACGAGGACATGCAGGTGCACCGGCTGGAGCTGCTCTACACACGGCCGCACCAGGCGCTGGCCGACCAGCTGAAACAGGACATCGGCACCACCTCGCCCGACACCGAGGTGCGCTTGGTGCCACTGGAGATGGCCGACCCCTGGGACTTCGGCGAGGTCTATGGCGTGCTGTACGACTGGGTGAAGCAGTACCGCTTTCAGCCCGAGAAAGAGCGCTACTGGACGCACATCACCACCGGCACGCACGTGGCGCAGATCTGCATGTTTCTGCTCACCGAGTCGCGGCTGATCCCGGGTGTGCTGCTGCAGACCTCGCCGCCCAAGAAGCAGACGAGTGCCAACCCGGGCAGCTACGCGCTGATCGACCTCGACCTCTCGCGCTACGACGGCCTGGCGCAGCGCTTTGACCAGGCGCAGCGCGACGCGCTGGATTTCCTCAAGAGCGGCATCGCCACGCGCAACGCCGATTTCAACGCGCTAATCGAAGAGATCGAGCGCGTGGCCCTGCGCTCGAAGGCGCCGATCTTGCTCACCGGGCCGACGGGCGCGGGCAAGTCGCACCTGGCGCGACGCATGTTCGAGCTGAAGAAATCGCGCCACCAGGTGGCCGGCGATTTCGTCGAGGTGAACTGCGCCACGCTGCAGGGCGAGGGCGCGGCGTCCACGCTGTTTGGCCACAAAAAGGGTGCCTTCACCGGCGCCGCGAGCGACCGCGCGGGCCTGCTGCGCACGGCACACGGGGGCGTCTTGTTTCTCGACGAGATCGGCGAGCTGGGCCTGGACGAACAGGCGATGCTGCTGAAAGCCGTGGAAGAAAAGCGCTTTTACCCGGTGGGCAGCGACCGCGAGGCGAGCAGCGACTTCCAGTTGATCGCCGGCACGAACCGCGACCTGCGGGTGGATGTGCTCGAAGGGCGTTTTCGCGAAGACCTGTACGCGCGCATCAACCTCTGGTCGTACACGCTGCCCGGGCTCGCGCAGCGGCCTCAGGACATCGAGCCCAATGTGGACCACCTGGTGACGCGCTGCGCCGCCGAGCTGGGCCGCGCGGTGCGCTTCAACGCCGAGGCCAAGGCGCTGTACCTGCGCTTCGCGCAGTCGTCCGAGGCCCTGTGGAGCGGCAACTTCCGCGACCTGGCCGCGAGCGTGACGCGGCTGTGCACGCTGGCCGAAGGCGGGCGCATCGCGGTGCCGCTGGTCGAGGCGGAGCTGCAGCGCCTGCGCTGGCTCTGGCAGATGAACCAGGCGGGGGGCGACGTGGCCCGCCTGGCCGACGACGCCGTCGATCTGGCCGATCTGCTGAGCGCCGACGCGCTGGGCCAGATCGACCTGTTTGACAAGCTGCAACTCCTGGCCGTGGTGCGCGTGTGCCGCGCCTCGCGCACGCTCTCGGAAGCCGGGCGCACGCTCTTCGACCGCTCGCGCACCCAGCGCTCGGTGGTCAACGACGCCGACCGCTTGCGCAAGTACCTGCAGAAGCACGGTCTGCGCTGGGAGCAGGTGTCGCGCTGAGCGCGCGTATACCCGATCCCGCCCATCCGTGCTGACCGCCCCACCCATGTCGTGAGCGGTGCCGCTGCCGGCGCCATCGCCAGCAGAGTTGCCTGCGCTGCGACAAGATGCACGGTCCGCCCACGCCGTGTGGGCGCCCCACCCCATCGGAGAATTCCCCCATGAGCGATCTGTCGCAACCCATCCAAGCCCCCGCCCTGATTGACAAGCTGCAGTGGCGCTACGCCACCAAGAAGATGGACGCCGCCAAGGCCGTGCCGCAAGACAAGGTGGACCGCATCGTCGAAGCCGCGCGCCTGGCACCCACGTCCAGCGGCCTGCAGCCCTACGAGATCATCGTCGTCACCAGCAAGGCCGTGCGCGAGCAGATCCAGCCCATCGCCTGGAACCAGGCGCAGATCACCGACGGCTCGCACCTGCTGGTGTTCGCCGCCTGGGACAACTACACCGCCGAGCGCATCAACCACATGTTCGACCTGACCAACGAACAGCGCGGCGGCACCAACGAAGGCTGGGAAAACTACCGCCAGATGCTGCTGAACAGCTACCCGCAGCGCGATGCCGAGGTGAACTTCAACCACGCCGCGCGCCAGGCCTACATCGGACTCGGTGCTGCGCTGATCGCCGCCGCGTTTGAAGAGGTGGACAGCACGCCCATGGAAGGCTTCGACCCGGCCAAGCTGGACGAGATCCTGAAGCTGCGCGAGCGCGGCCTGCGCAGCGTCGCCATCGTGCCGCTGGGCTACCGCGCCGACGAAGGCGACTGGCTGGTGAACCTGAAGAAGGTGCGTCGCCCGCTGGAGCAGTTCGCGACCGAAGTGAAGTGATGTGATCGGCTGCGGGCCTCACGCGGCCTGCAGCGCGTGTCGGTCGATCCGGAGCACCGACACAGACGCCACCAGCCCGCGCGCCTGATCGTCCAGGCTCTGCGAGGCGGCGGCGGTCTCTTCGACCAGTGCCGCGTTCTGCTGTGTGGCCTGGTCCAGCTGGGTGATGGCCTCGCCCATCTGGCCCACGCCGATGCTCTGCTCCTGCATGGCACCCGCTATGTCGACCACCAACTGGCTCACACGGCGGATGGCGCCGACCACCTCGGTCATCGCGGTGCCGGCCTGGTCGGCCAGCTGCGTGCCCGAGCCGACCTGGTCCACGCTCGCCTGAATCAGTTGCTTGATCTGCCGCGCCGCGTCGGCCGACCGGCCGGCCAGCGACCGCACCTCGGCGGCCACCACCGCGAAACCCCGGCCCTGTTCGCCCGCGCGGGCCGCTTCCACCGCGGCGTTGAGCGCGAGGATGTTGGTCTGGAAAGCGATGCCGTCAATCACCCCGATGATCTCGGCGATGCGCCGCGACGAGCCGTCGATGCTGCGCATGGTGCGCACCACCGCGGCCACCGTTTCGCCGCCGGCCTCGGCCACGCGCGAGGCGTCGGTCGCCAGCGTGCGGGCCGCCTGAGCGCTGTCGGCCGTGATGGCGATGGCGCTGCCCAGCTGTTCCATCGACGCGGCCGACTGCTCCAGCGCACTGGCCTGGGCTTCGGTGCGACTGCTCAGGTCTTTGTTGGCGCTGGCGATCTGTGCCGAGGCCGAGCCCACGTGCTCTACCCCGCGGTGCACCTGACCCACCAGGCTGCGCAGCCCGTCCTGCATGGCGCTCAGCGCCCGCATCAGATCGGCCACTTCGTCCCGTCCCTGCACCTCGACGGTCTGCGTGAGGTCGCCGGCCGCGATGCGCCCCGCCACCGCCACGCCCTGCCGCAGCGGTCGCACGATGCTGCGCGCCAGCACCACCGAGGCCAGCAGGCCCAGGACCAGCGCGGCCGCGCCCAGCCCCAGCTGGAGGCGGTCGGCGAACACGATGGCGCCGCTCACGGTCTCACCGCGCTGCTGCGCCAGTTCGTCCTGCAGGCGGCGCAAGGTGTCGATCGGCTGCTGCAGGCGCGCCAGTGCCGGCAAGGTCTCGCTGCGCATCAGCTGCTGCGCCTCGTCGAGGCGGCTGGCTTGCACCAACGGCCCGACCTTGACGAAGGACGCCACGTAGGCGGCGCGGGCCGAGCGCAGGTCCGCCAGCGCGGCCTTGCCCTGGGGCAGCGCCACCAGCCGGTCCAGCGTGAGCAGGGCCTCGTCGATGGCCTTGCGGTTGGCGTCGATGCGCGCCTGCACCGCCGGCCACTGCGACGGCTCCACCAGCAGCAGCTCGGCCGTGTTCAGACCGTTGGCGCGCGTGGCCGTGTCGATGACCGACACCGCGCCCACCTTCACCAGCTCCTGCCCGATCAGCTGGCTGTTTTCACGCCCGATCTCCTGCAGCGACAGGACCGCCGACACCACCAGCCCGACAATGAGCAACAACATCAACCCGAAACCGGCCGCCAACCGCGCACCGATCCGGAACCTCGACACATCCCACATGTTGGACTCCTGGCGCACGGACACCGTGGCCTGATCAGAGGTTTTCGACCGGTGGAGGTGCCGCTGCATACCTCGGAAGAACGATGCGACCGCAGCAGAAGGAGGACCCTGCATCGTCCCGCCCGCGGCGGCGCGGCGGAACCAGGGCGGTTACTGCCCCACGGCCTGCCGGGCCAGCTTGAGAAAGCGCGCGCGGTCGGCCTCGCTCAATGACGGCAGGATGTCGTCTTGCAGGCCCCGCACGACCGGGACCAGTGCCTTGAAGATGCGTTGCCCTTCGGGCGTCAACGACAGTTCGCGCGCCCGGCGGTCCCGCTCGCTGACGACGCGGCGCACCCACCCCTTCTGTTCCAGACGCTCGATGACGCCGCCAATGGTGGCGCGGTCGTAGGCAATCATTTCGGCCACCCGCGCCTGGTCCGTTCCGGGCTGGTTGTGGATCGCGTCGAGTGCCGCGAACTGCACCGGCGTCAGATCAAAACCCGCTTCCTGCGTGCGCTGCACGAAGACCAGGGTGGACTGCTGGTGCAGGCGGCGGATCAGGTGCCCGGCCATGTCGAGAGAGTCCATGCTCGCGCTCCGTTTCAAAGGTTATTGATAAGTATACGTACCTTATTGACAAACAATAGTAAGCATAGATATCATTTGCACACGCACCGACCTTTCATGGTGTTCTTCAAACCCAGGAGACAAGCAATGCAGTTCTACAAGGATGGCTTCCGCGGCGGCAACCCCGACGTCAAGCAGGCCGCACCCAACCGGCGCAACCGGGGTGTCAACGAACCGCTGCCGGAACAGGTCGACGTGCTGATTGCCGGCACCGGCCCGGCGGGTCTGTGCCTCGCCGCCCAGCTCGCGCAGTTCCCGGACATCGAGACCATGATCGTCGAGCGCATGCCCACCAACATCATCAAAGGCAAGGCCGACGGCATCAACACGCGCACCATGGAAATGTTCCAGGCCTTCGGTTTTGCCGACAAGGTCAAGCGCGAGACCTACTGGGTGAACCAGACCAACTTCTGGATGCCCGACCCCGTCAACCCGCAGCACATCAAGCGCGTCGGCCGCGTGCAGGACGTGGCCGACGACAGCTCGGAGATGCCGCACATCCTGATCAACCAGGCGCGGCTGCACGAGCTGTTCCTCGAAGTCATGAAGAACTCGGCCTCGCGCCTGGAGCCCGACTACAGCTGGGAGATCGTGAGCCTGACGGTGGACCCGACGACCGACGACCACCCGGTGACGGTGACGCTCAAAGACGCCAGCGGCGTGAACTGGTGGGCCACGCGCACGGTGCGGGCCAACTACGTGGTCGGCTGCGACGGTGCGCACTCCGCCGTGCGCAAGGCCATCGGCGGTGAACTGCACGGCGATGCCGCGCACCAGGCCTGGGGCGTGATGGACATCCTGGCCAACACCGACTTCCCCGACGTGCGCCAGAAGTGCCTGATCTCGTCCGCGAGCGAAGGCAATGTGTTCATCCTGCCGCGCGAGGGCGGCTACGTGTTCCGCATGTACGTGGAGCTCGACAAGCTCAAGGACGGCGAGAAGGCCGCGAGCCGCAAGTTCACGCAGGACGACATGATTGCCGCCGCCAACCGCATCATCCGGCCCTACGCCATCGACGTGAAAGAGGTGGTCTGGTGGTCGATCTACGACATCGGCCACAGCATCACCGACAAGTTCGACGACGTGCCCGAAGGCTCGGACCGTTGCCCCCGCGTGTTCACCGCGGGCGACGCCTGCCACACCCACTCCCCCAAGGCCGGCCAGGGCATGAATGTCTCGATGCAGGACACCTTCAACCTGGGCTGGAAGCTGGTGCACGTGCTCCAGGGCCGGGCCGACGCCAGCCTGCTGCGCAGCTACTCGAAGGAGCGCCTGACCGAAGCCAAGCGACTGGTCGAGACCGACCACGAGTGGGCGCGGATCGCATCGGCACCGACCACCCAGGCCGAGCGCGACGGCACGGAAGAGCCGCGCATCATCCGCCAGTTCAAGGCCAACCTCGAATTCACCGGCGGCACCGCGGTGAAGTACGACACCTCCACCCTCTTCGCGCCCGGTACGCACCAGGCCCTGGCGAAAGGCGAAGAAATCGGCCGCCGCTTCCACTCGGCCCCCGTGGTGCGCCTCTCCGACGCGAAGCAGATGCAGCTCGGCCATGCTGCCGAGGCCGACGCGCGCTGGCGCATCTATGCCTTTGCGGGCCAGGCCGACAGCTCGAATCCCGGCTCGGCCATCCACCAGCTCGCCGACTGGCTGGAGACCGACCCTAAATCACCGGTGGTGAAGCACACCCGCCAGGGCGAAGACATCGACGCCATCATCGACGTGCGCGCCATCTTCCAGCAGACCTTCGACCAGCTCGCCTACGAGCACATGCCCTCGCTGCTCAAGCCCCGGACCGGCCAGCTCGGCCTGCAAGACCACGAGAAGATCTTCTGCATCGACCACAAGGGCGCGGGCGACATCTACGACATGCGCGGGATTGATCGCGAGCGCGGTTGCATGATCGTCGTGCGGCCGGACCAGTACATCGCCAATGTGCTGCCGCTGGATGGGTTCGAGGAACTGTCGGCGTTCTTTGCGGGTGTGCTTCGGTGAGGTGAGGTGGTGCAGGACGCGACAGGGCAGGCCTCAGAGCCTGCGGAAGTAGGTGAACCCACGAAACTGCCAGATGAAGGCGATGGAGCCCCAACGCATCATCAGCCCCAAGGTTGAATCGCTGTCGGGCGTGGTCATCGACCACATCTTGCCGAAATCGTCTTCGACCACGGGGGCACCGAGAAGAGATCGCAGCGTCTCTTCGGCGTTGGCCTTCGTCATGTCCTGAAGGCGTTCCAGCAACGCGCGTTCATCGGATGTCATGGCTGCGAGCGCCTGGGCGTTGCGCGCTTGCATCTGGGCCTCGTGCGCTTTCACCTCCTCTGTCATGTCATGGCCGTAGCGCCACTTGCTCAGCAGGCCGTCCGAACTCTCGATGCCGAAAATCTCCATCAGCTCCTCAAGGTACCCAAGGAACCGGTCCTGATCCTCGCCTTCGGTGTTCTCGAACTTCTTCATCACCGGCTTGAACTTCTCCAGCACGACCGGTTTGATCTGTCTGGACGGCGCCAGCTTGCGCAGTGAGCGCGCCAACTGGTTCACCCAGGCCTCGTACTTGAGGCGGTCTGCTTCGTCCAGGTCGACGAGATAAAACGGCTCCTTCACGAACTTCTTCTTTGCGATGAAACGGTCCAGAGCCTGCCTGCGTTCGTCGGGAGTCATCCCCTGGTCTACAGGGTTGGCCCACACGTGGACGGACGCCGCACAGAGCAGGGCGGACAGGAGAAGGGTTCGGCGGGAAGGGATGGGCATGCTTCGGCTTGTCTGAGGGGAGAAACGGTCATTGACCCGGGGATCTGTTGGCGGCTGAGGGATACCCGCTTTCGCCGTGGCAATGCAATGCCCGCAGCGCGCTGACCGCATGGCGTCCCCAGTGAACGTCAAAGGTGAACTTCCAGCTCCAAACGGCAGCCCGTGTGTGGCCACGGTCCAGAAGCCACAGCCCCTTGGTCAGATCTGAGTAGATGTCTGTCAGGTCGTCCGCGACATCGCCCACCACCGGTTCGTCGGAGTCTTCAATCGAAGGGTCATAGACCTCGCGGTAACAGTTGAATGGCAACGAGCCAAAGCTCTTGAACATGGCGTTCCAAGCGTCCTGATCCAAGGCGGGAGGATCGGGGTAATCCGAAAACCCCACCTCAGGTAATTCAAGCGCGGCAGCGTACAGGCGAGCGAGGTGACGCGTTGCCTCCCGCAACAGCTGCCCCGGATCGGACGCCCGAGGCCCCTCGCACCAGGCGCAATAGTCTCTGGAGAGCTCGACAAAGGCGCGGATTGCTTCGTCTTGGTTCATCGGTCTGCGTTCGAAATCCAGCCCTCGATCTCCAGAGGGATCCTGATGTCGCGCGCGGACCCATCGATTGAGTTGTTCTTCGTCCGGCTTCGCCAGTGGGCAAAACCGCCCGGCAGCCAGTTCGAGCGCGACAACCGAATGGCCATCTTTCTTCGCATGTCATGCGAAAAGGAATCCTCACCAAATCGCAGTTCGTAAAGCGCAAGAAGCCGATCAAGTCGCCGTGCCAACATGCGGCGCGCGCCACCTGGAGCGAAGTTTCTGAACCTCGCAACGCTGCCGCGCACGACGCCTCTGAAGCTTTCCCTCGGAATGCGGGCCATCCGTGCACGAAAGTGCTTCGAGTGCTTGACCAAGGTTTGGTAGCGGCGTCGACTATGTTGCACAACTGATCCCGCTGCGAGCTGGCGATGAAGTTACCAAGAGCGGCGTTTGACCCACATCGCATGCACGGGCGTCTATGGGTGGAACCCTGCATGAGGTGACGTCCATTGTGATCCGCGCGATCAAGAACCAGCCTCCTGTTCCAGCACAGGAATCTCACCCGGGAACTCCTTCGCCAGACGCGCTGCGTCGTAGTCATGCACGACGCGGTCTGGCCTGACAAGGATGTTCTCGTCAAACCCTTTGTGCTTGTCTTCCCGGAAATCGAAGGCCAGCCGAATCCAGAAGTTCCACTTCGCCTCTTGGCGCACCAACTGCTGGCAAAGGCGGATCAGCTCTGGTTTCAGGACAGACGGCTTCAAGGCCAATGCATAGATGCCATCCGACGGCATGTAGTCCGTGATCAGGTGGATGTCGCAGCCTTCCGAGGAACCAACGGTGTAACCCATGGAATCCAGCTCCCCCTCAAGCGACTCAAGCAACCGGTACCAGGCGTCCATGTGCTCCTTGTAGCGAGCATCGTCCTCTTCACTCGAGTCAGTGGACGCGGGTAGGGTGATGGATTCGGTGTCCTTCATAAGGCACGAGCCGAACGTGAACATTCCGATGGTCATGTTGCTGTATGACTCCGGGAAGGAGATGTCCACATTCATCGACCAGCTTGACTGAAGCAGGCGCGGCTCGGAGACATGGCTTACCGCGCACGCTCCAACGTGAGGGACGTGGACGACCGTTCCCTCGGCAAGGGTCTTGGCAAGGCCTTGCATGAAGAACTCGCCGAATCGTGTGAATTTGTCTGGCATATGACTCCCCCTGAGCTTGTGTCGTATGACGCAACGAAGCGAAGTGGCATCGTATCCGGTGGCAGGGATCGTGCCGTGATCGCCTCAGCCGCTGGCAAAGCCGAAGTACCCACACTTCGACCCACACCAAAGCATTCGACGACCGACCCGCCGCACAGTGGACCTCCTGCTTCACACCGGTACCCGCCCATGCCCATCACCTGCTTCATCCGCTACCAAATCGACCCCTTTCAGCGCGAAGCCTTCCGCCGCTACGCCGAGGCCTGGGGCCGCATCATTCCCCGCTGCGGCGGCGAGCTGCTCGGCTACTTTTTGCCGCACGAAGGCAGCAATGACATCGCCTGGGGCCTGATCGGCTTCGACAGCCTCGCCGCCTACGAACGCTACCGCGCCGTGCTGCGCGTCGACCCCGAAGGCCGTGCCAACTTCGAGATGGCGCAGGCGCAGCGATTCATCTTGCGCGAGGAACGCAGCTGGCTCGAAGACGTGGCCGGCACCCGCAACCAGCCCCGGCAGGTGGCGCCGTGATCGCGGTCATCTTCGAGGTCGAACCGCACGAAGGGGCCGCGCCGCGCTACCTCGACATCGCGGCCAGCCTGTTGCCCGAGCTGCAGGCCACCGATGGCTTTGTGTCGGTGGAGCGGTTTGAAAGCCTCGCCCGGCCGGGCCGCTACCTCTCGCTGAGCTTCTGGCGCGACGAGGCCGCGGTGCGCGCGTGGCGCTGCCAGGCGCACCACAGGGCCGCGCAGCAAGAGGGGCGCAGCGCCGTGTTCGCGGGCTACCGCCTGCGCGTGGCCGCCGTGCTGCGCGACTACGGTCTGCTCGCCCGAGCGCAGGCGCCCGCCGACTCGCTGGCTGCACTACTCTGAGGGCCATGACCAGCACCCCGCACGAACCCCGACTCGCCCGCGTGGCCGCCATGGTGGCCGACCCGGCGCGCTCGCGCATGCTCGCCTACCTGCTCAGCGGCGAATGCGCCAGCGCCAGCGAGCTGGCCAAGGCCGCGTCCGTCACGCCCGCCACCGCCAGCGGCCACCTCACCCAATTATTGGAAGCGCGCTTCGTGGTCTGCGAACCGCGCGGGCGCCACCGCTACTACCGGCTGGCCGATGCCGACGTGGCGCACGCGCTGGAGGCGCTGGCCGTGGTGGCCGAGCGCGGCGAACACGACAGCGAGTGGTCATCGCCCGAGCGGGCGCGCCTGCGCTACGCGCGCTGCTGCTACGGGCACCTGGCCGGGCGGCTCGGCATCCAGCTGTTTCAAGGCCTGATGGCCGCGGACGGGCTGCAACCTGTGAGCACGGGTTACGCGCTCACCGACAGCGGCCACGCGTGGTGCCAGCGCCTGGGCTTCGAGCCGCCTGCGCCCGGCAAGAAAAGGCGCTATGCCTACCCCTGCCTCGACTGGTCCGAGCGGCGCGACCACCTGGCGGGCGAGCTGGCCGACCAGCTTTATTTGCATCTGGTGGCGCAGGGGTGGGTGCGGCGTGGGGCCGGGAGGGATGTGGTGGTGACGCCGCTGGGTCACCAGTCCTTGATACCGCTGCTGGGACGAGAAGGCTGAGTCGCGGTGGCTGTTCGAGAGGGCGCTTGTCGGCGCGATTTTGTCGACTGCGCTGGCATTGCCGACCCGTCGCGGCAGGTCAGGCGTCTGCCATTCTTTCAGCGTGTTGCTGTTCGAGCAGTCGCGAAACGATGCGCCGGGCGCGGTTGGCACCCACGTCGACGTGGATATCGGTCCAGGTCGCCTGCTCCCCAAATTCAAGCATGTTCTTGTACTGAGCCTCGATCACCACGCGGTCTTCGTCGAAAGTGAAGGCTGTCTGCCTGATCACTTCGTCGATGTTCTCGGGCATGTCGGGGTGCTTGTTGCTGGCCATGCTCCAGAAGTAGTGGCAGGTCTCATCGGTCTCGGGCGTGATGCCGTGGAAACCGCGCATGTGGAAACCGCCTCGATTCGGGTCATCAATGGCGTCGGTGCCGGGTTCGACCGCTCCGGTCCAGATGCGGAGGTGCGAAAGGTGAAATTCGATCTCCTGCCAGCGCTCGCATTTGTCACCGAAGGGCCAGGCCGCCTTGTAGGTGGGAGGCGGTGCGGAATCCGGCATCAGCCGCACGACACGCACCTGGTCGCCCTCGGTCGACACCTTCATCTCGGCATTCATGTGCAGGCGCGCATTGCCACCGATGGTCTTCAGGTGCACATACCCGAGGTGGCTGAGGTCCAGCAGGTTGTCGTGAATGAGTTGCCACGGCGCTTTGTAGTGGTAATTGCCGCTACCGAACTTGTAACGCGGGCCGTTGTGATGGGGGTAATCCGGCGCATCGGTGGTGGGCTCGGAACCTTCTGTCCTGGGCATCCATATCCAGAGGATGTGGTCCTTTTCCACCACCGTGTACGCCTTGACCTTGGCCTTGGCGGGAATGCGCTCCTGCCCGGGGATTTCAATGCATTGACCACTGGGTGCGTACAGCATGCCGTGGTAGCCGCAACGCACGCCGGCACCTTCCACCGTGCCGCACGAGAGCGGCAGGGAGCGGTGGCAGCAACGGTCTTCCAGGGCCGCAAACTGCCCGTCGCCCGTGCGGAACAACACCACCTTGTGGTTCAGGAAGGTGCGCGCGATGGGCTTGTCGGTGAGTTCGGACGAGAACCCGGCCACGTACCACTGATCAAGCGGGAAGGGGCTGGCGGCGGGAGGCGCCTTGACGGGTTGGATGGAAATGCAACTGGTGGTCATATGAATCTCCTTGCGTGGTAGGTGGTCAAAGCAGGGTCAAAGGTCGAGCACCAGCAGCGGCGAGCTGGCCCGTGAGCAACACGGCGTGAACTGGTCGTTGGCTCGGCGTTCGCTGTCGGTCAAAAAGCTGTCGCGGTGGTCGGGCGTGCCTTCGAGCACGCGCGTCAGGCAAGTACCACACACCCCGGACTCGCAGGACACTGGCACGTCCACACCATGGGCTGCCAACGCGTCGATGACGCGCTGGCCGGACCCCACCCGGAGCACCAGGCCACTGCTGGCCACGCGCACGTCGAACGCCGCGTCGTCTGCCGAGGCAGTCACCGTGCCGGCAAAGTACTCGCGGTGGAGCCGGGACTCGGGCCAGCCCAGGCGTCTCGCGGTGCCGAGCACGTGGTCCATGAAGCCCGAGGGGCCACACACGTACAGATGGGTGTCAGCATCGGGCTGTGCCAGCAACTTTTCAGCGTCCAACCGCTGCTCAGCTGCACCATCGTCGGTGTGCACCTGCACATGCGAGGCAAAGGGAGACTGCGCAAGCTCTCCCACAAAGGCCATGCGATGGCGTGAGCGGCCGCAGTAGTGCATTTCGAAAGCGCTGCCTGCCCGGTGCAGGGTGGTCGCCATCGCCAGAATGGGGGTGACGCCAATGCCACCCGCCAGCAGCAGGCTGCGTGTGGCCGGTGCGAGTGGGAAGTGGTTCTTGGGCGAGCTCACCTGGAGCCGGTCCCCCACGCGAACCCTTTCATGCATGCCGGCCGAGCCACCCCGCGACGCCGGTTCGCGCAGCACCGCGATGCGGTAGCGGGCCGTTTCAGCAGGGTCGTTGCACAGCGAGTACTGGCGAATCAACCCAGGTGCCACGTGCACGTCGATGTGTGCACCCGCCGTGAACGCCGGCAAAGCCGCCGCTGAATCAACCACCAGCTCGAAGCTGCAGATGCCGTCTGCCTCCTCTATGCGTTGCGTTACCCGAACCGTCAATTCATTCATGGAGATATCAGTCGTCTGAGGAAGGCCGTCGCTTGGCGACGGCCTGGGAAAAATGGACTTGTAGGTAGTCCTGCGTGGCCGTCTCTACGGCCGGAAGGTTTTCGTGCAGACGGCGCAACAGGCCGAGCAGCACGTCTACTTCTTTTTTGTTGAGCACCGAGAGGAAGGCACGCTCTCGCTCCATCGCCACGCCCTTGATCTGGTCGTGCAGCTCCCGGCCCTTGGGCGTGAGCACGGCAATGCGGAAGCGTCCGTCCGTTTCGTCGAGTTCGGTGCGGATCAGTCCTTTTTCCTGCATGCTCTTGAAGCAACGGCTGACCGACCCTTTGTCCATGCCCACGATGCGCGACACCTTCTGTGCCGAGATCGAGCCATCGATGGCCAGCAGCACCAGGCAGCGCCAGGTTTCGATCCCCACGTCAAAGATGTTCAGGTAGTGCTGTGATGCACCGCGCGACAGCTTGTTGGCGATCCAGGTCAGGTAGGCCGGTGCATACCGATCAAGGTTGACCGTGTCGGCCGCCGCGTTGTCGGCATCGACCTCGTTGGTGGCCTTAGAGGGAGGGGTGGTTTTGCGGGTGTTCATGCTGCGATGCTAAACACCCGGTCAATGCACAGCCATGCCCACCCAGCGCTCCAGCGTCTCGGTGTCTGCGAGCAATTGACCCGCGTTGGCAGTGTGCACAACCGTGCCGTGGTCCAGGATGACGGCGCGCTGCGCGTAGCCCAGGGCCTCATCGACCTGCTGCTCCACGATGACGACGGCGATGCCGGTCTCGTGGCTCATGTTGGTGATGGCGCGCAGCAGCTCCAGGCGGATGAGCGGCGCCAGTCCCTCCAGCGGTTCGTCCAGCAACATCATCGACGGCCGCCCCAGGAGCGCACGGGCCACCGACAGCATTTGTTGTTCACCACCCGACAGCTGGGTTCCACCATTGCTGCGCCGTTCGGCCAAGCGAGGAAACAAGGCATAGGCCTCGTCGAGCGCACTGCGCGGACGCCGCTTGAGCCCCGCCAGCAGGTTCTCTTCGACCGTCAGCGAAGGGAAGATGTCGCGGGTCTGAGGCACATAACCCAGCCCCAGCGCTGCGCGTTGATGGGGCATCAGGGCCGAGACATCCTGCCCTTGGAAAAAGACCTTACCGCTGCGCAAGGGCAGCAGGCCCATGATGACGCGCAGCGCCGTGGTCTTGCCGACGCCGTTGCGGCCGATCATGGCCAGGCGTTCACCGCCGCCCACGTCAAGGGTGAGCCCGTCGAGGACTGTGGTCGGGCCGTAGCCAGCCACCACGCCGTCGAGTTTCAGCATGGGTTCGCTCACTTTCCATTCCCCAGGTAAGCCGCGCGGACCAAGGGGTCGCGACGGATCTCGTCGGGCGAGCCATCGGCCAGCACCGCCCCTTCGGCCAGCACCACGATGCGGGTGGCAAACCGGAACACCAAGTCCATGTCGTGCTCGATGATGAGCACGGCGATGTCGCGGGGCAGCGCGTCCAGCGCAGCCAGCAGGCGCGCGCCGTCGCCCTTGGGCACGCCGGCCATGGGCTCGTCCAGCAGCAGGACCTTGGGTCTCAAGGCCAGCGCCAGCGCCATTTCGACCAGGCGTTGTTCGCCGTACGCCAAGTCCTGGGTGGCGGTGGCCGCGTGGGCGGCCATTCCGAAGCGCCGCAGGATGTCGTGGGCTTCGTGTTGAAGCGCGGGGTAGGTGTCGATGCTGCGCCACATTCGCCCGGTCAACCCTTCGCGCTCGAACAGCGCGAGTTCAATCTGCCGCTGCACCTCAAAGTGCGGCGCCAGCGTGGTGATCTGGAAGGTGCGGGCCAGGCCCGCTCGCACCCGGTGGGCCTGGCTGAGCGCGGTGACGTTCTCGCCACGCAGGAACACCTCGCCAGTGTCGGGTTGGAGCACACCGCTGATCTGGTTGACCAGGGTCGTCTTGCCCGCGCCATTGGGTCCGATCAAGGCGAGGCGGTCACCTTCCCGCAGTTGAAACGACACGCGGCGCGTGACGTGCAGGCCCCCGAACCGTTTGTCCAGTGATTTAACGTCGAGCAGAAGGCTCATAGGGCAACTTCCGCTCTTCGAGCTGCGGTGCGAGCTTGCTTGGGGCGGCCCGGCGCGGCGCTCATGTGGCACCTCCGGCGCGATGGCGCATCCAGGCCCATGCCTTGGCCGGGGAGACCAGCACCACCAGCATCAGCAAGGCGCCGACCACGAACAACCAGTGATAGGGGTTGATCGACGAGGCCGTGTGGTGCAGCAGCGTGAACACCGCCGCGCCGACCAGCGCACCGGTCAGGCGGCCAGCGCCACCCAGGATGAGCATGACCAGCGCCTCGGCCGACAAAGCAAACGACAGGCTGTCCATGCCGACCACGGCGTTGGTCTGGGCCGACAAGGCCCCCGCCGCCCCGGCGACGGCACCCGCCACGGTGTAGAGCACCCACAAGCGGGCGAACACCGGTGTGCCGAGCGCTGTCATGCGAGCGCGGTTTTCGTGAATGCCACGCACCGCCAGACCAAACGGCGAATCCACCACGCGGCGCGCCGCATAGAAGAAAACAACCAACACCGCCAACGCGTAGTACGAAGCCACCTGGCCTTCGAGGTCGAATTCAAACCGACCCAGGAGCGGCCCCATGACAAAACCAGCCAGTCCATCGTCACCGCCGGTCCAGTCGCGCGCCTTCTGCGCGAGGCTGAGCAGGATCTGCGAGATCGCTACCGTCAGCATCAGGAAGGTGAAGCCCTGGTAGCGCAACAGAAACGCGCCCGACAGCCCGGCCAGCGCGGCACCGGCCAGGATGCCCACACCGAGTCCCACCAAAGGGTCGGGGTAGGCGTGGAGCGCAAAAATCCCCGCAGCGTAGGCGCCGACACCAAACAGGGCGGCGTGCCCCAGCGTGGCCAGGCCCGCGACACCCACCACCAGATCGAGCGAGAGCACGAACAGGGCGGTGATGAAGATGCGCGTCAACAAGCCCAGCTGTTCGGGCATCAGTGTGCAGGCCAACAGGCCGAGGGCCAGCAAGACCAGTGGGGCGCGCCAGGCGGGTGCACAGCGCGGGGCGCCGAGCCTCTGGGCGGACGGTGTGCGCGCAGGGCGCAAGGTGGAGGTGTTCATCGCTTGAGCAACCCGTTGGGACGCCAGGCCAGGATGGCAGCCATGGCCAGAAAGAAGAACAGGCTTCCCCATTCCGAGGCGAGGTACTTGCTGGCGGTCTCGATGACGCCCAGCAAAACGGCCGCAGCCAGTGAGCCAGCGATGCTGCCCATGCCACCCACGGCCACCACCACCAGAACGAGCACCAGGTACTTGAGGGCGTAGTACGGCTCCAGCGGCATCAGCTCTGCGCCCAGGATGCCCCCGAAGCCGGCCAGCGCTGCGCCGGCCGCGAAGCTGGCGCATTGGACCGTGCGGATCGGGATGCCCAGGGCGGACGCCGTGCCGCTGTGGTCGACAGCAGCGCGCAGCCAGACGCCAAAGCGGGTTCGCGTCACCGTCCAGGCCGCCGTCAGCGCCACCAGAAGCCCCGCGCCGATCACCAGCAAGCGCTGGGCGGGCAGGGTACGGAAACCCAGGTCAACCGAACCCGCGAGAGACTCGGGCAAGGTGATCAACTGCACCTGCGGGCCGGCCAGCGCGTTGGTGGCGGCGATGAGCACGAAGCTCAGACCAATCGTGAACAGCACCTGGTCAAGCTCCTTGCGTTGATACAGGTGGCGCAACACCAGGGCTTCAAGCGCTGCGCCCAGAAGACCCGTCAACAGAATGGCCGACGGGACCGCCAGCCAGAAGCTCCACCCTGCTTCGCGGGTCAGCAGCGCTGCGCAATAGCCGCCCACCATGGCGAATGCGCCGTGGCTGAGGTTGACGAAGCGCATCAGGCCCAGCGTGACCGACAGGCCGACCGCGATGACGAACAGCACCATGCCGTAGGCCAGCCCGTCGATCAGGATGTTGAGGAAGGTGTTCACGGGCAAGCGCTCATCGCAGGGAGGTCAAAAGGTGGCGCGTCATGCCGCTCATTTGTCCAGCCCGTGATCGATGTGCGCACCGAAGTTCTGTACTTCTTTGTTGACCAGCTGACCGCCTACCTTTTCAACCTTGCGCAGGTACACGTTCTGAACAATGTGGCGTGTTTTGGCGTCGATGCGCACCGGGCCACGGGGGCTCTCCCACTTCAGGGCCCGGGCCGCCGTGATCGCTTTCAGGCCGTCCTTCTGTCCGCCGGTGGCTTCGATCATCTTGTGGATGACGTACATGCCATCCCAGGCGCCCACCGAGGCGTAATTCGCCACCGCGTTCGGATCCTGCTTCTTCAGTGCCTCGACGAACTGCTTGTTCGCCGGGGAATCGTGAGCGCCGGAATAGTGAAACGCGGTGGTCAGACCGATGGCCGCATCGCCGAGTTTTTGCAGGTCGAACTCATCGGTCTCGGCCGTACCCAGGAACTGAACACCGGCCTTGGCAAGACCGTTTTCGTTGTACGCCTTCACAAAGCCCAGGTTGGGTGGGCCGCCTGGCAGAAAGGTGTAGACCGCCTGCGCGCCACTGGCCTTGATGCGCTGCACGAATGGACCGAAGTCGGTGGTAGCGATGGGCATTCGGATGCTCTCGACCACAGTGCCACCCAGCTTGGTGAATTCGCTCTTGAAGGCGGTTTCGGCGTCGATGCCCGGGCCGTAGTCGGTGACGGCGGTCACCACCTTTTTCATGTTCTGCTTCGCCGCCCACTGCGCCATGGGCACCGTCACCTGCCACAGCGTGTAGCTGGTGCGGATGAAGTACTCGGATTTGTCGGTGATGGCCGATGTCGCCGCATTGAAGATGACTGCGGGCGTTTTGGACTGCTGGATCAGCGGCGCGACCGCCATGGCGTTCGGCGTGAACACGAAGCCGCCGAGGTAGTCGACCTTGTCCTTGACGATCAACTCCTGCACCAGGGTTTTGGTTTGTCCGGGGTTGGGGCCACCGGTGTCGCGGTAGATGAACTCGATGTCTCTTCCCGCCAGCTTGCCACCTTGCGTGGCCACATAGCCTTCTGCACCGGCCTTGAACAGCGCACCGTAGTGGGCGAAGGGACCAGAGAAGGGTCCCACGATGCCGACCTTGATGGTCTGAGCTTGCGCCTGAGCGGTGGCCAGCGAAAAACCGGTTGCGACGAGCAATGCGCAGCTGAGAGCGCGGCGGGTGAGGTTCATGGTTGTCTCCAGGTGTTTGCGAAGCGCCCGGGACATTCCAGGAGCACGCGTCTTTGATCTGGATCAAATTATTGTTGGTATATCAACCAGTTGCAATGCCAACTTAATAGGGTTTTCCCTTGTAACGGCTGAAAGCCGGTACCCCGCCTTTGATGCAAGGCGAGCAAGCGTCGGCGCTGCAGAGCCGGGTGGCCCGGTTGCCCGCACGGGGGTCACAGTGGTGGCGCTGCGGCCGCTGTTGCGAGGCATGAATGGACAGCGCATGGTCATCGCCCGAGCGGGTGCGCCTGCGTTATGCGCGCTGCTGCTACGGGCACCTGGCCGGTCGGCTGGGCATCCGGCTGTTTGACGGCCTGATGGCTGTGGACGGACTGCAACCCGTGAGTGCGGGCTACGCGCTCACCGACAGCGGCCGCGCGTGGCTGCAACGCCTGGGCTTCGAGGCGCCCAAGCCTGGCAAGAAAAGGCGCTATGCCTACCCGTGCCTCGACTGGTCCGAGCGACGCGACCACCAGGCCCCGCGTTCAGTCCTTGCCTTTCGGCTTGAAGATGTGCACGGTCTCGCCGCGCGCGAGCATGGCCACCAGCTGTTCAATGCGCCGGGCGCGCGTCTCGGGCTTCACGGCGGTCTGTATGCGCCACAACACCGCGTAGCGGTTGCTTGCGTTGACCGTGGCAAAGAAGGCCTTGGCCTGAGGCTGTGCGTCCAGCGCTGCCAGCAGGTCATCGGGCACCACCGACGTTCGCGCGCCGTCGTAGGCCCTGGCCCAGCGGCCGTCGGCCTTGGCCGCTTCCACTTGTGCGAGGCCCGGCGCCTGCATGCGCCCTGCCGCGATGAGGGCCGCGACCTTCTCCACATTGACCTTCGACCAGACGCTGCGCGCACGCCGTGGCGTGAAGCGCTGGAGAAAGTGCTGGTCGTCCAGCCCCTTCTTCTGGCCGTCGATCCAGCCCCAGCACAGCGCGATCTCCACCGCTTCGGCATAGGTGACGCTGGGCTGATCCGCGCCCCGTTTGGCGATCTGGAGCCAGAGGCCATCGGAACTGGCGTGGTTCTTCTTCAGCCAGGTCTCGAACGCCTTGGCGTTCTTGAACAGGCGCGGAGCAGGTAACGGCAGGTGGTCGGGTTGCCGGGTGCTCATCGCAACGTGGGCGGCGTCTAGGCCGCGTGGGCGCGAAGCCAGGCCACGATGTCGGCCGTCACCTCATCTCGGTTGCTCTCGTTGAGGATTTCGTGGCGCGCGCCCGGGTACAGCTTGACCGTCACGTCGACCAGTCCTGCGTCGCGGTAGCGCTGCCCCAGCAGCTGGATCAGCGCGCCGCCTCCCGCGAGCGGGTCGGCATCGCCGGAAGCGATCAGCACAGGCAAGTCGCGGCGGATGCCGGCCAGCAGCGCGGGATCGGCCACCCGGGGCGCGGGCGCGAACAGCGCGGGGATCACATCGGCCGGCACGTCCCACCCGCACCAGGGGTTCGCCACGTAGGCGTCCACCTCGGCAGCGTCGCGAGAAAGCCATTCGTAGCCCGTGCGGTGCTCAAAACCCGCATTGAAGACCTCGAGCCCGGCGGGCCCGTCTGCGGGCGCGTTGGCCATGGCAGCGGCAAACGCATCCAGCGCGGTCGAGCCGGACAGCACCACGCCCGACCATGTGGCGGCGTGGTCGAGCATGGCCGCCTGCGCGGCAAACGACCCCATCGAATGCGCGAACAGAAACACCGGAAGGCCGCCGTGCTGCGCCCGCAGCGCAGCGCCGAACTGGGCCACGTCGGCAATCAGGCCGCCGAACCCGGCCGCGCCGAAGTCGCCCAGTCGCCCGTTGGCGGTGCGCCCGTGCCCACGGTGGTCGACCGCGTGGACCACGAAGCCGGCCGCATTGAGCGCCCTGGCAAACCGGTCGTAGCGTTCACCGTGCTCGGCCAGCCCGTGGGCGATCTGCACCACGCCTTTGGTTTGGCCGGGCACGTCGGCCCAGGTGTAGGTCGCGACCGGGGTGCCGTCTGCGTCGGAGAGAAAGGAGGAGGTTGAGGTGTTCATGATTTCATTCTCACCCCGCAGGCGTTCGGCCCGACCTAGTGAAAACGGCAGGAAGAGACGTTGAACCGCGCTGTATCTACAGCAGGCCTACAGCCGGTCCAACCCGACCAGCGCGGCGTGCTGCAAGAGCATGATGGTCTTGCCGTCCTGAATCTCACCGCTGCGGATCATGAGCAGGGCCTTGTCCAGCGTCAGCTCCAGGACCTCGATGTCTTCACCCTCGCTGGCATCGCCACCGCCTTCGTCGATGCGGTCTTTCGCTTCGTATTCGGCCACGAAAAAGTGCAGACGCTCTGTGACCGAGCCGGGGCTCATGAACGCTTCAAAAACCTTGCGCGGCATGTCGATGCGAAAGCCCGTCTCTTCCTGCACCTCACGGCGTATGGCGGCCTGGGGTGCCTCGTCGTCCAGAAGGCCAGCGCAGGCTTCCACCAGCATGCCGTCGGGCAGCCCGTTGGCAAAAGCAGGAAACCGGAACTGGCGCGTCAGCACCACCGTCCCCCGCTCCCGATTGAACAGCAACAGGGTCGCACCATCGCCCCGGTCGTAGGTTTCGCGGTGCAGCCGCTGCCACTGCCCGTTGCTGTGGAGGTAGTCGAAGGAGGTCTTCTTCAAGACGAACCAGTCGTCGGCCAGGACGCGCTGTTCGACGATGCGGACACGGTCGTTCGCGGGCAGAGGATGGTCTCGATGGTGTGGACGCGGCATGTCAGACACCCTCGCGAAGATCGGGCGACTCGCTCACGTCGAAGCAGCCCCGCAAGCCCAGTTCTATTTCGATAGTCATCGTATGATTTCGTGCAGTTTCGTTTAATATCGTGCAATCGTACCGTGCCTGATCGCGCAACACAAGCGGCCTGCCGCCATTCCCATGCTCACCATCCAACGCAAACACCTCATCCTCAGTCGGCTCGCCACGCAAGGGCAGATCGTGGCCAGGGAGCTGGCCGAAGAACTGGGTACGTCGGAAGACACCATTCGCCGCGACCTGCGCGAACTGGCGCAGCAGGGCAAGCTGCAGCGCGTGCACGGCGGCGCATTGCCCGCGTCGGCCGCGACGGGTGACCTCCGGGTGAGGGAGCAGGTGTCGTCGCAGGAAAAGCAGGCGCTGGGGCGCTGCGGGGCCCAGCTGATCAAGCCGGGCCAGGTGGTCATGGTGGATGGCGGAACCACCGCCATCCAGCTGGCGCGCCACCTGCCGGCGGACCTTCGCGCCACGGTGATCACCCACAGCCCCCATGTCGCGGTCGAACTGGCCGCACACCCCCATGTGGACATCATCGTGCTGGGCGGGCGGCTGTTCCGGCACTCGATGGTGAATGTGGGGGCGTCGGTCATCGAAGCGGCTTCACGCTATCGCGCGGACCTGTTCTTCCTGGGCGTGACGGGCGTACACCCCGAGGCGGGCCTCAGCACGGGCGATGCCGAAGAAGCCGATGTGAAGCGCGCCCTGCACGCGAGGGCTGCGGAAACCATCGTGCTCTCGTCCAGCGAGAAGCTGCTCAGCGCCTCTGCGTTCGTGATTGCGCCCATGAACGCGCTGTCACTGCTGGTGGTGCCGGACGACACGCCAGCCAAAACCATCAAGGCGCTGCGAGCCGGCGGCGCCACCGTACAAAAGGCGAGTGCCTGAGCACAGGGGCGTTCGCCAACCCGGCATCCGGTCAGGCGTCGATCTGCATCGACGGACGCGCCTGCACCTTTTGCAGCCAGGCCAGCGTGGTCGGGTGCCCTGCCACCGGTGCACCGATGTAGGCGCTGTAGCCGATCACCGAAGCCACGATCAGGTCGGCCAGCGTGTACGCATCGCCGAGCAGCCAGGGCTTCTGGTTCAGGCGCCCGTCGAGCACGGTGAGCAGCTCGTCCAAGGCTTTGTGCGCTGCGGTGCCGTGGGCGTCGTCGGGCGTGCCCATGTCTTTCGCGGCCTGCAGCCGCACCAGCTGCGCGCCGTAAGTCACGTAGGACCAGGTGCTCCATGCCATGGCCTGAAGCCGTTCGGGTGTGCCTTCGGCGGGCCACAGACCGCTCTGGACGCCGTAGGTCTGCCCCAGCCACATCTCGATCGCCAGCGCCTCGAACATCGGCGCGCCGTCCACCGTCATCGTCGGCACCTTGCCATTGGGGTTGAGGGCCAGGAAGTCGGGCCGGCGCTGCTCACCGGTGGTGATGTCGACCTTGACGCGCTCGTGCGGCACGCCGAGTTCGGCGAGGGCGCAGGCGACCGGGGTGGCGCTGGACATGGGGTGCCAGTAGAGAACGATCTTGGACATGAAGGGCTCCTTTGAGGTGTGAGTGGCGGGCTCGACACCGTGCCGAACCCGTGGCCACAATGTCGCGCCCATTGCGGACAGATTTGGCCCTCAATAGCCAGCGGAAACGTTAGAAATCGTTAGAGTGCAGCCATGCTTTCATCGTCCTCGCGCCTGTTGCGCGTCCTGTCGCTGCTGCAAACGCGCAGCCACTGGGCAGGCCCCGAGCTGGCCGAGCGGCTGGAGGTGCACCCGCGCACGCTGCGGCGCGACATCGACCGGCTGCGCCAGCTCGGCTACCCCATTCACGCCAGCAGTGGCGTGGCGGGCGGCTATGCGTTTCGCGCGGGGCAATCGCTGCCGCCGCTGCTGCTGGACGACGAAGAGGCGCTGGCGGTGGCCATTGCCCTGCAGATTGCCGCGGCCGGCACCGTGAGCGGTGTGGAAGAAAGCTCGCTGCGCGCGCTGGTGAAACTGGAACAGGTGATGCCCACCCGCCTGCGCCGCCGCACGCACGCGCTGCGCTCGGCCATCGTGCCGGTGCAGCGCATGGGGCCCACCATCGATGCCGGCGTGCTGGCCACCCTGGCCACGGCCTGCCGCGACCAGTTGCAGGTGGGGTTCAGCTACCGCGACCTGCGCGGCCAGGCCAGCGTGCGCCAGGTGCAGCCGCACGGGCTGGTGCACACCGGCAACCACTGGTACCTCGTGGCCTGGGACCCGGCGCGCGACGACTGGCGCACCTTCCGCATCGACCGCGTGCAGGGCACGCCCCGCACCGGCGCGCACTTCGCGCCGCGCCCCGCGCCAGCGGGCGACCTGCGCGCCTACGTCACCGGGGCGATGGCCGGCGTGCACCAGCAGGGCGACCAGGCGCGCGTGGTGCTGCACCAGCCGCGCGAGGTGATGGCGAAGACCATTCCCCCATCCGCCGCCACGCTGGAAGCCATCGACGACGCGCACTGCCTCATGCTCTGCGGCACCGGCCAGCTGGACTCGCTGGTCTACTGGCTCATGGCGCTGGACGTGGAGTTTGATGTGCTGGAGCCACCCGTGCTGAAGGAGCGGCTGCGCCGGGCGAGTGAGCGGGTGGGGCGGAGCTTGGCGCGGGCTGGTAGGTGATGGTGAGGAGAAGAGGTCGGTGGCCTGGGTGTTTGAACCGATGCGGCGAAAGGAGCAGGGTTCACAACAAGGCTGTTGTAGGCTGGGAGCAAACCATCAATGTCTGGATGCGACCGAAGGCTTTCGACTTCATGCCGCTAACCGGTCACACCCACTGGCCTTTTTGAACCGCCTTGGAGTGAGGGAGGCTTCCGGGTTTCGTGGTTTCTTACTCCTGTATAAAAATCAGGAAATCGCGCGTAACGCGTTGATCTGGTTGTATTTTTAGAGGAATCTTGAGCGACTATGGAAGCTGAACCCAATCCCGCTCCCGAGCTTCTGCTGACCGAGGAAGCATGGGGAATTCCTTCTGACTTGTACTCTTGTGTGCAAGCAAAAGGGATGTACAGCCCACTCCGGTTTGTCTTAAGGCTGAGGCCGGACATTCATCGCGCCTTGAATTCGGCGCCCGAAGGCGTAGTCACCGGGCTGACAACCGAGCAGATCTTCGCGTTCTCAACATATCTGCACGAGACGATTCACTGGTGGCAGCATGTTGGAACGACGTCTGGCCTGATGCTTAGTCTTCTTTACCCAGCGCAGGCACACATCGCACATCCCGATCTTATTGCCACACTGCCTGAGATCGGCCCTGTGAAGCCCCTGCGCATCATCAACATGAGCGCTGAATTGCAGGGGAACATAACACCAGAAACAAAGGCCCGGCTCAACAAAATATTGAATAACTGGCACGACATCGAGTTCTGCCGGCGACTCATCATCGAGCCTAAATCGGCACCATCAGTGATAGATGACCCGTATTTTGAATCCGTAGGCCATTCGTATTGGATAGCACTCGCGAACGTGCTGTCGTTGCTCATATCCACCATCGATCCAGAACACCACCTGGTCGCTGATCCTCGGAACTGGCAAGACGCTGCAAGGCGGCTACATGCACGAGAGACCGCGCTAGGTCCTGAAGGGAAGAAGCTTCAATTCCCCGCTGTCGGCGCTAAGCAGATCTTCGAGGGACAGGCTCGGGTTTCTCAGATCCAATACTTACATCATGCTGGAGGCCAACGACACAACTGGTCCGATTTCAAGGACTTGGGCATGTTGGAAGGTGTATACGTAGAGGCCTTCGACACCTTTCTGAGAGCCACAACACTCTCAGAACCGGCCGACCCAAAGAGCCCAACCGTTGGCCTCTTCCTGCTTGTCTGTGATCTGGCCCTGAATCCAGCCGAAGGTTTACTGGTCAACCCTGTTGATTTCGAGTCCATCGTGGAGATCGTTGACCCTGGATGGCGCTTCATAGCGCTGTGCACTGAAATCCGCCGAAATCCAAGCAAGTACAGCTCTCGCATCTGCGGTTACACCCGCGAGGAGTATGTTGAGCTCTCTGACGAACTAAGCAGCGCTCGCGACTTCATGCCTCCCAGTGAAATCGCCCGTCACATCAGGGAAGCTTGCGGCCGAAGTACGGAGTTGTCTAAGCTGGTTCAAGAAGACAGAACCTTCGAATTCGGCCTTCCGAACCTTCCTGTCCGCGTCTTCTCCGGCCGGTTCCTCGCCTTTCAACTGCAGAAGAGCGAGACGCCTCACTTTTTCTGTTGGCCAGGCATCTGCATGACCCCGAACGGCCCGGACGATCTTCCCCCCGAACGGGCCTTAGACCTGTTTGAAGAGCATCGCGCGCTCTTTCTGGACAAAGAGGATGGAGATGTGTACCCAAGGACCTTCAAGAACAGGTCGGAGGTCACAGTGCATAACGTGTTCAATACCTTTTACGCGTGGGTGTCTACGTATGAACTTACCCGCCAATGGATTGTCAGCCCAGGTGATTTCGAGTACGGGTTTTCTTGGTTAAGCAGCCAATATCCAGTCTCCGAGAGAGAGGCGTGGGCTTCGACTAAGTTCAGGGAAGTTTATGGAGTAGCTATTGAAGACTTCACGGTACTTGCGAGCGTCGAGATCTAACAGATCGTTCTACGCGGACACGCAGCGGCATTGCGGTCGCTCGCGCCAAAAGCGAGCACCTCAGCCCTGCTGCGCCAACCAAGCCCGCCAGCTGCCCAGCGCCGTGATGTCGGTCCCACCCTCGACCCCGATCGCCTCGCACACAAAGCCGCTGACCCAGCTGCCGTCGGCCAGCTTCACCTTGCCGATGCCCAGCGGGGCGGGGATGCCGTCGACGAAGCTGCCGAAGTGTTCGGCGGGCAGTTCCCAGACTTCCATGTCGATGGCGGCACCGCCTTCGGCCACGCGCACCATGCCAGGCCGCTGGACCGGGCCGCCGGCCAGGGCGTAGAACTTGTACTCGGGCGCGGACTGCACCGCGCCGAGCAGGCGCGCGCCGCGTTGGGTGAGCTGCCAGTTGAGCGGCAGGCCACTGAGGTGCGCGCCGCAGACCGCGACCTTGACGGTACCGGCGGTGTTGCTGCCTTTGGGCAGGTCGGTGGTGCTGGTGGACGGGGTGCTGACCAGCGGCGTGGCCGTGGCGCCGAGTGACATCGCCTGCGCGCGATGGAAGCGGTCGGCCAGGCGCAGCAGGGGCACGTCCTTAAACGCGGGCGCGGCCAGGGTCACGCCCCAGGGCAGGCCTTGCGCGTCGACGCTGGCCTGGAAGCCTGCGGGCACCGCGACAGCGGCGTAGTCCAGCAGGTTCATGAAGTTGGTGTAGTAGCCCAGGTTCGAGTTCAGGCGGATCGGGTCGGCCTGCATCTCGGCGATGCGGTAGATGGTGCCGGCGGTGGGCGTGAGCAGGCAGTCAATGTCTTTCCACACGGCGTCGCACACGCGCTTGAGCGCCTTCAGCCGGTAGCTGGCCGCAAACGCATCGACGGCGGTCTTGACCTTGCCGCCTTCGATGATGGTGCGCACCGGTGGGAACACGGCTTCGGGTTGGGCGTCGATGAAGTCCTGGATGGCCACGTAGCGCTCGGCCACCCAGGGGCCTTCGTAGAGCAGGCGCGCGGCTTCGAGGAAGGGGGTGAGGTCCACCTCGACGGCGGTGCCGCCCAGGGCATGCAGGCGTTCGATGCTTTGCGCGAACAGTTCGATTGCCGCGTCGTTGCCGAAAAAGGCAAGGTCTTGCGGGCGCGGCACGCCGAAGCGGAACGGGCCGGCCGAGAAGTCCACGCCGAAGGGCTCGGCTTTGCGGCTGAAGGCGTCGGCCTCGTCATACGCGGCGGCCACGGCGAGCACCGCCTGCGCGTCGGCGGCGGTGAGCGCCATGATCGACACGGTGTCGACCGACCTGCAGGCCGGCACCACGCCGGTTCCGGACAGCAGACCGATGCTGGGCTTCAGGCCCACGAGGTTGTTGAAGCTCGCGGGCACACGGCCCGAGCCCGCCGTGTCGGTGCCCAATGAAAAACTCACCCAGCCCTTGGCCACGCTCACCGCCGAGCCCGAGCTGGAGCCGCCCGAAATGAAGTCGGGGTTGAAGGCGTTCTGGCAGGCGCCGTAGGGCGAGCGGGTGCCGTTCAGGCCGGTGGCGAACTGGTCGAGGTTGGTCTTGCCCAGCGGCACCGCGCCCGCGGCCAGCAGCTGCTGGATCAGGAAGGCGCTCTCGCCGGGCGTGTAGGCGAACTCAGGGCAGCCGGCGGTGGTGGGGATGTGCGCGAGGTCGATGTTGTCCTTGATCACGAAGGGCACGCCGTAGAGCGGCAGGCTCGCCGGGTCCACGCCGTCGAGCCGCGCGAGGAAGGGTTCGATCTCGGCGTCGGTCAGGCGGTGGATGAAGGCGTTGTTGGTGTCGCTGGCGCAGCGGCGCATGGCTTCGGCGATCACGGCACGCACGGTGGCGCCGCTGGCGTAGGCGGCCTGCAGACTGGAAAGATCGAACGAAAGAGTGTCAAAGGAAAGGGTGCTCGGGCTCATGAAGGACTCCTTGAATGTATTTTTTGAATAACGGTCAGACCGATTCGTCGATCAGCACCAGCACGTTTTGCCCTGCGGCCACCGAGCCGCCCTGGGCGCACATGAGCTTGTGCACGGTGGCGCTGGCGGGGGCGAGCAGGTTGAACTCCATCTTCATGGACTCGATCACCATCAGCACGTCGCCGGCCTGCACCTGCTGGCCCTCGCTCACCGCCACCTTCCACACGTTGCCGGGCACGCTGGTGGCGATCAGGCGCCCGCCTTCAGGCAGGTCGATCTCGCTGTCGGGGCCAGCGGCTTCCACGTCGGCCTCGCTCGCCACCTCGGCCAGGCCAGCGGCGGTCCAGCGCTCGCGCTCGGCTTCAAACGCCACCTGCTGCGTGGCCTTGAAGGCGGCGATGCTGGCCGCGTTGTCGGCGAGGAAACGGCGGTAGTCCTTCAGGCTGAAGCTGCCTTCTTCGGTGCGCAGCGGATAGCCGCCGTGCGGGAAATCGGCGCGGATGCGCAGCAGTTCTTCCTGGCTCACGGGATAAAAGCGGATCTGGTCGAAGAAGCGCAGCAGCCAGGGCTGCTCGAACACCGAGCCAGCCTCACCATGCCGCCAGCGGTTCCACATCTGCAGCGTGCGGCCCACGAACTGGTAACCGCCGGGGCCTTCCATGCCGTAGACGCAGAGGTAGGCGCCGCCAATGCCCACCGCGTTCTCCGGCGTCCAAGTGCGCGCCGGGTTGTACTTGGTGGTCACGAGGCGCTGGCGCGGGTCCAGCGGCGTGGCCACCGGCGCGCCCAGGTACACGTCGCCCAGGCCGAGCACGAGGTAGGGCGCCTCGAACACGATCTTGAACACCTCGTGAATGCTGTCCAGCCCGTTGATGCGGCGGATGAACTCGATGTTGCTCGGGCACCAGGGCGCGTCCGGCCGCACCGACTGCATGTACTTCTCGATGGCGAGTTTGGTCTGCGGGTCGTCCCACGACAGCGGCAGGTGCACCGTGCGGCTGGGCACCACCATGTCGTCCACCGGCGGCAGCGCGGCCTCGGTGGCGATCAGCACCTTGAGCAGCGCGTCGCGGGCGATCAGCGCCGGGTTGAAGTGCACCTGCAGCGAGCGGATGCCGGGGGTCATGTCGATGATGCCGGGCAGCTGGCCTTGGGCCTGCAGCTCCTTCAGCGCGGTCATGAGCACGTGCACACGCAGGCGCAGTTCGATGTCGAGCACCAGCGGGCCGAACTCGACGAGCACGTAGCGGTCGCCGGCCTGGCGCACCACCATGGCGGGCACGTCTTCGCGGGCTGGGTCCTCAAAGATGACCGGTGTGGTGTGGGCCTCTGCGTCGTCGCTCGGCGTCGCGGGCAGCGCGCCGGCCAGGGACGACAACGCCGCTTCCACCGCGGCTTCGCGTTCACCCGCCTGCGCCAGCGAGAGCCGGTGGAAGCGCACCGTGTCGCCCGGGCGCAGCTGGCCCAGTTTCCACAGCTCGGCGTTCACCACCACGGCCGGGCAGACGAAGCCACCGAGGCTGGGGCCGTCGGGCCCGAGGATCACGGGCATGTCGCCGGTGAAGTCGATCGCGCCGATGGCGTAGGCGTTGTCGTGGATGTTGGAGGGGTGCAACCCCGCCTCGCCGCCGTCGGCCCGCGCCCACTGCGGCCGGGGGCCGATCAGGCGCACGCCCGTGCGGCTGCTGTTGTGGTGCACCTTCCAGTCGGTGGCGAAGAAGGTGGCGATGTCGTCGGGCTGGAAGAAATCGGGTGCGCCGTGGGGGCCGTAGAGCACGCCCACGTCCCAGTGGTGGCCGTAGGTGGGGATCAGCGCGGCGGGTGTGGCCGCGGCAACGTGAGGGGCCGTGCCCGCGAGGTGCAGCACATCGCCCGCGCGCAGATGCCGCCCCGCGTGGCCACCGAACTGGCCGAGCGTGAAGGTGCTGCGGCTGCCGAGGTAGGCCGGCACGTCCAGCCCGCCGGCCACGGCCAGCGCGAGGCGCACGCCCGCTTCTGTGCGGCCCACGGCCAGCGTGCTGCCCGCGTTCACTTGCAGCGCCTGCCACATCGCCACCGGCTGGCCGTCGAGCGTGAGCTTCACGGGTGCGCCGGTCACCGCCACCACGGCGTCGGTGTTGAAGCGCAGCGTGGGGCCGGCGAGCGTGATCTCCAGCGCGGCCGCGTCGGCCGCGTTGCCCACCAGCTGGTTGGCCAGGCGGTGCGCGTAGGCGTCCATCGGGCCGCTGGGCGGCACGCCCACGTCCCAGTAACCGGTGCGGCCCGGCCAGTCCTGCACGCTGGTCTGCACGCCCGGCTCCAGCACCTCGATGGTCGCGGGCCGGTAGTCAAAACTGTTGAGGAAGCGCGTGACCTGCCGGCCTTCGCGGAACACCGCGCTGCGCACCACCTGGCGCAGGTAGCCCAGGTTGGTTTCGATACCGGCCAGGCGCGTCGCGTCGAGCGCGGCTTCCATTTTTGTCAACGCCTGCTCGCGGGTGTCGGCGGTGACGATGAGCTTGGCGAGCATCGGGTCGTACCAGGCGGGCACCTCGGTGCCGCGCTCGACCCAGCCGTCCACCCTTGCATCGGTAGGGAACACCACTTCGGTCAGCAAGCCCGCGCAGGGCTGGAAGTTGCGCGCCGGGTCTTCGGCGTAGAGCCGCACCTGGATGGACGCACCGCGCAGCACGGGTTGCAGCGTGGCCAGCGGCGGCAGGTCGCCCGCGGCGAGCTGCAGCATCCAGGCCACGAGGTCGACCCCGCTCACCTGCTCGGTCACGCCGTGCTCCACCTGCAGGCGCGTGTTCACCTCCAGAAAGTAGAAGGCGCCGGTGGCCGCGTCGTAGACGAATTCCACCGTTCCGGCCGAGCGGTAGTCCACCGCCTGCGCCAGCCGCACGGCGGTGGCGTGCAGCTCGCTGCGCTGCGCGTCGCTCAGGCCCGGCGCCGGGGTTTCTTCGATCACCTTCTGGTTGCGCCGCTGCACCGAACAGTCTCGCTCGCCCAGCGCGATCACACCGCCCGCGCCGTCGCCGAACACCTGCACCTCGATGTGGCGCGCCTGCTCCACGTACTTCTCGATGAACAGGCCGGCATCCTTGAAGTTGGCCTGCGCGAGGCGCCCCACGTTCTCGAACGCATCGGCGAGTTCCGCGGCATTCCACACCAGCCGCATGCCGATGCCGCCGCCGCCCGCCGTGCTCTTGAGCATCACCGGGAAACCGATGCGTTGTGCCTCGGTTTGCGCCTGCGCGAGGTCTTGCAACAGGCCCGAGCCCGGCAGCAGCGGCACGCCGCGCGCCTGCGCCAGATCACGCGCCGTGTGCTTCAGGCCAAAGGCGCGCATCTGCGCCGGCGTGGGGCCGATGAAGGCGATACCCGCGGCCTCGCAGGCCTCGGCGAAGCCCGGGTTCTCCGAGAGGAAGCCGTAGCCGGGGTGGATGGCCTGGGCGCCGCAGTCCTGGGCGATCTGCAGGATGCGGTCAGCGCGCAAATAGCTCTCCGCCGCGGGCGCCGGGCCGAGCAGGTAGGCCTCATCGGCCTCGCGCACGTGGCGCGCCTGCGCGTCGGCTTCGGAATACACGGCCACGCTCTGCACGCCCAGTGCTTTGAGCGTGCGGATGATGCGGCAGGCGATGGCGCCGCGGTTGGCAATCAGGACCTTGCTGAACATGGGGTCAACCTTGGAACGAAGAAGGCAGGCCGTCCTGCGAAAGGGTTGTGCGGCTGCGGGCCGTCCCGCAGCAACGGTTCAGATCAGGGTCAAGCCGGGTTCCAGACCAACAGCTGAATGGGTGTGGGGTTGTACGCGTTGCACGGGTTGTTCAGCTGCGGGCAGTTGCTGATCAGCACCCACACGTCCATCTCGGCGCGCATCTCCACGTACTTGCCCGGGCCGGACACGCCGTCGTCGAACTTCAGGTCGCCGCTGTCGGTCACCGGCACGTTCATGAAGAAGTTGATGTTGGGCACCAGGTCGCGCTTGGTCAGGCCCATGTCGGCGCGCTGCAGCGCGATCAAATAGTTGTCGCGGCAGCTGTGCATGTACTTCTTCTGCAGCGCGTAGCGCACCGTGTTGCTCTCGGCCGCGCAGGCGCCGCCCAGGGTGTCGTGGCGGCCGCAGGTGTCGGCCACGATGGTCAGCATGGGTCGGCCGTCGTTGCTGCGGATGACGGAGCCGGTGGTCAGGTAGATGCCGCCCTGGTGGACCATGGTGTCGGTCGCGCTGTAGTGCTCGGCCAGGTCGTCGCGGTTGTAGAAGATCACATCGGCGGCCTGGTTGCCTTCGAGGTCGACGATGCGCAGGGTCTGGCCCTTGTTGACGGCGAACAGGATGGGCTCGCCCGCGGGGTGGCGCTGGTCCATCACGGCGTGGGCCGGGTCGAGCGTGCTTTCGAGGATGCGGATGTCGGTGGCGGTGGCGGTGGTGGTCATCTGATTTCTCCTCACAGGTACAACATGTCGCTGTTGTGCAGCGCGCGCGCGTTTTCCGGGCGGAAGGCGCGGCAGAAGTCGTCGGCCGGCGCAGCGCCGCAGCGCCAGGCCAGCAGGCCCACCTTCTTGGGCGCGTACACCGGCGACGGGTCGAGCGCGTGCGGCGCGCTGGACACGGCGAGGATCACGTCCATGTCAAAGCGCAGCTCCACGAAGTCGCCCGCCTTCGCGTGGTGCGCTGCAAAGCCGAAGCGGCCCTGCGCATCCACGCTCACCTTGCTGAACAGGTTCACCGGCGCGATCAGGTCTCGCCGCGTCAGGCCGTATTTGCCGATCTCGATCAGCAGGCCGTCCTTGCCGGACCGGTACATGGCGTTGCGCGCCTGCTCGTAGCGCTGCTCGCCGTACTTTGTGGCCATGAGTTCGTTGTCGAGCAGGGCGCCCAGCGGGTCGTGCCAGCCCAGGCTGTCGGCCGTGACGCTGGCCATGCTGCGGCCCATGTCGCTCATCAGCACGTGGCCGCGCGTGTAGTGCGCGGTGTGCTGCGCCTTCAGGCTGTCGGGCATGTTGTAGCGCTCCAGCTTCTCTTGCGCGCTGTACAGCACCAGGCTCAGGTTGGCGCCGGCCTCCAGCGCCACGAAGCGGATGGCGCTGCCGCGCGGCATGCGCCAGCTCCAGTGGCTGCCGCCGGGCACCACCTCGCTCCACATCAGTTGGCTGGTGTCCACGCCGGCCAGCGCGGGCGCGGGGAAGCGCTGCCAGAACGCGGGTGCGTCCACCGGCGCGGCCTGCGGCGGGTTGGGCAAGACGGTGGTCAGCGGGTCGGGCAGGTCTTGGGTGTTCATGGGGTCTCCAGAAGGTCAGAGGGTTTCGGCGGTTGCGCCGCTCAGGCGCTGCAGCTGCTCCAGGTCGGTCTTCATGCCGGACGTTTCGCGGATGCGTTCCAGGATGTCGCGCTTGAGGCGCACGAACTCGGGCGCGAACTTCAGGTCTTGCGTGCGCTGGTCGCCGAAGGGCACCTCGTAGATGGTGTCGATGCGCCCCGGGCGCGGCGCCATCAGCACCACGCGGCTGCCGAGGTAGAGCGCTTCCTCCACGTCGTGCGTCACGAAGACGATGGTGGCTTTCTCCAGCCGGTGCACGTAGCGGATCAGGTCGTGCATCACCTCGCGCGTCTGCGCGTCGAGCGCGCCGAAGGGCTCGTCCATCAGCACGATGTCGGGCCGGCCCATGAGCGCCCGCGCGATCGCCACGCGCTGCTGCATGCCGCCCGAAAGCTGGTTGGGCCAGGCGCCGGCCGAGGCTTCCAGGCCCATCAGGCGCAGCAGCGCGTCGGCCCGGCCCTCGGCCGCTTCCACGTCGCTGGAGCTGCGGTCTTGCGTGTGCGCCGCGAGCTGGCGGCAGAACTTGATGTTCTGGCACACCGTCATCCAGGGGTACAGGCTGTAGTGCTGGAACACCATGGCGCGGTCGATGCCCGGGCCGGTGACCGGCCGGTTGTCCACCAGCAGCTCGCCCGAGGTCTGCACCTCCAGCCCACCGATGGTGCGCAGCAGCGTGCTCTTGCCGCAGCCCGACGCGCCCACGAAGGTGACGAACTCGTTGGCGCCGATGTCCAGGTCCACGTTCTCCAACGCGTTCGTGGGCGCGCCGTCGAAGTGCTTGAACAGGCCGCGGATCGAGATTTTGGGGAGGGTGTTCATCGCATCAGCCTTTCAGATAGAGCCAGGGGAAGGCGCGGCGGTGCAGCCAGCGGAACAGCTGGTCCGTCACCAGCCCGATGAGCCCGATGACGATGATCCCGGCGAAGATCGTGTCGGTCTGCAGGAAGCGCTGCGCGCGCAGGATCGCGTAGCCCAGGCCCGAGTTCGCGGCCACCAGCTCGGCGACCACCAGATACGTCCAGGCCCAGCCCATGGTGATGCGCAGCGTGTCGAGCAGCGCCGGCTTGGCGCTGGGCAGGATCACCTTTTCCACCAGCTCCCAGCGGCTCGCGCCCATGGTCTGCGCCGCCTCCACCTGCGCGGCCGGCACGCGGCGCACGTCTTCCGCCACCATCAGCACCATCTGGAAAAAGGTACCGATGAAGATGATGGAAATCTTCGAGCCCTCGTCGATGCCCACCCACAGCATCACCAGCGGAATGAAGGCCACCGCCGGCATGTAGCGGATCAAATCGGTCAGCGGCTCCAGCAGCGCCTGCACCGAACGGAACGAACCGATCAGCAGCCCCAGCGGCAGCGCGATCACCGCCGAGAGCACGAAGCCCGCCACCACGCGGTAGACGCTGATGCCCATGTCTTCCAGCAGGTTGTTCTCCAGCGCCCAGTCCCAGGTCTTGGACAACACGGCCAGCGGCGAGGGCATGAAGGTCGGGTCCATGCCACCCCAGGCCGCCAGCGCCGCCCACATCAGCAACGGCGTGACCAGCCCCGTGACGGCCAGCACCCAGTAGGCGCGGCGCGAGATCGGCGCACGCACCGTCCAGAAGCCGGTGCGGCGGCGCTTCGGTGTGGGGGGCGTGGGTGCGGCGGCGGGCGCTGACGCTGCGGCGGCGACCGGGGCTGGCGCCGACGGCAACGCAGCGGCTGACCCGGCAAGGGACGGCGCGAGGGGAGGAAGCTGGGACATGCGGGGCTCCTGACCAGAGGGACAAACGGCGAGAGAGGCTCGTGCGCAAGCAGCGAAGCGTCTCCCGGGCTTTTGTCCCTCCGTGGAGCCACACGATCGTGGCCGACTGCTCTCGGACCAGACGGCGCGCTCTACATATATGTATGAGCAGCGCCCGGAACCCTAGCGGTCTTCAAGGCAGCGAATCACCGGTTTGGTGCACTCGCCTCTCTGTGTCTGGGTTTAAGCAGGTTTGGTGCCAGGGCAACGGCAAGCGCAATGCCGATGGCAACACCCAGCACGATGAACAGCTTGGCGTCCGGCCAGGAAGCGGCACCGGCAAACAGCGCCAACAGAGCGCCCAGGCCGCCGCCGGTGAATCCAAGAAGCAAGTAGAGCCAGGCGCGCTGGGACTGTGAGCTGGAGGGTTCGGAAGTGTGGTCAGGCATTGACATCTCCTGCGGCCTTGACCGCCCAGTCAGACGTCATCGCTCCATCCTTCGGAGAAGGTATGAGACGAGCAGCGCAATGAACAGGAAAAGGCCCCCAACTGCCGCAAGCCAGCCGCCATACTGGACAAATGCTCCGCTGGCTGCGAGCGCGTTAAAAGAAGATGTCCATGTTTTCGGGCTGCTTACGGTGTTTGCCAGCGACATGAACGCCAGAGCAAGGAAAACGACGCTGAGCCCACTGCACCAACTTCTCAGGCCGCGCAGCAAGTCCATTCGAGCAAGCTGCCTGGCAGGATCTTTTGTAGCGGTAGACATGGATGAGCTCCCCCCTCATGATTTGAACGTTGGATGCGAAGGTTACCCACAATCGCGGCGCCTCTATCGTCGTCAACAACGACTCGAATGCGTGAACGCGTGGCACCGATGCATTGGCTTCACTTGGGAACTGGCCAAGAGCGATGAGTTGTGCTACCACGGGGCGCATATCGGCTATGTTTCTGCGGAAGGGCCTACATCGGTTGGCTTCCTGCCAAAGCGAGCTTCGCAGGCGGCTACTAGCGCGGCAGCTGATTCCGAAAGTTGTATGCCTCGCAAGTGAGCCTTGCAATGGCCAAGTGCAAGTTCCCACTCGCCGTGCACATTGAGGCTCTCGCAAGTTGTGACGACAGCTGGAGGCAGCACTGCCCTGAGTACATGCAGCAACTGCTCGAATTGGCTCTGCTCATCCATGTCGGGCCCGACTTTGACTAAAACGGTTGAAACGCAGGATACCCACAATCGCAGTCGTCGAGCAAGGTCGCAAGCCTCGCCAAAAACTGCTCGCCACATCGCATACCCTCGGCGGATTCAATCCCACCCGACACGCACCCCCCCATGACCCCCTGGCAACTCCAACAGATGATCAAAGCCTCCGGCTGGCCCCTGGCCGCGGAGCATCTCGCGCCCGGCGCCGATTTCAACGCGCGGCTGGACGGCGGGCTGGTGCCGCTGCACTGGGCTTGTGCAGAGGGCAAGCCCGGGGTGGTGAAGCACATGATCGAACACGGGGCCAACGTGCTGGACGCGTCGGCCGACGGGCAGACGCCGCTGACGATGGCGGTGAAGTCGGGCAGCTTTCAGGTGGTGATGATGGTGATCGACCGGCTCAAGGCGCTGGCCGCGACGCCGCCCGACGAGGCCTTGCGCAAGCGGCTGCAAGACACCTTCGGCAAGAGCCACACCGACGCGAAAAACCGCCTGCAACAGACGCTGAAAGACTGGGACCGCATCGTGAGGAAGGCGGGCGGGCCGGCGAACTGAGGGCTGGGCAGACCGGGCCGTCAGAGCGGGTCAGCGCCCGAGGTCATCGCGGCCCAGCAGGCGCTGGACCCTGGACTCTTCTTCGACGGCGCGATCGAACTGTTCGAGCCCGAACTGGTTCAGCACCCGCTTGAACTGCGTCGCCACCTCGGGCTTGAGGTCCGCAATCTGCCGCGCTGCGGCCAGTGACACCGCGTCGAGTTCGTCGGCCGGCACGCAGCGGTAGACGAGCCCCCAGTCGAGCGCCTGCGCCGCGTCGAAGGTCTCGCCGAGCAGCATCAGCGCCTTGGCGCGCATCGGCCCGATGGCGGAGGGCAGCGTGGTCACGAGGCCGCCCGTCACGAACACGCCCAGCGACGCTTCGGGCAGCTTGAAGCGGGTATCTGCCGCGGCGTAGACGATGTCGGCGTTCATCATCCACTCGAAGCCGGCGCCGACGGTCCAGCCGTGCACGGCGGCGATCACCGGTCGGGGGTGGGCCACGATGGCGCGCGAGACCGCCTGCACCAGCTCCAGGTCCCGGTCGGTGGGCGCTGCGCCGACATCGCGGCCGGCGCAGAAGGCGCGGCCGTTGCCCCGCAAGCGGATGGTGCGCACCGAGGGGTCGGTGGCCGCCGCATTCAGGGCGTCGAGCAGGGCCTCGGCCAGCGCGTTGTCGATGGCGTTGAGTTTGTCGGGGCGGTTCAGCGCCAGGGTCAGGACGCCGGCCTCGGATTCAAGCAGGAGTTTGGAAGAAGGCATGGCACAGGCGATCAGGCCGCTGCGGTACTCCGCCGGCGCCAGAGCGCCCGCAGCATCACGGCCACCACGGCGAGGTTGACGACCAGCAGCGCGGCCCCCAGGCCGGTGGGGCGCTTCGCGAGTTCGGCCAACTCGAACGGCACGTAGATGGCGCCGCTGCCGGCGGCCAGCACTTCGGCCCAGGCTTTCTCGAAGAACAGGCCCCAGGCTTCGGCGAATCGCAGCACGGCGTAGGCCAGAGCGCCCAGGACCAGCCACTGCAGGCGGGCGTCTTGCAGGTGGTCGATGGCGTCGAGCACCAAGCCCGGGTAGTGGGCGGCGGGGTTGAGGTGGGTGTGGGCCATGAGCCGAACGACCATGGCGTGAAGGTTGTGATGCACCAGCGCGAGCACACCGGTGGTGGCCAGCACCACCACCAGACCCTTGAACGCTTCGAAGGCAGCGATCCAGCGGATGGGGGAGTTGACGGCTTTCATGCCGCCGAGCATCGCACAGCGCAGCGCTGGCGCCCTACACCCCGAGGTAACGCCCCGGCCGGTGGTTGAGCGCGAGGATGGCGCCGATGGCGACCGCGCCCACCACCGATTGCGCCACCTGCATGGGCGGCAGCACCCAGAACGCCGCGAGCACCACCACCAGGTCCACACACATCTGCACCTTGCCGGCGCTGAAGCCTTTGGCCTGCTGCAGCCATTGCGCCAGGATGTTGACGCCGCCCACGCTGGCCTGGTGGCGCAGCAGGGCGAGCAGCCCGAAGCCGATCAAAAAGCCGCCGAGCACCGAGGCGACCCAGGGGTTGAGCAGCTCAAAGCGCACCACTTTGGGCGCCAGCGTGGTGCAGGCAGACACGAGCGCCACGGCGCCAAAGCTCTTGAAGGTGAACGCCGGGCCGAGCCGGTACCACGAGAGCACGAAAAACGGCAGGCTGAACAGGAAGAAAAACAGGCCGAAGGCGAGGCCGGTGGCGTAGCTGGCGAGAAAGGCCACGCCCGCCACGCCGCCGGTGAGCAGACCGGCGTGGCCGAACATGGTCATGCCCAGCGCGACAAAGAGCGAGCCGGCGATGAGCGCGTGGGTGTCGTCGAACCAGGAG